>NZ_SCOT01000031.1 GCF_005502465.1 Sphingopyxis sp. L1A2A
CGATGACGGCTCTGAGCCGTGCGCGGCATCAGATCGGAATCCCGCGCGGGATCAGATCGGAACGATGCGCGTGATCATGTCGGTATCCCTGCGCGGGATCGTCGGAATCCGCAAGCAATGAGTCTGCGGCGATGTGCTGCAAAATTTCCGGACGTGATCGACGTAAAGGCGGCGGCTCAGCTTGCTGACATGCTATCCACTTCTTCCGGCGAAGACCATCCAACAACCTTAGCGTCAGCACTCCACTATCGAGCAAGGCGCAATGCGGTGGGAGGCCAGCTATGGAAGCTTGTCGAGACGTGCGGAATTGCGCCAATCGTAACCGCGACAATCATCCCGCAAGGATGGGACATTTCCGGCTTAGACCTCAATCAAGTGGACCCCGTCAAATTTATGGAAAGATTTCGGAAGGCACTCAACAGTTGCGGGGCGACCGGGAGTAGCGGCTTCATATTCGCGTCGATGCACGGTGAGTACGAGCCGAGCAAAGATGTGTGGCAGCTCCACATCCACCTCGTAGCCGCAGGCGAAATGGTTACCGTGCTCAAGCGGCTGAAAAAATTGAAGGGGTACCGAACGAAGCGAACTGATAAGCTGGACAATAGCAACCCGGTCTATCGGCGCATGAGGATTTCCGACAAGGACCTTACCGATTTGCCCAAGCCACTTACGTATACGATGCAGTCGTTCTGGCCAGCGCGGGCCATCTATGAAACGGATAAAGGTCCTAAGCGGCAAACGGTGAAACGCCGAATTGCTGAGCCGTTTCACGCTCTTCAACTGCTTTGGATTCATCGGTGGTCCCTGAAAGACCTATCCTTGCTCATGGGATTGAGAGTTACAAGCACCGGGCTCAAATTAACCCGCAAACTCGGTACATGAAATATGAATCCAGAGTTTGATCTTGACCGTCGAAACTGCGGTATACTGCTCACCTGCTAGCTGGTTGGGTCAGTGGCCCCCCAACACGGGGCATAACACTGCATGACTTGAATCTCAGGGTTGCTCGCCTCATGCTGTTGCCTCTGACCCAACACGCAATCGATCAAGATAATCGCTCCACCATTGCGCCATCACCACACGCTCATCCCAATGCGCGCCGCGATGATAGGCAGCGCGCACCTTATCGCTGTCGCCATGCGCCAGCGCGCGCTCGATTGCGTCGGGATGCCATTTTCCGGACTCGTTTAAGAGAGTCGATGCCATCGCGCGAAACCCGTGTGCGGTCATTTCCTGGCTAGTGTATCCCAGCCTCCGCAACCCGGCATTAATGGTGTTCTCACTCATTGGTCGCGCACGAGACCGTATCGACGGAAAGACGTAACCGCTCGGACCGGTGATCGATCGCGTTTCCTTGAACAGCGCCAATGCTTGGCGTGACAGCGGTACATGATGTGTCCTACGCATTTTCATCTTCTCAGGCGGGATGCTCCAAAGGGCATTGTCCAGATCAATCTCGCTCCAATCAGCATGGCGCAACTCTCCCGGGCGGACGAATACATGCGGGGCGATCTGCATAGCTAGCTTCGTATGCCCCTGCCCATCATACCCATCAATCGCCCGCAGCAGTTCGCCAACGCGGCGCCCATCCGTGATAGCCCCGTAGTGCGTGACTGTGGGCGCAGTAAGTGCGCCGCGTAGATCGCGAGTAGGGTCGGAGCCGAGGCGAGCAGTCGCCACGGCGTACCGAAACACCATGCTCGCCAGTTGCAGAGTGCGCCGTGCGCTTTCGAGATTACCCTTGCCTTCAATCTTGCGAACTGCGCCCAGAATGTCGGCGGGCTCAATCTCGGCAATGGCCAATCGCCCAATGCTACTGTTCAGCAGAGACAGAAGATATTCGCTCCGGGTGGCAGTGGCGGCCGCCCATCCCTTCTCACCGTCGCGCCTGCGCTTGGCGCAATATTCGTCGGCGATGGCGGTAAAGGTATCAGCTGCCTGCTTACGTGAACGCAGCTTATCGCGCTGCTTTTCGCGGGAGGGATCCTTGCCTAGCGCGATCATGGTTCGCGCCTCATCACGCCGTTTACGGGCGTCGCTGAGGCCGATCTCCGGATAGGCGCCAATTGCCAGCAACTTTTCGCGCCCGTCTATGCGATATTTGAGCCGCCAAAGCTTGCCTCCCGCCGGTGTCACTAGCAGAAACATGCCTGCGCCATCTGCCAATTTGATCGGCTTCGGACCCGGCTTTGCGTTCCGGATTGCCAAGTCAGTCAGGGCCATTTGCTTATCGAGCCTCCCGGGGAAAGTCCCCACAGGATACCCCCACTCGCGGGGGTATCGCATTGGCCATTTACCGACGCCCCCCAATCATACCCCCACCGACTGGTGGCTCTGCATGAACGGGGACGAACGACTGCGGCCTCACAACCGCTATATACCGGGGATTTTTGGGAACTGTCCAGACGAATACGAACGTCGACGAACAGCGAGTTGGAGCGGGTAGCGGGAATCGAACCCGCCTAGCTAGCTTGGAAGGCTAGAGCATTACCACTATGCTATACCCGCTCACCAAGGTCGGCGGCGATTGCCATCTTGCCCCATCTTCGTCAAGTCTGGCGTCAACCGCGTCGTTGAGAACATCGTGGCAACATGCTAGGCTGCGCGCGTGGAAGTTGCCGCAGACCTTGCCCCCGACACGCCGACGGACGCCCCGGTCCGCAAGATCATCCATGTCGACATGGATGCCTTTTACGCGTCGGTCGAACAGCGCGACGACCCGGCGCTGCGCGGTAAACCCGTCGCCGTCGGCGGTTCGTCGCGGCGCGGGGTGGTCGCCGCCGCCAGTTACGAAGCGCGCAAATTCGGTGTCCGCTCGGCGATGCCCAGCATCACCGCCAAGCGCCAATGCCCCGACCTCATCTTCGTCCCCCCGCGCTTCGACGCCTATCGCGAAGTGTCGCACCAGATCCGCGCGATTTTCCACGACTATGCCGACGAGGTCGAGCCGCTGTCGCTCGACGAAGCCTATCTCGACGTCAGCGCCGACAAGGCCGGGCTGGGCAGCGCGACCGCGACCGCGAAGCTGATCCGCCGCCGCATCCGCGACGAAACCGGTCTCACCGCTTCGGCGGGTGTGTCGTATAATAAGTTCATCGCCAAGCTGGCGTCGGATCAAAACAAGCCCGACGGGCTGACCGTCATTCCGCCGGGCAGGGGCGCCGCCTTTGTCCAAACATTGTCGATCCGCCGCTTTCACGGCATCGGCCCGGTGACCGCGGCGAAGATGGAGGGACTCGGGGTGTTTTCGGGCGCCGATCTGGCGGGCAAAGACCCGCTGTGGCTGGCGGAAAATTTCGGCAACAGCGCCGAATGGCTGTTCAATCTGGCGCGCGGCATCGACCATCGGCGGGTCAAGTCGAACCGGCCGCTGAAATCGCTCGGCGGCGAGCGCACCTTTTTCAACGACCTCACGACCGACACCGAAATCCGCGAGGCGCTGGCGCATGTCTGCACCGTGGTTTGGGATCGCGCCGCCAAGAAAGGTGCGCGCGGACGGACGGTGACGCTGAAGCTGCGCTACGCCGATTTCAAAACGATCACGCGCGCGAAATCGGTGGCGGCGCCGATCCTCGATGGCGCCGCGCTGCTGGCGGCGGGCGAGGCAATTTTGGCACCGCTGCTGCCGACCGAACAGGGCATCCGGCTGCTGGGGCTGACGCTGAGCAAGTTCGAGGGGGAGGAGGATGAGGCGGATGAGGCCCCCGCAGCGTCCAACGATCTATTGAGCCTGATTTAAGCATCGTCATCCCAGCGAAAGCTGGGATCGCTGGCGTTCAGCTATGACGATAGCGGCCCCAGCTTTCGCTGGGGCGACGAGTTGGGTTGGGGCGACAAATCAGGCTAGACCGCCAAAGCCCCCAACCGCCGCTCCTTGGTCGCCGTAAACCGGATATCCGGATTGCGCTGGGTGATATAGCCCACTTCCCACCCGTCCTTGGCCATGAACACCGGCGCGCCGTCGCGGTCGGTCGCGCTGGCGCCGCGGTGTTCGGACTGAAACGTCTTGAGCTTCATGGGATCGTCGCACGCGATCCAGCGCGCGGTTTCCCACGGCGACTGCTCCAGCTTCGCCTCGACCTTATATTCGGCGTCGAGGCGGCTGATCAGCACTTCCAGCTGCAACTGGCCGACGACGCCGACGATCATGTTCGCGCCGATTTCGGGGTAGAAGACCTGAATAATCCCCTCCTCGGCCATGTCGTCGAGCGCCTTGCGCAATTTCTTGGTCTGGGTCGGATCGACCAGCGCCACGCGGCGCAGCAATTCGGGGGCAAAATTGGGCAGCCCGGTGATCGTGATGTCGGTGCGTTCGGACAAGGTGTCGCCGACGCGCAGCGTGCCGTGGTTCGGGATGCCGATGATGTCGCCCGGCCACGCTTCCTCGGCCATTTCGCGGTCCTGCGCCAGGAACAGCATCGGGCGGCTGATCGCGATCGCCTTGCCCGTCCCGCCCTGCATCAAGCGCATCCCGCGCTCGAACTTGCCCGAACACAGCCGCATGAACGCGATGCGGTCGCGGTGCGCGGGGTTCATATTCGCCTGCACCTTGAACACGAAACCGGTGACGGCATCGTCGGTCGGTTCGACCGGCGCCGGTTCGGCAGGCTGCGGCTGCGGCCCCGGCGCGTGGTTGGCGAGCGCGGCGAGCAGATCGACGACGCCGAATTCCTTGAGCGCCGATCCGAAATACACCGGGGTCAGGTCGCCGCCGCGATAGGCCGCGCCGTCGAACGGCGCATAACAGGCCGACGCCAGCTCGGTTTCTTCCTTGAGGTGCGCGAGCGCGGCGGCGCTCAATTCCTGCGCCAGCGCCGGATCGTCGAGCCCCGTCACCTTGGCGCGGTGCCCTTCGTACATCCGCGAAGCATCGCCGCCCGGCCGCATGATCGCCGGATCGACGAGGTCGTAGATTCCCTCAAATTGCCCGCCCATGCCCGCGGGCCAGTTCATCGGACACACGTCGAGCGCCAGCCGGTCGGCGACCTCGTCGAGCAATTCAAACGGCGGCAGCCCCTCGCGATCGACCTTGTTGATAAAGGTGATGATCGGCACCGAGCGCAGGCGGCAAACCTCGAACAGTTTCAGCGTCTGCGGTTCGATGCCCTTGGCGGCGTCGATCACCATCACCGCGCTGTCGACCGCGGTCAGGGTGCGATAGGTATCCTCGCTGAAATCCTCGTGCCCCGGGGTGTCGAGCAGGTTGAAGATCAGCCCGGCATGTTCAAACGTCATCACCGACGAGGTCACCGAAATCCCGCGCTGCTGCTCGATCTTCATCCAGTCGGACCGCGCGCGCCGCGCCTGCCCCCGCGCCTTGACCTCGCCCGCGATATGGATCGCGCCGCCCGCGACGAGCAATTTCTCGGTCAGCGTGGTCTTGCCCGCGTCGGGATGCGAGATGATGGCAAAGGTGCGGCGGTCAGGATGGGGAGCTAGCATGGCGCGCGCCTAGCAGCGGCGCGGCGGCGTGGGAAGGGGCTGGTGGGTTGGCGAAGTCAGCGTAGATGATATCTGAGGTTCGTGTTTCCGTTCGTGTCGAGCGAAGTCGAGACACCCGTCGGCGTAGCGTAAGGCCGACGGGTGTCTCGACTTCGCTCGACACGAACGGAACTAGGAGCAGAGATGCATGGCCACCCCTTCCCTCTTGCACTCGCGCCGCAAATGAGTCACACCTTTACGTGAACGTAAAGGTAAAGCGCCTGCGAGAGGATCCTTCCCATGACCGACATCCCCACCTTCGACACGATCAAGCTGGAAATCGCCGACAATGTCGCGACGATCACGCTCAACCGTCCCGACCGGCTTAATTCGATGCCGCCCGCGATGGCCGACGATATCCGCAGCGCGCTCGACTATCTGCCGCTGCTTGGCGCCCGCGCGCTGCTGATCACCGGCGAAGGGCGCGGTTTCTGTTCGGGCGCCGATCTGGGCGGCGACCGCGCGGCGTCGGCGGTCGGCGGCGGCGCCAACAGCCGCAAGGCGCTGCGCAACCATTATAACCCGATGCTGCTCGCGCTCGCCAATCTCGACATTCCGGTCGTCACCGCGGTCAACGGACCGGCCGCAGGCGTGGGTTGCAGCTTTGCGCTGTCGGGCGATTTCACGATCGCGGGCAAAAGCGCCTATTTCCTCCAGGCCTTCGTCAATATCGGGCTGGTCCCCGACGGCGGCTCGTCATGGCTGCTGCCGCGCCTGATCGGCCTGCCGCGCGCGACGCAGATGATGATGCTGGGCGAGAAAATTTCGGGCGAACAGGCCGCCGACTGGGGCATGGTCTATAAATGCGTCGACGACGCCGACCTGCTGACCGAAGCCCGCGCGCTGGCGGCGCGCCTCGCGAACGGCCCGACGGTCTCGCTCGGCACGATGCGCAAGGTGCTGCGCGACGGCCTGTCGCAAAGCTACGCCGACACGCTCGATGCCGAGGCGAAGGGGCAGTTCATCGCGGCGGGCAGCGCCGACGCAGCCGAGGGTATCATGGCGTTTGTTCAGAAGCGGAAGACGGCGTTCAAGGGGAAGTGAGAAAGTGCGTCATCCCAGCGAAAGCTGGGATCGCTGTCGGTCGACGGAGCGGTGACGGGTAAGGCTGCCAGCGGCCCCAGCTTCCGCTGGGGCGACGCCTATTCTACTCCGCCGCTTCCTCGACCATCACCTTTTTGTAGATGCTGTTCTTCGGATAGCCGCAGACCCGCATCACCATCGGCTCGAAAAATTCCAGCGGCTCGCTGGCATAGGCGGGGTCAAACGCCGGCGCGTCATATTTCTCGCAGAATAGGGCGCACGCCGCATAATGCGGGCTGTCACGGAACTGGTCGCGCATGTCGCGGTCGAGGCCGATGTAGTGGAAGAAATAATGGCCCTGGAAAATCCCGTGGTGCTGGACGATCCACAGATTTTCTTCGGACAGGAACGGCTTCAAAATCGCCGCCGCGACGTCGGGATGGTTGAACGCGCCCAGCGTGTCGCCGATGTCGTGGAGCAGCGCCATCACGACATATTCCTCGTCGCGGCCATCTCTGTGCGCTCTGGTCGCGGTTTGCAGACAATGCTCGAGCCGGTCGACCGGAAACCCGCCATAATCGCCGCCGAGCAGCTTCAGATGCTCCAGGATGCGCTTGCCATTCTGCGGCGCGAATTCCTTTTGTTCGCGCGCGATGATGTCCCAATCTTCCTGCGTTCCGTCGATCATCGAGCGGAAGGTCGCATGGTCGTGCGTCATCTCGTTCATGGCAGCCTCTCCTGTCTTTGAGGCCAGCCTATCCTATTCGTTGTTATTTGCAACGTTGTACGATCTGACCTCGGCCTGCGTCAGGCACCGCCGCGTCGATTTGTCCTCATCGTTCGCCAGCGCCTTTTGCTGATACATCACTTCGGTCAAGAGCTTGCGCGACACCCCCATGCGGATCAGGAAATCATTATCCTCGCTCGCGAGCAGCGCGGCGTCCTGCTCGATGTCGCCGATCAGCTCGCGCGTCGCGTCGGTGCCCATCGCGACGCTCATGTCGATCGTGCTGCGGTCGCCGGTGCGCGTGAACATATGGACGATGAACAGCCCGCCCGGATCGATGACCCGCGGCTGCCCGCCCATGAAAATGAAATTGCACGCGCTGAAGCACGCCCAGCCCGCCGGAATGCGCGTCGTCAGGCCAAAGTTTGAACGGATGATCCGCCCCGCCGCATTGCCCGCGCGCGCGTCGCCGCCCTGTGAACGCAGCCACACTTCGCCGACATCGGGATTGGCGGCCAGCGCGGCTTTCAAACGGTCGGGCAGCCCCGCATCGATCCGCCCCTCGGCCAGCAGCACCTTGGCGCCGCCCTTGACCACCGGGGTCAGTTTCATCGTCGGGTTGGCCGACCAGTCGGGGGTCAGCGGGCAGGTCGGGTTGGCGGGGTCCATCTTGACCTTGGCGGCGCCGGTCAGGCTGGCGAGCAACCCCGCGGCCAACGCGATCCGGGCGATCCTAGGCGGCAAGGACATAGCGCGATGCACCCGGTTCCTTGCACATCCGCTTGCTGACCCGCGTTTCCTCGCCCTCGACAATGATGATGTCGGTGACGTTCATGCAGCGGGTGCCGTCGGCCAGGTCGTTACGCGCCGCGACGGTCGACGATCCACTCACCTCGGGCCGCGTCGCGCTGGTCCAGTTCGATGTGGCGCCGACCGCTTCGCCGCGCGTGACCTCTTCGGTGGCTGCGGCGGCCTGGACCTGCTCGGCGGGGTCGAGTCGGCACGCGATCGCGTCGGTCAGCGTCCCGCTGACTTCGCCGATCGGCACATAGCTATAGACGCCCGCCTTGCTCGCCGCATCACCGACCGCATCGTTGAGCACATTGCCCAGGATGTTGCGCCCGATGCTGCTGCCCTTCTTGCCTTTGGGACAGCCGCCATTGCCTTCTTCGCTGGGTTTCGGCGCCGGGGTCGTCACCTTGCGCAGCAGGCTGCCGAACTGCGCCTGCGCGGGGGCAACCGCCAACAGACAGGCGGCCAACACCGCCGGAGCACCCCAGACCTTACGCATCATCCGCTTACCCCCAAATCATCGCCACAAACAGCATCTTGGCGGCGCTTGTATCCCGTGTTCATGCCACCCGCTGTGATTTTCATCAACTCTTGGCGAAATCTCATCCACACAGGTTGAATTAAGCCTGAATATGTCACAGTAACCCGCCATGCTTTCGCAAAAGACCCGTTATACGATCCGCGCGTTCCAGCATCTTGCCGATCATTGGGGCAAGGGGCAGGTGCAGCTGGCGGATATTGCGGAGGCGCAGAATATCCCGCCCAAATTCCTGACCGTCATCCTGTCCGAAATGGCGCGCGAAGGCCTGCTGATTTCGCAGCGCGGGCGCGACGGCGGCTATCAGCTCGCGCTGCCGCCGATCGACATCAGCTATGGCGACCTCGTCCGCCTGACCCGCGGCTCGCTCGCACTCGTCCCCTGCGCGGCGCGCAACGCGCACGAACATTGCAAAAATTGCCTGCCCGAATCCGAATGTCGGCTACGCAGCCTGATGCTGAAAGTGCGCGACGACACCGCCTCGATCCTCGACCGCATCACGCTGGCCGATCCGATCGCGCTGGAACCGCTGTTTGACGAGGTGGCCGGGTAAGGACGCCCGCGATCGGGCCGCGCTGACTGGTTTCAACCGATTGCGGACGCTCTCTCTTCCCTTCGTCATTCCCGCGAAAGCGGGAATCCAGCAAGCCAGCGTTGCGCGCTGGGTTCCCGCTTTCGCGGGAATGACGAGGAGGGCGTAGGGCCGCTCACCATCCCATTGCGGACCGCGACATGGCCAACGCGCCCACATCCCGCGCCCAACAAAAAAGGCCCGCTTTCGCGGACCCTTTTGAAGAAGTGGTGGAGCCTAGCGGGATCGAACCGCTGACCTCCTGCATGCCATGCAGGCGCTCTCCCAGCTGAGCTAAGGCCCCACATCTTCGCTGGATCGCTCTCACCATCATGGCTGCTGCGATCGGGTTGCCGCCTTTACCAGTGCGGGCGGTCGATGCAAGGGGCCAAATGCATCTTTCGATGCCTTTTGGACCCCGCACCGCAAAAATCAGGTTTCGACGTCGTCGTCGTCCGCCGTCGCGACGCCCAGATCATCGTCACCGCCCAGGTCGACGTCATTGTCGGGCGAATCATTGTCTTCGTCGACATCGACGTCCAGATCCAGATCCTCGTCGACGACGACCTCTTCCTTCACGGCCTTGCCGGGCTTTTCGACCTCGAACGGCATCGGCTGCTTTGATTTCAGCACCGATTCCGGGATCCAGTTGTAACCGCAATTGATGCAGTTGATCGGATCATCCTTGGTCAAATCATAGAATCGCGTGGCGCATTTCGGGCAGCTGCGTTTCGTGCCCCATTCAGCCTTGATCATATATGCCTCGTAACCTTCTGGAAACAGAATAAAATGTGTGGAAAGCGACGGTTGCCTGCGCGGCATCCATCAAATCGGCGTGCGCCTTGCCAGATTGTAAGGGCGCTGTCAAAAGCCGCTCGCCATGACCGATCCCACCACCACCCCCCGCAGCTTTTCCGCCTCCGCTCCGCTCACCGGCAGGATCGCGATCCCGGGCGACAAAAGCATCTCGCATCGCTCGCTGATGTTGTCGGCCCTGGCGGTGGGGACAAGCCGCGTCACCGGCCTGCTCGAAGGGCATGACGTGCTCGCCACCGCCGCCGCGATGCGGGCGATGGGCGCCAGCATCGAACGCCGCGCCGACGGCGAATGGGTGATCGACGGCGTCGGCGTCGGCGGGCTGCTCCAGCCGCGCGACGCGCTCGACATGGGCAACAGCGGCACCTCGACCAGGCTGCTGATGGGGCTGGTCGCCAGCCATCCGATCACCGCCACTTTTTTGGGCGACGCCAGCCTGTCGGGCCGCCCGATGGGCCGCGTCATCGATCCGCTGGGCCAGATGGGCGCCGACATCACCGCGTCACCGGGGGGCCGCCTGCCGCTGATGGTGCGCGGCCTCGCCCCCGCCATCCCCCTCGCCTACCGCCTGCCCGTCGCCTCGGCGCAGGTGAAGAGCGCGGTGCTGCTCGCCGGGCTCAACACCCCCGGCATCACCGAAGTCATCGAACCCGTGCCGACCCGCGATCACAGCGAGCGGATGCTGCGCGGCTTCGGCGCCGACCTGACCGTCGAAACCGCTGCCAACGGCACCCGCCACATTCGCATTGTTGGCGAGGCGGAGCTGAAGCCGCAGACGATCGTCGTTCCCGGCGATCCGTCGTCGGCGGCATTCTTCATCATCGCGGCGCTGCTGGTCCCCGGTTCGGACGTCACCATCACCAATGTCGGGCTGAACCCGACCCGCGCCGGGCTGATCGACGTGCTGCGCCAGATGGGCGGCGACATCGAAGCGATCGACCCGCGCGACGTCGGCGGCGAGCCCGTCGCCGACCTGCGCGTCCGCCACAGCGCGCTGACCGGCATCGCGGTCGATCCCGCCGTCGCGCCCAGCATGATCGACGAATTCCCGATCCTGTTCGTCGCCGCGGCGCTGGCACAGGGCCGCACGACAACCTCTGGCCTCGACGAACTGCGCGTCAAGGAAAGCGACCGGCTCGCGGTGATGGCGACCGGGCTCAAAGCGATCGGCGCGCGCGTCACCGAGACCGAGGACGGCCTGATCATCGACGGCACCGGCGGCGACCCGCTCCCCGGCGGCGCCACCGTCGCCGGCCACCTCGACCATCGCATTTGCATGAGCTTTGCGGTCGCCGGACTTGTCACCGGGTCACCGGTGACGATTGACGACATGGCCCCGGTGGCGACAAGTTTCCCCAACTTTGAAACGCTGTTGGGAGAATTGCAGTCATGACGATCCGCCGCAACGCCGCCGCATCGGCCTGCGCCGCCCTCGCGCTGCTGGTTGGTGCCCAGGCCGCTCACGCCAAACCCGCCATCGCCGATCCTCTGGCGCGCGCCGACGCCAGCTTTTCACCCTTTGCGCTCAACCGGGCGACCGACCCCAAAAAGATCGGCCGCCTGGTCAACGAAAAGGATTGCTCCGAAACCGCGATCGATTGCGAATGGCAGGATCGCGCCGGCGTCCGCCACATCATTTTTGGCGAGGTCACCGCGATCAAAATTATCAACGCGACTGAAGTCGGCAACCGCGACATTGCCGCGCTGAATATCGGCACCGCCCGCGCGCGGCCCGATGTCATGGCGCGCGTCCGCGCCTTCCTGCCCGAAATCGCGATCGACTGCCTGGAACCCGGCCAGGCGGGCGAAGGCGAAGGCATATCGTCTTGTGGCGGGTCGTTCAAACCCGACGGCTGGATCAAATTGCTGTTCGGCCCCGATAACCAGCTGACATTCGTGCGTATCGACGCATTTCAGGGCAATTGATGATCATCGCCGTCGACGGGCCGACCGCATCGGGCAAAGGCACCATCGCCCGCGCGCTCGCCGATCATTTCGGGCTGCCGGTGCTCGACACCGGGCTGCTCTATCGCGCCGTCGGCTATCAGACCCAGCTGGACCATGGCGACGCCGACAACGCCGCCGACGCGCTTGCCGCGTGTGCCTTCCCCGACAGCCTGCTGGGCGATCCGGCGCTGCGCTACGAAACCACCGGCGGCCTCGCCAGCCGCGTGTCGGTGCACCCGCAGGTGCGCGCCGCGCTGTTGCAGCGTCAGGTCGACTTTGCCAATCAGCCCGGCGGCGCCATACTCGACGGCCGCGACATCGGCACCGTCATCGCCCCGCACGCCGACGCCAAGCTGTTCGTCACCGCCAGCCCCGATGAGCGCGCCCGCCGCCGCCATGCCGAGATGTTATCGCGCGGCGTCGCGGTGACCTATGACGCGGTGCTGGCCGACGTCCACGCCCGCGATGCCCGCGATACCGGCCGCGCCGATGCGCCGCTGCGCCGCGCCCCCGACGCGATGCTGCTCGACAACAGCGACATGCCCCGCGACGCGGCGATCGCCGCCGCCATCGCGTTCGTCGAAGACCGTCTGAACCGCCGCGGCTGAACGGGCTTTCGACCTTGCCTTTGGCGGGTTTGCGGACTATAGGCGCCCGGTCCGACGGGCCTGTCAGCCGGTCGAGGCACGGACAAACCGCCGCCCCAATCTGGAGCGTCGGGCGTGACGGGGCGACCTCGTCGCGCCCATTTTGCTTTGCCCTGCCCCGTCCGAACAGGTCCGAAGGATGTTCTGCATCGCATCCGGCGGGCGGGACATATCGGCCATTAAGACCAGCGGAACCAACCGCTTGGCCGGAACAAATGAAGTAAGGAAACACTCTCTATGGCCACTACGGCTTTCCCGACGCGCGACGATTTCGCCGCGATGCTCGATGAATCGCTTGGTGGTGCCGACGGCGGCTTTGAAGGCCGCGTCGTCAAGGGCACCGTGACCGCGATTGAAAACGACCTGGCAGTGATCGACATCGGCCTGAAGAGCGAAGGCCGCGTACCGCTGCGCGAATTCGCCATGCCGGGCCAGAAAGCCGACATCAACGTCGGTGACGAAGTCGAAGTCTATGTCGACCGCGTCGAAAACGCCAATGGCGAAACCATGCTGTCGCGCGATCGCGCCCGCCGCGAAGCCGCCTGGGACCGCCTGGAAGAAGAATTCAACAAGGAAGCACGCGTCGAAGGCGTCATCTTTGGCCGGGTCAAGGGCGGCTTCACCGTCGACCTCGGCGGCGCCGTGGCGTTCCTGCCCGGCTCGCAGGTCGATATCCGCCCGGTGCGCGATGTCGGCCCGCTGATGGACCTGCCGCAGCCGTTCCAGATCCTCAAGATGGATCGCCGCCGCGGCAACATCGTCGTGTCGCGCCGCGCCATCCTCGAAGAAACGCGCGCCGAACAGCGCTCGGGCCTGATCCTGAACCTGGAAGAAGGTCAGATCATCGAAGGCGCCGTCAAGAACATCACCGATTATGGTGCGTTCGTTGACCTCGGCGGCATCGACGGCCTGCTCCATGTCACCGACATGAGCTACAAGCGCGTCAACCACCCGAGCGAAGTCATCAACATCGGTGACACCGTCCGCGTCCAGATCATCCGCATCAACCGCGACACCCAGCGCATCAGCCTGGGCATGAAGCAGCTTGAAAGCGATCCGTGGGAAGGCGTTGCCGCCAAATATCCGGTCGGCGCCAAGCTGTCGGGTGTGGTCACGAACATCACCGATTACGGCGCGTTCGTCGAACTCGAAGCCGGCATCGAAGGCCTGGTCCACGTCAGCGAAATGTCGTGGGTCAAGAAGAACGTCCACCCCGGCAAGATCGTTTCGACCAGCCAGGAAGTCGATGTCATCGTCCTCGAAGTCGACAGCGACAAGCGCCGCATCTCGCTGGGTCTCAAGCAGGCTCAGTCGAACCCCTGGGGCGCGTTCGCCGATGACCATCCGGTCGGCTCGGTCGTCGAAGGCGAAGTCAAGAACGCGACCGAATTCGGTCTGTTCGTTGGCCTGCCGGGCGACGTCGACGGCATGGTTCACATGTCGGACATCGCTTGGGGCATCTCGGGCGAAGAAGCGCTGCACCTCCATCGCAAGGGCGAGGCCGTCCAGGTCGTCGTACTCGACGTCGATGTCGAAAAGGAACGCATCAGCCTCGGCATCAAGCAGCTTGAAAAGGGTGCGCCCGCGGTTGGCGGCGGCACCGCCGCTGCCGGTTCGGTCAAGAAGAACGACGTCATCACCGTCACCGTCCTCGAAGTTCGCGACAACGGCCTCGAAGTCCAGGCCGGCGACGATGGCGCCACTGGCTTCATCAAGCGCGCCGACCTTGGCCGCGACCGCGACGAACAGCGCGCCGAACGTTATCAGGTCGGTCAGAAGTTCGATGCGATGGTCATCGGCTTCGACCGCTCGAAAAAGCCGAACTTCTCGGTCAAGGCGATGCAGATCGCCGAAGAGAAGCAGGCGGTGGCTCAGTATGGCTCGTCGGACTCGGGCGCCTCGCTCGGCGACATCCTTGGCGAAGCCTTGAAAGCCGGCAAGAAAGATTAATTTCAAACTTGCATAGCGAAACGAACGAAAAGGCCCGCAGAGTGTCCCTCTGCGGGCCTTTTTCTTTCAGTGATATATTTTGACCAGACAGTGATTCATGATACCTTCTGCGCGCGTTGGGAGGGGTCTCACGCAAGGAAAAGACCGGCAACGACCGGACGCCTGCTTCGGCGGGAAACGCGTGACTTATAATAGGGGAAGCCAATGATCCGGTCAGAACTGGTTCAGAAGATCGCGAGTGAAAACAGCGATTTGCGCATCGACGAAGTCGAACGCATCGTGGATACGTTTTTTGATTCCATCGTCGACCAGCTTGCGGCGGGGGGCCGCGTCGAGCTGCGTGGGTTCGGGGCGTTCTCGACCCGTTCGCGCGAATCGCGCACCGGCCGCAACCCGCGCACCGGCGCCTCGGTCGATGTGAAGGCGAAAAATGTGCCCTATTTCAAACCCGGCAAGGAAATGCGCGAGCGTCTGAACGACTGAGCGCATCGCTCGACCGGCACCCGGTCTGGCCGCTGACGTTAAGTTTGGGCCGGTTTCCGTCTGAATATAACCGTTGAATCGAAACGCCGCGCCGCAACATGGCGGACGCGGCGCTTCATTCTGTCGCGGGCTTGGCCGAGTGGCCGCTGATTCTCTCTCGGCGGCCCGCGGTTCGGCATGACGCGCTGGCGCGTCAGGGCTTCTTCGCGCCGTCGGCGCGCAACCGGGCCAGCCCATCGATCGCATATTCGTTTTTGGGATCGATCCCCAGCGACTTTTCAAACAGCGCGATCGCCTCGGCCTTGTCGCCCTTCACCGCGGCAATATCGGCGAGCCCGTCATAGCTGTACGCCGACGTCGGATATTGCCGGAGGTTATATTCGAACACCGCCTTCGCTTCGGCCAACCGTCGCACCTCGAACAGGTCGTAGCCCATCGTAACGAGCGTCTCGTCGCCAAAATCATGGGCGGTTGGCGCGGTGCGTTTGAGTTCGGCATGGTGCGCCAGGGCGGCCGCCACACCGCGATCGCGCATGATATTCCACAGCAGATCGCCCAATTGTTCGACCGGCAATCTATACGGGGCACCAAAGGCGATCGCCGCCAGGTCGTTGCCCACCCGCCCCGCGTTGGTCCGGTCGCTGTTGCTGAGTATGATGACGGTCAAAGCATCCGCCGGAAAGCGGGTGATATTGGTCGAAAAGCCGTTGTCGCTGCCCGAATGAAACTGGGCGCCTCGGCCATGTCTTTCGGCCATGAACCAGCCATAGCCATAGCCGCCCTTGTCGGGGGTGAACATCGCGTCGCGCGATGCGCGCGAGATCAGCCGATCGGCGGCGAGCGCCTTGTCCCACCGCAACATATCCGCAACCGTCGAATAGACGCCGCTGGTGCCAAGGTCGACGGTCGGACTGACCAGCCGCGCGTTGATGAAATCGGTCCCCACCGAATAATATCCGGTCGCGCGACCGGGCACCAGCGCGCGCGTTTCGCCGCTATAGGTGCGCGCCATGCCGGCGGGTTTGAAGAGTTTCTCGGCCAGATAGTCATCGTACCGCAGCCCCGAAACCCGTTCGACAATCGCCCCGAGCAGCATATATCCTGAATTGGAATAGTCGAATTTTTCGCCCGGCGCGAAATCCAGCGGCAGGTCGCGGAACAGCGCCACCAGTTCGGGACGGGTGTAGCTCAGCATCGCCAGCTTCTCGTCCCAATTGGGCAGGCTCGAAACATTGGGGATACCCGACGTGTGGGTCAGCAGCTGATGCAGCGTGATCCCTTGCCAGCTTTGCGGGCAGGTTTCGAGATAGCGGCAAATCGGATCGCTGACCTTCAGCTTCCCCTGCTCCTGCAATTGCAGGATCGCCACCGCGGTGAACTGCTTGACCATCGACCCGAGCAAATAGGTGTTTTCCGCCGTGTTCGGCGCCCCCAATTCATAATTGGCCATGCCATAGCTTTTGACGAAAAAGGGTTCGCCATTGCGCGCCACCAGCGCGACACCGCTGAACATGTCGTTGCGGACCTGCGCCTGCAGATAAGCGTCCATCGCTTGCAGCTTCTGGCGGTCAGCGTCGGCCTGCGACGGCAGCGCCGGTGGCGGCACGACCGCGGACGCCGGACTGGCCTGGACGGCGACGGGCGCGACCGCTGGCATCATCGCGGCCAACGACAGCAACATATGCGGGAACCGGGTCGAAATCGCGCTTGGCACCTGATCATTCTCCAAACTAAATATCACGAAGCTGATTTATCTTCATATAAAGATTTATTGCAAGGGAATGACCTGTCATGCTGTACCAGTACATCGGATGACAAAGCCCGATCTGATTGACGATTTGGTCGCCGACTGGCGGCGCGAGCGGCCGGGTTCCGATGCCGACGCGATGCAGATCGTCGGGCGGATGATCCGGCTCGGCCGCACCTATGAGCATGAGGTGTCGCAGTTGCTGCGCGCCCATGGCATGAGCTATTCGGACTTCGACGTGCTCGCGACGCTGCGCCGTTCGGGACCGCCGTATGAAAGCGCTCCGACCCAGCTTCAGCATAATGTGCTGCTGACGTCGGGGGCGATGACCGCCTGTTTGCGGCGGCTCGAAAGCGCCGGGCTGATCGTGCGGGGCACCTCGCCACAGGATCGCCGCCGATTGTCGGCGAAATTGACGCCGAAAGGCTTTGCGATGGTCGAAAGCCTCATCGACCGCCGCTTTGCGCTGGCCCGGCAATCGCTCGTCGGGCTCGACGCCGATCAGATCGCAGCGGCAGAAGGCCTGCTACGCTGCCTCGGCCGCTGATCGACGGTCAGTTCTTCAACCGATAGCCGGTCCGGAACATCCAGAAAATCACGCCCAGGCACAGCGTCAGGAACAGCGCGACCGCGCCCATGCTCACCCCGATCCCGACGTCGCCCTGGCCAAAGAAGGTCCAGCGAAAGCCGCTGATCAAATAGACGACGGGGTTAAACAGCGTCACCGTGCGCCACGCCGCGGGCAGCATGTCGAGCGAATAGAACGCACCGCCGAGGAAGGTGAGCGGATAGATGACGAGCATCGGGATCACCTGCAACTGCTCGAAACTCTGCGCCCAGATGCCGATGATAAACCCGAACAGGCAGAATGTGATCGCCATCAGCAGCATGAAGCCGACCATCAACAGCGGATGCGCGACCTGGACATCGACGAACAGATGCGCGGTCGCAAAGATGATCGCCCCGATGATCACCGACTTGGTCGCCGCCGCGCCGACATAGGCAATCACCGTCTCCAGCGGCGACAGCGGCGCCGAAAGCATCTCGTAAATCGTCCCCGTCCATTTCGGCATATAGATGCCGAACGACGCATTGCTGATGCTTTCGGTGAACATCGTCAGCATCATCAGCCCCGGAACGATGAACGCGCCATAGGGCACGCTGCCGACCTCGCTCATGCGGCTGCCGATCGCCGATCCGAACACGACGAAGTACAGCGCCGTGGTGATCACCGGCAGCGCCAGGCTGGTCCACACGGTGCGCCGAAAGCGCGCCAGTTCAAAGGCATAGATTGCGCGCACGCCGCGCCAATTCGCGGTCATGCGGCGACTCCCTTGGTTTCGTGGACCAGCCCGACGAAAATATCCTCGAGCGAGCTTTGCTTGGTATGCAGATCCTTGAACGCGACCCCGATGTCGCTCATCCGCCGCAACAGCGACGGCACCCCGGTCGCCTCGGCCTGGCTGTCGAATTCATAGACCAGCTCATGCCCGTCGCCGGCCAGTTCAAGCGTCCAGTCGGCCAGCTCCGCGGGCACCGCCTGCAACGGCTCGGCCAAGTTGAGGGTCAGCGTCTTGCGTCCCAGTTTCTTGATCAGCGCGTGCTTTTCCTCGACCAGGATCAACCGCCCGCCGGTGATCACCCCGACGCGGTCGGCCATTTCCTCGGCCTCCTCGATATAATGGGTGGTCAGGATGATCGTCACCCCGCGTTCGCGCAGGCCGTGCACCATCTGCCACATGTCGCGGCGCAGTTCGACGTCGACCCCGGCGGTCGGCTCGTCGAGGAACAGGATTTCGGGCTCGTGGCTCAGCGCCTTGGCGATCATCACGCGGCGCTTCATGCCCCCCGACAGTTCCATGATCTTGGCATCGCGCTTGTCCCACAGCGACAGGTCGCGCAGCAATTGTTCGATGAACGCGGCATCGCGCGGCTTGCCGAACAGCCCGCGCGAAAAACTCACCGTCGCCAGCACCGTCTCGAACGCATCGGTGTGCAATTCCTGCGGCACCAGCCCGATGATCGACCGCGCGGCGCGATAGTGACGCGCATGATCATGCCCCGCGACGGTCACCGTCCCCGCGCTGGCGGTCACGATCCCGCACACGATGCTGATCAGCGTCGTCTTGCCCGCGCCGTTCGGGCCGAGCAGTGCAAAAATCTCGCCCTTGTTGATGCTCAGATCGACATCGCGAAGGGCGATGTGGCCGCTTTTATAGGTTTTGCCGAGGCCGGAAATTTCAAGAACTGCTGTCATGCCACGCCGTCTAGCCGAGCCGCATCGCCGGGTGAAGCGGCAAACATCGCTTGACCTCCCCTGGCCCATCGGCTTGATCGGCACCGCCTGTGCGGACGTGGCGAAATCGGTAGACGCAGCAGACTTAAAATCTGCCATCCTCTGGATATCCGGGTTCAAGTCCCGGCGTCCGCACCAGCATCACGGTCGGCGCCGCTGGGCCCCGGATGTCCCTTCCGGTTTCGCGCCTTATCTCTATGATAGGGTCGATGGTACGAACACCAGACAGACCGAAACACCCGCGGCGGACCGCCGCCGCGGCCGCCGTGACCCTGTTCGCCCTGGCGAGCTGCGGCTTGTTCGGCGAGCGTGGACCGGTCCGGGTGGCGGCGATGGGCGCGATCAATCCGGCCGCGAATCCGCTGGGCGGCGAATTATCGGCGACCAATGCCGCGCTGCTCGACGCAACCGCGCAGGGGCTGGTCAGCTATGATGGCGAGGGCCAGATCGACACCGGCCTCGCCGATCGCTGGACCGTCACCACCGATGGGCGAAGCTATATTTTCCGCCTGCGCGAAGCGAAATGGACGAACGGCCGCAAGGTGACGGCGCAGGACGTCGCGGCGATCCTGCGCGCCTATCTGGCGCCCGCCAGCCGCCATATCCTCAAAAATGACTTTCCCGAGATCGAAACGATCCGGGCGATGACCGACACCGTCATCGAAATCCGCCTGTCAGTGCCGCAGCCTGCGATCCTCGAATTGCTGGCGCAGCCGTCGATGGCGATCGTCAACAAGGGCATGGGCTGGGGACCGATGCGGGCGCGCAAGATCGGCCGTGCCATCCTGCTCTCGCCCGTTCCCGATCCGCTCGCGGAGGATCCCGAGGCCGCCGAAGCCGCCGCCAACGACCCCGCCGCGTCGATCGAACTCACCGGCACCTCGCCCGCCGGCGCGCTGGCCCGGTTCAAAAATGGTTATGCCGACGCGGTGATCGGCGGCCGCTTTTCCACCCTGCCCTATTTCGCCGCGTCGAACATCGGCCGGTCGCGACTGGTCGTCGATCCCGCCCCCGGGCTGTTCGGCCTGTCGTTCGTTCGCGCCGAAGGCTTTCTGGCCACCGACGCCAATCGAGACGCGCTGATGCGCGCCATCCGGCGCGAGCGGCTGGTCGAAGCCTTTGGGCTGGAGGAATGGCAACCGCAACTGACGCTGCGGCCCGCGGTCCACACCCGCGACAGCGGCCCGACGCCGCTGCGTCCGGCATGGGCCGATTACGACGATGCGTCGCGGCAGGCGCAGGCAAAGCGCATCGTCGATGCGTGGCGCGCCGCCGGGCGCGACATCGAACCGCTGCGCATTGCCGTCCCCGATTCGCCGGGCGGCCGCATCCTTTTCGCTTATGTCGCGGCCGATTTCGCCGCGATCGGCGTTCCGAGCCGCCGCGTCGCCATGGCGTCCACCGCCGATCTGCGCCTGATCGACGAGGTTGCCCCCAATGATGACGCACTATGGGCGCTGCGCCGCCTGTCGTGTCGGCGCGACACGCTGTGCAATCGCGAAGCGCAGGAATTGATCGAACAGGCGATGCGCAACATCGACGTCGGCCAGCGCGCCGCGCAGATCACCGAAGCCGAAGTCGTGCTGACCCGCTACACCCCCTTCATCCCCCTCGCCACCCCGCTGCGCTGGTCGGTCGCGGCGCAGCGGCTGACCGGCCTGCGTCCCAACCCCCGCGCGCAGCACCCATTGAATCATGTGATCGCCGCTCCCAACTAAAATGACGGCGCCGATACTGGCGCTTTATGAAAGCACGCCCATGGCCCCCTCGCCGCCCAATCCCGACGCCATTTTCGACGCGCTGATCCAGAACCGCAACGATCCCGCGGCGCTGCGCAAGCGGGTCGAGACGCTGGAGATCCTGCTCGAACGCAGCTTCGTCATTCCCGGCATCAACCGCCCGGTCGGCCTCGACGCGATCGTCGGCCTGGTCCCGGTGGTCGGCGACATCATCGCCGCGACGATGGGCGCCTATCTGATCTGGGAAGCGCGCAACCTCGGCATGCCGAAATGGAAAATCTGGCGGATGGTCGGCAATCTGGGGGTCGACACGGCGCTGGGCGCGGTGCCGCTGGTCGGCGACGCCTTCGACTTTTTCTTCCGCTCGAACACGCGCAATCTCAAGATCATCAAAAAGCATCTCGACAAGCATCACCCGGGGACGATCATCATCGATCAATAATCCCCGAATTCCGTTCGCATCGAGCGAAGTCGAGATGCCCCTCGACCTTACGCGGCTCCGATGGGTGTCTCGACTTCGCTCGACACGAACGGATGGAGGGGTTGGCTCGCTGCTTCCCTTGCGGTGTCTAATGCTGCTAGCACAGCGGCACCACGCCCCAGGGGAGATGTCCGAATGATCCGCGCCAGCCTTGCCGCGCTTGCTCTCAGCTGTTCGTTCAGCGCCGTTGCCGTCGCGCAAGAAGCCGATCCCTATCTGTGGCTGGAAGACATCGAGGGTAAAAAGGCGCTCGACTGGGTCGCGCGCGAAAATGCCGCGACCGACACGCTGATCACCGGCCGTCCGGGCTTCGAGGCCGATCGCCAGCGCGCCCGCGGCATCCTCGACGACGACCGCCAGATCGCGATGCCCGGCGACGTCATGGGCGATACGATCACCAATTTCTGGCGCGATGCCGCCAACCCGCGCGGACTGTGGCGGCAAAGCCCGCTCGATGCGTATCTCGCGGGCAAGCCGGTATGGACGACGCTGATCGACGTCGATGCGCTGGGCAAGGCGGAAAAGCAAAGCTGGGTGTGGCACGGCGCCGACTGCCTCGCCCCCGCCTACACGCGCTGCCTCGTTTCGCTCAGTCCCGGCGGCACCGATTCGGACATCGTGCGCGAATGGGACCGCACGACCAGGACCTTCGTCGCGGACGGCTTCACCGTGCCGCAGGCCAAGAGCAGCGTAACCTGGGAGGATGCCGACACCCTGCTCGTCGCCACCGATTATGGCGCGGGCAGCATGACCGCGTCGGGCTATCCGCGCATCGTCAAACGCTGGAAACGCGGCACGCCGCTGGCCGCCGCCGAAACCTTGGCAGAGGGCGAGGCCGAAGACGTCAGCATGAGCGTCTTTGCCTTCACCGACGGCGATAAACGCTGGCCGATGATCAGCCGCGGCAAGACCTTTTACACCGCCGACATCAAGCTGCGCGGCAGCGACGCCGCGCGCTACATCTCGACGATCGTCCCCGACACCGCCAGCGTGCGCGACGTCATCGACGGCCAGTTGATCATCTTCCTCAACAGCGATTGGGCGAACATCCCCGCGGGCTCGCTCGTCTCACTGTCGCTCGCCGACATGGCGGCCGACCGTCAGGTGCCGATCGTCACCGCGATGACGCCAACCAAAGCGCAGGCGATCGAAAATGTCGCCGCCACCGACACGATCCTGTGGGTCAAGGCGCTCGACGATGTCGAGGGCAAATTGTTCGCGCTACGCCGCGACCCCGCGACGGGCCAATGGAGCCAGAAAGAGGTACCGCTCGCCGCCAATGCCACCGTCGGCATCGCGGGGACGATCGGCAAGCGCGACGTCGTGCTGGCGACCGCCGAGACGATGCTGATGCCGCCGACCCTCTATGCCGTGTCCGAAGGCCAGCCGCCGCAGTCGGTGCAAACCCTGCCAGCGACCTTCGACGCCAGCGATATGCGCGTCGAAAAGCGCTTTGCGACGTCGAAGGACGGCACCAAAATTCCTTATTTCCTCGCCCGCAAGCGGGGCGCGACCGGCCCCGTCCCGGCGCTCGTCCACGCCTATGGCGGTTTCCGCGCTGTGCAGACGCCGGGCTATCTGACCGGCCAGCCGTACCGCGCCGGTCCGCTCGGGCTGTTCTGGGTCGAGGGCGGCAATGCCTATGTCCTCGCCAATATCCGCGGCGGCGGCGAATATGGCCCCGCCTGGCATCAGGCGGCGCTGCGCGAAAAACGCCAGAACAGCTTCGACGACCTGCACGCGGTGGCCGAAGATCTGGTCGCAACCGGGGTCAGCGCCAAGGGCAAGATCGCGATCTCGGGCCGCTCGAACGGCGGCGTGCTGGTCGGCGCGGCAATGACCCAGCGCCCCGACCTCTATGGCGCGGTGATCTCGGGTTCGCCGATCAAGGATATGTGGCGCTATGACAAGATGCTCGCCGGGGCGTCCTGGGTCGCCGAATATGGCGATCCCGACGTGCCTGCCGATTGGGCCTTCCTGTCCAAATATTCGCCCTATCAGGGCATCCGCAAGGGCGTAACCTATCCGCCGATCTTCCTGTATCTGTCGACCAAGGACGATCGCGTTCACCCCGGCCACGCCCGCAAATATGCGGCGCGGCTCAAGGAACTGGGCAACAGCGTCTATTATCACGAATATCTGGAGGGCGGCCATTCGGTGGGCGCCGACCATGCCGAAGACGCGGTCCGCGCCGCGATGCTCCACGCCTTCCTGCTGCGCGAACTGGTGGAGAAGAAATAACCGCGCCGGAGGGTGGTGGACAGGGCTGGATTCGAACCAGCGTACGGAAACCCGGGCAGATTTACAGTCTGCTGCCTTTAACCACTCGGCCACCTGTCCATGGGGTCCGCTTTGGGAAGCGGTCCAATGGCGAAACGATGCTTGCCTGTCAATGGCAGTCGTGGGAAAGGCGCTGCGCTATGCGTCAAATTTCCCGTCATCGTCGCCCCGCCGGTCAAAACCCGCGTGGCCAGGCCACCCGCTTCTGGGGGCGTCACGCCGTGCTGGCCGCGCTCGCCAACCCCGAACGCACCGTCAAGCGCATCTGGGGCACCCGCGAAGCGCTGGGGCAGCTCGACCTGCCCCCGGTCGTCCCCATCTCTTACGCCGAAGTCACCGACCTCGCGCGACTCGTCGCCCGCGACGCGCCGCACCAGGGGCTGGTGATCGAGGTCGACCCGCTCGAGGACATTTATCTCGGCGATTTGTTGCAGCAAGAATCCGACGCCGACAGCAAGCGGCCGCTGATCATCCTCGACCAGGTCACCGACCCGCACAATATCGGTGCGGTGTTGCGCTCGGCCGCCGCCTTCGACGCCGCCGCGATCATCACCCAGGACCGCCACAGCCCCCCCGAAAGCGGCGTCATCGCGCGCTCGGCCTCGGGCGCGCTCGAAATCGTGCCATGGGTCCGGGTGGTCAACCTGTCGCGCGCGCTCGAGGAAATCGCCGAGGCGCAATATTGGCGCATCGGGCTGATGGGCGACACCGAAACGACGCTCGGCTCGACCCTCGACGGCAGCAAGGTCGCGCTGGTGCTCGGCTCCGAAGGCGACGGCATGCGCCACAATGTCATGGAACATTGCGACGTGCTGGCCAAACTGCCGATCTCGCCGCGCATGGAAAGCCTGAATATCTCGAACGCCGCGGCGGTTGCGCTCTATGCGGTGGCGACGGCGAAAAGCTAATCGTCATCCCAGCGAAAGCTGGGATCGCTCACGGCCTGAATGAACGATAGCGGCCTCAGCTTTCGCTGGGGCGACGGTGGGACTCAATCCTCGGCCGCGATCCGCACCTTCAACCCATCCAGCGCCGCGCTAAACGGCAGTTGGCACGACAGGCGCGACCCTTCGTCGCGATCGGTGGTCGAATCGAGCAGGTCATTCTCGTCCTCGCTCATCGCGGGCAGCTGGTCGGCGGCGCCCGCCTCGACATGAACATGGCACGTCGCGCACGAACAGCAACCGCCGCACAGCGCCAGCAGCTCGTCGAACCCGGCGTCGCGGATATTTTCCATCACCGTCAGGCTGGTGTCGCCCTCGATCTCATGTTCGGTTCCGTCACGCGTCACGACAATCAGCTTGGCCATGCTAGTCCCCATATCTTCTCTGTCGCTGGCGCTATGTCGCGCGTTGCGCGGCAAATCAAGCACTGCTAGTGATAGCCAAAGGAACAAAAGGGGAATATGATATGGGCCTGACGCAGGAGCAGCTGAACGCCGGAATCGACGCGCTGGCGGCGCACGATGCGAATTTCGCGCGGGCGCTCGGCAACGCCGGCTACCCCGAACCGCGCATCCGGGCGCCGGGCTATACCACCCTGCTCCGCACGATCGTCGGCCAACAGGTCAGCGTCGCCGCCGCCACGTCGATCTGGAACAAGCTCGAGGCGCAATTTGGCGAAGGTTGCCCGGCGCAGGTCGTCGCCGCGGCCGATTTCGACACCCTGCGCGCCTGCGGCCTGTCGGGCCAGAAACAGGGCTATGCCAAAAGCCTCGCGCAACTGATCCTTGACGGCGAACTCGCATTCGACGCCCTGCCCGCCGACGATGAGGACGCGATCGCGCTGCTCACCAAGGTCAAGGGCATCGGCCGCTGGTCGGCGGAAATCTACCTGCTGTTCGCCGAAGGCCGCCCCGACATCTGGCCCGCGGGCGACCTCGCGGTGCAGGAAGCCGTCGGCCGCATCCTGCAGCTCGGCGCGAGGCCCAGTGAAAAGCAGGCGCGCGAACTCGCCGAACCATGGCGTCCGCATCGCGGTGCGGCAGCGATCTTCAGCTGGCATTGTTACAATATGGCGGTGATTTAGGAGTGACGATCCGCCGCCCAACCTTCGTCATTCCCGCGAAAGCGGGAACCCAGCAGCAACACTGATGCACGAAAACTTCGGCCCGACCGCGTACATCCTCGCATCGCGCCGCAACGGCACTTTATACACCGGCGTCACATCGCATCTAGTTCAGCGCGTCCATCAACACCGAGAAGAGCTCATCCCGGGTTTCACGCGCGAATACGGCGTGAAGATGCTCGTCTGGTTTGAACAGCACGCGACGATGGACGCCGCAATCCAGCGCGAGAAGCGGATCAAGAAATGGAATCGCGCGTGGAAGCTCGAACTGATTGAAAGGGATAATCCGGACTGGCGCGATCTCGCCGAAGATTTCGGCTTTGAACCGATAGGTTGACTGGGTTCCCGCTTTCGCGGGAATGACGAGGTAGGAGAGGTGGTGACTGCTCCTTGGACCGGCTCGTCCTCTATTCGCTCTATCCTTCGTCATTCCCGCGAAAGCGGGAACCCAGTGGCAACGTCCGATGCAAAAAAGGCCGGGTAGAGCATCCTCCACCCGGCCTTTTTGTGATCGTCAGCCGAGGCTTATTTCTTTGCCGCAGCCTTCTTGGCGGGAGCCTTTTTCGCGGGCTCGGCCTTTTCGGCCGCAGCCTTGGCCGGCGCGGCCTTCTTGGCAGCCGCGGGCTTTTCCTCGGTCTTGGCTTCGGCCTTTTTCGCGGGCGCCTTCTTGGCGGGCGCGTCCTCGGCCTTGGCCTCGTCCTTCACCACATCCTTTTTGGCGGCGGGCTTTTTCGCGGCAGCCTTTTTGGCGGGCTTCGCGTCATGGCCATGGTCATGGCCGCAACCCGGACCGTGGACGTGGCCCGCATCATCGTCGGCCTCGATCGCGGCTTCCAGTTCCTCGCGGGTGGTTTCGCGGTCGCTGATCTCGGCCTTTTCGAACAGGAAGTCGACGACCTTGTCCTCATACAGCGGAGCGCGCAGCTGGGCCGCGGCGAGCGCGTCCTGCTGGACATACTCCATGAAGCGGCCGCGGTCTTCGGGGCGATATTGCTGCGCCGCCTGCATGATCAGCCGCTGCATTTCCTGCTGCGACACCTGGACGCCATGCGCCTGGCCGATTTCGGACAACAGCAGGCCCAGGCGGACGCGGCGCACCGCGATCGCGTGATAATCGTCGCGGTCGGCTTCCAGCTCGGCCTTCGCCGCGGCGGGATCGTCCTCGCGTTCGACTTCCTGTTCCAACTGCTGCCAGATCTGCGCGAATTCGGCCTCGACCATCGTCGGCGGCACGTCGAAATCATGCGCCGCGGCCAGCTGATCGAGCAGCTTGCGCTTCATATAGGTGCGGGTCAGGCCGTTCAGTTCCTGCTCGACCTGATCCTTCATCAGCTCTTTCAGCTTGTCGAGGCTTTCCAGACCCAGCGATTTGGCGAATTCGTCGTCGATCTTCGACGCCGCGGGCACCTTCACTTCCTTCACCGTCACGGCGAATTCGGCCTTGGCACCCTTCAGATTATCGACCGGATATTCGTCGGGGAACGTCACCTTGACGGTCTTGTCGTCGCCGACCTTGGCGCCGATCAGCTGGTCCTCGAAACCGGGGATCAGCTGGCCCGAACCGATTTCGACCGCCATGTCCTCACCGGTGCCGCCGTCAAAGGCGACGCCGTCGACGCTGCCGGCGAAATCGATGATGACCTGATCGCCCGCCGCAGCCTTCTTGGTCTTCGGCGCGTCTTCAAACCGCTTCATCTGCGCGGCGAATTCTTCGATCTTGGCCATCACGGCCTTGTCGTCGGTGGGAACGGTCAGCCGCTCCAGCTTCAGCCCGTCGATCGACGGGGTCTTGATGTCGGGCAGCACTTCCAGTGCCACGGTAACCTCGGCGTCCTGACCGGTTTCATAACCATCGGCCAGCGTCACCGCGGGCTGCAACGCGGGGCGCAGCTTTTCCTTGGTCATCAAGTCGCGCACCCCAGCGTCGATCGCCTTGTTCAGCGCGTCGGCCGACAGCGCCGGGCCGTGCATCTTGCGGATCAGGTTCGGCGGCACCTTGCCGGGGCGGAAACCGGGCATACGGACGGTCGGGGCGATGCTCTTCACCTCGTCGTCGACGCGCGCGTCGATGTCCTTGGCGGTGATGGTCACGCGATATTCGCGCTTCAGGCCTTCGTTCAGCGTTTCGACGGTCTTCATTGCCTTGGTCTTATCCTTGCTCAAAATCTCGTATCGATGAACCCCGGCCACATGACGGGGTTCCCCTATCCCGGCTCCATCCCCATCAGATCGTCAGAACTGGTGCGGGCGAAGGGACTCGAACCCCCACATCTTGCGATACTGGTACCTAAAACCAGCGCGTCTACCAATTCCGCCACGCCCGCAGGAGCTGTCGGCCGGGTGCACAAAGCCGCGCGCTATGCCGCGCACGCCCGTGCGGGCCGCGCGGGGCTATAGCAGACCGCCCGCCAAGGGCAAGGGCACAAAGCCCGCCATTTCGCGGGTGGAACATGCGCCGCGGCCGTTCGTTGATCAGGCTAAGGAGAACCCCAATGACCTATGCGTCCAACCTGCACGTCCGCGCCACCGACCCCTTCCCCAAACCCAAGCCCGACATCATCGAACCGATGGCGCCGCCCGAACATCCGGTGCAGCCGACGCCGCAGGAAGATCCCGCCGGCCAGCCGATGGAAGTGCCTGGCAATCCGGGTGGCGGCGGCGACATTGACGAACCGGGCCGCGGCCCGGACGAAATGCCGCCGCAGCAGGTGTAGGCGCCGCCCTGAACCGTTCGGCCCCTGAACCATTTGGCCACTGAAACAGCGCGGTCAGCCGGTGCAAAAGGCGATGAAGTCTTTGATCACCTGTTTGCCGCGCGCGGTTGCCGCCATGGCAACCGTGCCGCGGCCGTCGGTCATCCGCAGCCAGCCATGCGCCGCAAAGGCGCGGATCAGCGGCGAGTCCCCGGCGATTTCGTCGGAGGAGAAATGGGGCATTTCGTCGATTTCGGTGTTTCCGGCGACGCGCAGCGCCGCGTCACCCGCCACCAGCTCGATCGCGGTCAGGTCGGGCGCATTGCCCGAAATCCCGGCAAAGATGCGATTGCCGCCCTGCTCGCAGCGAAAATTCAGCGGCTGGTCGTCGGTGCCATCGACTTCATAAGCCAGGATCGCATCCGACACGCGGCCTTCATTGACCCGCATCGCCCAGTCATAACCCTCGTTTACCGCGGGCGCGGGCGCGGCATGCGCTGCGCCGCCCAGCGCCGCCACCGCCCCGACCAATAGCGAAACGCGCTTCATCATCATCCTGTCCTTCGTCATCAATATCGGCATCCTGCCAACACCTATGACATCGAAGCAACTGAATTTGCTGTGAACTCGATCACTGGAGCCTGCCGCGAAGGGCTGATCAGCCGAGCGCCTTTTTGAGCAGCTCGTTGACCACCTGCGGGTTCGCCTTGCCCTGCATCGCCTTCATCGTCTGGCCGACGAAGAAACCGAACAAGGCTTCCTTGCCGCCCTTATATTGCGCGACCTTGTCGGCATTGGCGGTCAGGATCTTCGCGATCTCGGCCTCGATCGCGCCGGTGTCGCTGGTCTGCTTCAGCCCGTCGCGCTCGACGATCACGCCGGCGCCGTCACCGCTCTCCAGCATCTTTTCAAACACCGCCTTGGCGATCGTCCCCGAAATCGTGCCGTCGGCAACCAGGCCGAGCAATTCGGCCGCCTGCGCGGGCGACACCGGCGAATCGGTCAGGTCGCGGCCCATGCGGTTGAGCGCGCCGAACAGCTCGCTCGTCACCCAGTTTGCCGCGGTGGCTGGCTTCGCGCCCGTGTCGAGCCCAACCTCCAGCAAAGTGTCGAACCAGCGCGCCGCCTCAACCTCCGCCGTCAGCACATCGGCGTTATACGGCGAAATCCCCAGCGCCAGATAGCGGCCGCGCTTGGCATCGGGCAGTTCGGGCAGGCTGTCGCGGCACTCGGCCAGAAACGCATCGTCGAGCTCGAGCGGCAGCAAATCGGGATCAGGGAAGTAGCGATAGTCATGCGCATCTTCCTTCGACCGCATCGACCGCGTCTCGTTGCGGTCGGGATCGTAGAGCCGCGTTTCCTGCACCACGGTGCCGCCGCTTTCGATCAGCTCGACCTGGCGCTTCGCCTCACCCTCGATCACCGCCATCACGAAGCGCACCGAATTGACATTCTTCGTCTCGGTGCGCGTGCCGAATTCGTCGCCGGGTTTGCGGACCGACACATTGACGTCGGCGCGCATCGAGCCTTCTTCCATATTGCCGTCGCACGACCCGACATAGCGCAGGATCGCGCGCAATTTGCGCACATAGGCGCCTGCCTCAGCCGGCGAGCGCATGTCGGGTTTCGACACGATCTCCATCAGCGCGACCCCCGAGCGGTTGAGGTCGACGTAGCTCATCGTCGGATGCTGGTCGTGCATCAGCTTGCCGGCATCCTGCTCGACATGGATGCGTTCGACCCCGATCACCTTGGGCGCCGGGATACCCGCCTTCTCGTCCGCCTCGACCGTAATCGAACCTTCGCCGACAATCGGATGATAAAGCTGCGAAATCTGGTAACCCTGCGGCAAATCGGCATAGAAATAATTCTTGCGGTCGAACCGCGAATATTTGTTGATCTGCGCCTCGATCGCCATGCCGGTGCGCACCGCCTGGCGAATGCACTCGCGGTTCGGCACCGGCAACATCCCCGGCATCGCGGCATCGACCAGCGAGACCTGCGTGTTCGGCTCCGCCCCGAACGCCGTCGCGGCACCCGAAAACAGCTTGGCGTTGGTCGTGATCTGGGCGTGGACCTCCAGGCCGATCACGACCTCCCACTCGCCGGTTTCACCCTTGATGCGGTATTCAGTCATTAAAAGCCACCCTCGCGGTACTGGAAGGGAACGGCGAAACTCACTCGGCTAACCGTGGAGTTCTCGTCGCTTTTCTCACCTCCGACATTTGCACCAACTGAGAAAACCTCCAGCTTAAGCTTTCCAGATTTTCCACCAATCGATTTTGCCGTCACGGCGATATCAAACGTAACCTCCCTAGGCAGATCAAACGCTGACGCGCCTCTTTCACGTTGGTTGGTAAGATTGGCGTCTTTTTGGCTATCCCGAATACCGTCGAAGATTGCCTGAAGGGTGCTGGACACAAATGCACGAAGTTCGTCAGCGTTCGCGCCCTTGTTTGCATCATCGCCGACACCGCTCACCACCACTTCTCCGCCCGCGCCGTAAAGCCCGCCCGCTCTTCAATAGCCAGCCCGGCGTTCAGAACGCCCTGCTCGTCAAATGCCTTGCCGATGATCTGCAGCCCCAGCGGCAGCCCTTCGCGGTTGAGCGCGGCGGGGACCGACATCGCGGGCAGCCCCGCGAGGCTCGCGGGCACCGCGAACACGTCGTTGAGGTACATCGCCAACGGATCGGCCATCTTCTCGCCCAGCCCGAACGCCGCCGACGGCGCGGTCGGCGCGAGGATCACGTCGCACATCCCGAACGCCGCCTCGAAATCGCGCGCGATCAGCGTCCGCACCTTCTGCGCCTGCGTGTAATAGGCGTCATAGAAGCCCGCCGACAGCACATAGGTGCCGATCATGATGCGGCGCTTGACCTCCGGCCCGAAGCCGTCGGCGCGCGTCGCGGCATACATATCCTGCAACCCCGCGCCGTCGGGCAGGTCGCGCAGGCCATAACGCACGCCATCGTAACGCGCGAGGTTCGACGACGCCTCAGCGGGCGCGATGATATAATAGGCGGGCAGCGCATATTTGGTGTGCGGCAGGCTGATCTCGACCACCGCGGCCCCCGCATCCTTCAGCATCGCGATCCCGGCATCCCACATCGCGTCGATGTCGGGGTCGATGCCTTCGAGTCGATATTCCTTGGGAATCCCGACCGTCTTGCCCTTGAGATCGCTCGACAAAGCCGCTTCCCAATTGGGCACGGCCATGTCGAGGCTTGTTGCATCCTTCGGATCAAAGCCCGCCATATTTTCGAGCATAATCGCGCAGTCGCGCACGTCGCGCGCCATTGGCCCCGCCTGATCGAGCGAGCTGGCAAACGCCACAATGCCCCAGCGCGAACAGCGGCCATAGGTCGGCTTGATCCCCGAAATGCCGGTGAACGCCGCGGGCTGACGGATCGACCCGCCGGTGTCGGTCCCCGTCGCCGCAGGGCACAGCCGCGCCGCAATCGCGGTCGAGCTGCCGCCCGACGACCCGCCCGGCGCGAGTGCGGCATTGCCGCCGTCCTTGCGCTTCCATGGGCTGATGACATTACCGAAATAGCTCGTCTCGTTCGACGACCCCATCGCAAACTGGTCGAGGTTCAGCTTTCCCAGCATCCCCGCGCCCGCGTCCCACAATTTCTGGCTGACGGTCGATTCATAGCGCGGGATGAAGCCCTCCAGCATATGGCTCGCCGCCGTGGTCTGAACGCCGTTGGTGCAGAACAGATCCTTCATCCCGATCGGCACGCCCGACAGGGGTTTCAGCGTTCCCGCCGCGCGATCGGCATCGGCGGTTTTCGCCGCGGCCAACGCATGGTCGGGCGTCTCGACGATGAACGCGTTGAGCGCCTTGGCGCCCGCGACATTGGCGCTGAACGCCTCGGCCACTTCCACGGCGCTGAAATCGCCCGCGCGGTGGCCGTCGCGGATCTGCGCGACGGTCAGGTTGGTAAGGTCAGTCATGTCGTCTCTCGCAGCTCCCCGGCGAAAGCCGGGGCCCAGGGCGTCATAGCGCCCGGTTTTTCGTTTCTGGATCCCGGATCGTGCGCGGCTACGCCGCTGTCCGGGATGATCGAATGACGTTCCATCATTCGATCACCTTCGGAACACCGAAAAATCCGTGCATCGCCGCCGGCGCATTCGCCAGCACATCGTCGCGGCGGCCGCCGCCGGTCAGCGGGTCGGCGTCGATCACGTCGTCGCGCAGCCGCAGCGTGTTCGGGATCACCGCGGTCATCGGTTCGACCCCGGTCACATCGACCTCGCCGAGTTGTTCGACCCAGCCCAAAATGCCGTTCAATTCGCCTTCCATCGCGGCGGCTTCGGCATCGCTGATCGCGATGCGCGCCAGCGACGCTATTTTCCTGACCGTTGCCTGATCGATTGTCATTGGGTTCCTGCCTTTGCGGGGAAGCCGCGCCGCTAGCATTCCGCCAGCCGCGCTTCAAGATATGCCTACACCAACTTCGTCATTCCCGCGAAACCGGGAACCCAGTTGCCACGTCTGCTCGCTGGGTTCCCGCTTTCGCGGGAATGACGAAAGAAATATCGGGTCAGATCTACTCAAACGCGCCCGATTCCGGCACCCCATTCACCAAAATCCGCCGCTGCTCGACCGTCTCGACCGTCACCGTCGCCGTCGACAGGTCACCGTCCGGTTGCGCCGACCGGGCTTCGCGGCCCATATCGCCCTGCACCCAGCGGCCATCCTTGTTGCGCGACACGAAATCGAAATTCACTGCCTCGCCCGGCCCATTCTGCCCCAGCACCCCGATCCGCTCGGCGCCCAGCCACACCGCGACGCACGCCTTGGCGCGGCTGCACATATAGGTTCCCGCGACGCGCTCCCGCGCCTCGGCGGGCAGCGGGCGGTCGGCGGGGATGACGCGCAGCCGCTGGGCAAAGGGCTTGAGCAGCACCGGTCCCTGCGGTCCGGTCAGATCCCAGCGATTCTTCGCCGCCAGCGCCGCCTTCGCCGCATCGGCGCGGATTTTTTTCGGCGAGCGCGCCAGTTGCGCCAGCGCGGCGCGGCCTTCGGGTCCGAAATCATAGGCCATCGCCGCCCAGTCGAACTTTTCGGTTGGCGTCGTCCCCGACGTCAACCGCGCCAGCTGGTCGCGGGTCGAAATCGCTCCGAAATCGACGATCGGCAGCGCCAGCAACAGCGCTAGCAGAGCGACCCCGATCGCCAGCTTCTGCTGTAACGGGCGCAGCACATCGTCGAAATCGCGCCGCCCCTTCACCACCGCCCACAGCCCGGCCAGCCCATAGGCCAGCGCGATCGCCGCCGCGATCACCCCCCAGATCCGCTCGGGGGTCCAGCCATATTGGATCACCCGCAGATGCATCGAATAAGTGGCGATCCCGGCGAGCGGCAGCACCGCCACCGCCAGCACCGGCGCCGCCCAGCGCAGCAGCGGATTGCCGGCGCGGTCATCGTCGCCGTTCCCGATCACCGCATTGGCCAGCAGCACCGCAAACGCCGCCGCGGCCAGCATCAGCGCCGCGGTCGAAAAGCCCGAAGCCCACAGCTTCGCCAGTCCGGCGCCCGCGAGCGACAGCAGAAAGATCACGAGCGCCGCGGCCAGCACCGGCGCCAGCACCGCGAGCACGATCATCACCAGCCGCTGCAGGGTCGAAACCAGCCTGTCGCGCTCGCGCAGCAACCCCACCGCGCCGCCGAACGCCGCGCCGGCGAGCATCCACCCAAACCATTCGTCATTCAGCAGGTCGCGGATCAGGTCGATCCCGATCAGGTGGAACATTTCCGAAATCAGGACGATCAGCAAAAAGGTCACGCCGACGAACGCCAGGCTGGCGGCGCCGATCACCGCGTCGGTCCACGCATGGCTGTGCAATCGCGCATATGGCATCTGCCACAGCTTCCAGAACCGCCAGTCGGGCGCGACGTCGCGCCGCGTCTGGAACAGCGGCGTCGCCACCAGCACCGCGAGCAGTCCCGACCAGAACGGCCATTGGAACGGATTGCCCTGAAGATTATACCCCGCCGTCTGCCACGCGATCAGTCCCAGGATCGTGCCCCAGCCCAGCGCAAAACCGAGCGCCCAATGCCAGCGGCGCAGCTCGACGCCGAGCACGAACACCACCGCGGCAACCGCGACAAAGGTCGCTAGCGCGCTGCGCCATGCGGCCAGCGCGTCGCCATAATCCTGATCGACCAGCGCATGAAACGCCAGCCCCGCCGCGGCGCAGATCGCCGCCATGATCCACGGCCGCAGCGGCCAGGGCGGGTCATTATCGTCAAGGCGAGCCGACATGTGCGACGGATGATGGGGCGAATCGGCGGGTGCCGTGCTTGCGGGTGCGTCGGTCATTCCCCACATCTGGGCTTGTTTCGATGACAAGCGCAAGCCCTGTCGCTTATACACCTCTGACGGTGACGCCGACCCCCTCCGTGTCGTCTCCGCTGGGTCCCCTCGACTTCAAAAAAAAAACAATAAAAACTAA
>NZ_SCOT01000032.1 GCF_005502465.1 Sphingopyxis sp. L1A2A
TTGCAAGGGGGTGGGGGGCGGTTGGGTGGCGCGGTGGCGCCGAAGAGCGAAGGAAACGCGTTATCTGTCGCTTTGGACCGGGGCGCCGTGTCGCCGATGATCGTCAGCCGATGAGGCCGGCATGGCGCGCCTTGTCCGCCAGTTCTGTGCGTGTCGCGGCGCCCATCGTGCGCAGCAGCAGCGATACATGGTTGCGGACGGTGAAGTGCGACAGGGTGAGGTTGCGCGCGATCTGCTTGTTCGACTGTTTTTGCGCGAGCATCGTCAGCACCTCGACCTGGCGGTCGGTCAGCGTGGGGCGCGCGGCGGCGGGCGATGGCATTGCCTGCACCGACGGCCGATCGGGCTTGAGCACGACAAACTCGCCCTTTTGCAGCGCGCGCAGCCCCTCTACCATGCGGTCGGCGCGTACCGATTTGGCGATATAGGCATCGGCGCCATACCCCATCACCCGATCGATCGTGGCGTCGTCGTCGAGCATCGACACGACCGCGATCGAAGACCGCGGGAAGCGGCGGCGCATCATCGGCAGCGTTTCGGCGGGGTCCATCCCTGGAAACAGCAGGTCGACGGTGAACAGCCAGGGCGCTTCGTGGCGGCCGGCGATCCCGAGCATCTCGGCCACCGATCCCGCTTCGCGCAGCGCCATGTCGGGGAAGGCGCCGCCCATAAGCTGAACCAGTCCGCCGCGGAACACCGGATGATCGTCGGCGATGATGATGCTGGGCGTCATCGAATCCGCCATCAATAGCGGGTGATGTCGGGCCACAGGACGCGCTGGCAGCGCGCCTTGGGGTCGGGGGTTTTTGCCGCGAGCGCTTGCCGCAGCGCCGGCAGCGCAGCGACCGCTTGGCGCAGCGCCGCGATGTCGAGGGTGCCGCGCGCGAGTTGCTTGTTGCCGCTGAGCCGGTCGGACGGGCGGATCAGCGTCCAGCCGAGCGTGTCATAACCCGCGGCATAATCGAGCAGGTCGCCGAGCGGCAGCTCGCCATGGCCGTTGTTCTGGTCGTGCGGGCTGTAGGGGAAGATCTGGGTCGCCAGCGCGGTGCCGCCGATGATGCCGTGCGGCCGGACCGGGAAGGGACGCTGCATCGCGATCAGCGCCACCTCGGGCAAGGCGGCGTCGGTACCGACGCGCAGCTTGACCTCGATCTCGCGGTCCGCGATCACGGGTTGGCGCGCGGGGTCCCAGATGTAGGAGAGTTCGAGTTCGAGCGGGCGCCGGACGCGCTGCGGGTCGTAGCCGGCCGCGGTCCAGCGCATGAACCAGCCGCCGCCGGTGGTCGCGCTGGTGTACCCGGCGAGATATTCTTCAAAATCGGCGATGCCGCAGCCGGCTTGGCGGACCCGTTCGATCTCGTCGAGCGGGGTGAACTCCGGCTCGGCGGCGCGGCCGGGCGAGACCGACGGAAGCAGCGCAGTCATCAGGAAGGCAAGCGACACCACGAACAGTTTATGCACGACCATGTTTCCGTTCTTGCCGGGCTGCAATCAGCCGGTGGCGATCATCCTATGGCGACCGGTAGAGCGCCGCCGTGATCGCGATCACAGCCGCACCGTGTATCAGCGCGCGGCGGGCGATGCAGGGCGGGTCCAGCCTTTGCGGTATTTTTCAAACCAGGCGAGGATTGCCGCGGCCTTGGCGGCCGATTGCGAGGGCCGCGCGGCGATGCCGCCGTGGCTGGCGCCGGGCACCTTGATCAGCGCGGTGGGGACGCCGCGCAGGCGCAGCGCGGTATAATATTGCTCGGACTCGCTGACCGGGGTGCGGTAATCCTCGGCCCCGACGACGACGAGCGTCGGGGTTTCGACGTTGCCGACCAGCGACAGCGGCGAGCGCGCCCAGAACAGTTCGGGCTTTTCCCACGGCATCGCGCCGAGCCAGTAGCGGCCGAAAAAGGCGGGGCCGTCGGCGGTCAGCGCCTGCGTCGTCCAGTTGATCACCGGCTTTTGCGTCACCGCAGCCTTGAAGCGCTTCGTCTTGCCGACGATCCAGCTGGTGAGGACGCCGCCGCCCGACCCGCCGGTGACGAACAGCGAATCGGGATCGGCGACCCCGAGTTCGATGGCGCGGTCAACGATGCTGATCAGGTCGAAATAGTCATTGCCCGGATACGCCTTGTCGATCTCGTTCGCGAAGGCGGCGCCATAGCTGGTCGAACCGCGCGGATTGGCCGAGAGGACGGCGTAGCCGGCGGCGGCGTACAGCTGGTTGTCGGTCGAGAAATGCGGGCCATAGGCGGCGAATGGGCCGCCATGGATTTCGAGGATCAGCGGTACCTTGGTGCCCTCGACATGGCCGGGGGGCAGGGTGAGCCAGCCTTCGATCGGCTTGCCGTCGTGGCTGGAGGCGGTGGTGATCTTGCGGACTTCGCCGAGTGATTTCACTTCGCGCAAGCTCCGGTTGAGGTCGGTGAGGACGCGCGTTTTGCCGCCGCTGGTCAGCTGGACTTCGGCCGGGCGGGTCGCGGTGCCGCCGGTGAAGGCAATCGCGTCGGTCGCCGCCACCGAAAAGCTGCCGCCGGTATAGGGCCGGTCGAGCCCGCCGCCCGACACGCCCTTGGCGACGTCGCGCACCGATCCGTCGAGGCCGACGCGCGCCACTTTGGTTTCGCCATGATCGTCATATTGGACATAGACGCCGCCGCTGTCGCTATCCCAGAGGACCGCGTCGGCGCTGTGATCCCAATTGGCGGTCAGGCTGCGGCTGCCCGAGCCGTCGCGGTTCATCACATAAATCTGGGCGTTTTCATAGGCGCGCAGCTTGTCGTCGAAACCGACATAGGCGATTTTCTGGCCATCGGGCGAAACGACGGGATTGCCGTCGGGGCCATCGCGGTCGGTGAGCGCGGTCACCCGGCCGCTGGCGATGGCGAGCGCGTAGATTTCGCCGTCGACCGGATCATTTTGCCAGTCGGGTTTGCGGTTGGCGCCGAAATAGAGCGTCTGCCCGTCGCGCGACCAGCTGAGCGGTCCGCCATCGTGGTAGGGGCCGAAGGTCAGCTGGCGCGGCGCGCCGCCGGTCGCGGGGACGAGGAAGATTTTTTCGAAGCCGGGTTCGAGTTCGCCCTCGCCGTCGGCGCGGTAGGCGAGCAGGTCGTGGACTTCGAGCGGCTCAGCCCAGGTCGCGCCCTCGGGCTTGTTGGGGGGGGCGGTGCCGAATTTCGGGCCTTCGTCCTTAACGAGCATGGTGTAGGCGATCGAGCGGCCGTCGGGCGACCAGGCGAGGCTCGACGGGCTGGTCGGCAGGCCGGTCAGCCGCACCGCCTCGCCGCCCGCCATCCAGCGCACCCACAGCTGCGCGCTGCCGCCCGCGGTCGAGGCATAGGCGAGGCGCTTGCCGTCGGGCGACCAGCGCGGTGAAAAGGCGGCGCCCTGCTGACTGGCCAGCGGGGTTTCATCGCCGGTCGCGGTGTCGATCAGCCAGATGCTGCTCACTGCCTTGTCGGACATGATGTCGTTGGCGCGGCGGACATAAGCGATGCGGCGCCCGTCGGGGCTGATCTGTGGGTCGGCGGCGATGGCGAGGTCGAACAGGTCGGCGCCGGTCAGGCGGCGTTCGGGGGCGGTGCGCGCGCTGCCGACTGCGGCCCCCGAGGTAGCGGCAGTTGGGGCGGCGCCTGTGGTGTCGTCTGGCGCGGCGGGCGCCTCCTGCGCCAAGCTGGGCTGAACCGAAAGCACGAGCAGGCTTGCGCCCAAAATTGCCAGTTTGTGCATGAAAAGTCGCCCCTTTATTGGTGAGAGGGGGCGGGTTTGTACCTTTCGTATCGGCCCGTCAACCGGGCGCGCGGGCGCTAGCGGCGAACCGAGTTTGGCCCATCGCGCGGGGCGCGGAAGGTCGAGGCGAGCACGGCGCCGATGGCGATCGTGGTGACGAGCATCATCGCGACGGCGATGTTGATCCCGCCAACCGCGATCTCGCTGCCGTCGCTGTGGCGCATCGTGCCGCCGTAGAGCGGACTGAGGCTGTAGGCGGCGAGAAAACCAAGCGAGATGATGAAGGCGATGAGCGCGGGAAGCCGCAGCTGGCGGCTGCACCAGATCAGCCACAGGCAGAGCATCGCCAGCGAGCTGTTGGTGAGCAGCTGCCACACCTCGTGCAGCCGCGCGTGGCCCGGCCAGTCGGGATTGACGACATGGGTCACCCCCAATTCGAGAACCGGGGTCAGCACGCCGAAGGGGATCAGGGCGAGGGTGAGGATGATACGGCGCATCGGGCGACTCCAATTGACGCTGTCAATATAGGCAATGGTAATTGACATTGTCAATTACCATTGCAACGTCTGATCGCGATCGTCGCGGCGGGATGTATCGATCCACCCGTGTGAGAGCATCGTCAAAAGGGGATGGCGATGCGCCGATGGCTTGCTCATTGAGCAGGATTATGGCGCCGACGCTCGGCCGTCGATGACCGCGGGAGCCAAAGATGTAACCCGCGGTAACAATCGGCACCTGCCTTCACGCGGCGCGTCAAATCGCCGCGGCAGCGATCGCGCCACAACCTGTGGCGCGGCCAGATTGGCGATATCAAACTTGCGTCATCCGATTGACAGCGTCAATACAAGGGCATGAAACGAGGCCAACATCATGGCGCGCTGCGCCAGCTGCTGATCGATACCGCGCTGGGCCTGCTCGACCGCGATGGGGTCGAGGCGGTGACGATCCGGGCGGTGGCACGGGCGTCGGGGGTGTCGCACGCGGCGCCGGCCAATCATTTTGCCGACCGCCGCGCATTGCTGACCGCGCTCGCCGTCCAATGCTTCATCGATTTGCGCACCGGCGCGTCGGCGGCGCGGGCGGCGGCATCGCCGTCGCCGCGCGCGCGCATCATCGCCTTTGCCGACGCCTATGTCGCTTATGCCTTGGCGCACCCCAATCGATACCGGATGATGTGGCGGATGGACATGCTCGACCCCGGCGACCGCGCGCTGGCCGATCTGGTCGATGGACTATATGCCGGGGTCGAAGAGGATGTCCGGGCGTTGCGCGGCAAGGATGCCCATAATGCCGGCGATGCGACCACGCTGCTGATCGCGCTGAGCAGCGTCGTTCATGGCTATGTCGCGATGCGGATCGACGGCAATTTTGTTGCAGCGATCGATGAGACGAGCGGCAAGCCGCGCCACGAAGCGATCATCGAGCAGATGATCGGCCAATAGCCGCGAACTAACGCTTACCCCGCGACGATTTCCGCGGGCGGATAGGCGTCGGCGGCCGACGGGCAGCTGCCTTGTTTCATCACCCCCGGCTGGCCGGGGGTGAGCCACGTCGACGACTGGAAATCCTCGCCATAGCCGACCCCGTCATAGATACAGACTTCGGGCCGGGTACCATCGGGGGCAATCACCACGGCCCAATTATAGCGATCCTCGGCGCGCCATGCGGCGCCCCAGACGAGGATGCGCCCGCCCGCAACGCGGACGATCGGCAGCCCCAGGCCGTTTTCGGAAAAGTCGATGGTGGCGCGCTGCTTCGCATCGGGAACCGCGGCGGCGATCGCGGCCTTGACCGCGGGGTGATCGAGGAAGCGGTGGCCGTTCACGACATCGAACGGATATTTGCCGACATAGGCATCGAGATTGGTCGTGGCGGCGGCGTCCCTGGCATCGGCCTGTGGGATCATCGCCGCCGTCATCATTGTCATCGCCAAAATTGCTGCCCGCACCACCAAGTTCCTTTTCGTGCCTTTGAAATCGCGATTAAAATATCCATGATCTGCGATGGTTGCAGTGTTCGTGATCACAGCTGCGATCGCGGGAGCCGGGTCAGCCGACGGCGAGGCGGACGGGTTTGGGGGTGAAGGTGCGGACACGGTTGCGGCCGGTGCGCTTGGCTTCATAGAGCGCCTGATCGGCCTCTTGCATCAGCGCCGACAGCCCGGCGCCGGGAACCTCGACGGCGATGCCAAGGCTGGCGGTGGGGACGAGCGCGGCGGGGATGCGGTCGGCGCAGGCGGCGGCGAAGCCGGTGCGGACAGCCTCGGCGAGCTGGCGCGCCGCCTCGATCCCCGCGCCGGGGACGAGCAGCGCAAATTCTTCGCCGCCGATGCGCCCCGCGACCATCTCGGCAGGGCCGATGGCGCGGACATGCGCGCCGAACGCCGCGATGATCATGTCGCCGACGGCATGGCCATAGGTGTCGTTGACGCGTTTGAAATGATCGAGGTCGGCGATCAGCAGCGCGACGGGACGGTCGTCGTCGATGCAGCGGCGCAGCGCCGACCCGGCGCGCGCCTCGAACCCGCGGCGGTTGAGCAGGCCCGACAGATTGTCGTCGTCGACCTGCTGCCGCAGCTCGGCGATATGGTCGATCGCCACCGCGACCATCAGGCTGATCGCCGCAAGGATCGACACCATCGCTTGGCTGAATTGCACCGTGGTCCAGTACACCGACTGCTGAAAACCGTCATAGCTGTCAAAGCCGCCGCCGAGCGACAGCAGCACGATCGGTCGCAGGATCAGGTTGAGCGCCGACAGCGCCGCGACCCAGAACAGCACCCGGTCGATGACATAGCGTTTGTCGAGCGGCCATAGCGCACGGACGACCATCGCGGCGATGATCCCGGCGCCGATGCTGATCGACAGGATGCGGCCACCGATGCTGGGCTGGCCGAGCAGGAACCACAGAAAGACCGCCATCGACGCCGCGCCGGTGACCGCCATCGACCGCCACGGGATCGGCAGACCATAGCGACCGATGATCGCGGCGGCGAACAGCGCGCCGGTGGCGAGGAAGCCGATATTGGCAGGGATGCGATGCAGCTCATAGGGCAGCGCGGGGCCGACATCCAGGATCAGAAAGGCGATCGCGGACGCGGTGTAGGCGCCCGCAGCATAAGCAACATAAAGGTCGCGGCGGTTCAGCCAGAGCAGGAAAAAGGCGACCGCGAACAGCAGGCCGATGCCCGGGTTGAGCAACTGGATGAAAAACTGACCCGACAAAATGCTTGCCTCTCTGCCCCGCAAAGTAGCAGCGCTATGGATAACGAAGTCTTACTTTTCTGTGCGTTAGGTCACAGTAGCCTATAAAGGCACGAGCCGTCAGGCGGTTCCGCGCACGACCAGATGCACCGGAATGCGGGTGCCGCTGCGGGTGCGTTCGTCATCCTCGAGCGCCATCGCGACGAGGGCTTCGCCCGCGGCGTCGAGATCGGGTTCGAGCGTGGTGAGCGCGGGGTCGGCCATCGTCCCGGCGCGGATGCCGTCGAAGCCGATCAGCGCGACGTCCTGCGGCACGCGCCGCCCGGCGTCCTTCAATCCCTGGAGCACGCCGAGCGCGAGCATGTCGCTGGCGGCGAAGATCGCATCGGTGTCGGGATGGGCGGTCAGCAGCGCCTGCACTGCGGCGACGCCCTGCGCGTGGCGGTCGGCGGCGGCGGGCGGCTCGGCGATGATCGCGGTGAGGCCATGCGCGGCCAGCGTCGCGGTGAAGCCGTCGCGGCGTTCGTCGAACTGGCGCTGCGGCGATTGCTGCGGCCCGACAAAGGCGATGCGGCGGCGGCCGGTCTGGATGAAATGGTCGGCGGCGAGCTGGCCGCCCTCGTCATTTTCGCTGCGCATCCAGTGGAACGGGCTGCCCGGGCTGCCCCAACAGACGAAGTCGAGGCCCGACGCCTGCGCCTGCGCGAAATAATCCCAAGCGGCGTGGTTGCTGGTGGTGCCGATGACGATCATCGCGTCGGCGAGCCCCGAGGCGACGAAGTCGGCGCGGAAATTGGCGTCGCTTTCCTGGAACGAGACGAGCAGGTTGAAGCCGCGCGCTGACGTCGCGGCGGCGATGCTGCCGAGCAGGGCGAAGTAGAAGGGGTTGATCGCGCTGCGGTCCTCGCCGGGGCGGCAGATGGTGACGAGCGCGATCGTCTCGCTACTTTTGAGGCGCAGCGACGAGGCGTGGCGGTCGACGACATAACCGAGTTCGCGCGCGGCGGCGGCCACACGGGCGCGGGTTTCGGCGTTGACCCCGGGGGAGTTGCGGAGCGCGCGCGAGACGGTCGATTGCGACACCCCGGCGCGCTCGGCGACGTCGAACGATGTCGGGCGCAGCATCTTTGCGGTCACCTAGGTTTCTCCCCTCTGTCGCCGTCTGTCGCCGCGAGGGGTGGGCTTGTCAATCGGCGAGGCCGTCGAGTGCCAGCAGCGCGAAGGTTGCGAGCCAATGTTCACCCATATAGTCGCCGGTGACATGCGGCAGCGCGGCGGCGAGGTGGCGCTCTGCGGCGGCTTCGGCGACGGGGGTGACGGGGTGGTCGGGACCGAGCGTCGCGGCGATGGCGCGCCAGTTCCAGGCGCGGCTGAGGTTCAGGCCGTCGAGATGCGCGATCTTGCCGTCGCTGCGGTCGGACACGGTGGCGGGGGTGAAGAGGGTGGCGGCTTGCTGGTCGGCGGCGCGGGGGAGGAAGGCGTCGAACCAGGCGGCGAAATCGGTGCCCAAGACCGCGGCCATCAGCTGCGCTTCGCTGAGTGCGGAGGAGAGGAATTCGTCGCCGCCGGGCTCCCACGCCTGACAGTCGCGGTCCCGGCCGAACCAGTCGCGGGCGCGGGCGTCGATCAGCGCGACGAGCGCGGGGTCGCGAGGTTCGGCCCAGTCGCGCGTGAGGAGGAGCGCGAAGGCGATGTTGAAATGGGTGCCGACGCGCAACGGATAGGTGAGCTTGGGCAGGAAGGCGTGGAACCGCGCGGCGAAGGCTGCGGCGAGGGGGGCGAGCGCCGCGGCCCAAGGGGCGTTATGGGCTTCGGTCTCGGCATGAAGAGCGAGGAGCCAGGCCCAGCCATAGGGGCGCTCAAACCCCGCGGCATAGGGGCGCGACAGAAAGGCGAGTTCGCCCGCGACCTTGTCGGGAACCAGCATGGCGTCGGCGCGGGCGCGGATGTCCGCGGCGATGGGGAGATCCGGGAAGCGGCGCGCGAGGCGGAGAATCTGCCACCAGCCGTGGACGCAGCTGTGCCAGTCGAAGCTGCCATGAAAGATCGGGTGGTGGTCGCGTGGGGGCTTGGCGTCTTCGGGGCCGTTCAGGACGAGGTCCATCTTGTAGGGATATTCGCGGCCGAGGTGGGAGAGGGTGGCGGCGGCGAAGCGGGCGGCGTGGTCGGGGGTGAGGGTCATGACGGCATCCTAATCAACTCGGTCCTCCCTGTCGCGTAGCGATGGGGAGGTGGCAGCGCGGAGCGCTGACGGAGGGGCTGTGGCGCGGCCCCTCCACCACGCGCTTCGCGCGCGGTCCCCCTCCCCATGGCTTCGCCACAGGGAGGATTTAGAAAGCAAACAACCAGATGAAGACGATATTCACCGCCAGCAACGGCAGCGCGGTGCCGATCTGCGCCTTGATCACGCCATAGGGGTTTTTGAGTTCGAGCAGCGCCGCGGGGACGAGGTTGAAGTTCGCCGCCATCGGGGTCATCAGCGTGCCGCAGAAGCCCGCGAGCATGCCGATCGCCGCGACGACCGCGGGGTCGCCGCCATATTGCTTGATCAGCAAGGGCATACCCACCGCGGCGAGCATCACCGGGAAGGCGGCGAAGGCGTTGCCCATGACCATCGTGAACAGCGCCATGCCGAGCCCGAAGGCGAGGACGGCGCCGAACAGGCTGCCCTGCGGGATCGCGGTGCCGATAAGGTCGCCGACGACCTCGCCGACCCCGGCGAGCGCGAACACCGCGCCGAGGCTGGCGAGCATCTGCGGCAGGATCGCCGCCCAGCCGACCGCGTCGAGCAGGCGGCGGCCTTGCTGCGCGGGGAGGAGGAGCGGCGGTTTGAGGCGCGCCATGCCAACCGCAAGCGCGATGAGCACGCCGAGGGCGAGCGAGATCAGCGTCGCCTGTTTGGGGTCGGCGAGGCCGGGGAGCCATTTGAATAAAAAGGTACCCGCGAGCGCGGCGGCGGGAATGATCAGCGCGACGAGGAGGAGGAAGGGGCCATGCTTTGCGGCGCGTGTCGCCTGCACGTCGGCGGGGACATCGCCGCCGGGGGCGCGGCCGATCTGGCCCGTGCCGGCAATCGCGACGAGCGCGAGGACGAGCAGGCCGTTGCCGAAATCGCCAAGATAATCGCCGCCGAGCATCGACAGCGCGAGCAATCCCCAGAAGGCGGCGTTGCCGAAGCGTTTGGGGTTGCTGCGGTCCAGCGCGCCGAGCACCGCGAACAGCGCGAAGGTCAGGCCCGCGAGGACGTAAACGAAGCCGAGGGTGATCATGCCGCCGCCTCCGTCTTGGCCGCCATGCGCCGGTCGAGGCGGCGGAGGCGAAAGCCGTGGATCAGGAAGGCGGCGATCGCGGTCGGGATTGCCCAGAGCGAGAAATGCAGCGGCTCGATCTGATAGCCATAGCCTTCGAGCACGCCCTTCATCAGCAGGATCGAACCGATGGCGAGGAAGATATCTTCGCCGAAAAACAGCCCGATATTGTCGGTCGCGGCGGCGTGCGCCTTGACCTCTTCGCGCTGGTCGTCGGTGAGCGCGGGGTTCGCGGCCTCGGCGGCGGCTTCGGCCATGGGGGCTACGAGCGGACGAACGGTCTGGGCGTGGCCCGCGACCGAGGTGAGGCCGACAGCGGCCATGCCCTGACGGAGCAAGAGATAGCCGGTGAGCAGGCGGCCGAGCGTCGCGCCCTTCATGCGGCCGATCAGGGTGCGCGCGTGCTGCTGGAGGCCATAGGCTTCGAGCAGACCGATGACGGGGAGGACGATCCAGATGATCGAGACATAACGCGTGTCGTTGAACGCCTTGCCAAAGGCGGCGATAATCGCGGCGATATCGAGCCCCGCGGCGAGCCCGGTGGCGAGCGCCGAGGCCATGATGACGAGCAGCGGATTGAAGCGCAGCACGAAGCCCGCGATGATGATGAGGATGCCGATCAGGACGAGCATGGGTTACGCTCTTTCTTCGTCATTCCCGCGAAAGCGGGAACCCGGTTGCAACGGTTGCTCGCTGGGTCCCCGCTTTCGCGGGAATGACGAAGTTTTGGGCGGTCCCGATTGCAAATTATTCCTCCCCCGATTTTCCGTAGCCGCCGCCGCCGGGCGTTTCGATCACGAAGGCATCGCCCGCAGCAAGGTCGGCGCTGCCGGTAGCGCCGAGCGCTTCGGTCGTGCCGTCGGCGCGTTCGACCCAGTTGCGCCCCGGGGTGGCGTCGGCGCCGCCCGCGAGGCCGCTGGGCGCGATCCTGCGGCGATTGGCGAGGATGTTCGCGGCCATCGGCTCGCGGAAGCGGATGCGGCGGGTGGCGCCGTCGCCGCCCGTCCATTGGCCTGCGCCGCCGGAACCTTTGCGGATCGCAAATTCCTCGACGATCACCGGGAAGCGCGCCTCCATCACCTCGGGGTCGGTCATCCGGCTGTTGGTCATATGCGTCTGGATGACGCTGGTGCCGTTGAAGCCGGGACCGGCGCCCGAGCCGCCGGCGATCGTTTCATAATATTGGTGGGCGTCGTTGCCGAAGGTGAAATTGTTCATCGTCCCCTGTGCTGGCGCCATCGCGCCGAAGGCGGCGAACAGCGCGTCGGTGATGACCTGGCTGGTTTCGACATTGCCCGCGACGACCGCGGCGGGATAGCTGGGCGAGAGCATCGAGTCTTCGGGAACGATCAGCGTGACGGGGGCGAGGCAGCCTTCGTTCATCGGGATCGGGTCGTCGAGCATCGTGCGCAGGACGTAGAGGACGGCGGCGCGGACGACAGGGAGCGGTGCGTTGAAATTGTCGGGCAGGGTGGCGCTGGAGCCGGTGAAGTCGATGGTGACGTGGCGCGCATCGCGATCGACCGTCACCGCGACGACGACCTCGGCGCCATTGTCCATCGCGTAGCGAAATTGGCCGTCGCCGAGCCGCGCGAGGAGCTGGCGGACCGCGGCTTCGGCCTGATCCTGACCGTGCACCATATAGGCGGCGACGGTCGCCGCGCCGTGCGCGGCGGAGAGGTCGGCGAGCGCGCTGGCGCCGCGCTGGCAGGCGGCGACCTGCGCCTTCAGATCGGCGATGTTGAGCGCGGGGTTGCGCGCCGGGAAGGGGCTATCGATCAGATGCGCGGCGATCGCGGCGTCGCGGAAATGTCCGTCGTCGACGAGGAGGATATTGTCGAAGATGATGCCTTCGTCCTCGATGCTGCGGCTGTTCGGCGGCATCGATCCCGGCGCGATGCCGCCAAGGTCGGCGTGATGGCCGCGCGCGGCGACAAAAAAGGCGGGGGCAGGCTGATCGGCGACGAACACCGGCATGATGACGGTGATGTCGGGGAGGTGGGTGCCGCCGTCGTAGGGAGCGTTAAGCGCGTAAGCGTCGCCGCGCCTCAGGCCGCGTCCGTCGCGCGGGATGCCGTCCGCCCCGGACCCGCGCTGGCGCAATATGGTGCGCACGCTTTCGCCCATCGAGCCGAGGTGGACGGGCATATGCGGGGCGTTGGCGACGAGGCGGCCGGTGCCGTCGAAGATCGCGCAGGAAAAGTCGAGCCGCTCGCGGATGTTGATCGACGAGGCGCTGTGCTGCAGCGCGCCGCCCATTTCCTCGGCGATCGCCATGAACAGGCTGTTGAAGATTTCGAGGCGGACGGGGTCGGGTTCGGATTGATCCTCCCCATTGCCTTGCGATGGGGAGGGGGACCGCCCGAAGGATGGTGGAGGGGTCGAGAGCGCCGCGCTCGCTTCGCTCGCGACCCCTCCGTCAGCCCCTGCGGGGCTGCCACCTCCCCATCGCGAGTCGATGGGGAGGATCGTCGAGGCCTTGCTGAGCCGCAACGTGCCCTCATGCTCCACGATCGCCGTCCACCCCGGTTCGACCACCGTTGTGGAAAGTGCGTCGATGATGATCGCGGGACCGGGGATGTCGCGGTCCGGCGCGAGGTTGACGCGCTGGTGGAGCGGGACAGCGTGCGATGCCCCGGCGAGCCAAGTGGTGACGGTTTCGGGGGCGGTTTCGGCGCCGGGCGCAGGGGGTGGCAGCGTCGCCTGCGCGTCGCTCGCCTCGGTCAGTTCGACGCGGATGCGGTCGACGACGAGGTTGTTGTGCGGGGCGTAGCCGAAGCGTTGGCGGAAGGCGGCGGCGAAGGCGGTGGCGACGTCTGCAGGCGGCGCGAGCGGCAGTTCGATCGCATTGTCGCTGTCGGCGAGGCGGACGAACAGCAGGGTTTCGCGGCTGGTGTCGGCGCCAGGCGTCAGGTCGGCGCGTGCTTGCGCGGATAGCTCGGTTTCGACCGCGGCGAGGGCGGCGGTGCAATCGGCGTCGAGCGTCAACGCCAGCGTGCGTTCGCGGATCGCCGACGGGCGCGCGAGCCCCATGCCATAGGCCGAGAGTACCCCGGCGAGCGGGTGGAGGAGGATTTCATCGACCCCGAGCGCGTCGGCGACGAGGCAGACATGCTGGCCCGCGGCGCCGCCGAAGCCGACGAGGCTGTAGCCCTGTGTCACATCATGGCCGCGCGCGATGGTGATGCGTTTGATTGCGTTTGCCATCTGCTGGACCGCGATGCTCAGCAGGCCTTCGGCGAGGGCGGCGGGGGTGATGTTGCCGACTTCGGCGGCCATGGCGGCGAATTTTCGTGCGACGACATCGCGGTCGAGCGGCTGGTCGCCGCGCGGGCCAAAGAGTTTGGGGAAATGATCGGGCTGGATCTTGCCGAGCAGGACGTTGCAGTCGGTGACCGTCAATGGCCCGCCGCGGCCATAGGCGGCGGGGCCGGGATTCGCCCCCGCGCTTTCGGGGCCGACCGACAGCCGCGCGCCGTCCCAGCGGCAGATCGAGCCTCCCCCGGCGGCAACGGTATGAATACGCAGCATCGGGGCGCGGATGCGCGTGCCCGCAACGATCGTTTCATTGTCGCGCTCGAGGCGTCCGGCATAGTGGCTGACGTCGGTCGAGGTGCCCCCCATGTCGAAGCCGATCAGGCGGGTCTTGCCGAGCGGCGCGGCGCTGCCGACCATGCCGACGATGCCGCCCGCGGGCCCGGAGAGGATTGCATCGCGGCCGTGGAAAGCGGCGGCGGAGGCAAGGCCGCCCGAGCTTTTCATGAACTGCGGGTCGACGCCGTCTCCGAGTTGCGCGACGAATTGCCGGACATAATGGTGGAGGACGGGCGAGAGATAGGCGTCGGCGAGCGTCGTGTCGCCGCGGCCGATCAGCTTGATCAGCGCGCTGACATCGTGGCTGGTCGAGATTTGGGTGAAGCCGAGGTCGGCGGCGATGGCGGCGAGGCGCTGTTCGTGGTCGGGGTAGCGGTAGCCGTGCATCAGCACGATCGCGATGCTGGTGAGGCCGCGGTCGCGCGCGGATTGCAGCGCGGCGCGCGCGGCATCCTCGTCGAGCGGGGTCAGGATTTCGCCGCCGGGGCCGACGCGCTCGGCGATCTCCGCAACCGCAGCGTGCGGGGGCGGGATGCGGTCGAGGCGGCGGGCGAACAAGTCGGGGCGGTCCTGATAGCCGATGGTCAGCGCGTCGCCGAAGCCGCGGGTGATCGCGAGCAGCGTTGGTTCGCCCTTGCGTTCGAGCAGCGCGTTGGTGGCCACCGTGCTGCCCATGCGGATCGCGAGCGGCGGCAGCGCGCCGCCCGCCGCACCGGTCAGGTCGCGGATCGCGCCGACCGCGGCGTCGCCGGGACGCGCGGGGTCTTCGCTGAGATATTTGGTGGTGACGACAACGCCGTCGGGCGACCGCGCGACGACATCGGTAAAGGTGCCGCCGCGGTCGATCCAGATCTGCCAGCGGTCGTCAGTTTGCAGGGCCATTGTCCGGCCAGCGAATGACGATGGCGAGGCTGTTGTCAACCGCGCTGCGTTGCCAGCTGCCCTTCAGCTGCCGTTCGATCAGCGAGCGGATGAAGTGGGTGCCAAAGCTCTCGCTGTCGATCTGCGGGGTTTCGGGCAGGCCGCTTTCGGTCCAGCTGAGCTCGATATCGCCGCCGTCGCGGCGCCAGCCGACGACGAGGTCGCCGTGCCCCGCGAGCGCGCCATATTTGATGCTGTTGGTCACGAATTCGTGGATCGCGAGCGACAGCGCCTGCGCGCCTTCGTCGTCGAGGCTGACGTCGGGGCCAGTGGTCGCGGCGAGCCGGTCGGGCGACCAGCCGGCGAGTTCGAGTTCGCGGCGGACGATCTTGCCCAGTTCGACGCTGTCGACGGCGCCGGTGACCAGCATCTGCTTGGCGTCGGACAGCGCGCGCATACGGCCGTCGAACTTGGTCTCGAATTCCTCGAGGCTGGACGATTCGCGCAAGGTGATCCGCGCCAGCGCGCCGATGCGCGCAAAGGCGTTTTTCATCCGGTGCGCCATTTCGCCGATCATCAATTCGCGGTCTTCGGCGTGGCGGGCCTTTTCCTCGGCCAGCCGCTGCAGCGTGCCGACGCGGCGTTGCTGGACGCGGTGGAGCTGGGTCGCGAGCAGCGCCAGCGCGACGCCGAAGAGCAGGATGCCGAGCGGGCGGCCGAGCCGTTCGAGCAAGCGGCCATAGGATATCCGCATCGTCCATTGGCGGTCGGCGACGCGCAGCACCTGCTGATGCGCGTCCCAGCCCATCGCGCCCTTGCGAAAGACGAGCGGCGCCGCGGGGCCTTCGCCGGCATAGACCTCGATCCCGTCGATGCCATCGAGCTGTGACCCGAGCACCGCTTTCATCATGTCGTGGGTGCGGAAGGGCGCATAGACGAACCCCTCGACCGCGCGGGTGCCGGGCGCGGTCGCGAGCGTGTCGGGGTTGGTGCCAACCGGGCTGCGGGCATAGACCGGAAGGTAGATCAGGAACCCCGGCTGCTTGACCTTTGACGCCTTTTCCTGCGCCAGCTGGACGATGCCGCTTGCGGCGGGCTGGCCGGTTTGCCACGCGCGGCGCATCGCGGCGCGGCGCGTCGGTTCGCTGTACATGTCGAAACCGAGCGCGGCATTGCGGCGCGGGGTATAGGGTTCGACCAGCACCACGGCAAAACCGATCGGCTGATCGGTCGTCGGCCACACCTTGATATCGCGGCTGTAATTTTCGCGCAGCTTGGCTTCGAGCGCGGCGGGCGTTCCGGCGCGCATCGCGGCCGCGATGCCGACGCCTTCCATGCCCGGCGCCTGCACCTGTGGCTGGAGCGCGGCGAGATAGGCGCGGATGCCGGGACCGCTGGCGGCGCTGTCGGACTGATAGAGGGCACGCACGCCCTTCAGCACCGCGACATGATCGTGCAGCCGCATGTTGACCTGGGTTGCGACGCGCTCGGCCTGTTCGGCCTCGTCCGACTGGTTGTAGAAAAAGCTGGCGGCGGCGGCGGCGGCGGCGGCGAGCAGGATGACCAAGCCGACAAACCGGACGAGCAACGCCAACAGCCGATCAGCCCATGAATTCGGGCGCATTGAGTTCAGTCCTGCCTGCTGGCTGCCGCAGCAGCGCCCCCCTCGCGGTCCCGATGTTCCACGCCGCGCAGCCGATAGCAAGAATATTTCGTGCAAGCCTGGCAGGGTCGACGATGGGTTGCGGACCGCAACCTTTTGCCTATGATAACGGCACACAGGATCGGGAGAGATGCGATGATTATCTATGGCTCGCTGGTGTCGCCTTTTGTGCGCAAATTGCTCGCGTATCTGGGCGAAAAGGGGATCGATTTCGAGCTGAAGGGGGTCGGGATCGGCGATCCCGATCCGGGGTTCCGCGCCGCGTCGCCGCTGGGCAAGATGCCGGCGATGGAGGATGACGGCTTCACGTTGGCCGATTCGAGCGCGATCATCCATTATCTGGAAGCGAAATATCCCGAACCGGCGCTGATCCCGACCGATCCGCAGGAGCGTGGGCGGGTGATCTGGTGGGACGAATTTGGCGACACGGTGCTGGCGGCGTGCGGCGGCAAGATGTTCTTCAACCGTATCGTTGCGCCGAAATTCCTGGGGCGCGAGGGCGATCTGGCGGCAGCGGCGCTGGCCGAGAGCGAGGAGCTGCCCAAGCTGCTGGCGTATCTGGAAAGCGCGATCCCGGCGTCGGGGTTTCTGGTCGGCGACCGGCTGACGCTGGCCGACCTGGCGGTGGCGTCGCCGCTGATGAATTTGCGCCACTGCGGCTGTGGGGTCGATGCCGCGGCCTATCCCAAGGCCGCGGCGTGGAGCGAGGCGATCCTGTCGCGCCCGAGCATCGCGCCGTGGATCGCCAAGGAAGAACGGATGATGGCCCGGGTGATGGCGCCGGCGTCATAGCGGCACCAGCCATCCGGCGAGCGCGGCGGCGGCGACGATCGCGGGGGTCACCCACGCGCCCTTGACCCGCCAGACGACGGTGAGCGCGGCGGCGAAAAGCAGGACCGCGGGCAGCGGCGCGGTGACGCGCGCGGCGGTCGCTTCGCCCAGCTGGACAAAGGTCGCGGCGATGATGCCGACGACCGCGGCGGCGACCCCGGCGAGCAGGCGGTGGAGCGCCGGGTTTTCGACCACCGCCTCCAGCCGCTCGAAAAAGATCAATGAGAAAGCGAAGGCGGGCAGGAACATCCCCGCGGTGATCGCAAGCGCGCCGCCGGGACCGCCGACGACATAGCCGACAAAGGTCGCGAAGATGACGAGCGGCGCCGGGAGCACCCCGGCGAGCGCGATGCCGTCGAGGAAGGTTGCGTCGCCGACCCAGCCGCGCCCGACGGTGTCGGCGCGCACATAGGGGATGGCGGTATAGGCGCCGCCGAAGGTCAGCAGGCCGCCCTTCAGCCCCGCGACGAACAGCGCGAGCAGGGTGATCGGGGCGCCCGCGGCGCCCGCGACCAGCGCGGTGGCGGTAGCGGGGGCGGCGAATTGCTGCGCGGCGAAGGCGGCGACGACGACCGCCAGCGCGATCAGCGGGCGCTGCGCGGCGGCATAGGCGAGCCCGCCCGCGGCGAGCGGGATCCAGAACGGCACCCCGGCGAGCGTCGCGAGCAGGCTGGCGACGGCGATCGCGGCGAGCAGGCGGTCCTCGATGATGTGCTGGCCGATGCGAACGACGGCGCGCAGGATGATCGCGAGTACCGCAATCTGCACGCCCAGCAGGACGCCGGTCAGCCCGGCGTCGCCCGCGATCCAGGTGACATAGAGCCAGCCCGCGAGCAGCATCAGCAGCAGGCCCGGCAGCATGAAGCCGAGCCCGGCAAGCAAGCCGCCGATCCGCCCGCGCGCGATCATCCCGAGGTGGACGCATAGCTCGTGCGCTTCGGGGCCGGGCAGGACTTGCAACACCGCGAGCAGGCGGTTGAAGCGCCCGGGATCGATCCAGCGTTCCTCATCGACCAGTGCCTGGCGCAGCATCGCGATCTGCGCGACCGGGCCGCCGAACGCCAGCGCGCCGAAGCGCAGGAATTTGAGGAACAGCGCGAGCAGGCTGAGCTGCGACGGGTCGGTTGGGGGCGGGAGAGGGGTCATATCAACGCTCCGAGCGCCGCGGTTGCGGCGGGTGGAGCGGACTTGGATGGCGCCGAAGTTTTGTTGGCCATCTGAACGGGCGTCCGCGTTGGCCCGTTGGCGTTCCTATCAAAGAAGGCGCAGCGTGGTGTCAAGCGCGGTTTCTACAGCCAGCCGATGCTTTTGAAGCGCCAGAAGACGAGCCCCGAGCCGCCGAAGATCAGGGCCAGCGCGAAGGGATAGCCGAGCGCCCAGTCGAGTTCGGGCATGAATTCGAAATTCATGCCGTAGATCCCGGCGATCGCGGTCGGCACGGCGAGGATTGCGGCCCAGGCGGCGAGCTGGCGGGTGATGACGCCCTGGCGTTGCTGTTCGAGCATGCCGTTGGTTTCGATGACCGATGCGGCGACGTCGCGCAGGCCGGTGAGGCGGAATTCGGCGCGCTGGACATGGTCCCAGATGTCGCGAAAGAACGGCCGCACCGCGCCGTCGATGCACGGCAGATCATCCTCGCCCGCGAGGCGCCCGGCGACCTCCTTCATCAGGCCGGCGAGCCGCTGGAACCGGATAACCTCGTGACGCTGCGCATAGAGCTGGCGGATTTCGGCGGCGTCGAGCGGGGTGTCCATCACGCTGTCCTCGACCGTCAGCATGCGGTCCTCGATCGCGTCGATCAGCGGGAAATAGCCGTCGACGATGAAATCGAGGATCGCATAAAGGACATAATCGGGGCCATGCGCGAGCTTGGCGGGCAAGGTTTCGAGCCGCGCGCGCACCTCGGTATGCGCGCGCGCCGAGCCATGCCGGACGGTGACGATGAAGTGGCGCCCGACAAAGATCGCGGTCTCGCCCGACTGGATCGTACCGCTGCCCAGGTTGCCGGTGCTGGCGATGATGAACAGTTGGTCGCCGTAAACCTCGACCTTGGGCAGCTGCTTGGCCTTGGTCGCATCCTCGACCGCGAGCGGGTGGAGGCCGAAGCGTTTGGCGATGCCCTCGAGCTCGCCGGGGGTCGGCTCGTACAGGCCGAGCCAGAAGAAATCGCCCTCGTCGCAGTCGACCGGCAGTTCCTCGTCGGGGCCGATATCGCGGACGAGCTTGCCGTCATGATAAACGCGGGCGGCCATGATCGGCATCGGCAATATACTCCCTGGAACTGCCGCCCCTATAATCGGCGCGGCGGCGAAGGGAAATGCGCTGTGCGGTCAATCGTCGCGGTTGGCGATGTTGGTGAAAGCAGCCCAGGCGGCGGGATGCACCCAATCGGCTTTCCATCCCGCAATCGCGCTGCCGTCGGCGCGCTTGCCGGTGCGCACCGCCTGCATCCCGAGTTGCAGCGCCTGCGCGCGCGACAGTGCCGGGTTGGCGCGCCGGGCCAGCAGCGTTTCGACGGTCAAGACCGCGGTCGCCTCGTCCGAGACGCGCCAGTGGCTGGCGAGCAGCGCGTCGGCGCCAGCGTAGAGGAAACCGCGCGCCAGCGCCGAAAGGCTGTCGCCGCCGCCCGAATGTTCCGCCGACGCGGTGTTGCACGCCGACAGGATCACCCAGTCGGCCGAGAGCGTCAGCCGCGCCGCCTCGGTCGCGGTGAGCAGCCCGTCGTCCATGTCGCTCGCGGTGGTCGGCGGGGTGAGCACCAGCCCCGGCTCGCCGAGCCCGAGCGATGGGTCGGGGAGCAGGCCGTGGGTGGCGATCGCGATGACCTCGCTCGTTGCCAGCGCCGGATCCTGACGTAGCGCCGCCTCGGTCGCCTTGCCGTCGATGGTCAGATTGCCGGGCGTGACGCCGAACAGCCGCGCCATCGCCGCCAGCTCGACCTTGGTCCCCGGCAGCGGCGCCAGCCGGCGCAGCGCGTCGGGATCGGCGAGCGGCGAGCCCGATTCGGAGACGGCGTCGAACACCGCGATGCCGCGGGCGGCGCGCGATCCGGTGTCGCCGCCGACCAGGACGGGGGCGCCATAGCCGCGAAAGCTGTTGCTGCGGCGGCCGCGCGGCGGATCGCGGGTCAGGGTCAGCGCCGCGACCGCGGGCAGGCTGGTAAAGGCGTAGCGATCGGACAGCCAGGCGGCGCGGGCAAGCGTGTCCGGATCGGCGACGTCGGCGCCCGCGGGCCGCGCGGTCGCCGACAGCATCGCGAGCGGCAGATCGCCGAGCTTGCCCGAGCTGGCGACATAGATGCGCTTGCTGTCCTTGAGCAACGGTTCGATCGGCGCGATCAGCGACGTGTAGAGCGCGTTCGCGGTGTCGAGATCGAAGCGGCGATGGCCCTCAAGCTCCATCGGCGACATCGCCTGCGCGTCGAGCTCGGCTTTGCGCGCCGCCGAGCAGGTGGCAAAATCGACGTCGCAGCGCAGGTCCGAAATCTGTTTGAGGATGACCGTGATGTCCTTAGCCGGGCGGCTCCACCCGACCGCGGTCGGGGTGACGACGAACAGGTGAAAAGTGTTCGCCGCCTCGGTCATCAGCAGCAGCGCCTCGCCGGGCTGGAGCGCCTGTCGCGCCTCGGCCAGGCTGATCGGCTGCGGTGCCACCAGCTGGCGATAGGAGGGATATTTCTTGTCGATCAGCGCGCTGACCTCGGCCAGCTGGGCCTGCACGCCGTCGAGCTCGCCGCGCAGCCGCGCCGCCTCCACCGGTTTGCGGTCGCCCAGCGCACGGAGGAGATTTTTGTCGATCAGGTTCGCCTTGGCGGCGAGATCCTGTTCCTGGCGTACCGCTTCGGCCATTTGCGGGGTCTTGGCGGCGTCGCGCGCGGCGGTTTGCAGCACCGCGCGGCCCGATGCCGACGCGATCGCATCCTGCGCGGCGCGGAAGGCGCGGTCCTGAATCTCCGCCTGCTGCGCCGCGCCCGGGGTAACGTCCATCAGCCCGAAAGCGGCATTCATATAGGTGGTGAAGATGCCGCGGTCGGGCGCCGCCTGTTGCCGGTCGAGCGCCGCCAGCCCGACGGCGCCGCCGCCTGCGGCGCTTTGTTGGTTGAGCCGCCGCAGGATCGCGACCGCTTTGGCCGCCAGCGGCTCGGCTTCGGCCGCCTTGCCCTGGCGGAGCAGGGTCAGCGCCAGATTTTCATAGGCGCGTGCGGTGTCGATATGCGCTTCGCCCAGGCTGCGGCGCAGGATCGCGAGCGACTGGCGGTAATTGGGTTCGGCGGCGCGGTCGCCTGGGCCGCTGCGGTCGCTGCGCACCAGCGCCGAGGCGACATTGTTATAGGCGACAGCGGTCAGCGGGTGATCCTCGCCGAGCAGGCGGCGGCGGATGGCGAGCGCCTTGCTGGTCATGTCGGCCTCTTCGGCATGGCGGCCAAGATGGCCGAGCGTCGTGCCGAGGCTGAGATAGGCCCATGCGGTTTCGGGATTATCCTCGCCGAATTTGGCGCGAAAGACGCCCAGCGCCTGGCGCATCAGCGGTTCGGCGCGCGCGGCTTGCCCGGCTTCGCGCAAATGATAGCCGAAGTTGATCAGCGTCGAGGCGAAGGAGGGATGGTCGCGGCCGGCGATGCCGCCCTGAATCTCGAGCGCGCGCAGATACATTGGCTCGGCCTCGCCATAGCGGCCCTGCTGGTTCAGATTATGCGCGACATTGGCGTACATCGTCGCGGTGCGCTCGTTGCTTTCGCCATAGGCGCGGCGCGTCGTGTCGAGCGCCTGACGCAGCAGCGGTTCGACGGTGCTGGGCGGCAAGCCCTGATTTTCTATGTTGAGCGCCAGGTTATTCGTCGCCTCGGCGGTTAGCGGATGCCCCGCGCCGAGCCATTTGGTGCGGAGCGCCAGCGCCTTGCGATAGGCGGTGTCGGCGTCGCCGAAGCGCCCGGTCAGCCCGTAGCTGTACCCGAGCACGGTGTAACCGAGCGCGGCCTGGGGGCTGTCGTCGCCCTTGGTCGCGCGCCAGATGGTGAGCGCCCGGTTCGCCGCCGTCTCGGCATCGGCATAGCGGCTGAGTTCGGTGAAATTCACCGCGCGGTTATAATGATGCAGCGCAACGTCGGGACCGTTCGGGCCGGTCAGCGCCTCGTCGATCGCCAGCGCCTTGTCGAGCATCGCCGCGGCCTCGTCGAAGCGCCCGAGGCTGCGCAGCGTGACCGCGAGATTGGCATATTGCGACGCGGTTTCGCGATGCTGTTCGCCGTGCAGCGCAAGATTGGCGGCGAGCGCCTGGCGGAACAGCTGTTCGGCGCCTTTCATGTCGCCGAGTTCGATCAAAAGCCCGGCGAGGTTGCCGGTGGCGGCGATTGTCTTGGCATGTTGTTCGCCAAACTGCGCCGTGCGCGCCGCGAGCAGGTCGCGGCGCAGCGACAGCGCCTCGGCGGGGCGGCCCTGTTTGGCGAGGTTGGTGGCGAGGAAGCCGGTGGCGGTGAGCGTCTGGTCGTCCTGCGGCCCGAGGATTTTGGTATTGATCGCAAGCAGGCGGCGCCAATAGGGTTCGGCGGGGGCCAGCTGGTTCTGCGCCTCGAGGCTTCCGGCGATCAGACGGTAGCCCAAGCTGGTGAGCAGGTCGTCGGCGCCGTAGCGCTTCGTCGCTTCGTCGATCCAGCGCCGATAGACCGCCTCCGCCTCGCCCAGCTTGCCCTCGCGCTCGAGGTCCATACCGCGGTTCATCAGGTCGAGCATCTTTTGCTGGTCGGCATTGAGGGTGCTGGCGGGCGGCGTGCCGACGGGCGCCGCATCCTGCGCGAAGGCCAGCGGCGCGGCGGCCCCGAGCGGCGCGGCGAGGAGCAGGGCGAGAAGGCGATGTCGACGGTCGGCCATGAAGCGGAATTTTCCCTGTTTTGACCCAAGATAGTGATAAAATTGGGATATTGTCATCTGTGGGTTGGCGCAATGGCGCGGTGAACGGCAGCGGCGGGTGTCGATCGGCGATTAGAAGGCGCGGGTTTGCGGCGATGTGATGGGGATCACTTGCGCGGGGCGGGGTGGTGACCCGGTACATTTGGGGTGAGCTGCCGTTACTTAGCTCGTCATCCCGGCGAAGGCCGGGTTCTCGCCGGCGCGTAACCCCGAGAGGGTGAGAACCCGGCCTTCGCCGGGATGACGAAAATGAGCATAGTCGGTGCCGCCGCCCCAAACTGTATTACCCGAACAAAACCCCTTGCCAAGGACGCGCTACAAATGTAGCACGCTACAAATGTAGCGCATGAGGTGAGTCGCATGTTGTCCAGTTTGCCGCCGCGGGAACGCGAGATTGTTGATGTCTTGTACGAGCGCGGTGCCGCGACGGTGACCGAGATTGGCGAGGCGCTGTCCGACGAACTGTCGGGATCGGCGATCCGCGCGATGCTCAAGCGGCTGGAGGCCAAGGGTTTTGTCGTGCGCGAGGCGTCGGAGCGCGGCTTTGTCTATGCGCCGAGCGTGTCGGACAAGACCGCGCGCAAATCGGCGCTGAGCCAGGTGGTGCGGGTGTTTTTCAACGGATCGGCGACGAGCGCCGCCGCGGCGCTGCTGGGGATGCAGGACGAAATGAGCGGGGCCGAACTCGACGAGCTGGAAAAGCTGATCGGGCAGGCGCGCGAAGGGAGGGCGAAATGATGAGCGACATGATGATCGAGCCCGCGACGCTGGTCGGTCTCGCCTGGAAATCGGCCCTGATCGCCGGGCTGACGCTGGGGCTGTTGCGGCTGGCGCGGACGCGATCGGCGGGTGAGCGGTCGCTGGTCGCGCATGTCGGCCTGCTCGCGCTGCTGGTGCTGCCGGTGGCCACCCTGGTTTTGCCGCTGTGGCAGCCGCTGCCCGCGCGCTGGGTTGCCGCGGCGGCGCCGACCGCAGGCGCCACCATCGATACAGGGGGATCGGCGGTTGATCCGGTCGCAGCCACGGCTTCAGTCCCTGCCGTGGCCGGCACCGCCGGATCACCGCCGATCAGCCTGTCGGCGGGGGCCGACCTGGCCCCCTTTCTCTATCTTGTCCCGCTCGCGCTGTTGTTTGGAGTGATGATGCTCGCGGTGCTGCGGCTGTTCGCGATGCGCGGCCGCGCCGAAGTGCTGGTCGAGCGATCGTGGCTGTCGGCGCTGGCCGAGGCGCAGCGGCGGATGGGGTTCAAACATGGCACCGCATTGCTGGTCAGCGACGAATTGCGCTCGCCGATCAGCTGGGGGCTGCTGCGCTCGACGATCGTGCTGAGCCCGAAAGCGGTGCAGGCGGTCGGCGAGGCCGAGGCGATCATCGCGCACGAACTGGCGCACATCGCCCGCCTCGACTGGGCGAAGCTGCTCGCTTCGCGCGTCGCTTGCGCGCTGTTCTGGTTCAATCCTCTGGTGTGGATGCTGGCGCGCGAGAGCCATCAATTGCGCGAGGAAGCCGCCGACGATGCGGTGTTGATGGCCGACATCGACGGCCCCGATTACGCGACGCTGCTGGTCGGCGCGGCGCGCCATGACAACAAGGCGGCGCTGATGGCGGCGCATGGCGTCGCGCCGTCGCATGGCAGCCTGAAACGCCGGATCACCCGCGTCCTCGATGCCAGCCTGAAGCGCGGGCCGGCGAGCGCGAGCTGGGTGTTGATGAGCCTGGTCGTGCTGGCGGGGGTGACCGCGCCGCTCGCCGCTTTTTCGGCGACGGCCGCCGAAGAGACGGTGACCGCGAAGGAGGCGCAGGCGACCGACTTTGCCGCGCAGAAATCCGCCATGGCATCGTCGCGGGTCGCGGTGGCGGCAAGCGCCGACGCGCGGGAGGACGCCGTCGCGGCGGCTGCGACCGCCGAACAGCTGACCGCCGAACAGCTGGTGAGCCTGCGCGCGGTCGGGGTGACCCCCGAATATGCCGCCGAAATGCGCGAACATGGCGGCGCGATGGACGCTGACGCGCTGATCGCGGCGAAGGCGAGCGGGGTCGACCCGGCCTATATCCGCTCGATGCGGCAAATCTTCCCGGGGGTCGATGTCGACGAACTGATCGGCGCGTCGGCGCTGCACATCGAACCCGGCTTCGCCCGCGACATGAAATCGCATTTCCCCGACATCGGCATCGACGACGTCGTCGCGCTGCGCGCAATGGGGGTCGACTGCGACTTTGTCACCGACATGCAAAAGGCAGGCGTGAAGATGCGGAGCGCCGATGATGCGATCGAACTGCGCGCCACCGGAATGTTCCGCCCGAGCGCAAAGCCCCGGCCGACGCCGCGCCCGACAGCCGCGAGGTCGCAGCATGGTGCGGCGGTTAGCATCGGCGCCGACGGGGTGATGGAAGCGCGCAGTGGCGATGGCCGCGTCGCCCGGATCGAATTCGCCGAACCGCCCGAACCGCCGGTGCCGCCGACCGGCTGACGCCCGGACGTCCGTCCAAGCCTGACCATCGTTGATCGAACTGTTGTTTTGAAACGCCGCTGCGGGGGCGAGCGATGACGCTCGTCCGGCGCCGGCCAAAGGAGTGTCCGTATGAAAGCCCCCCTGATCGCCACCAGCGCCGCGCTGCTGACCGTCCTTGCCTGCGCCGCGCCGAGCACCGCCGCCGACACGCTGGTGATGCGCGACATCGCGTGGACCGCGGCCGCCGCAACCGGCAACAGCGAACCGCAGCTGCGCGTCCGTTACAAACAGTCGAACAGCGATGTGTCGCTGGACGGCGCGCGGCGCGAACTGGCGCCGGTGCGCGCGGCGTTGCAGGGCAGCGGCGGACCGGTGTCCTTTACCGTCGTCCATAGCGCCGGGACGCTGGCTTGCACGGGCACGCTGGCGCGCGCGTTCGAGGGTGCGGGCGGCTGCCGCTTCACCTCCGACCCCAAATTCGAGACGGCGCTGGGCGAACGCGGGCTGGCGCCGGGGCGGCGCAGCGACCTGCTCGCGATGGTGCTGGTCGATGCGACGATCGAGCTTGCCGACGGGCTGATCGCCGCGGGGGTCAAGCCCCAGGACACCGATGATTTGATCGCGGCGGCGGCGCTGGACGTGACCCCTGACTATGTCCGCGACCTCAAATCGGAGGCGCTGGTGCTGACCGATATCGACGATGCGATCGCGTGCAAGGCGCTGGGCGTCGATGGCGCTTATGTGCGTGGGCTGGCGGCGGCGGGATACCGCAGGCTGAGCGCTGACGATGTTGTCGGCATGAAGGCGCTGGGCGTGACCGGCGACTATGCGGTGGCGATGAACCGCGCGGCGCGGGGAACGGCACAATGATGCGCCCGGTCAGCCTGATCGCGCTCGCCGCCGCGCTGTCGATGCCCGCAAGGGGTCAGGAGGCGCCGGCGAGCGGCGATACGCCGCCGCCCGCAGCGGCCGAGGTTCCGGCCAGCACGAACGGCGCGGCGCGGCAGGTGTATACCCCCGCCGACTTTGCCCGTTACGCGCCGACAAACGCTTATGACATGCTGAATCAGGTTCCCGGATTTTCGATCCGCGACAACGAGAATCTGCGCGGGCTGGGGCAGGCGACGGGCAATGTGCTGTTCAACGGCGAGCGGCCGTCGAACAAGGGCGACGATATGTACACCCAGCTGTCGCGCATCCCGGCGGGCAATGTCGAGCGGATCGAGATTGTCGATGGTGCGACGCTGGATATTCCCGGATTGTCGGGGCAGGTCGCCAATATCGTCTATCGCGCCGCGGCCTTTTCGGGGCAGTTTTCGTGGCGCCCCGAATTTCGCGCCCATTACACCGACCCGCTGTTCACCCGCGCCGACGTGTCGGTGCGCGGGCGGTCGGGCGATATCGAATATGAAGCGGCGCTGAGCAATGACGAATCGGCGCGCAGCGGCGCCGGTGGGCCGACGCTGATCCGCGATGGCGCGGGCAATATCATCGAGCGGCGCGAGGACGCCTGGAACACCCATTATGACACCCCGAAGCTGTCGGGGCGGATCACCTGGGATCCCGCGGGCGACACGGTGGCCAATTTCGGCGGCCATTATCAGCGCAAATATGATCGTTATTTTGAGGATGGGGTGCGGGTCGGACCCGGGCAGCCCGACCGGACCCGCACCGTGTATGAAAATGCCGACAGCTGGAATTACGAGGTCAGCGGCGATTATCAGTTCGGGGTCGGGCCGGGAAAGCTGAAGCTGATCGGGCTGCGCCGATTCAGCCACGAACCCTATTTGCAGGAGATAGTGACGACGCCGGTGGGCGGGACCGCGACCGGCGACCGTTTCGCGCAGACCGGCGACCTGGGCGAGACGATCGGGCGCGGCGAATATCAGTGGAAGATGTTTGGCGGCGACTGGCAATTGTCGGGCGAGGCGGCGTTCAACACGCTGGACAATGTCGCGTCGATTGCGGTGCTCGATCAGTCGGGGGTGTTTGTTGAGCAGCCGTTCGCCGGCGGCACCGGCGGGGTCAGCGAGGATCGTTATGAAGGATTGCTGAGCTTTGGCCGCAAGCTGACCGACAAGCTGAATTTCCAGATCATTGCGGGGGCTGAACATTCGACGATCACCCAGACCGGGATGAACGGGCTGACGCGCACCTTCTTTCGGCCGAAGGGCTCGATCTCGCTGGCGTGGACGCCGACGGCCGATTTCGACGTGTCGGTGAAGTTGCGGCGGCGGGTGCTGCAATTGTCCTTTTATGATTTTCTGGCGCGCGCGTTCCTGAACGACGGCAACCAGAATGAGGGCAACAACGACCTGCGGCCGCAGCAGGACTGGACCTATGAGGCCGAGATCAACAAGAAATTCGGCGCCTGGGGTTCGACCAAGGTCGTGCTGATCTATCGCGACGTCGAGGATCGCGTCGATGTCGTCCCGGTCGGTGCCACTGGCGAAGCAGTGGGCAATATCGCCAAGGCGAAAGCGGGGGCGATCGACTGGACCGCGACGATCAACCTCGACCCCGCGGGGATCAAGGGGATGAAGGTCGAAACCAAGGTGCTGTTACAGAAAAGCTCGCTGCGCGATCCGTTCACCGGCGAGAAGCGCCAGTGGAGCGGCTTTACCGACAAGGTGATCGAAGCGAGTGTCCGCCATGACATTCCGGGCGGCGATTGGGCGTGGGGCGCGGGGGCGAATTATGGCCATTACCAACCGAGCTATCGCCGGACCCAGATCGACAAGCTGTGGGAAGGGCCGGTGTTCGCCAATGTGTTTGTCGAGCATAAAAATGTCATGGGGCTGACGGTAAGGGCGCAGATCCGTAACATCGCCAACGCCCGGTCGAAGCGCGACCGCATTGTCTATACCGGGCTGCGCGGCGACAGCCCGATCGCGTTTGTCGAAGAACGCGACCGGCTGATCGGGCCGATTTTCTCATTTTCGGTGCGGGGGAAGTTCTAGGGGCTATAGCGGCGTCATGAAGCCGCGCCGCACCAAAATCTATTTCGATGGCGGGTGCCGCCCCAATCCCGGTGCGATGGAGATTGCGGTCGTCATCGGCGGGGTCGCCGCGATCGACCGCGACGTCGGGACGGGAAGCAGCATGGACGCCGAATGGCTGGCGCTGATCGCGGCGCTGCGGGCGGCGCAGGCGCGCGGGCTGACCGACTTTGTCCTGCTCGGCGATGCCGCGGCGGTGGTCGCACAGGCGACTGGAGCGGTCGCGGCGCGCCGCGGCGCGGCGGCGCATCTGGCGGCATTTCGGGCGCTGGTCGGCGACGGTCCGCCGCCGCGCGTCCGCCACATCAAGCGCACCCAGAATCTGGCCGGAATTGCGCTGGCGCGGCGCTGACGGCAAGAAAATTGCCGATCGGGTAATAGACATGTACTAGTCGTTGTTAGGGGGATGCCGCTATCCCCATACAAAATGACGAAAGACTGGTGCGTTGAAGCCGACCCATCCCTTGCCCGTTCACCATAGTTGGCCGCTGTATGAGCGCGCGCGCTATTTCGAGCTGGGGCAGCTGCACGGCCCCGACACGCTCGATGCGGTCGCCGACATGGCCGACCTTGTCGCGAATGACCGGCCGGCCGGGGGCCAGCCGGGCTGGTGGGAATGCGACCTGACGGACAACAACCGGCTGAGCTGGTCGAACGAGGTTTATGACATTTTCGGCCTGCCGCGCGGGGCGGCGGTGACGCGCGCCGAAACCGTCGCGCTGTATGAAGAGGGATCGCGCGCCGCGATGGAGAAATTGCGCGCCTATGCGATCCGGCACCGCCGCGGCTTCACCCTGGACGTCGAAATCAAGCCTGTCACCGCAGAGCCGCGCTGGATGCGCCTGATCGCCGCGCCGCTGTGCATCGACGACCAGATCGTCAAATTGCAGGGGCTGAAGTTCCTCATGCCGACCCGCGGCTAGGGTCCGCCCTGACCGTTGGCAGATGAGCGGTCCGAGCGACGAACCGTGGCTCGGCGGCGGCAAATGGCGACTTTGGCTCGTCCGGACCTGATAAACCAACGGTCTGCGCCTCGGCCGTTGACGCGATTTAACCATCGTCACAAGCCGAAATCCACGGGTGTTGCGGGCGTGACCGCGCGCGCCCCCGATTCTCCATCAGCATGACCAAGGGGCGTTCGGCGCGTATGAAATTCTTTAATCGGTTCGGTTCGGCCGCGCATGACATGGCCATCGATCTGGGGACCGTGAACACCGTCGTCTATGTAAGGGACAAGGGTATCGTTTTGAACGAACCGTCGGTCGTTGCGCTGGAAACGCGCGACGGGGTGCGGCGCGTCAAGGTCGTCGGCAACGAGGCCAAGCTGATGATGGGCAAGACGCCGAGCAATATCCAGGCGATCCGTCCGCTGCGCGACGGGGTGATCGCCGACATCGATGTCGCCGAACAGATGATCAAGCATTTCATCGACAAGGCGTTGGGCGGGCCGAGCCGCCTGCGCCAGCGCAGCAATGTCGTGATCTGCGTCCCGTCGGGATCGACGATGGTCGAACGCCGCGCGATCCGCGATGCCGCGTCGAACGCGGGCGCCGTGTCGGTGCAGCTGATCGAGGAATCACTGGCCGCGGCGATCGGTGCGGGGTTGCAGGTGACGGCACCGATGGGCGCGATGGTCGTCGACATCGGCGGCGGCACGACCGAGGTCGCAATCCTGTCGCTGGGCGGCATCGCGTACAGCAATTCGGTGCGCGTCGGCGGCGACAAGATGGACGACATGATCTCGTCCTACATCCGCCGCAAACATAATCTGATGATCGGCGAAATGACCGCCGAGCGCGTCAAGCTGGCGATCGGCTGTGCGGTGGCGCCCGAGGGCGACGGCATGGTGATCGGGGTCAAGGGCCGCGACCTGGTCAACGGGCGCCCGTCGGAAGTGCGGGTGTCCGAGGCCGAGATTGCCGAGGCGCTGGCCGAACCGGTCGGGCAGATCGTTGCGTCGGTGCGCGCCGCACTGGAGCAGACGCCGCCCGAATTGTCCGCCGACATCATCGACGAGGGGATCACCCTGACCGGCGGCGGCGCGCTGCTGCGCCGGATGGACGTCGCGATTGCCGAGGCGACCGGATTGTCGGTGCGGGTCGCCGAAAATGCGCTGATCTGTGTCGCGATGGGCGCGGGTCTGGCGTTCGAGGACCGGTCGTACCATGGGGTGCTGATCGCGGCTTGAATTCCGTTGAATGTGGACGACCGGTAAGGGGTGGGAGCGGACATAGCCGTCTTCGGTTATCCAGGGGCGGGGCCGCGATCCGGCCGGCGCATGGACCGGCCATCATGCCAAAGTTCAGGAAAGTTCAGCCTCGTGCAGCGCGGCATTTGTCGCGCTCGGCGGACATATGGCCGCCGGATCCTGACCGTCTCCGGAATCCGGGCGGCGACCACTTTTGTTGACAAATTGAAAGAGCTGACGCGAAGGCTCGCACAGCGGAATAATGTAGGACAGCGTTTTTTCCGAGCGGTTGATGGCGGCTTTGGGGTGGATTTAAGACGTTCCCCTCCCTTTCAGGGAGGGGTTAGGGGTGGGTGCGAGCGCTAGCGAGCCGAGGCAGAGTGCCGCCTTCGGCGGCCACCCACCCCCGACCCCTCCCTGGAAGGGAGGGGAGAAGAATGTCCGCAACTGGTCGCAAGCCGACCTTCGCTGATAAGGGGTCAGGTGTAGGCGGCGATTGCCGCGAGGTGCTTTGCCTTCGCCGCGTCATCCAAAAACGAGCCGGTGAAGCTGTTGCGCGCCAGCGTGATCAGCTCGGCCTTTGACAAGTCGAGCGCGTCGGCGACGGTCAAATAGTTGGCGTTGACATACCCCCCGAAATAGCTGGGATCGTCGCTGTTCACCGTGGCGCGGAGTCCCGCGTCGAGCATGATTTTCAGCGGGTGGTCGGCGACGTCGCCAACGACGCACAGCTTCAGGTTTGACAGCGGGCAGACGGTGAGCGTCATGCCCGCGGTGGCGAGGCGCGCGACGAGGGCGGGGTCTTCAAGGCTGCGGTTGCCATGGTCGACGCGGTCGACGCCCAGCAGGTCGAGCGCTTCGTAAACATAGGCGGGCGGGCCTTCCTCACCGGCGTGGGCGACGATCTTGAGGCCAAGGGCGCGGGCGCGGGTGAAGACGCGGGTGAATTTCGACGGCGGATGGCCGACTTCGGAGCTGTCGAGCCCGACCCCGTCGATGCGGCCCAGATAGGGCAGCGCTTCGTCGAGCGTCGCCTCGGCGTCGGCTTCGCTGAGGTGGCGGAGGAAGCACATGATGAGTTTCGAGGTGATGCCATAGCGCGCGTGCGCATCATCGAGCGCGCGCGTGATGCCGGTGATGACGGTTCCGAACGCGACGCCCCGGGCCGTATGCCCCTGCGGATCGAAGAAGATTTCGACGTGGCGCACCGCGTCGGCATGAGCGCGCGCCAGATAAGCGGCGGTGAGGTCGTGGAAATCCTGTTCGGTGTGGAGGACGCCCATGCCCTGATAATAGATGTCGAGAAAATCCTGAAGGTTCGAGAAGGCGTAAGCCGCGCGCACCTCTTCGACGCTGGCGAAGGGGATCGTTACGCCGTTGCGCTGCGCGAGTTCGAACATCAGTTCGGGTTCGAGCGAGCCTTCGATATGGAGGTGGAGCTCGGCCTTGGGCAGGCCGTTGATATAAGCGGCGCGGTCGCTGGCCGAGGCGAAACCATCATGCATCGCGGTTGCCCTCTTCCTCGCGCAGGATGATCGCCGCCTCGGGCTTGTGGCGGCGGATTTCGTCGATGGTCAGCCCGTCGATTTCGTGCGGAAAGATCAGCCACTGGTCGGTTTCGTGGACGAAGAAATCGGGGCGCAGATCGGTGACGTTGCGGTGCGGTTTGAACCAGACGGTGGCGATGCGGATGTCGCGCGGCATATTGTGGCGGCAGCGTGCTTTCAGTTCGGCGATGAAGGCGCGGATGCTGCGCCCGCTATCGAACACATCGTCGATGATCAGCAGCCGGTCGTCGGGGTCGAGGGTGTCGATCAGATAGCCGAGCGCGAACACTTTGACGTGCGGATCCTGGCGGTCGATGCCGTGGTAGGACGAGGTGCGGATCGCGATATGGTCGCAGTGAGTGCCATGATAATCGAGCAATTCCTGCACCGCGATCCCGACCGGCGCGCCGCCGCGCCAGATGCCGACGAGGTGGGTCGGTTTGAAACCGCTGTCGATCACCTGCATGCCGAGGCGCAGCGAATCGGCGAGGAGGTCGTTGGCGCTGATGAAGATTTTGTCGGCGGTCATGGGTGCGGGAGTAATCGGGTGGGATGCCGTCCGCAAGGTGATGGATGAACGTCGGCTTTGGGATGGGGAGCGGCCCTACGCCCTCGTCGTCATTCCCGCGAAAGCGGGAACCCAGCGCGCAACGGTGGCTCGCTGGGTTCCCGCTTTCGCGGGAATGACGAAGGGAAGAGAGAGCGTCCACAATCGGCCGAATCAAGGCGGCAGCAAGGGGCTGCTCGCGCAGCCCCTTGCTGCCGGACGCGCTGGTGCGATCAGCCCTTCAGTCGTGCCGCATAGTCACCGCGCAGGCGGACGAAATTGTCCCAGTGCGGAGTCGCCGCGGTCCCGCGCAGTTTGGCTTCGAGCACATCGACATGCGAATGCCAGCCGGCGCTGACATTGAGCAGCACCGCGGGATCGGCGACGCGGCGGTGGATGATCGTCAGCAGGACATCGTCGCCCTTTTCCTGCAGCAAGAGCGTCACGCCGCCGGTGCTGCCCCAGCTGATCGCCAACCGGTTCGGGGCCGATATTTCAAGGATTTCGCAGGTCATGCGATGCTCATCGTCCATGCCGTCTGGGCGCGCGCCGGGCGGGTCGGTCAGTTCGTCGTTGCGCCAGACCAGGTCGACGGGCGCGCCGACGCGTTGTTCCATGGCACCCGCAGCGAGCCATTGGCGGCGCAGGTCGCTGTCGACGAGATACGACCAGACGCGTTCGATCGGGCCGGGGAGCAGGCGTTCGAGCGTCAGGGTCGCGTCCTCGGTCACCACGCCATAATCCTGGTCGGTCGTCATGATAGTCATCGTCATTCTCCTTCTGTCCCGGGGAGGGGCGGCTTGGGGGGATGTGGCGTTGCGGCATCGTCGGCGCGCAGCAATTGTTCGAGGGTGTCGAGGCGGTTGGTCCAGAAACGGCGATAGACGCCGAGCCACTGGTCGGCCGACATCAGCGGCATCGGTTCGAGCGAGCAGACATGGGTGCGGCCGCGGACATCGCGGCGGATCAGCCCCGCGGCTTCGAGCACCTTGATATGCTTCGACGCTGCGGCGAGCGACATCGCGAAGGGTTCCGCAAGCTCGCCCACCGTGCGGTCGCCGACCGCGAGGTCGCCGAGCATCGCGCGTCGCGTCGCGTCGCCAAGGGCATGGAAAATCGTGTCGAGGGTTTGCGAATCATATTCAACCATATGGTTGAATATGATCGATTCGACGAGATTGTCAACCAGATGGTTTAATTAACCTTTAGCGCGTTCCCGCCAGCCGCTTTCCCGCGTCTTCGCGATAGAGCGACCAGTCGGCGGGGCATGTTTTTACCTGCCGGGGCAGCCCCTGCATCCCCTCGGTGATCCAGCAGTCGTTGAAGATCGAGCAATAGCAGGAGCGCACCGACATCTTCCACCGTTCCTTGTTGAACGCCTGCCACGTCGCCTCGTTGGCGGGGGTGCGCGGCAAGCCAAGGAAACGCAGGCTCTCACCGGGGCGCAGCGCGACGCCGGTCGACGGTGAGGTGGCAAAGGATAGCGCGGTCGCTTCGCCGCCGCTGCAACAGGCGTCGAGCAGCGCGATCGGGTTCGCCACCGGCTTGCCGCGATAGCGGATCTCGATCGGCCCGAGGATCGCCGGGCCGACGCCATTGTTGGTGAGCGACAGCGAAATATCGGCTTTGCCCTCGTCATCGACATTGCTGGTGCCGAAGGTGACAAAGGGCATCGCGCCGCCGGTCTGCATCTTGCGCGTCGCATCGGCCTGGACGAAGGCGAAATAGGCGAGCGCGAGCGAGGCGATCAGCGCCGGCAGGCCGATGACAAAATGCGCGATAGTGATGAAAGGCAGGTAGCGCAGGAAGCGCGAGCCGACCTCGGCCGGGGTCGGCTCGCGCTTCCTGCGCTACC
>NZ_SCOT01000033.1 GCF_005502465.1 Sphingopyxis sp. L1A2A
GGCAGATGATGGACCTCGCCGCCGAAACGTCGAATTTCGACCTGCCGACGGTGACCCGGTTGCAACAGCTCAAGACCGGGGCGCTGATCGCCTTTTCGGTCGAGGCCGGCGCGATCCTGGCGCGCATCCCGCCCGAGGGGCGCACGGCGCTGCGCGGCTATGCGCGCGACATCGGGCTCGCGTTCCAGATCGCCGACGACATCATGGATGTCGAGGGCGACGAGGCGCTCGCGGGCAAGGCGCTGCACAAGGACGAGGCCGCGGGCAAGGGCACCTTTGTCACGCTGATGGGGCTCGAACGCGCGCGCGAACAGGCGACCGCGCTGGTCGATCAGGCGATCGGGCATCTGGCGAGCTTTGGCGACGAGGCGACGCTGCTGCGCGCCATTGCCCGTTATGTGGTGGAAAGGGACCGTTGATGCGCATTGGGGTTTATCCCGGAACCTTTGACCCGATCACGCTGGGCCATATGGACATCATCCGCCGCGGCGCCAAGCTGGTCGATCGGCTGGTCATCGGCGTCACCACCAACATCACCAAATCGCCGATGTTCGACGATGATGAGCGGATCGAGATGGTGCGCAGCGAAGTGGCGGGGCTGGGCGGCGACATTCGCGTCGTCGGGTTCAACGCGCTGTTGATGGATTTTGCCGAGCGCGAGGGCGCGAACATGATCGTCCGCGGGCTGCGCGCCGTCGCCGATTTCGAATATGAATATCAGATGGCGGGGATGAACCAGCAACTCAACGACCGCATCGAGACGGTTTTCCTGATGGCGGACGTCGGGTTGCAGCCGATCGCATCGCGGCTGGTCAAGGAAATCGCGATTTTTGGCGGCAACATCCATAAATTCGTGACGCCTGCGGTGCGCGAAGCCGTCGTTGCGCGGATTGCCGAGCGCGGTCTGTTGCAAGGCGACCACTGATACCGATCATTGAGCGTTCAGCTTTTTCCCGCTAGGGCGCGCCAGTCGGGGCGCAAATCCAGTTTTTATCCAAAGGCCGATCCAGCATGACATTTTCTCTCCGCCCCATGATTCTCACGGCGATGGCGTTCGGTCTCGCGGCGGCTGCCGTCGCTCAGGAAGCGCCGCCAGCGCCGAACCCGGTGCCCGAGACGACGCAGCCTGCGCCACCGATGGAAGCGCCCGCGCCGCCGGTCGAAGCGCCGTCCGCCGCCGAAGCACCCACCGCGACCGATGCCGCTCCCGCGGCGGTAACCCCGGCGGCACCGGCGATGACCCCTGATCAGTACATCAACAATCCCGAATATATGCTCAACCTCGACCTTTCGACCGGCGGCCGGGTGGTGATCCAGCTTTATCCAAACGTCGCCCCGGGCCATGTCGAGCGCCTGAAGCAGCTGGCCCGCGCGGGCTTTTATGACGGGATCAAGTTCCACCGCGTGATCGACGGTTTTATGGCGCAGACGGGCGATCCGACCGCGACCGGGCAGGGCGGATCGCAGCTGCCCGACCTGAAGGCCGAATTCAACGTCACCCCGCATCTGCGCGGTACCTTGTCGATGGCGCGCGCCGAGAATGAAGACAGCGCCAACAGCCAGTTCTTCATCATGCTCCAGCCACGCTTTTCGCTCGACCGCCGCTACACCGCGTTCGGCCGGGTCGTATCGGGCATGCAATATGTCGATGCGATCCAAAAGGGTGAGCCGCCCGCAGTGATGTCGCGCATGGTCCAGGTGTCGGTCGCCGCCGACAACAAGCCGGTCCCGCCCGCGTCGATGCTGACCGAGGCGGTGCCCGCTCCGGCACCGGCGGCGGACGTGACCGTCGACCAGCTCAACGCGCCGATCGCGCAGTAAGCGCGGCGACGCGCCACCCTGATCATGCGCGTCGACGCCTTCGATTTTGACCTGCCGAACGAACGGATCGCGCTGCGCCCGGCGCGGCCGCGCGATGCGGCGCGGATGCTGGTGGTCGATGGCGCCACGATCGTCGATGCGGGGGTCGGCGACCTGCCCGCGTGGCTGCGGCCCGGCGACTGCCTGGTGTTCAACGACACGCGCGTGATCCCGGCGCAGCTGGAAGGGCGGCGCGGTGACGCGAAAATCGGCGCGACGCTCCACAAGCGGATCGATTTGCGCCGCTGGCAGGCGTTCGTGCGCAACGCCAAGCGATTGCGGGTCGGCGAGACGGTCGATTTCGGCGCGGGGGTCGCGGCGCAGGCCGACGAGCGCCTGTCCGACGGCAGCTTCATCCTGGCGTTCGCCGGCGACGAGCCGGTCGAGCTGCTGCTCGAACGCGCGGGAACGATGCCACTGCCGCCCTATATCGCGGGCAAGCGCGCCACCGATGATCAGGACCGATCCGATTACCAGACGATGTTCGCCGCGAAAGACGGGGCCGTCGCCGCGCCCACCGCGGCGCTCCACTTTACGCCCGGGCTGCTCGCTGCGCTCGCGAAGGCGGGGATCGCGACCGAGACGCTAACGCTCCACGTCGGCGCCGGTACCTTCCTGCCGGTGAAGGCCGACGACACCGAAGATCATGTGATGCACGCCGAATGGGGGCGGATCGAGGCCGACACGGCGGCGCGGCTGAACGCCGTGCGGGCCGCCGGCGGCCGGATCATCGCGGTCGGCACCACCAGCCTGCGCCTGCTGGAAAGCGCCGCGCAGGACGACGGCATCATCGCGCCGTTCGCGGGCGACACCGCGATCTTCATCACCCCCGGTTACCGGTTCAAGGCGATCGACGGGCTGATGACCAATTTCCACCTGCCGCGCTCGACATTGTTCATGCTGGTGAGCGCGCTGATGGGGCTGGCGGTGATGCAGCGCGCCTATGCCCATGCGATCGCCGCCGACTATCGCTTTTATAGCTATGGCGACGCCAGCCTGTTGCTACCTGGGCGCGGCGAATAAAACCCGCTCCACGGGGCGCTCGCGCCCCGGCTAAATCTCGATGATGATCTTGACGTTGTCGATCCCGACATCGGCCGCCTCGGCGAGCTGGGCCTTGGCGCGGGCGACGACGTCGCTCAGGCTTTCGGGCTCGTCGATCCCCAGCAATTCGGGCAGTTCGACCCCCAGCAGCGCCGCCAGCACCTTTGTCCGCCCCATTTTGGGCCGTGCCTTATCCTGCTCCCAGGCCGAGATCGATTGCTCGCTCACGCCGAGCTGGGCGGCGATCTGAACCTGGGTCAGCCGCTTTGCGGTGCGCAGCCGGTGCAGGCGAACGCCAAAACTTTCGTTGATGGCGGCGCGCAGATCACCGTTTTCGCCGCTATCGGCCCCGACCACGGCGCGCAATTGCGCGGCGCTGAGCGTCGCTGGCGAGATCGGCGTATCGAACTGGCAGCCGTAGAGGGAGCCGCTGGCCCAGATGACCCGGGCGCGGGTTGCGCCGGCATCCGGCAGACCGATTTCGATCGCGTCGCCAAGCGCCAGCGTCGCCTCGCCTTCCAGCAGCAGGCCGGTTGCCGAAATATTGTGCACCAGCACTTCGACTTCGACGCCGCTCGCCCCGGTGCCTTGCAATTGCAAGCGGAGTTTCCGCCGCGCGCTGCGGCTTTTGGCGCCGACCGGCGCGGCTTTGTCGATAAATGCGGGAATGGCCATGGCGCCCCTTAGTCGGCCCGATTGGGTTAAGGGAGCGTTACCGGGGCGACAATGCGACCATGCGTGGCATCGCGGCGATGACGACCCGCGCCGATCGGTCGGCAGCCCCAGCCGGGGCTCGCGGTGGGCGTCCGTCCGCCGCGCCGACGAATCTGGTTTAACAATCGACTAAATTAAAAGTTAAGTTGAGTCGCAACGTGCCGTCAGCGCCGCTGATCGCCCTCGCCGTTGCGAATCTTGCGGTGGATTCGTCCAGAAATTGCGGAGTTTCCGCCATTTCGCATTTATTCTGCGATCTTAAGATCTTGCTGTCTGCTGTATCAAAGGGGAACACAGTGTGCGCCAGCGCGCCAAACGGGGCGAGCCGAGCCGCCACGGGATTGCTAATGTAAATAAATTGTTTATTTTCTCAAACAGATTTGAACGATTCTTCGACCACGGGGGTGGCGAGAACAAGAATAGCACGCGGCGGGACGCCTTGAGCAGATCAGGCGTCTAGTCCGGCAATGGGGGTTTTTTGGCATATCGTCTTCGCCGAAAGGTGGCGCGATTCAGCGCGGCTGCAGCCTTTATGCTGTTGTCGACGGTCGCGACCGCAGGACATGCAAAGGACAGCGCGCCGACTTTCGACGGGGCGTCGGTCAATGTGGTGCTGGCCGGGTACATCACGGCGAAATGCTCGGTCGGTGGCGGCACCACGATCAGCCTGGGCGAACTGGCGGGCGACAAGCAGGCTACGGCGCGCTTTGACGTCGGGTGCAACGTTCCGTTTGAAATGGTTTTTCGGTCGGCATCGGGCGGCATTGCCCATGCGACCCAGCCGCAGGGCGAAGGGCCGTATGTCGGCCTGGTGCCATATCGGTTGGGCGTCACGATTCCGGGGCTGTTGCCCTTGCCGACGCAACTCCACGCCGATTTCACCAGCAATCAGATGATCGCAGGCGCCTCGCTCAACAGCGGCGACGCCATTGCGGCGGGCGGCGGCGAAATCCGCCTGCAAACAGAAATGACGCAGGGCCGCGATCTGCTGGCGGGCCAATATGTGGATTCGATCACGATCGTGATCAACCCGCGCGTTTAGAAATACTGGCCGATCAAGCCAGTAGGGTCGTTCGTTTAAGTGAAGTGCGTGTAAATTATTATGAAAGGGAGTTTTAACATGAAGGTTTCTCTGTTTATCACTGCGGCGGTTGTCGCTCTCACCAGCACCGCCGCGATGGCGCAGGCCACCCCGGCTGCGAACGCAACGTTCGTTAATGGCGCAAACCCCGGCAACGTTGGTACCGCCAGCGCTTCGGAAACCGCTGATTTCACGATCACCGGTACCGTCAGCCAGGCTTGCGTTCTGGGCGCCGGCGGCGACCTGAACGACGTCAACTTCGGCACCATCGGCATCTATGCCGACGCCACGAGCACCGTTGAAAACGTCTTCACCTCGGTCGGCCCGGCCAACGGCCACACCCGCACCAACCTCGCGGGCTGCAACACCGCCAACACCATGACCGTCCGCAAGACAAATGGCGTTGATGGTCTGCGCAACACCGGCAACACCGGCGGTTACGACAGCAATGTGTTCCAGGCGAACATCCCGTACTCGATCGCTGCCCAGTACACCGCTGGTGCTGTCGGTACGCTGACCCCCCAGACGTCGATCAGCCAGTTCTCGGTCAGCACGACCGAAGATCAGGACTCGAAGTCGAACGCTGCCTGGAAGTCGGGCGCCGCGTTCCGCATCGACATCTCGGATCCGACGAAGGCGCTGATTGCCGGCACCTATTCGGACACCGTGACGGTTGAGCTGGCTGCCCTCTAAGGCACCAGGAAGTTAGATGTCGTGGGGGACAGAAATGTCCCCCCGACATTTTTACATGGGGGACGGGGCAAGGGCGACCAAGGTCGCACCGACAATGTCCCGTGCGAGGGGCAGATGACAAAATTGCGGCTTGCGGGCTTGTTCACGAAACTGCGCATGGGCGCGGTCCTGCTGTTTCTGGGCATCATCGCCTCGACCTCGGCGCTTGCGATGCGGGTGTCGCCGATGGTTTCGGAACTGTCAACCTCGGGCGGCGGCGCCGTCGCGCGCATCGAAGTCGGCAATGTCGGCTCGGTCTCGATGCCGTTTGAAACCAAGATCACGCGCATCGATTTCGACGAGTCGGGCAAGCTGATCGAAACCCCGGCCGACGACGACTTCATCACCTTTCCGCCGCAAGGCCTGGTCCCCGTTTCGGGTCGACAGGTCGTTCGCGTGCAATGGATCGGGCGGCCCGACATCCCGACGTCGCAGGCCTATTATCTGTGGGTTCGCCAATTGCCGGTCGAAACCAACCCGCAAAAGATTCAAGGCACCGACGCATCGGTGTCGATCGACATTCTGTACACCATGAAGGCGTTGATCGTTGTCGCGCCGCCGGGTGCCAAGCCCGACGTTGAAGTGGTGTCGCTGGTGCCTGAAATGGTCCTGCCGCCGGTCCCTGACATCGATCCGGCGCTGAAGGCGGCCGAACCCGCCGACGCCAAACCGCCCGAACCGCAGCCCGGCGTGAAGGTCGTGGTCGCGAACAAGGGGACGCGCTATGCCTTGATGAGCGGCGCCAAATGGGTCGTCACCGCGACCACCACCGATGGCAAGCCGTTTGAACGCACCTATGGCAATGAAGAAGTGTCGCAGCTGGTCGGCGTCGGCTACCTCGCCCCGGCCGGCGGCAAGCGGACCTTCTCGATCCCGACCGGGGTTGCGCTCGATCCCGCGAAACCGATGACGATGCGGTTCATTCGGTGAGGTTGTGGCTCCGTGGTGCCGGGAGCGCCATCGCCATCAGCGTCGGATTGTTGAGCGGCCACACCGCCGCCGCGTCCGAAATCGTCGAGGCCGCGCTGCCCGCTGCGAATTTTGTGCAAAGCGCCAGCCCGGATTCGCCCGAAGCGCTGGCGCGCCGTCCCGACATCAATCCCTATAACCGCGATATCGAGATTACCGCGCCGCTGCAGTTCAACCGCCGCGTCTTGGGTGAGCTGCCGGTGCTGTTGACCAGCGACGATCGCTTCGTCGTCGGCACCGAGGGTTTCCTGTCGCTGATCGGCCCGTTGCTGACCCCCGAGGCGCAGGCCGAGTTGCGCGCGCTGCTCGGCGACAAGCCGCGCTTTCTGCCCGACGATGTATCGACCTCGGGCATCCGGCTCGAATATGATCCCGAGCAGCTGGCGGTGCTGGTGCTGAAGATTGCCCCCGAAAAACGGTCGGTCGAAGTCTTGTACCAGAATCGCCAGGCCGAAGAGCCGGGCGACCCGCCGCTGCCGTTCAGCGCCTTTTTGAACCTCAGCACGACCGTTTCGCGCATTTCGCAGACCGGCAATATCGAAAAGCCCGAGCTGTTCCTGAACGGCGCCGTTCGGTACAATAATCTGGTTCTCGAAGCCGATGCGCAGGCGCGCCGCGATTTCTTCACCGACAAATACAAGTTCGAACGCCGTTACGCGCGGCTGGTCTATGACCAGCCCGAACAGGCACGGCGGTGGTTCCTGGGCGATCTCGACCCCGAAACGCGCGGGCGCCAGGGCTTTATCAACATGGGCGGGATCGGCGTGGTGCGCCAGCGCCAGCGCTTCGATTCGTTCCGCAACAATGTTCTGTCGGGTGGGCGGCGACTGGTGCTGCAGGAACAATCGGTCGTGCGCGTGCTGCGCAACGGCATCTACCAGCGCGAATTCACCCTCGATCCCGGCCAATATGATATCTCGAACCTGCCGCTCGACACCGGCAGCAACAATGTCCAGATCGAGGTTCAGGGCCAGTCCGGGGCGCGCGAAACCTTTGACTATCAGGCGTATCTCGACACCATCGACCTGGAACCCGGCGATTACGAATATGGCGCCTATGTCGGCATCCTCGACGACGGCGGCTTCGGCAATCCCGACTATTCCAGCAAGACGCCGGTGTTCACCGGTTTTTGGCGCAAGGCGTTTTTGAACCGGCCGGCGATCGGCGTCGGCACCCAGCTGACGCAAGATGTGCAGAACATCACCGGGCAAACCCAGTTTCTGTTGGCGAACAGCGGCCGGATCCGCCTTGATGTCGGCGGCAGCCACAGCAAAGAGGGCACGGGCTATGCCGCGACGGTCGGCTACGACCAGATCATCGGCGGCGCGACCGGCTATGACACGCTGACCGTCATCGTCGATTACACCTCGCGGCGCTATGCGACGGTCGGCGGGATCGAGGGCGTCAATCCGATCTCCTTCAATCTCAGCGCCGCTTATACCAAGCGTTTCTCGCAAAAATTGTTCGCGACGACGAACGCCTCCTATCGCAAGAGCCGCAGCCCGCTGTTCGACGATGCCTATAGCATCAGCACCACCGCCAATTACCGGTTCAACCGCGAATGGACCGCGCAGTTCGGCGCCGAATATGTGAAATCGGGCTTTCCGGGCGGGTTTGGCCGCAACAACGGCTTTGGCGTGACGGTCGGCCTGGTCTGGCAGCCGCGATACAACCGCCGTGCCGAGGCGCGCTACAATTCGCTCCGCAACAACGGCAGCGCGCGCTATCAGCAGACGGTCGACAACCGCGCCGGGTCGTTCGGCTATTCGCTGGCGACCAACTACACCGACGGCGCAACGTCGGTCGGCGGGCAGGTCGACTATGTCGGCAATCGTTTCGACGCCAATCTGACCCATACGGTGTTCGGCGACAGTTTCGACAACATCGGCGACAGCCAGGTCACGACGTTGCGCCTCGGCAGTTCGATCGCTTTTGCCGGCGGCAAGGTCGCGGTCGGCCGCACGATCAACGACAGCTTCGCGCTCGTCTATCCGCACAAGACGCTGAAGGACCGCCAGGTCATCGTCGGCGACGCGCTGGAGGGCGGCAATTATGTCAGCAAGAGCGGCGCGTTGGGGCCGGCAGTGCAAAACTCGCTGACCGCCTTTATCAACCAGTCGGTGCGGTATGACGTGATCGACCCGCCGCGCGGCTATGACATCGGCGAGGGCGTCAAGCGCGTCCGGCCCGCGTATAAGAGCGGTTATGTGATCGAGGTCGGCAGCGCCGCGTTCGTCAGCGCCATCGGCACGCTGAAGGGCCGCGACGGCCAGCCGCTGAAACTGGTGAGCGGGATCATGCGCCGCACCGATGTCGCCGACGGAAAAGAAGAGCCGTTCTTTACCAATACGGCAGGCCGATTTGCCATCGCCAAGCTGGAGCCAGGCGCCGAGTATAGCGTGCAATTCCACTCGGGCGGCCATGGGGCGTTTACGTTCCGGGTGCCCGAAGACAATGATGGCCTATTGGAGCTCGGCGTGGTCGAGCTGGGGCGCAAGGAAGGTCCATAAGATGACGATGACGCGCAAATACCGAGCACGCTGGCCGCTATTTGGCGCCGCGGTGTGCAGCATTGCCGCCTTTGCGCCGTCGGCGGCGCACGCGGCCTGCAACCTCTCGGTCGAACCGGTCCAGGACCAGTTGGTGATCCGCCACAATCCGCTGGAAGCCGGCGCCGCTTACGGCACGGTCGAAGTCAATGTGGTGAACCGCGGTGACAGCGAATGTGTCGGGCGGCTGGGCGCGTCGCTGCGCGGCGAAACCTTTGGTTTTGCATCCGATGATGGCGCCCCGGCGATCCCGTATCAGCTGGTCGATGAAAAGGGCAGCAACGACATCACCCCGCGCGCCGGCCGCAACTTGCGCGGCATGGGCGGCCGGGCGATCCGGCTGATGCCCGGCGAACGCAGCATGGAGCTGCTTTCGATCGCGGCGGCGCCGGACAGCGCGACGTCGCAAGGCCGCTACACCCAATCGCTCGACCTTACCGTGTCGGGCGACGACGGCATGGTGCTTGGCACCAAGCCGCTGACGCTGGGCATCGACATTCTGCCGGCGGCGCTGATCGGCCTCAAAGGCCAGCTGGCCCGCGCACGCGGGACCAATTCGGTCGATCTGGGCGAGCTGGTGCCGGGAACCAAGGATCTGCCGATCACCCTCTATGTCATTTCGACCGGCGGTTATCGCGTATCGATCGCCTCGGAAAATCAGGGCCGGTTAAAGCATGAAAGCGCGCAGTGGTTTGTCGACTACCGGCTGCGGCTGGGCCGCCATGACCTTGACCTGACATCACCCGACAGCTTTGAAATCGTGTCGCGGCGCGCGCGGTTCGACAATTATCCGGTGCGGATCGAAATTGGCGAAACCGCCGGCAAGCGTGCCGGCGGTTATATGGATACGGTGACCTTTACGGTCGCGGCGCTTTAGGGTCGAGTTAGGGTCGAGCGCTGGTCAGATCGGCTGGATGGTCAGCGACAGCGTCAGCGGCGCGTCGAGCGACACCTGATCGAAGCGATAAGCGATCTGCTGGATGCGGGGGCCATATTCGCGGTGGACTTCCTGCGCGCCGAGCGCCGACAGGTCGACCATATTGGCGCCATAGACCAGCCGCGCGCTTTCGGTCTCCGCGAGCGGGCGATATTGCGCCGACACCATATAGCCCGATGCGTTGTTGCATCCTTCGGTCACCAGCCCCGGCAAATTGCCGAGGGCGTCGGCCTGGACGCTGTGATCGACCCAGCACGCCATCGGCACGGTCGCGGTGACCTGAAAGGTTCCCGTCGCCTGTTGGCTCGCAAAAGCGGGGGTGGACGCGAGCAGTACCGCCGCGCAGCCCAGCTTCATCACATTATGTATCGCGGTCGCCATTTCATGAGCCCCTACAAATTCGAGGAGCGTCTTACCGCGGCAGTAGTTAATTCCCCGTTCGCCAAAGCTGGTTAACAATATGCTGCCGCGGCAGCGCCCGACACGGCCATCGCGCCGACGACGTGGTTCCCGATTTATTTACAATATCGCAAGGCATTGCGCGCATAGCGATTGCAATGTGGGGCCCAGCAAGAGTGTGATTTGATGGAAGTGCCATCGCGGATCGATTTCGGCGAGCAGGGGGATCCAAGTGTCGATGAAGGCCAGCGCGGCTTTTTCGGCATGATCGGATCGCGTATCGCCAAGCAGCGCGCCGACATCGCGTCGAACCTGCATACCCGTGAAGCGGTGCTCCTCCTCCAGAATTACGAAGAAAGCGGGCAGGGCTGGTTCTGGTCGACCGACGCCAACGGGCGGCTGACGTACATCACCGATTCGGTCGCACGGCTGACGGGGCGGACCAGCGGCGAATTGCTGGGGACGTTCTTTACCGAGCTTTTCCTGCCCGTCGACAGCCATGGCGAACGCCAGCGCACCTTGCCGTTCCTGCTGACCAAACAGTCGAAGTTCGACGAGTTGTCGCTGCGCAGCGCGTTCGAGGGTGACGATCGCTGGTGGGCGATTTCGGGGCGACCGCAGCTCGACGGCGGCGGCAGGTTCACCGGCTATCGCGGCAGCGGCACCGACATCACCGCGCAGCGCCGCTCGGCCGAGGATGCGTCGCGCCTCGCACTCTATGATTCGCTGACCGGGCTTGCCAACCGCTTGAATATTTCCAAAAAACTCGACACCACGCTCGCGGCCTTTGCCCAGCAACAGCGCGTCTGCGCCATCATGCTGCTCGACCTCGACCGCTTCAAACAGGTCAATGATACGCTCGGCCATCCGGCGGGCGATGCGCTGCTCAAACAGGTCGCCGAACGGTTGCTCAAGATCGTCGGCGACAAGGAAATGGTCAGCCGTCTGGGCGGCGATGAGTTCCAGATCATCCTTGTTGATATCGAGGACCGCGGCAAGCTGGGCGACATGGCCGCCGACATCATCGCCAGCCTGTCGCAACCCTATTCGGTCGAGGGCAGCCGCTGTATCATCGGCGCCTCGGTCGGGGTGGCGATTGCGCCGTTCGATGGGCTGAGCAGCGACGATCTCGTCCGCAACGCCGATCTGGCGCTCTACGCGGCCAAGGGCAACGGCCGCGGCCGCTTCAGCTTCTACTCGAGCGACCTGCACCAGGCCGCCGAAATCCGCCGCGCACTCGAAGGCGATCTGCGCGACGCGTTGGTGCGTGGCGAGATGGCGCTCAGTTACCAGCCGGTCGTCAACGCCAAGTCGAATATGGTGACAGGTGTGGAGGCGCTGGTCCGCTGGACCCACCCCGACCGGGGACCGATTTCCCCGGCTGTATTCATTCCCATCGCCGAGGAAGCCAATCTGATCTGGTCGATTGGCAAATGGGTGCTGCACAAAGCATGCGAGGATGCGGTAAAATGGCCGGGCGATATGCGCGTCGCGGTCAATGTGTCGCCGATCCAGTTCGCCAATGAAGATTTGCCCAAGATTGTCGCCAGCGCGCTGGCGACGACCGGACTGGCCCCCGACCGGCTTGAACTGGAAATCACCGAAAGCGTCTTTTTGGCCGACTCGGCCGAAACGGGCCGGATGTTCAAGGCGCTGAAGGCGCTGGGGGTACGCCTCGCGCTCGACGATTTCGGCACCGGCTATTCGTCGCTCGGCTATTTGCAGACCGCACCGTTCGACAAGATCAAGATCGACCAGAGTTTTGTGCGCAATGCGACCGAGCCGGGATCGCGCAACAGCGCGATCATCGCGGCGATCGTCGCGCTGGCCGAAGCACTGGAGATGGAAACGACGGCGGAGGGCATCGAATCGCTCGATCAGCTCGACTTGGTCCGCAAGCTCAATGTCAGCCACGTCCAAGGCTATGTGTACAGCAAGCCGGTGCCGCACGCCGAGCTGCTCGACCATGCCGACGCCGGGTCGTGGACGATCAAGCCGGCGGGGCCGGCGCGGCAACGCAACGATCGCTTCTCGCTGTTCCGCACCGTCGGGGCGATTCACGACAATCATCGCTACAATGTCGTCATTCGCAACCTGTCGACCACCGGCGCCTTTATCGAGGGCATTTTGGACGTCCCGATTGGCACCCAGTTCGTCATCGATTTCGGCGAAGGCCAGCTGGTCACCGCGACCGTCCGCCGTTCGATGAAGCATCAGCAGGGCATCGAGTTCGAGCAGACGATGGTCAGCGATGGCAATGGCGGGCTGTGCACCCGGCACCGCGTGTCGCCCTATCTGATCGCGGCGGCGACGCAATCGACGGCGGCGATGGCGCTGCCGCTGTTCACGACGACCAGCGACTGGAAGGCCGCCTGATCGCTGGCGTGGAACCGTCCGCGCGATCGCCCGTTCTGCTCCGAAACAGGAGACGAACATGGCCGAAACCAAAATCTTTGCGCGGCTGAAGGCCGACCACGACCGCCATCGCAAACTGCTCGATCAGATCGACGAGACGAAGGGCGACAGCCCCGAGCGCGAAAAGCTGTTCGAGGCGTTTCGCGTCGAGGTCACCGCGCACGCCGCGTCCGAAGAAATGTCGCTCTATGCGACGATGCTCGGCAAGCCCGACTTGCGCGAAGACGCCCAGCACAGCGTGTCCGAGCATAAGGAAATCGACGAGCTGCTCACCGAACTTTACGAAATGGACTTTGCCTCGACCGGCTGGCTCACCCGCTTTCGCACGATGAAGCACCGTTACCTCCACCATATCGAGGAGGAGGAGGACGAAATGTTCCCCGAAGCCGAAGACGGCTTGTCCGACGCGAAAAAGAAGGAGCTGCTGGCGATCTTTGAAAAGGAAAAGCCAAAGGAAAAGGCCAAGGCCGCCGCCGATGAACCGTCGAGCGACGACGAGAAGGAATAGCGAGCGTCTCCGTTCGATTGTCGGCTTTGGGGTGGGGAACGGTCGTCCCCATCCTCGTCATCCCCGCGAAAGCGGGGACCCAGCGAGCCGACGGTGCAACGGGGTCCCCGCTTTCGCGGGGATGACGACGTGAAGTGGGGAGCGGCAGCTTTCGCTCGCTCGCACATCTCCAACCGAGACAGAGCCGGATCGGGCGAACCTCGACATCCGCCCTCCTGCCCGCCATAGGCGCGCGCGATGACCACAAGATTCGCCTTTTCCATCACCGCCACCGACGGCGCCGCGCGCACCGGCACGATTGCGATGCAGCGCGGCGAAATCCGCACCCCCGCGTTCATGCCGGTCGGCACCGCCGCGACGGTAAAGGCGATGCGCCCGGCCGAGGTGCGCGCCACCGGCGCCGACATCATCCTGGGCAACACCTATCATCTGATGCTGCGCCCGACCGCCGAACGCATGGCGCGACTGGGCGGGCTGCATAATTTCATGGGCTGGGACCGGCCGATCCTGACCGACAGCGGCGGCTATCAGGTGATGAGCCTGTCGGCGCTGACCAAGCAGAGCGAAGAGGGGGTGGCGTTCAAGAGCCACCTCGATGGCTCGCGGCACATGCTCACCCCCGAACGATCGATGGAAATCCAGCGGCTGCTGGGCAGCGATATTGTGATGGCGTTCGACGAATGTCCCCCGAACGGCGTCGATGCCAAGCGCGCCGAGGCGAGCATGGATCGCTCGATGCGCTGGGCGGCGCGCAGCCGGGCCGGGTTCGACGCCGGCGGCGACCATGCGGCGCGGTCGGCGCTGTTCGGCATCCAGCAGGGCTCGCTCGACGAAAAGCTGCGGGCGCGTTCGGCGGCGGCGCTGACCGACATCGGGTTCGACGGCTATGCGATCGGCGGGCTGGCGGTGGGCGAGGGGCAGGCGGCCATGTTCGGCGTGCTCGATTATGCCCCGGCGCAGCTGCCCGCTGACAAGCCCCGTTATCTGATGGGGGTCGGCAAGCCCGACGACCTGGTCGGTGCGGTCGCGCGCGGGGTCGACATGTTCGATTGCGTGCTGCCGACGCGCTCGGGCCGCAACGGGCAGGCCTTTACCTGGGACGGCCCGCTTAACATTCGCAACGCCAAATTTGCCGAGGATCAGGCGCCGCTCGATGCGTCATGCACCTGCCCGGTGTGCACGAACTGGTCACGCGCCTATCTGCATCACCTCGTCCGCTCGGGCGAAATGCTGGGCGCGATGCTGATGACCCAGCATAATCTGCATTTTTATCAGGCGCTGATGCAGGCGATGCGCGACGCTATTGCGGCGGGGCAATTTGCGGCTTTTCAAAGTGATTTCGACGCGCGCTATCGGCGCTGACGTCAATCCAGCTTGCTGAGAAGGTCCAGCAGCGACTGGGGAATCGTCTCGTCCACGGTCGATTCATACGCACGGCGCAGGGCGCCATTGACGTCCTGCGCCTTGGCGGCAGGTTTTTTGTCCGTGTCCTTCCGGGAGGTCTCGTTACGTGACGAACCGGTTTCAGACGGCATTATCGGGGCATTCGCTTAACATGGGGCCTGTTGCTAACCGCGCATTTATCAAACCGCAATGGCGCGTTTGTTCTTCCCCATGAAACTAATTTGCGGCTAAATCGTTCCCATGGAGTGAAATTATGTCGGCCGGCGCCGGTTTCGGTCGCGTTTGCCGGTTTTTCGGCGGGTTAAGACCCGCATCAGGAGGGAAATTTATGTCATTGGGTCAGGCGATCGCCCCGCATCTGCCGTATCTGCGGCGCTATGGTCGGGCGATCTCGGGAAGCCAGCAGAACGGCGACGCGCTGGTCGCGCGTTTGCTCGAAACGTTGGTCGCCAATCCCGCGGCGGTCGATACCGGCAATGATCTTCGTATCCAGCTTTACCGCATGGTTCACGACAATTTCGGCCTGATGGCCGAAGCATCCGCGGCGGGTGACGACGCCGATCTGACCGACATGGCGATCGCCGACGCGCGGCTGCGCCGAATTCCGTCGTTGGCCCGGCAGGCTTTGCTGCTGACCGCGGTCGAAGGGTTCAACGCCGAGGATGCCGGCCGGATCATCGGCCGCGATACCGACGCGGTAAAGACGCTGATCGCCGATGCCACCGACGAAATTGACCGCCAGACCCGCGCCCGCATCCTGATTATCGAGGATGAGCCGATCATCGCGATGGACATCGAAATGATCGTTCGCGACCTGGGGCATGACGTCGTTGCGGTCGCCACCACCCACCGCGAGGCAGTCGCCGAAGCGCAGAAGCATCAGCCGGGGCTGGTCCTCGCCGACATTCAGCTCGCCGACAACAGCTCGGGGATCGAAGCGGTGCAGGAAATCCTGACCGCGCTGAAGGTGCCGGTCATCTTCATCACCGCCTTCCCCGAACGGCTGCTCACCGGCGATCGCCCCGAACCGGCGTTCCTGCTCACCAAGCCGTATCAGCCGGCGACGTTGCGCGCGGCGATTTCGCAGGTGCTGTTCTTCGACGAAAGCACGGTTCCGGCCTGAGGGGCGGCTCCTAAATCCATCGTCATTGCGAGCGTAGCGAAGCAATCCAGGGCGTTTTACGCAGGCTCTGGATTGCTTCGCTGCGCTCGCAATGACGGGGTAGGGGTTGCTACCTCATTTGTGTCGGGCGATAGCCAAGGTCGATGACCCTTCTCGACGCTTCCAGCCGCCAGTCGGCGCTCGACCGCCTGACCGCCAACGCGCCCTTTCTCGCGCGAATGGCGGAGATCAACCCCGACGACGTCTCGCGCTTTCTGGCCGACGGCACTGACGCGGCGCTCGGGCACGTCGCGCCGCCACCCGCGGTCGGCGACGATATCATGCGGACGCTGCGCCAATGGCGCGGGCGAATGGCGCTGCTGCTCGCGCTCGGCGATCTGTCGGGCGAGCATGATGTTGCGACCACCACCCGGCTGCTGTCCGATTTCGCCGACCAGGCGTGCGACGCCGCGCTCGCCGCCGCCTTTGCCGAGCGCGCTGCGGGCGAGGAACCGCGCGGCCTGTCGGTGATCGCGCTCGGCAAGCTCGGCAGCTTCGAACTCAACTATTCGTCCGACATCGACCCGATCCTGATCTTTGATCCCGACACGCTGCCGCGGCGATCGCGCGACGACCCGACCGAGGCGGCGGTGCGGATCGCCCGGCGAATGACCGAAATATTGTCGGCGCGCACCGGCGACGGCCATGTCCTGCGCGTCGACCTGCGGCTGCGGCCGCATCCCGAGGTTACCCCGATCGTCCTGCCGATCGACGCCGCAATTTCCTATTATGAATCCGAAGCGCTGGCGTGGGAGCAGGCGGCCTTCATCCGCAGCCGTGCGTCAGCGGGCGACCGCGTGCTGGGCGAGCAGTTCCTGTCGGCGATCCAGCCCTTCATCTGGCGCCGCAGTCTCGATTTCCGCCAGCTCAAGGAAATCGGTGCGATGAGTGACCGCATCCGCGACCATTTCGCGCAAGGGCAGGCGTTCGGGCCGGGTTACGATCTGAAACGCGGGCGCGGCGGAATCCGCGAGATCGAATTTTTCGCGCAGGTCCACCAGCTGATCTACGGCGGGCGCGACCCGTCGCTGCGCGTTCCGGCAACGGTCGATGCGCTGGCGGCCCTCGCCGCGGCGGGACGGATCGAGCCCGAGGTCGCGACGCGCCTGTCGGGCCATTATGCAACGCTACGCCGGATCGAACATCGGTTGCAGATGGTCGAGGACCAGCAGACGCATTGTCTTCCGCTCCAGCCCGCCGCGCTCGATTGTGTCGCGCGGCTCGACGGCGCGGCCGATGGCGCGGCGCTGCTGGCGATGCTCGGACCTGTCGCTGCCGATGTCGGTGCCTGCTACGACCGGCTCGTTGCCGAACGCGCGGTGACGACCGGCCTGCCGCGCGACGACGACGGCCTCGCGGCGGCGCTGCTGGCGGCGGGGTTCGACCCGCCCGATGCGGCGCTGCGCACGATCGCCGAATGGCGCGGCGGCAAGCTGCGCGCGCTGCGCAGCCCGGCGGCGCTCGATGCGCTCGAAACGATGCTGCCCGAACTGATCAAGGCGCTGGGCGCCGCGCCCGATCCGCAAGCGACGCTGACGCGCTTCGACAAGCTGGTTGCGGGGCTGCCGAGCGCGATAAACTTTTTCCACCTGCTCGCCGCGCAACCGGCGCTGGCGCGGATTGCGACACGCATATTGGCGCTCGCGCCGACGCTTGCCGACGCGCTGGGAGCGCGCGCGCAGCTGATCGAGGGGCTGATCGACAGCCGCGCCTTTGACGCGCCGCCGACGAAGGACGAATTGCGCGCCGAATGGGGGCCGGGGCTGGCGGCGCTGGACTATGAACGCTTGCTCGATCGGGTGCGCGATCAGGTCGGCGAACGGCGCTTTGCCTATGGGGTACAGCTTGTCGCGGGGGCGACCGATCCGCTGATGATCGCCTGCGGCTATTCCGAACTGGCGGAGGCGGCGCTCGGCGTGCTCGCCGATGCGACGGTGGCCGAATTTGTCGCGGCGCATGGGCGGATCGCCGACAGCGAACTGATCGTGCTCGCGCTGGGGCGGCTCGGGGGCAGGGCGCTGACCCACGCCTCCGACCTCGACCTCATCTATCTGTTCACCGGCGATCATCTCGCCGAATCCGACGGGCCGCGCCCGCTTGGCGCGACGACCTATTACAACCGGCTGGCACAGCGCGTAACCGCGGCGATGTCGGTGCCGACCGCGGCGGGCAAGCTCTATGACGTCGATACGCGGCTGCGGCCGCAGGGCGCGCAGGGGCCGCTGGTCGTCACCCTCGACAGTTTTGAACGCTATCAGCGCGAAGAGGCCTGGACGTGGGAGCATATGGCGCTGCTCCGCGCGCGGCCGGTCTATGGGTCGAGCGCAGCGCGCGCCGAGGTCGAGCGGATCATCGCCGAACTGCTCGCGATCCCGCGCGACCTGGCGAAGCTCGCCGCCGATGCCGCCGACATGCGCGACAAGATCGCGGCGCACAAGCCGGCGAACGGCGCGCTCGATATCAAGGGCGGCCCGGGCGGGCTCGTCGATCTGGAATTTGCCATGCAGGTGACCCAGCTGGCCAGCGGCCAATGCCATGATCCCAATATCGCCGCGGCGCTTGCCTGTCTGAAGGCGGCGGGGCTGGCGCCGGAGGGGGTGTGCGAAGCGCATGGTCTGCTCGCGCGGATGCTCGTCATGCTGCGGCTGACCGCGCCCGAAGGCGAGCCGCCGACCGCCGCGGCACGGCAACTGGTGGCGAGCCAATGCGGCGAACCCGGCTGGCCGCAACTGCTTGCCGCGCATGATGCGGCGCGGCAGGAGATTGCCGACTGGTGGGCGTCGATTCGCCCGCAGCAGGAGAGTGAATAATGAGCGGTCTGAAATTGGGCGATGCCATTCCCGCGGTGAAACTTCTCGACGCCGATGGGGCGACGATCGACCTTGCTGCGATGGCGGGCGCGCCGCTGGTGGTTTATTTCTACCCCAAAGCGGATACGCCCGGCTGCACGGTCGAAGCGCAGGACTTCACCCGTCTCGCGCCCGAATTCGCGCATCTGCACGCCCAGGTGCTTGCGGTGTCGCGCGACGCACCGGCGAAGCTGTGCAAGTTCCGCGATAAATATGGTCTGACGGTCCGCCTCGCTTCGGATGAAGACGGCGCGGTGTGCGAGGCGTTTGGTACCTGGGTCGAAAAGCAGAATTATGGGCGCAGCTATATGGGGATCGAACGCTCGACCTTCCTTTTCGGCGGCGATGGCAAGCTCGCGAAAGAATGGCGCAAGGTTCGCGTCAAAGGTCACGCCGAAGCGGTGCTGGAGGCAGCAAAGGCGCTGTAAATGCCGACGTTGGGTGAAGCCGCGCGCGCGGTCCTGCTGACGTCGGACCCGCACGACAAACGCCGCGCGGCGCGCAGTCTGGCGCGGGCGTGGCGGCAGGATCGGCTCGACCATCGCTGCGACACCGCGATGCCTGATCAGCCCGCGTGGCCTACCGAACCCGAACTGCTCGAACCCAGCCGGATGCCGCGCCGCGGCAAGGGCGGCTCCGAACGCGGGCGGATCGCGCTGCTGCACGCGCTGGCGCATATCGAATTTGTCGCGATCGACCTCGCGGTCGACCTGATCGGCCGCTTTGGCGACGAATTTCCGCGCCAATTTGTCGACGACTGGATCGGTGTCGTCGCCGACGAAGCGATGCATTTTGCGCTGCTCGACCGCCGCCTGCGTGCGTTCGGTAGCCATTATGGCGCATTGCCGGCGCATGCGGGATTGTGGGAGGCGGCGCAGGTCACCGCCGACGATGTGCTCGCGCGGCTGGCGATCGTGCCGATGGTGCTCGAAGCGCGCGGGCTCGATGTGACCCCGCCGACGATCGCCCGCTTTCAGGGCGCCGGTGACGCGCCGTCCGCGCAGATTTTATCGCGTATTTACAAGGATGAAATCCGCCATGTGCGCGTCGGCACAGCCTGGTTTGGCTGGATGTGCGACGAACGGGGATTCAACGCCGTTGAAACGTGGCACGCGCTCGTAAAAGCGCGGTTTCGCGGGGCGCTCAAAGCTCCGTTCAACGACTCGGCGCGCCACGACGCCGGTTTAACGCAAGAATACTATAGCGTTATTGCGTCTTAACCATTGGGATAGCAGACAGGCGTCGCGGGGGATGAGCAATCATCCAAACCAACAAACACCGGCGCCAAAGCCTTTTGATGACTTTGGCGACATGGCACACGCGGGGTCGTATTTTGATAAACACTCTTCTGACGCAGAAGTTGCATCAAGTCGCAATCGTCTGCGCCGCAGCATGTTTCGGACTGGCCACACCGGCCGCCCACGCTGCCGAAACCAGCGCCGATGCCGGCATTGTCGCTCCCGACGAACCCGATGACGACAGCTTCACCGCTGGCGTTCCCGCGGCCGGCGAGGACAGCGAAGCCCGCGCAATTTTCCAGGCGTGGAAGCGTCTCGACACCGGGCTGACCGCCTCGATCGGCGTTGCGGTGCCGTCGCGCCGCCCGATCGACCACATGTCGCTGTCGTCATCCTATGGCATGCGCGTCCACCCGGTCACCGGCAAGGTCGCCCGCCACAATGGCATCGACATCCCGGCGCCGCACGGCACCCCGATTTACGCAACCGCCGACGGCATCGTCGGCCGCGCCCAGCGCCTTGGCGGCTACGGCAATTATGTCGAAGTCGAGCACGGCAACGCGATCCAGACGCGCTACGGCCATATGTCGTCTTACGTCGTCATCCCTGGCCAGTCGGTCAAAAAGGGTGACGTCCTTGGTTACGTCGGTTCGACCGGCCGTTCGACCGGCAACCACCTCCACTACGAAGTCCGCATCGAAGGCGCGCCGGTCAATCCGATGCCGTTCGTGCGGTCGGATCAGATGGCGATCGCTGCGATCACCGGCAAAAATGTCGCGATGGGCGGTCCCGAATAAGAAATAATGACGAGCTTTCCTGGGTCGGAGAGGAGGGGCGCCAGGCGGGATAACCGTCGCGGCGCCCTTTTCATTTGAAACAAAGCGCCTATCTAACGCCTATGGCCACGCAGCTTTCCGATATCACCCTGTCGCCCGCCGCCGCGGCGCGCGTCCGCTGGATCGCCGACCGCAAGGGCGAAAGCGACGCCGCGCTGCGCCTCGCGGTCGATGGCGGCGGCTGCTCGGGCTTCACCTATCGCTTCGGCCTCGCCGAAAGCATCGACGCGGACGACATCGTCACCGAAACCGACGGGGTGAAATTGGTGGTCGATCCGATCAGCATCGATCTGGTCCGCGGCTGCATCGTCGATTTCGTCGATTCGCTGGGCGGTTCGTCGTTCAAGGTCGAAAATCCCAACGCCGCCTCGGGCTGTGGCTGCGGATCCAGCTTCTCGATCTGACATCTTTCACAGCGCCTTGCTTGCTGCCATAGCAAGGCGATGAAAATCGCGACCTTCAATATCAACGGGATCAAGGCCCGCCTGCCGCGCCTGATCGAATGGCTCGAGGAAACCCAGCCCGACGTCGCCTGCTTGCAGGAACTGAAATCGAGCGACGAGACCATGCCGACCAAGGAGATCGAGGCGGCGGGTTATGGGTTCCTGTATCACGGGCAAAAAGGTTTTAACGGCGTCGCGATCCTCGCCAAGGACACCCAGCCGGTCGAAACCCAGCGCGGCCTCGCGGGCGAGGATGAGGACGAGCAGTCGCGCTATCTGGAGGCGGACGTCCACGGGGTGCGCGTCGCGTCGATCTATCTGCCCAACGGCAACCCGCAGCCGGGGCCGAAATTCGACTATAAGCTGCGCTGGATGGCGCGACTGCGCGAGCGCGCCAAGGTGCTGCTCGCCGCTGAAATCCCGACGATCCTGACCGGCGACTATAATGTCATCCCGCACGACGACGATGTGTGGGATCCGCGGGTGATGGCGACCGATGCGCTGATGCAGCCCGAATCGCGCGACGCCTGGTTCCGCCTGCTCGGCGACGGCTGGACCGATGCGATCCGCAGCCGCTATCCGGCGGGGGGCAGCTGGACCTTCTGGGACTATCAGGCCGGCGGCTGGCAACGCGACCATGGCTTTCGCATCGATCACCTGCTGCTCAGCCCGGCGCTCGCCGACCGGCTGGTCGACGCCGGGGTCGACAAGGATCACCGCGGCCGCGAAAAGGCGAGCGACCATGCGCCGACCTGGGCGGTGCTGAGCTAGGCGTCGGGGTAGAGCGTCGTCATCACGCGTTTCGGGTCGAGCGCATAATGATGCGCTACCGCCGCCGCGATCACGCTTTCCAGCGACCGCGTCGGTTTGAGATCGCGGCCGTCGAGCCGTGCTGAAACCGCGAGTCCCGGCCAGTCGGCTGAAATCCTGCCTCCCGCGGCCAGCCTGCCGCCGAGCAGCATCGCGGTCGACGCGGTGCCATGATCGGTGCCGCCGGTGCCGTTGACCTCGACCGTCCGCCCGAATTCGGTCGCGACGATCACCAGCGTGTCGTTCCACGCCGGACCAAGCCCGGTCTGCAGGGCGCCGACCAGCTGGTCGAGCCCGCGCAATTGCGCGTTCAGCCGCCCGCGCTGGCTGCTGTGCGTATCCCAGCCGCCGGTCTCGACCATCATCACCCGCGCGCCATCGGCGGGCAGCATCAGCGACGCCGCGAGCTTGCCGAGATCGGCGCCGTTGCGGCCGTTGTTGCCGCCGATGTCGCTCGCCAGTTCCTGCGTCTTGACCGCGCTGTCCCACAGCGGATGGAGCAGCTTGTCGTCGGCGTAGAGCGCCGACAACCGCGCGATCAGGTCGCCGTCGGCCTGCGGCAGGCGGCTCGGCGCATAGGTGCCGACCTGTACCGTGCCGCGCATCGCCAGCGGCACTGCCGGGGCGATGGCGAGCGCGTCACGCTCGGCGGCGGGCAGCAAGGTCAGCAGCCGCCCGACCCAGCCGTCGGCGCGCCCATAGGGCCGCGATCCGCCACCCTCGAGCATGTTCTGCCCGTCGAAATGCGATCGGTCGCGATACGCGGTGGCGACGGCGTGGGCGAAATGCGCTTGGCTGCCGGCGTAGAGTCCCGCGGTCGTGGTGAGCGCCGGATGCAGCGTGAACATTGCATCGAGCTTGGCCCCGCCCGCGGTTTCATCGGCGAGCGTCCGGCGCGCCGCAGCGAACGCCTGGTCACCGGTCGGCGCCACCGTCGCCAGCCCGTCGGCGGCGCCGCGCTGGATAATGAAGACCAGCCGTTTTGGCGTTGCCGCCGCGGCATAGGCAAAGCCGGGCAGCGCGCCGGCGGCGGCGACGGTGATCCCCGACCGGATGATCGAACGGCGGGACAGGATCATCATCTATCTCCGCAAAAATTCCGGGCTGGCGAACAGCATCGCGATGCCCTGGCCCGGGCTGTCGGCGCGGGCGATCGCTTGCCCGGTCGCGGGGGTCAGCGCATCGGCGAGGACGAGCGGCGCCAGCTGACGCGCGTCGGCGCGGTCGCCGATCCGCCCCGCGATCCGGCTCGCCAGTTCGACCCGCTGCATCAATCCCGCCGATCCGGCCCAGGTCGCGACCTTGTCGTCGTACCCCGCGGGCGATCCGGGGCGCCAGATCGGCTGGCCCAGCTGGGTGAACATCGCCGCGACATTCTGTCTTTCGCCCAGCGCCGGGATTTTCAGCGCGCGCAGCATCGACACCGTCCAGTCCCATGGTGATTTGAACAGCGTCGGCGCGGTCGTCCACGGTTCGGGCGACGCCACAAGGGCGTTATAGAGCAAGGACAAATCGCCGCCGCTTTTCAGGAAATCGGCGGCGAGCCGATCGACCAGCGCCGCGGGCGGATCGTCGGCGGTGAAATGGCGCGCCAGCTTGGTCGCGATATGGCGCGCGGTGGTGGGATGGACGGCCAGGTCGCGCAGGATCGCCTCGGCTTGTCCGGCGCCCGCGGCGTCATAGCGTCGGCCCAGCACGGTTTGTGCACCGGGTTCGTGCAGCGGCGCGATAAACACCGTCGCGCCCGGTTCGGCATCGGCGGGCATCAGCCGCTGACCCGCCCCGCGCCCGAGCCCGGCGACGGTCAGCCCGGTCAACGCCTTGGCAAAGGCGGTGACGTCGGCCTGGGTATAGCCCGCACGTACCCCCAGCGTGTGCAGTTCCAATATTTCGCGCGCCAGATTTTCGTTCAGCCCCGGCGCCTGGCGGTTGCCGCGATTGCGGACGCGGGTCGCGAACGCGCTGTCGGGGCCGAAACTCTGCGCCTGATCGAGGTACAGCAGCATCGCGGGATGGCGCACCGCGGCGATCAACAGGTCGGCAAATTTGCCCATGATGTGCGGGCGGATCGCCTCATTCTCATAATTGCCGACAAAACCGATCACCGTCTGCTTGTCGGCCGACACCGCGAAATGATTGGCCCAGAAATGGACGAGCCGTTCGGGGAAGGGGGTTGGCGTCGCAATCGCCGCGGCCAGTCGCGCCGCGGTGGCATCGACATAATGGCGCCGGATCGCCGAGCGCGACAGCCGCCGCAATTCGGGGTCCATGCCCTGTTCGGCTTCACTCATCGGCGTTTCGGCGGCCTCGCGGCGCATTGCCTGGCGATCCTCGCGATATTCGACATAGGCGGTGGCGATCGCCGCGCGGCCCGCGAGCCCGGTCAATGCGGCGGGGGCGGGGTCATAGTCGCCAAGCTGGCGGGTCAGCCAGGCTTTCGCGTCGCCGATCGCGGGATCGTCATAACGGCGACCCAGGCCGAAGCGGTTTGCAGCAAGATATTGGACTGCCATGACAATGCCTTTCATGCCCCAAACGCACGATGGCCCCATTTTGTCGCAAAGCTGTCCCAGCTGTCAGAGCGGCTTGTCGTAAATCTGATACACTCGGTTGACCTTGGCATCGATCGCCTCGGCGACCGCGTTCATCCCCTGATTGTCGTCGAGCACCCAGCCGATGTCGCCGCGCTCGGTGCCATAATCGCGCACCGCGTCGCGGCGGATCAGTTCGATCATCATGAACGCCAGCGTGCTCGCCATGCGGCTGTTCTGCAGCTTTTTGGCGACCCCCATCAACGGCACGCGCAGGGTGCGGCTTTTCGGCTTGTGCAGCCACCACAGCAACCGCGCCCAGTTGAACGGGAGCAGCGATCCGTCCATGTCGACCAGCAATTCGTTGATGTTGGGCAGCACGATGGTGAACGCCACCGCCTCGCCGTCTAGTTCGGCGACGCGGACCAGATCCTCGAACACGATCGTCTTCAGTTTCTTGCCGACAAACGCGATCTCGCTGTTGGTCAGCGGGACGAACCCCCAATTGTCCGACCAGGCGTCGTTGAGCAGCCCCATGATCAGCGCGGCTTCGGCGTCGAAATTCTTCTTGTCGACCTTGCGAACCCGGATGCGCGCGTTCTTTTCGCCCGCCGCGACGATGCGGTTCACCAGCGGCGAAAAACCTTCTTTGACATAGACATCATAGTTGATCAGCTGCTTGATCGGGCGATAGCCAGTGCCTTCGATCCAGCCGCGATAGAGCGGGCTGTTGTGGCCCATCATCACCGTCGGGCGGTTGTCGAAACCTTCGATCAGCAGCCCGGGCTCGTCCCACACCGAAATTGACAGCGGGCCGAGTGACCGGTGCATGCCCTGACCGCGCAGCCAGTCCTCGGCGGCGGCGAGCAGTGCGCGGGTGGTTTCCTCGTCCTCGGCGTCGAGCAGGCCCCAGTTGCCGGTGCCCGGACCCATCCCCTGCTCGGCGGGCTGCGCCAGCGCAAGGTCGTCGATATGCGCCGAAATGCGCCCGACGGTGCGGCCCTTGCGGCGCGCCAGGAACAGCTGCGCCCGGCCATGCTCAAACCAGGGATTCTTGCCCGGGGTGAGCAGGTTATAGACCTCGCCCTTCAGCGGCGGCACCCACGCCGGATCGCCGCGATTGAGCCGAAAGGCGAGCTCGACAAACTCGCGCTTGTCATTCTTGTCCTTGACCGGGTGGATGGTGATCGGGCCGTCCGAATGTCCGCTCATACTGGTTTCCTGAAATGCCAACCCTATATCGGTGAGGCCGCATTACGGCATCGCGGCAGCGCTGGCGACCCGCATTTGGCCATTTTGCTGCCATGAAATCATGATGAAGAGTGCAGGTTATGACGACGATCAATCCCCCGGCCGATCGGATCGCGACGCCTTTCGCGCCCATAGCGGCTAAGACGCCCAAGTCGGCAATTGCCGACGATATGGCGATGATCCGCGCAGCGTCGGAGCTGACGCGCGACCTGACCGCGCCCAGCGCGCGCATCTATTGGACCGATTTTCTGGCGTCGGCGTTCATCGGCTATGCCGGTGTCGCGGGGGCGATTTTGGCGCCGACGACGGCGTGGGCGCTCGCCGCGGCGCTGGTCGCGATCCTCGCGCTCTATCGCGCCGGCAGCTTCATTCACGAACTGACGCATATCCGCAAAAACGCGCTGCCGGGCTTTCGCTTCGGCTGGAACCTGCTCGTCGGCGTGCCGCTGCTGATCCCGTCCTATATGTATGAGGGCATCCACAGCCTGCACCACAACCGCACCAAATATGGCACGGTCGACGATCCCGAATATCTGCCGCTGGCATTGATGAAGCCGTGGACGGTGCCGCTGTTCGTGGTCGCCGCGGCGTTCGCGCCAATCGCCTTGCTGTTCCGCTATGCGGTGCTGACCCCGCTGTCGTTCCTGATCCCGCCGCTGCGCCGGATCGTCGTCGAACGCTATTCGGGGATGATCATCAACCCGCTGTTCCGCCGCAAGGCACCCGACGGCGAGTTTCGCCGCATGTGGGCGTGGCAGGAAGGCGGCGCGTGGGCGTGGTCGAGCCTGCTGATCGCCGCGGGCGTGTTCGGCTGGGTGCCGCTGCGCGCGCTGCTGATCTTTGGCGCGATCGCCGCGGCGACGCTGGTGCTCAACCAGATCCGGACGCTGGTCGCGCATTTGTGGGAAAATGACGGCGAGGTACTCACCGTAACCGGACAGTTCCTCGACAGCGTCAACGTCCCGCCGCCGGGCTTGCTGCCCGAATTGTGGGCGCCGGTGGGGCTGCGCTATCATGCCCTGCACCATCTGCTGCCGGGCGTCCCCTATCACGCACTCGCCGAGGCGCATCGCCGGTTGAAGGATGTGCTGCCCACGGATTCGCAATATCATGGCGCGAATTACGACAGCCTGCCGCAGCTGGTGCGAAATCTGGTTGCTGGTTCGGCGCGGGGTGCCGCGGCTTAGTTATTCGAGGCTTCCCCCATTTTCGTCATTCCCGCGAAAGCGGGAACCCAGCGAGCCAGCGTCGCAGCTGGGTTCCCGCTTTCGCGGGAATGAGGATGAAATGAGCGCTGGCGTAAGCCGGCCTCTATTCCTCGGTCCTAATCAAGATCATCTCACCAATCAGCGCGAACAATATGAACGGCCCCCATGCCGCCAGAAACGGCGAATAGGCGCCGAGGTCACCCATCGCGAGCGCGAAATTGTCTGCGACGAAATAGGCGAAGCCCAGCCCCATGCCGAGGATCGCGCGGATAAACAGCTTGCCCGATCGCGCCAGCCCGAACGCCGCAACGGCGCCCAAAAGCGGCATCAATATCGCTGACAACGGCCCCGAAATCTTGTGCCACAGCACGCCTTTCAGCGCATTGACCGGCCGCCCTGCGGCCTCGAGGTCAGCAATCGCCGACTGCAATTGAAGGAAGGGCAATTCGTCGCCATCGACCTGCGCCAGCGTGAACTGATCGGGGCGCACATTCTTGGCCGCGACAATCGTGCCGAGCGGCTCGACCGTGCCGGAACGGCGCAGGAAGCGCGTCGCGCCCGACAATTCCCATCCCCCCGCGACCGAGCGCGCGCTGTCGGCTTTGAGCATCGACGACAGCACTCCGCCGGTGCGTTCGTAAATCGTGACGCCGCGCAGCACGATCGCGGGACCGCCGGTCTCGACCGTGGCCGCGTTGATCAGGTCGTCACCGTCGCGCACCCAGATGTTGCTGCGCACCCCATTGTCGGGCGGCACCCTTTTATACTCGACCTTTTGCCAGGCGCCGAGCGCCGCGGTCGAGCGGGTGACGATGCGTTCGTTGAACGCAAAGCTGATCCCGGCAACCAGCAGCGCGGCGAGGAACAGCGGCGCCAGCACCTGATGCGCCGACATCCCCGACGCCTTCATCGCCACGACTTCGCTGTTCTGGTTGAGCGTGATCAGGGTCAGGATCGTACCGAGCAGCACCGAAAAGGGCAGGAAGGTCTCGATAATCTGCGGCAACCGCATCCCGACATAGCGCCACACGTCCGAATCGCTGTTGCCCGCGACCGCCAGGATTTTGCCGCTTTCGCCCAGCAGGTCGAGCGTCTGCAGGATCAGCACCAGCGCGAACAGGATCGAGAAGGAGCGGATCAGGAACAGGCGGCCGACGTAGAGCGCCATCGTGCGCGACGGGAAAAAATGAAGCTGGTGCATATCAGGTCAGGCTTTCCACGACCCGCGGCTTGCGCTGGAACAGCGTCATCAGCCCGCGAATCTTTTGCGCCGCTTTCGCCGCAACGCGCTCGAGCGCGCCGATCGGCTGACCGCCCGGCACATGCGCGACGACATAATACATCCAGATCGCCAGCGCTGCGAACAGCAGGAACGGCACCCACAGCGCGATAACCGGATCGATCACGCCGCGGGCGCCCATATCCTCGGCATATTGGTTGATCTTGTGCTGGGTCACCAGCAGCACGATCGACAGGAACACCCCGAGCGACGAGGTGGATCGTTTGGGCGGGATCGCCAGCGCGATGGCGATCAGCGGGATCAGGAACATCGACAGCACTTCGACGATACGAAAGTGGAAATTGGCGCGCGATTCCAGCCGCGTCTGCTCCGACTGGCTGCTATCCTTGCCGGCGACGAACAGCTCGGGGATCGTCATTTCGCGGTCGGCGCCGCCGCGGGTGCGAAACGCCTCGATCTTGGGCAGCGGGATCGGCAGATCGTGATTGTCAAAGGTCAGCACCCGCGGCACCGAAAATTTGGGCGATTCGTGGATCAGCACCCCCTGCGACAGCCGCAGGATGATCGTGTCGGGATCGTCGGTGGCCAGGAACTGGCCGCGCGCTGCGGTCGCCGACACGCGCTGGCCGTCCCGATTGTCGCCGCGCACGAAAATGCCGCGCAGCGCGCGCCCATCGTCATAGCTTTGCTCGATCCGCAGCGTCATGCGGTCGCCCAATTTGGTGAATTCACCGACCTTGATCGACGCGCCCAAGGCGCCCGAACGCAGCTCGAACTGCAACCCTTCATAGGCGTAGCGGGCGATCGGCTGGATAAAGCCGACGATCGCCAGGTTGAGCGCCGCCAGCGCAATCGCATACGCAAACGGCACCCGCATCAGCCGCCCGAAACTCATGCCCACGCCCTTCAGCACGTCGAGCTCGCTGGTGGTCGCCAGCTTGCGAAACGCCAGCAATATGCCCAGCATTAACCCGATCGGGATACCGAGTGAGAGATATTCGGGGATGAGATTGGCGAGCATCCGCCACACGATGCTGACCGGGCCCCCCTCGGTGGCGACGAAGTCGAACAGGCGCAGCATCTTTTCGAGCACGAGCAGCATCGCCGAGAGCACCAGCGTACCCAGCATGGGGAATAAGATGAGACGCGCGATGTAGCGGTCGATGGCAGGCAGCTTATTCAATCTTTCGTCGCCCCATCACCATGATTTGGCCGCAAATGGTTCCGATATGCCGATGCAAGGGCGACAGGAACCCGTGTCGGCATGTGCATTATGCGTTTGCTGGCGTGGCTATAACCTCTGGAGGTATTGAGGTCATGTCGAAAATTATACTCGCCGGGATGCTCGCCGCTGGCGCGGCCGGAGCGCTGATCGCGCCCGTCGCGGCGCAGGGTGCGGCGCTGGGTCCGGCGGCGGCGCTGTGCAACAACAATGCGACGGCAGTGCAGGTCGATGTTCGCGGTTTCAAGGCGCGCACCGGGACTGTGCGGGTCCAGATTTACAGCGCCAACAGCAGCTATCTGGAAAAGCGCAAATGGATCGAACGGGTCGACGTGCCCGTGTCGCGCGTCGGCACGATGTCGGTGTGTGTGCCTGTCAAGCAACCGGGCAGCTATGTCGTTTCGGTGCGTCACGACATGAACGGCAACGGCAAGTCGGACCGCAGCGATGGCGCCGGACTGTCGGGTAATCCCGACATGAAGGTCAGCGATTTCATCTTCAAGCGGAAGCCCAAATTGACGACGGTCAGCTTCGCGGTCGGCGGCGCCACCAAGCGCGTTCCGGTCGTGCTGAACTACGTCAACGGCCTTTCCTTCGACCCGGTCGAATAGCGAGAGCCATGGCGAGCGTCGCACTTCTTTCCAATCCGCGTTCGACCGGCAACCGCGCCCTGTTGCCGCGGGTTCGCGAATATTGCGCGGCGCATCCCGACATTTTTCATTATGAGGTCGAGGACGTCGATCAGATCGGTGAGGCGATCCGTACCATCGCCATGGTATCGCCGCGCGTCGTCGTCATCAACGGCGGCGACGGCACGGTGCAGGCCGCGCTGACCGAATTATATTCGGGCGGCCATTTCGGCGGCTCGCCGCCGCCGGTCGCGGTGCTGCCGAACGGCAAGACCAATTTGATCGCGCTCGACCTGGGCGCCGAGGGCGATCCGATCAAGGCGCTGCAGCGGGTGATCGAGCTGGTCAATTCGGGCCAGCTGGAAGATCATGTGATCCAGCGCCAGCTGATCTCGCTCGACAGCGGCGGCGAAGCGCGCCCGGTGCTCGGCATGTTCCTTGGCGGCGCCTATCTTGCCGATGTGATGCTGTACTGCCGCAATCGCATCTATCCGCTTGGCCTGCCCAACGGCATTTCGCATTTTCTGGCCGCCATCCTGGGCCTGTTCGCGATGATTTTCGGCCTCGGTGGCGGGCGCCTGCCGCCCAAGCCCGAAGCGATGACAGTGTCGTTGATCCGCCAGGGCGAGTTCAAAGGCAAATTTTCGCTGCTGATCGTCACGACCCTCGAAAAACTGCTGCTCAGTATGCGCACGAACGACAAGGCTGGCGAAAGCGGACAGATGAAATTGCTCGCGGTCGAACGCGGCCTTGGCGCGCTGGTCCGCATGCTTGGCGCGACCTGGCGCGGGACGCTGGGACAAAATCAGCTCGACGGGGTGCATTTCCAGCAAGGCGATGAAATCCGCATCGAAGGCGACCGATCCAACGTCATCCTCGACGGCGAAATTTTCCAGGCGAAGCATGGCATGCCGATCATCCTGACATCGACGCAGCCGGTTCCGTTCCTGCGTCTCGCCGCCTGAACGCGCGCGCGTGTCCGACCTGATCGATCTGGTCCGCAACGAACTGGCGACCCCGGTCGAGCCGCGCGTTGCGGCGATGGCGCAAGCGATCGCGGCGCAATATCCCGGGAGCGCGCGCGCCGTACTGTTTTACGGCAGCTGCCTGCGCGAAACCCAGCTCGATGGGCTGATGCTCGATTTCTACCTGATCGTATCGGACTATGGCGATGCCTATCCAAAGCGGTGGATGGCGGTCGCCAACCGGCTGATTCCGCCCAATGTCTTTCCGTTTCAGCACGATGGACTGATCGCCAAATATGCAGTGCTCAGCGAGGCCGACTTTCACCGCCTGAACGGCGCCGAGACGCGCAATGTGTCGGTGTGGGCACGCTTTGCCCAGCCCTCGCGGCTGGTGTGGGCGGTCGACGATACGGCGCGGCAGCGCGCGGTGGCCGCGGTGGCGCGCGCCGCGCCGACGTTGCTCGCGGCGGCCGGGTCGATCGATGGCGAGCCGCCGCTCGATTGGTGGCGGCGCGCCTTTGCGCTGACCTATTCGGTCGAACTGCGCGCCGAACGGACGGGGCGCGGGCAGTCGGTGGTCGATGCCGATGCCGACCGCTACCAACGCTTCAGCCTTCCCGCGATGGCGGCGATCCCCACCGGCGCGCGCGGCGGCGCTTGGCCGCGGCGGCGGCTCGAGGGCAAGGCGCTCAGCATCGCGCGGCTTGCCAAGGCCAGCCTGACCTATGCCGGCGGGATCGATTATCTGGCGTGGAAAATCAATCGTCACGCGGGGACCAAGATCGAGATCAAACCGTGGCAGCGCCGCTGGCCGCTGGTCGCCGCGCTGACGCTGGTGCCGCGCCTGATGAAAAGCGGCGCGATCCGGTAATTTAAAGCATGATGACTTTAAGTTGATAACACTCGTCATTGCGAGCGAAGCGGGCCGAAGGCGGCCGTAGGCCAACCAATCTAGGGGCGGTTTGCGCCTACGCTGGATTGCCGCGTCGCTTCGCTCCTCGCAATGACGATTCCACTTGATGTTATCGCGCTCTAACTCGCCAGCCGCTGTCCCTCGACTGATCGGGCCTCGCCGCATCGGCGGATCGCCTGATCGAGCGCGTTGAGGGTGAAGGGTTTGCGGAGCACGTCATGGTCGCCGAAACTCGCGGTCTCGCTCGCGTCGCCCGAATAGCCGGTCACGAACAGCACCGACAATTCGGGCCAACGCTGTTTGAGCTGCGCGACCAGTTCGGGGCCGGTGAGTTCGGGCATCAGCACGTCCGACAAGATCAGGTCGAACCCGCCGCCATCGGCCAGCCGCCCTTCGACGAGCCGCTCGGCTTCCAGCGGATTGCCGCACCCGACCGCGCTGTGGCCCAGTTCCTCGACCGCGTCGACCGTGGCGGCGAGCACACGCTGGTCGTCCTCGATCACCAATATGTTCAACGCTTCGGTCGGTGCGGCGTCGGCGGTGTGGCCGTCACTGTCGCTTGCGGTGGCCATAATCTTCTGGGGCTTTGCCACCGGCAGCAGCATGGCGACGCTGGTGCCTTCGCCCTCGGTCGAAGAAATCTGCACCTCGCCGCCCGACTGGCGGCAAAAGGCAAAAACCTGGCTCATGCCCAGCCCGGTTCCCTGACCGGCGGGCTTGGTGGTGTAGAAGGGGTCGAACACGCGCTCGAGCACGTCGGGCGCCATCCCGCATCCGGTGTCGATCACCTGCACCGCAAGCGCTTTGCCGTTGCCGTCGCCCAGGGTGCGGATGGTCAGCGAGCCATGGCCGTTCATCGCGTCGCGCGCGTTGACCGCGAGGTTGAGCAGGGCGTTCTCAAATTGTTGCCGATCGAGCCAGCAAGCGAGGCCGTCGGCACGAAGGTCGAGCGTCAGCGCGATCCGGTCGCCGATCGTCCGTTCGATCAGCTCGGCAAAGCTCGCAATACAGGTATCGATGACCGCCATTTCGGGGCGGGCGGGTTCGGAGCGGGCAAAGGTCAGCAGTCGCCGGGTCAGGTCGGCGGCGCGGTTGGCGCCGTCGAGCGCATTGGCAAGATGGCGCTGCGCCTTTTCGGGGGTATCCGGAAGCCAGCGCTGCGCGAGTTCGAGTCCGCCGACAACGACCGCCAGCATATTGTTGAAATCATGCGCGATGCCGCCGGTCAGTTGGCCGACCGCCTCCATTTTCTGCGCCTGGCGCAACTGCGCCTCGGCCGCCTCGCGCTCGGTCATCTCGCTGCGCAGCGCGATATTGGCGCGTTCGAGCTCGGTCGTGCGCGCCTCGACCGCTTCTTCCAGCTGGGTTGCACGGTCGCTTTCGGCGGCTTGCTCGCGCCGCGCGACGCGGCGTTCGGCTTCGGCGCGGACAAGCGAAAAGGTGGTGCCGATGGCTGCCGCGGCCGCTGCGGCGCCGAGCAGCGAGAACAGCAGGATGGCCTGGTTCAGGCTGGCGCGGTCGGCGGCGGCGACGCGGTTGCGCTCGCGCAGCAACGCGCGCTCATTGCCGATGATCTGGGTCAGCAGCCGGTCGATGCGGCCCAGCGCGGCGTCATGGCCGGCGGCATGATATTTCGAAATAGCGGCGACGGTCTGACTGTAATTGGCGCTGAGCGCGGCGTCGCCAAGCTGGGTGCCGCGGCGGTCCATCTCTTGCGTCAGATCGTCGACCAGCTTCGATTGCTCGGCATTGTCGCGGACGGTGCGGTCGAGCCGCGTCAGATACTGCCGCGCCAGCCCCCATTGCTGTTCAAAGACGCGGCCGTCCTCTTTCTGCAGGCCGACCGCAAACCGCCCGAGCGCCGCTTCGGCGCGGGCCAGCGCGGCGTCGAGCGAGCGGGTATGTGAAATGACTTCCAGACTCTGTGTCTGCCAGCCGAGCGAGCGATCATAATTGTCATTGGCGCGCGCGAGCAACAGCACCAGCGCGGCAACGATGCCGGTCAGCATCGCCGCCATGCCGATCGTCAACCAAAAGCGTATCCGCTCCCGCCGACTGTCGGTTTCCGTATCGCCATCCCGCTCGAACACGCGCCCGTCTTACCGGACAAGCGCGGTACCGCAAAGCGCCGAAACCCGCACCCGCCCTGCGCCGCTTCGGTTCGGCGCAAAAAGGAGCCCGCTGGTCGGCGGACCGGCCCGGATCAACGGCTTGCGTTCAGCCGATAATGCCGATGCGCTTGCCCGCGCGTTCAAAGCGGCCCAGGATCTCGCCGACCTGTTCGACGCTATGTTCGGCGCATAGCGAACAGCGCAGCAGCGTCATGTTCGCCGGGGTCGCGGG
>NZ_SCOT01000034.1 GCF_005502465.1 Sphingopyxis sp. L1A2A
GCCCCCGCCCCCGCCGCCGCCGCCGGTCGTGCAGTGTGAGCCCGGGCCGTACATCGTGTACTTCGACTGGGATCAGTCGAACATCACGCCGGAAGCCGCTTCGACGCTCGACAACGCGATCAGCGCCTACAACCGTGGTTGCACGGGTACGCAGGTCATGCTCGCCGGTCACGCTGACCGTTCGGGTTCGGCCACGTACAACGTCGGCCTGTCGGAACGCCGCAACACCGCGGTTCGCAGCTATCTGACCGCTCGCGGTATCTCGGATGGCTCGATCAGCGCGCAGGGCTTCGGCGAAAGCCGCCCGGCCGTTGCCACCGCCGATGGCGTCCGCAACGACCAGAACCGTCGCGTGGAAATCACTTACGGTCCGAACTCGGGCATGTAAGACCGGTTTCCGCTCCCGACCGGGACTGGAACGAAAAGAAGGGCGGTACCGCAAGGTGCCGCCCTTTCTTGTTGCGCGCGGCGCATGGCGATGGCTGGCCCCGTCCTTTTCATATTTCGCTTGCTCGTGGGTATTTATGATATACCATTACAATCAGGGTGCGAGATGGTCTTGGACCCTTGATGAGGGGTGGGTGCCCGTCCATCGCGGCGCGGCCTGTCCCGACCGGGAGAGAGACGATGCGCCAACGCCGCAGCATGTTTCATCGCAGCATTTTTCGCGCCGACCCCAATGGCGATCCCGACATCAACACCACGCCGCTGATCGACGTGATGCTGGTCATGCTGGTGATGTTCATCATCACCATCCCGCCGCCAACCCACAGCGTCGATGTGACCTTGCCCGCCGATGGCGTCGGGATTCCGGTTGCGGACGAGAACCGGGTAACGATCGACACCGCCGACGTGATCCGCTGGAACAACGAGGCGGTCGATCTGGCCGAACTGGGTATGCTGGTCAAACAGGCCGCCGACCGTCCCGAGCCGGCGGCAATCCTGCTCGAACCCGACGCGCGGGCGCGCTATCTGCGCGTCGATGAGGCGATCGGCGCGATCCGGCGCAACGGCGGGTCGAAACTCGCTTTTCCCGGGATCCGGCAATATGCCGGGCTGATCTGAACCGACTGGGTTCGCGCGCGCCGCGGTTAAGCCGCGGGCGCGGTGCCGGGCCGAAGATAGGCCATCATATAGCTGACATAATCGGCCTTGCCGAGCGGGACGCCCATATGGCGCAGGATCGAATAGGCCGCGACAAGGTGGAAGTAGAATTGCGGCTGTGCCCAGTCGCGGACGTAGGTGCGCGCAGTCATGTCGAAGGTCATGCCGTTTGGCAGGTCGAAATCGACCGGGCGATCGGGGTCGGCGTCGAGCGTGGCGGCATCGACGGTGTCGAGCCACGCGAGCGTCGCTGCGATTTGGGCCTGAAGGCCCGCGAAGTCGTCCGCGTCGTCGGTGAGTGCGGGGGCGCCGGTCGCGCCGAGGCGGGTCGGCGGCTGGATCGCCTGCAGGCAGGTGAAACGTACCTGCGATGCGAGCGGGAACATGTCGGGCGCGAGCCGCGCGACGATGAGCTGCAATTCGCCGACGCCATTGTCGGCGCCCCAGGCCAAGGCTTTGGCAAGCTGGCCCGACAGCGCGCGTAGGCCGTTCTGATAGGCGGGAACGGTCAGGTCGTAGAGCATCGTCACATCCTTTGGAGGGTAGGAACCGGTCAGGCGGGGGCGAGATTGTCCTGAAATTGCAGCCGCGCGAGGCGGGCGTAGAGGCCGTCGGCGGCGACCAGTTCGTCGTGCTTGCCCTCCTCGACAATGCGGCCGTCATCCATGACGATGATGCGGTCGGCGGCGCGCACCGTGGCGAGGCGGTGCGCGATGACGATCGTGGTGCGGTCGTGCATCAATGTTTCGAGCGCGTCCTGCACCAGCTTTTCGGATTCGGCGTCGAGCGCCGAGGTCGCTTCGTCGAGCAGTAGCAGCGGGGCGCGGCGGAGCAGGGCGCGGGCGATCGCGACGCGCTGGCGCTGACCACCCGACAAACGCGCACCACCCTCGCCCATGAAGGTGTCGAGGCCTTGCGGCAGCTTGCGGAGGAACTCTTCGGCATTGGCGGCGCGCGCGGCGTCCCACAATTGTTCGTCGGTCGCGTCCCAATTGCCGTAACGCAGATTGTCGCGCGCCGAGGCGGCGAAGATCACCGTCTCCTGCGGCACCATCGCGATGCGGGTGCGGATGTCGGCGGGATCGGCCTCGACGAGCGGGACGCCATCGAGCAGGATTTGTCCCGCCTGCGGATCGTAGAAGCGCTCGGCGAGCTGGAACAAGGTCGATTTTCCCGCGCCCGATGGGCCGACGATCGCCACCGTCTCGCGCGGCGCGATCGCGAGCGAGAAGCCGTGCAGTGCCGGCGCGTCGGGACGGGTGGGATAATGGAATTCAACCTCGGCAAATTCGAGCGTGCCGATGGGCGGTTCGGGAAAGGCGCGCGGGTGGGCAGGCGGCGCAATGCTGGGTTCGGCGTTGAGCAGCTCGCTGAGCCGCTCGGCGGCGCCGGCCGCGCGCAGCAGGTCGCCATAGACCTCGGTCAGCGCGCCGAACGCGCCCGCCACCAATCCGCCGGTCAGGACGAAGGCGGCGATGGTGCCGCCGGTGATCGTTCCCGCCGCAACACCGGCGGCGCCGTACCACAGCAGCGTCGTAATCGCCCCGAACAGCAGGCCGATGACGATCGCGGTCATGATCGCGCGCAGGCGGATGCGGCGCTTTGCGGTCGCGAAATTGGCCTCGACCGCCGCGGTGAAGCGGATCGCCTCGCGCTCTTCCTGGCCGAACGCCTGGACGATCTTCATCGCCCCCAATTGTTCGGAGGTGGTGGCGCCGATATCGGCGACGCGGTCCTGACTGGTGCGCGAGACATTCTGGAGCTTTCGGCCGAGCAGGACGATCGGCATGATGATGACCGGGATGCCAAGCAAGATGCCGCCGGTCAGCTTGGGCGACAGCGAAAAGAGATAGGCGATGCCGCCAATTCCCATCACCGTGTTGCGCAGGGCGACCGACACCGTCGTTCCGACGACTTGTTCGATAATCGTCGTATCCGACGTCATCCGCGAGGCGATTTCCGACGGGCGGTTTTCCTCGAAGAAGCCGGGCGCCAGGCGCAGCAGGTTGCGCTGCACCGCCTGACGGATGTCGGCGACGGTGCGTTCACCCAGCCAGCTGACGAAATAGAAGCGCAGCGCGGTGGCGAGTGCGAGGAGAATGACGATGACGTAGAACAGCCGGAAATGGGGGGCGACGTCGCCGCCGCCGGCCACGAAACCGCTGTCGATCATTTCCTTGAACTGCCAGGGAATCGCCAGCGTCGCGAGCGCAGCAACGCCGAGCGCGATCGCGGCAATCGCCAGTTGCAGCGGATAGGCGCTGGCATAATGCCAGATCATGCGCAGGCTACCGAGCTTGCGGCGGGGTTCGGTGGAGGCTTTCGCGGCGGAAAGATCGGGGGTGCTGGCCATCGCATCGGCCCTAGCAGCGGCGATGGCCGCGCTCAACGGCGCAGAATGACCCCTTGCTTCAAGCGCTTTGAAGCCATGCTGCATGCCGGACAATGCGGAAACGGAACAAAGATCCCCGTCAAAACCGATTATGATGCATTGCACAATGAGACGGAAGGCCTAGACTGACCCCAATGAACGGGCGCCCGAAGAGCGCCGGGGCTTGCCAAGGAATCATCGAATATGCTGTATCACGCCTTTGAAATGCAAAAGAGCTGGCTGGCGGGCGCGAGTGCGCTGGCGACCGCGGGGGCGCAGGTGATGCAGCACCCGGCGAACCCGCTCGGCTATTTCGGCGGCAGTCCGCAATTCGCGTCGGCGCTGGAAGTGTTCGCGCACGCCGCTGCGCCGCGCGGCAAGCCGGGGTTCGAGCTGTACGAAACCGTCGTCGATGGCGAAACGGTTCGTGTGACCGAAGCGATTGAGGCGCGTAAACCGTTCGGCCAGCTCAAGCATTTCAAGCACAAGGGTGCGAAAGACGCGCCGAAACTGCTGATCGTCGCGCCGATGTCGGGCCATTATGCCACGTTGCTGCGCGGTACGGTCGAGCGGATGCTGCCCGGGCATGACGTGTGGATCACCGACTGGCGCGACGCGCGCAACGTGCCGCTGGAAGCGGGGAAATTCGACCTCGACGACTATATCGATTATCTGATCGGCTGGATGGAGCATATCGGCCCCGGCGCGCATATGCTGGCGGTGTGTCAGCCGTCGGTTCCGGCGCTCGCCGCGGCGGCGATCATGGCCGCCGACAAGAATAAGGCCCGGCCCAAGACGCTGACCATGATGGGCGGCCCGATCGACACGCGCAAGGCGCCGACCGCCGTGAACCAGCATGCGATGACGCGGCCGCACGCGTGGTTCCAGGAAAATGTCATCGCGACGGTGCCGGCCTATTATCCGGGCGCCGGCCGCCGCGTCTATCCGGGGTTTCTGCAGCTCGCCGGCTTCATGTCGATGAACCTGGGCAACCACATGATGAGCCACTGGTCGATGTTCAAACATCTGGTCGACGGCGACGGCGAGGAAGCCGACAAGACCAAGGAATTTTACGACGAATATCGCTCGGTATGCGACATGACCGCCGAATTCTATCTGCAGACGGTCGATCTGGTGTTCCAGCGCCACGCGCTGCCGAAGGGCGAAATGCTGCACCGCGGCAAACCGGTCGACCTGAATGCGATCGAGGATATTGCGCTGCTGGCGATCGAGGGCGAGCGCGACGATATTTCGGGGATCGGCCAGACCAAGGCGGCGCTGACGCTGACCAAATCGCTGCCGACCGAGAAGAAGAAATATCTGATGGCGAAGACCGTCGGCCATTACGGCATCTTCAACGGCCGCAAATGGCGCGAGGATATTGCGCCGATGGTCGAGGGGTGGATCCGCAGCAACGGCGGGTGAGGGTCGGTTACAGACCTATAATTTCGTCATCCCGGACTTGATCCGGGATCCATCAGCGCTCTCAACATAGTGCGGCGCAAGGGGTCGTGGACCCCGGATCAAGTCCGGGGTGACGAAGAAGAATAGCCGTTTTCATGACACAAAACCGACGTTTCCTGCCTCTTTGACGTGCCAGACTCAATGCATCGGCGACGTCCGCACCGCCCAATAGACCAGATAGAGCAATCCTGCCCACAGCAGCAGGATGACCGCCAGCCCGCTGCGGCTCGACGGGCGTTCGCTGGCGGCTTCGGCGGCGGCATGGAGTTCGCTCCATAGCGGACCGGGGATCAGACGGCGCACCGCCCATAAGCCCAGCGGGACGACGATCAGGTCGTCGAGCCAGCCCAATATCGGAATGAAATCTGGGATCAGGTCGATCGGCGACAGTGCATAGGCCGCGACCGCGATTGCCAGGAACCGCGCGAGCGTCGGCACGCGCGGGTCGCGCGCGGCGAGCCACGCGGCGTGCGCCTCGACTGCGAGGCGGTGGCCGAGGTCGCCGATGCGTTCGGAAAGGGATTTGCCGGTCATCGCGATCTACCCTAGCCTTCCTGCATGGCTATCCAACTGAAAAGCGCGCGCGTTGAGCGTTGGGCGGTCGCGGGATCGTTCGTGATCGCGCGCGGCGCCAAGACGTTCGTCGATGTGGTTGTCGCCGAAGTCGAAGGTGAGAGCGCAATCGGGCGCGGCGAGGGTACGCCCGTCTATTATTTGGGCGAGGACGCCGCCGGATGCCGCGACCAGATTTTGCACGCGGCGCCGCATATCGCCGACATGGACGCGGCGACCGCCCGCGCCGCGGTGCAGGACTTGATGGCGCCCGGCGCCGCGCGCAACGCGCTCGACTGCGCGCTGTGGGATCTGGAGGCGAAGCAGCGCGGGCTGCGGCTGTGGCAGCTGGCGGGCTGCGACGGGGCGCCGACGGCGCGGGTCACCGCCTTCACCATCTCGCTGGGGGCGCCGGGGGCAATGGCCGAACAGGCCGCGACCGCCGAGGCCGACGGGTATCGCCTGCTTAAGATCAAGCTGACCGGCGACGATGACCGCCTGCGGGTGGCGGCGGTGCGCACGGGCGCGCCCGAGGCGCGGCTGATCGTCGATGCCAATGAAAGCTGGGGGCAGCTCGATATCTTGGCCGAGGCCGAGGCGCTTGCCGATTTCGGCGTCGAGATGATCGAGCAGCCGGTGGCGGTCGGCGCCGATGCGCTGCTCGATCCGATTTACGCGCCGATTCCTTTCGTTGCCGACGAAAGCTGTCAGACCGCGGCGGATGTCGCGCGGATCGGGGCTTTTTACGATGGGGTGAACATCAAGCTCGACAAGGCAGGCGGGCTGACCGAGGCGCTGCGCATCGCCGACGCCGCCGATGCCGCGGGATTATCGATCATGGTCGGGTGCATGTTGTCGACCAGTCTGGCGATCGCGCCGGCGTTCGTGTTGGCGCAGCGGGCGCGGTGGGTCGATCTGGACGGCCCCGCGCTGCTGGCGCGGGACCGTGAGCCAGGTTTCGAGTTTCGCGAAGGGCGGATCGGACCGCCGGTGGGGTGATAGATCCTCCCTGTCGCGCAGCGATGGGGAGGGGGACCGTTCGCGAAGCGAATGGTGGAGGGGCGGCAACGTTGGCGCCCATGCCCCTCCGTCAGCGCTTCGCGCTGCCCACCTCCCCATGGCTTCGCCACAGGGAGGATATCTCCTAAAGCGCCACCTCCGCATGCTGGCCGAGTTCGCCTTCCTTCATCGTCATGCCGGTCATCAGCTTGAAGATGCCCTTGATACCCGGATCGGCGGTCCAGATTTCGGCGTTGTCCAGATCGAAGCGGAGGAGGACCAGCTTGGGGTCGTCCTTGCCGTCTTCATACCAGGCCGCGATACCGTTGTTCCACAGCCTGTCGAGCACCGCGCGGTCGCTTTCGTGGACCAGCGTCCCCGAAATGCAAGCGAACAGGTCGTGCCCTTTCGACGCGAATTGCGCCATCGCCGGGCCACCGCCAGCTAGGCGGTTGTCGGTCGAGGTGAAGAACCAGAAAGCACTGTTGGCGTCCTTGTCGAGCTGAGCATTCATCGGGATATGATGTTCGCGCTCGCCAGTGGCGCCGATCATGATATAGGGGCTGTCGGCCAGCGCCTTCCAGAATTGCTGTTTGATGTCGTCGCTCATGCGCGAGGCTCCTTCTTATTTCAGAATAAGATGGAAACGCGACAGCCGCTCGTATGTTGCGTCACTGGGCATGGTTTTCGGTTCGGCATAGCTGAACACTTCATATTCGATGCCGTCGTGGTCGAGGAAATAGAAGCGACGGCCCGGCGGGTGATCGTCATGGTTGAACGTGGCGAGGCCGGCAGCTTTGACCCGCGCCTCGATCGTGGCGAGATCATCGACCTGAATCCCGACATGGTTGAGCGGCGCGCCCTGGGGGTAGCGGTCGCCCGCATATTTGCCGTCGGGTCCGCTATAGACCGCGAGGTAGGAGTGATCGCTGCCGACATGGATTGCGGTGCCGCCGTCGCGGGCGCCGCCCCGCCACCGCTCGTGCCAGCCAAAGATCCCGGATATCAGCCCGGCGGTCCGCTCGGCGTCGCTCACGGTGAGATTCACATGTTCGATAAAGGGGTGCGTCACTTGGGGTTGCTCCATGATTCGGGTTGACGCCGCGTTTTTGCAAGCTCAAGTCAGGTTTATGTCAAGAGAAATGTCGAGTTGATCATCAAGCCGGTCATCGCGAGCGAAGCGGGCCATAGGCCAAGCAATCCGGAGCGGTTACCGCAGCTCTGGATTGCCGCGTCGCCTGCGGCTCCTCGCAATGACGAAAAGGAGAATAGGATGCACCGCACCGACCTCATTCCGATCGGCGAACTGGCTGCGCGCACCGGGGTCGCGGTGTCGGCGATCCGCTTTTACGAAGCGAAGGGGTTGGTCGACGCGCTGCGCACGCGCGGCGGCCAGCGGCGTTTCCTGCGCGCCGACATCCGCCGCGTGTCGTTCATCCTGATCGCGCAGCAACTGGGGCTGAGCCTGGAGGAGATCGCCGCCGAACTGGCGCGGCTGCCCGCTGGGCGCACCCCCAACGGCGACGACTGGACGCGGATCAGCACCGGATTGCGGGCGCGCATCGACGGCCAGATCGCGGCGCTTGAACGCACGCGCGAGCTGCTGGGCAATTGCATCGGCTGCGGCTGTTTGAGCCTGAAGAAATGCGGACTGTACAACCGCGACGACAAGGCGGCGCAGCGCGGGGCGGGGCCGCGCTACCTGCTCGGCGATCGGGCGGGGGAGATTGCGGAAATCGGTTGAGACGCTTGCCGAAAGCGCGCATGATATGTAGTATCACGCTCTGCCAAATATCTGGAGAGGTTGAATGAAAGCGCTTTACGCCGTTCTGCTCGCCGCTGCCGCCACCCACGCACCCGCCGCTTTTGCCGCGCCATCGCCCACCTCGCCGCTACTTGGCGTCTGGTCGGTCGACGTCGCGAAACTGACGACGCCGCCGGCCGAGCGGCCAAAGAGCGTGACGATCACCTATAGCGATGCGGGGGCGGGCCAGTGGCGGACGCACGTCAAAGTTGTGTTGCCCGATGGCAAGGCGGTCCAGGCGACCTCGACCTATACGCCCGACGGCACCGCGACGCCGGTCGAAGGCAATCTGGAGGCCGACATGGCGGCGACCCGGTTGCCCGAACCCGGCGTGATGGTGACTGCGCTCGCGCGCGGTGGGCAGCCGGGGTCGATGCGGACCTATACCGTTGCCGCAGACGGCCAGACGATGAGTGAAACGGTGGTGTTTTTCACCGCCGAGGGCGTCCCGGCGATGCGGACGAATTACTTCAACCGGGTGCGCTGAGGGCGATGGACGAACGCATAGGGGTGGTTAGCGGACGCCTTCTGGCTTCGTCATCCCGGACTTGATCCGGGATCCATCCGCCCTCGCAACATAGCGCGGCGCAAGGGGTCATGGACCCCGGATCAAGTCCGGGGTGACGAAATTGTAAGCCTGCAATCGGTCGATAACGGCCGTTTCCGGCCCTAAACCGCGCTCAGCTTCTCGATCTCGGGCGCTCCGGCCAAGCAGGGGCCGAGCTTGGCGCCGAGAGTGCGGAAATGGTCCGAGGCGCGGTGCGCCTCGACCGCGGCGCCGTCGTCATAACATTCCAGCACCTTGTACACGCCCGCCTCGGCGGTGCGGAACAGGCGGTAATAGCTGTTGCCCGGCTCGTTCGCGGCCACCGCGGGGGCGAGCTGGGCGAAGACGCCTTCAAATTCCGCTTCCTTGCCGGGCTGGACGCGCAAGGTCGCGATGATGCCGATGCCGCTCATGTCATTCTCCTTTGGTTCAAGCTCTCAGGTCGGGGTCGACGTCCCAGCCGTCCTCGACCTGGACGCCAAAGCTGTTCAAGATCATCGAAACCTGCGTGTATTGGCCGACGGTCATCACCAGATCCATGCGGCCCTTGTCGCCGAGCGGCGCGAGCGCGGCCCAGGTCCCGTCGGTGACGAAATGGTCGCTGGTCAGCTCGTCGGTCGCGCGCAGCATCGCGCGGTCGAGGTCGCTCCAGCCGCCCGCGTCGGAGCCAGCCTTGATCCGCGCGATTTCCTCTTCGGTCAGCCCGCAATCAAGGCCGATGCGCTTGTGCTGGGTCCATTCATAGCCCGAGCGGCAGTTATAACCGGTGCGCAGGATGACGAGCTCGCGGTCGCGCTGGCTCAGCGCATTGCGCTTCGATAGGATATAATTGCCCCAGTCGAGGAACGCGGTCAGCGCCTTGGGCGCATGCGCGAGGGTGCGGAAGATGTTCAGGATTTTGCCGCCCCCGACCTTGCCCCCGTCGGAAGCAAGGAAGGGTTCGAGCGCGGCGCGCTGGTCGGCATCGAGCCGGCCCAAGTCGACCGGCTCGATACGCGGGGCGCTGAGGCGCATCAGAAGACCTCGAACAGGCCTGCTGCGCCCTGGCCGCCGCCGATGCACATGGTAACGACGGCATATTTTACGCCGCGGCGCTTGCCTTCTAGCAGCGCGTGGCCGACGCAGCGCGCGCCGGTCATGCCGAACGGGTGGCCGATCGAGATCGAGCCGCCGTTGACGTTGAGCAATTCGTTCGGGATGCCGAGCTTGTCGCGGCAGTAGAGCACCTGCACCGCGAAGGCTTCGTTGAGTTCCCACAGGCCGATGTCGTCCATCTTCAGCTCGAAGCGTTCGAGCAGCTTGGGGATCGCGAACACCGGGCCGATGCCCATTTCGTCGGGCTCGGTGCCCGCGACGGCCATGCCGACATAGCGGCCGAGCGGGGTCAGGCCGCGCTTTTCGGCGACCCTGGCTTCCATCACGACGCACGCCGACGATCCGTCGGCGAGCTGGCTGGCGTTGCCCGCGGTGATCGTGTGGCCTTCGCCCATCACGGGCTTCAGGCTCGACAGGCCTTCCAGCGTGGTGTCGGCGCGGTTGCACTCGTCCTTGTCGGCGGTGACCTCTTTGAACGAGACTTCCTTGGTTTCCTTGTCCATCACCGCCATCGTCGCCTGACACGCGATGATTTCATCGGCAAACAGGCCCGCGGCCTGTGCGGCGGCGGTTCGCTGCTGCGACTGGAGCGAATATTCGTCCTGCGCATCGCGGCCGATGTTGTAGCGCTTGGCGACGACCTCGGCGGTGCCGATCATCGGCATATAGGTATCCTTGTGCATCGCGATCAGCTCGGCGTCGGTTTCGATGAATATCTTGCCGCTGCCGCTGACCTTCGAGATCGACTCGATGCCGCCGGCGACGCAGATGTCCTGACGGTCGACGATGATCTGCTTCGCCGCGGTCGCGATGGTCATCAGGCCCGACGAGCACTGACGATCGATCGACATGCCGGGGACGGTGACGGGCAGGCCCGAACGCAGCGCGATCAGGCGCGCGACGTTCATCGTCTGCGATCCCTGCTGCATGGCGGCGCCGAACACGACGTCGTCGATCTCGCCGCCTTCGAGGCCGGCGCGCTCGACCGCGGCCTTGACCGAGAAGGCGCCGAGCGTCGGCGACAGCGTGTTGTTGAACGAACCGCGACCCGCCTTGGTCAGCGGGGTGCGGGCGGTGGAAACGATGACGGCGTCACGCATGATAATGTTCCTCTTCGAAGAGTTTGGCTGAATCTTTGCCGGGGAGGGCTATGCTCAAACGAAAAACTGGCTGATCCATTCGGCGATCAGCGCGGGCTTTTCCTCGCCCTCGATCTCGACGGTCACTTCATTGGTCTGTTGCCACTGGCCGGGGCGCTTTTCCTCAAGCTCGAGCAGCTTGATATGGCTGCGCACGCGCTTGCCCGAACGGACCGGCGACAAAAAGCGGACTTTGTTGCAGCCGTAATTCACGCCCATCTTGACGCCGCCGACCTTGGGGCCGTCGGTGCTCTGGCCCAGCATCGGCATCAGCGACAGGGTGAGAAAACCGTGCGCGATCGTCCCGCCGAACGGCGTCAGCTTCGCCTTTTCCTCGTCGATATGGATGAACTGGTGGTCGCCGGTGGCGTCGGCGAACTTGTTGATCATCTCCTGATCGACCAGCACCCAATCCGACGTGCCCAGATGCTCACCGACCTTGGTCTGCAATTCCTGCGGCGTGATTGTGGCCATCGCTCATCCCCTCGATCATTGGTTCGGGGCGCGTTCTAGGCCTGTCTGGACGCGTTGCACAAGGCCCATGCGGTCATGCCAAGGCGCCGTAGCGTCAGCCGGGCTTGGCCGCCTTTGCCGCCGCCGCCTTGGATTTCGGGGACTCGGCATAGGGCATGATCATTGTGCCGTCGGGGGCCGCGGTAAAGGTTGTCTGGGTCGGATAGGCAAACTCATATCCCGCCCGTGCCATCGCGTCGAACACCCGGATGCCGACATCGGTGCGCGCCGCGGCGACGACGTCGAATTCGTCGCTGAACACATCGAACAGCAATTCGAAATCGAGGCTGGAGGGGCCAAAGGTCAGAAAGCTCGAACGGATGAACTCGTGCCCGCCCGCCACAACCTGTTCCTCGAGCAGCGCCGGTAGGTCGCGCAGCATCGTCGGTGTCGTCTGATAGATGACGCCGATGGTGAAGGTGATGCGGCGGCGGTGGAGATGCGCGAAATTGGTGATCTCCTTGCCCAGCAAATTGGTGTTCGAAATCACCAGCAATTCGCCATTGAGCGACCGCAGGCGGGTGCTTTTCAGGCCGATGCGTTCGACCGTCGCGGTGCTGGTGTCATATTTGATCGTCTCGCCGACGCGGAATGGCCGGTCAAAGATGATCGACAATGATGCAAACAGATCCGAAAAAATGCCCTGCGCTGCGAGACCGATGGCGATACCGCCGATACCCAGGCCCGCGACCAGCCCGGTAACATTGACCCCCATATTGTCGAGGATGACGATGGCGGCGATCGCGAACAATGCGACGCTGATCAGCAGGCGGATGATCCCCATCGCGTTCGACAGCGTTTCGTTGTGCCCGTCCGACGCGCGCCGCTGGATGAGGCCAAGGATAACCTCGCGCGCCCAGATCGCGACCTGCAGCACCACCGCGACGGTGAAGACCAGCTGGATGACCTGCAGGATCACCACGGGCGGCTGCGCATAGCCGGCAACGAGGCGGATCGCGACGATCGCGAGCACAAAGGATTTGGTCTTGTGGATCACCCGCCCGACGATGTGGGTCAGGGTGAATTCGCCGGGCGTCGCCTGCGCGCGCTTCAGCGCAAAACCGCGGATCATCGAAAGCAGGAAATAGATGGCGAGGCCCGCGGCGATCGCGATCCCGATCTGTAACCAGTGGCTGTTCATCCACCCGATGCTGCTGTCCCACCAGGCGCGGATGTCGGCAATCGGGTCGCTCGTCGCGGCAGGCGCCGCGGTGGCGGTCTTGGTGGCCGCAGTCTGCGCCGCGGCAAGGATGGAGAAGGTCAAGTCGGTCCTCGTGGGTCTGGATCAGGCAGAGCGGAGCAGCGCCGCGGCGCCCGGCGCGCGCTCCAGATAGGTCAAAAATCCGCGTTCGTAACGCGAAAGATGTTTGGCCGCGCGCGGCAGCGCCCCGGCGGCGGTGGCAAAGTCGCCGCGCTCCTGCGCCGCCGCGATCATCGCCGGGTGGACATAGGCCTTGCGCGCGATTGCCGGCGTGTTGCCGAGGTGGTCCGCGACATGCTCCAGCACCGCCTTGAGGGTCGGCGGTTCGGGCGCGTCATACAGGAACGCAAAGGCCTCGACGCTCGCCGACCAGGTGCGGAAATGCTTGGCGCTGAATTCGTCGCCCATCGCATCGCGGATATAGGCGTTGACGTCTTCGGAGGCGACCGCGCAGACGCCGCCATCCTCTTGATACTGAAACAGCTTCTGCCCCGGCAGATCCTGCAGGCGGCGGACCAATGTCGTGAGATTGCGGTCGCTGATCGCCACCTCTTTCTGGGTGCCGCCCTTGGCGCGGTAGCTCAGCCGCAGCGTCTGGCCGGTCAGCTTGGCGTGGCGCTGGCGCAGCGTCGTCGCCCCGAAACTCTTGTTCGCCGCGACATATTGTTCGTTGCCGACACGCAGCGCGGCGAGGTCGAGCAGGCGGACAACCGCGCCGACGACGCGCTCCTGACACAGGTTCCGCCGCGCCAGGTCGCTTTCCAGCCGCGCGCGAAGCAGCGGCAGCGCGTGGCCAAAGGCGGCGCAGCGGTCATATTTGTCGGCGTCGCGCGCCAGCCGGAAATCGGGGTGATAGCGATATTGCTTGCGCCCGCGCGCGTCGTAACCGGTGGCCAGAATATGGCCGTTGGCGGCAGGGCAAAACCATGCGTCCTCATAAGCCGGGGGCAGCGCGATCGCGTTGAGCCGCGCGATCTCGGGCGCGTCGCGAATGATTTTGCACTTGGCATCGCGGTAACGCCAACCCTCGCCAATGCGTTCGCGCGTGATGCCCGGCAGGCCGTCGTCGACGTGGATCAGGCGCGGGGCGGGCATGGGGCAATAGCGCAGCGCCACCCCAATGGTTCCGTCACCCCACGCCGGGCACGCTATGCCGCGCGGGTACCTGCGCCGGGCGCGCGGTCAGCGGCCGCCAGCCGGCTTCCTGTTCGCGGCGGCGACAATAGGTCGACAGCCCCATTTCGAGCGCCAGCATCATGTAGATGAACGGCTGGAACGCGATGCCGACGAACAGCGACCCGACCATATAGACGATATGGCCATGCTGGAGCGCGGTTGCCAGCGGCGCGATCCATTGTTCCTCGCCGCGCCGCGTTTTCAGATAGCGGCGGCGCAGCCGCTCCATCTGGACGATGCCGACGATGTGGAGCAGCAGCCACAGCGCCAGCCCCGGATAACCCTGTTCGCCCAGCATCTCGAAATAGCTCGAATGATAGGCGCGCGATTTTTCGTCATGGACGGTGGCATCGGCATTTTGCGGCTGGTCGGGGTCATAGCCTGACCCGCTGGTTTCGACGCGCAGGCGGTTCTGGATATAGGCCTCGAACCCGCCGCCGAACGGGTTCTCCTTGGCATATTCCCACGTCCACGCCCACACCGCGACGCGGGTCGATGCCGACTGGTCGGATTTATAGCCCTGGATCGTTTCCATGCGTTCGGTAAAGCTCTGCGGCAGGAACGGCACCGCGGCGATCGCGAGCAGCCCGGCGCCGGCGATATAGAGGAAGCGGTGCTTGACCGCGCGCAGCGACAGCACCGCGAGCACGGCCAGGCAGACGAGCCCGGTGCGCGCCTGCGTCCCGATCGGCAGCAACATGCAGGCAAAGCAGAGCGCGAAGCAAAAGATCGACACGCGCCAGTCGGGGGCGAAGATCGTCCCATGGCGGCGATACCACAGGATCAGCGGTATGATCGCGACGCCGACGGTCGACATGATTGACCCTTCGTAAAGCCCGTAATTTTCGTTGAGCAGCAGTTGCAGCGAGCCGTAACCGCCGCCGCCCGCCGCGGTCTTGATGCCCCCCGCGATCGCGATCGACGCCGCCGACAGCAGCATGATCAGCGCCAGCGATTCGATACGCAGCTTGGTCCGCAAGGTTAGCGGCAGGAAGATGGCCCAGACCAGCGCCTTCCACACCCAGCTCCATTTGTCGGCGGCTTCGACCGGGAAATCGGCCTGCGATGTCGTCAGCCCGCAATAGACGAGCAGGGCGATCAGCAGGAATTGCCGCCCCGACCAGCGCATATCGCGCTTGTCGTCGGCGGCGAGCCAGCCGACGATCGCCAGACCGAAGACGATCAGCGAGATCGGGATCGAGTTGATCAGGAAATAGCTCAGCCGCTGCGGCGCGACGATGTCGATGTAGCAAAAGCACAGCACAAACAGAAATGGTCGCCGGAACCCGACGCCGATAAAGGCAAACAGAAAGGCGACGAACGCGATGTCACGCATCGGGGCGGGCGTTTCGTTCGGCGTCGCGATCCTGCTGCCATTGCGCGCGCGGGCTGACCTCGCGGTCCAGATCGCTGCGATAGAGCAGGCGCCAGAGCGCAATCGCCATCAAGACGTGCGTCAGCCCAATGGAAAAATTGTCGACCATGTCCGCTCCCGCTACGCGATCGGGGTTGACGCCGCGTTAAGCCTTCTATGTCAGTGGATCTTCGCCATGACCCGCATCCTCCACGTCCTCGATCATAGCCTGCCGGCGCACAGCGGCTATACCTTTCGCACCCGCGCGCTGATGAAGGCGCAGGTCGCGAAGGGCTGGGACGTCGCCGGGGTGACCGGGGTGCGCCACCCCGAACCCGGACCTGACGGCGAAACCGTCGACGGGCTGACCTTTTACCGCACCGCGCCGGTCGCGCCCGCGCGCGCGCCAATCCGCGAATGGCGCGAAATCGGGGCGCTGGCGCAGCGGGTCGAGGCGCTGGCACGCGAGTGGAAACCCGATGTCCTGCACGCCCATTCGCCGGTGCTCGACGGGCTCGCCGCGCTGCGTGTCGGCAAAAAACTCGGTATTCCGGTGATCTACGAAATCCGCGCCTTCTGGGAGGATGCCTCGGTCGGCAACGGCACCGGGCGTGAGGGTAGTTTGCGCTATTGGCTGACCAAGCAGCTCGAAACCCATGCGGTGAAGTCGGCCGATGCCGTCGCGGTGATCTGTGAGGGGCTGCGCGGCGATCTGATCGCGCGCGGCATCGACCCCGCCAAGATTACCGTGTCGCCCAACGGCGTCGACCTCGAGCTGTTCGGCGATCCGCCGCCGCGCGACGATGCGCTTGCCGACACATTGGGGATCGCCGCCGACGACGCGGTGATCGGCTATATCGGCAGCTTCTACGACTATGAGGGGATCGATGATTTGATCGCAGCGATGCCCGCGCTGGTCGCGGCGCAGCCCGCGGCGCGGCTGCTCCTCGTCGGCGGCGGGCCGCGCGAGACGGCGCTGAAGGCGCAGGCGGCGGCGTCGCCCGCAGCTGCGCAAATCCATTTTGTCGGGCGGGTGCCGCATGATCAGGTCGAGCGCTATTATTCGCTGATCGATATCCTCGCCTATCCGCGCAAGAAAATGCGGCTGACCGACCTTGTCACCCCGCTCAAGCCGCTCGAAGCGATGGCGCAGGGCAAGCTGGTCGCGGCGTCCGACGTCGGCGGGCATCGCGAACTGATCGAAGACGGCCAAACGGGCACGCTGTTCGCGCCCGACGACCCGGCGGCGATCGCCGATGCCCTGGCGCAGCTGCTGGACAATCGCGGGATTTGGGCGGAACGAAGGCGGATCGCACGTATTTTTGTCGAAACCCATCGTAACTGGTCATCAAACATTTTACGTTACGAACCGGTTTACCAGCGATTGCTGCGCGGCACCGACTGACCGCGCCGCCCGACGCGACGATATTTTGGCCCCCGCGGGCCGCACGGAATTGGACAATATGGACGATAGCAGCGACAACCCTGGCCAAGCCGCATCGAGCGCGCTGCTGCGCGTGCTGCGGCCCGCGCTGCCGGCGGTGATCGGCGCCGCGGCGCTGACCTTTTTGTTCGCCGCCGTCATGCCGATGTCGTGGGTCGCGGGAATCGGCTGGAACCTCTATCTCGATCGCCTCTCGGACTATTTCGTGCCGCCGGTCGGCAATGCGGCGCGGTTGTTGCTGGCGTTCGGCACGGCTGCGATCGCTTCGATGATCGCGGGGCTGGTCGCGCTGTTGATCGCGACGCCCGATGCGGCGGGGCTGTCGTCGCTCCGCGCTCGGTTCCGGCGCGCATCCGATGCCGACACCGCCGAGGGCGACGATCGCGAGACCGATTTTTCGGCGCGGCGCCGCCGCGTCGACCTGCACCCTGACGATCCGCCGCGGCCGCCGATCCGCGCCGGTCGCGACCTGCCCGCGGGCGGGCTGGGACCGCTGACCGCGGCAACCCCCGAACCCGCCGCCGAACAAAGCGCCGAGGCCGATGTGTGGCTCGGTGAATTTGCGGAACAAAATGCCGATGAGCTGGTGCTCGCCGATCTCGCGCCCGCGGAGGCGGCGCCGACCGGTGACGAGCCTTGGCTGCAACCGGCTGAGATCAACGCGCCGCCGTTGCCCGCCGCCACCGACAATTCGCTCGGTGCGATGGTGGCGCGGCTCGAGGCGGGCCTGGCGCGCCGCCGCGAAGCGCTCGGCGAGGCGACGGCGACCGATACGGTCCTGGCGCCCGACGGCAGCAGCGCCATCGCGGCGGAGCCCGAGGTCGACCTCGCGCTCGAGGCCGCGCTCAGCACCCTGCAACGGATGACGCGCCGGTCGGTCGGCTAATCCTCGACCGTCAGGATTTCGATCTGGAGCGCCCCGCGCTCGCTCCCGCATTCCACCACGACATCGGCGACGATATGGCCCGGCAACGTCCATTCGGCCGCGGTCAGTTCGGCCTGCAGTGCAGCGGCGACCGCCTGGCCATTGCCCACCGCCAGCACGCCGGGAAAAATGTGGCGGGCGCCGGTGAAATTCGCGCTCGCCCATGGCCGGAACGTCGAGGCGCCAAGCGCCACGCCGAGCGGCAACGTGCGCGCCAACAGGTGGCGCAGGCGGCGGTGCGGGCAGCCGGGGCGCGGCGGCAAAGCGGGCGACCAGCGCATCATGCCGGTGCGCCGCGGTTGGCTTGACGCATCGCGCGGGCCCGCCGGTCCCCGATTGGCGTAACCCGGCCCGCGTGGCGATCGGCGCGCCACATGTTCATGAAATGTTCCACACGGCAGATGATGTGGCGCCCCGGCTCGCGGCCACCGCGCAGATCGCTCACCAGCCGCGGGTCGCGCACCGCGGCGCGGCCAAAGACGCTGGGCGGCATCGCCGATTCTTTCAGGAAAGCCTCGATCCGTTGCAACAGGCTGCGTTCCATATTGTCCTCCCTGACCGCGTGATAACCGGGCGACTCACCCGATAGGATAAATCCTATCTGCTGATCATTTTCCTACTTGTCTAGGAAAAATCCGCTTGCTAGGAATGAAATAGGAAGGACCAGCCCCCAGCGACCTTATGAGCGATCATGTCCCCGATCCGCGCGGCGCGCTTGACCGCCTGTTGACCGACAAGGGCATCGATTATGCGCGCCTGTCGCAGGTGATCGGGCGCAATCCCGCCTATATTCAGCAATATATCAAGCGCGGTTCGCCGCGGCGGCTGGCCGAACAGGACCGGGCGCGGATCGCCGCTTATCTGGGGGTGTCCGAAGCAATGCTCGGTGGGCCGGTACAGCGCGTCGCGACTCCGGCGCGGTCACGCGGTCCGGGGATGATCCTGGTCCCGAAACTGGCGATCGGCGCATCGGCAGGGGCGGGTGCCAGCGTCGAGGGCGAGCCGGTCGAGGGCGAGGTGGCATTCGACCCCAAATGGCTGCGCGACCTGGGCGCCGATCCGCGCGCGCTCAGCATCATTCGGGTCGAGGGCGATTCGATGGCGCCGACGCTGAACGATGGCGACGACATATTGGTCGATGGCGGCGACGCCGCGGCGCGGCTGCGCGACGGGATTTACGTGCTGCGGATGGACGATGTGCTGATGGTGAAGCGTGTCGCGCGCGCACCGGGGCCGGGCCGGATCTCGGTGATCAGCGACAATCCGCATTATCGTAGCTGGGACGATCTGCCGATGGCGTCGGTCCGGCTGGTCGGCCGTGTCGTGTGGACGGGGCGGCGGGTGCGGTGACGAATCCTCCCTGTGACGCAGTCATGGGGAGGGGGACGGTTCGCGAAGCGAATGGTGGAGGGGCGACAACGGGCGCGCCAAAGCCCCTCTGTCAGCCCTCCGGGCTGCCACCTCCCCATGGCTTCGCCACAGGGAGGATCAGGCAGAATCCCGACGCGTTTACCGCGGCGCCGCCATCAGTGCTTCGATCTCATGCTCCAGCACCTCGGCGCGCTGGCATTGTTCTTCGTTGCCATCGCGGCATTTTTCGGCGGCCTTGTCGCGCTGGCGCGACAGCTTGCCCAATTGCTCCTCACGCTGACGCATTTCGCGGCCGCGGTTGCGATCGGATTCATCCTGGCTGGTGGTCGTCCAGTCGGCGACCTGGCCGACGGCCTTGACCGGAGCGGTGACGACGGTCTTGACCGCGCTGATGCAGCCGGTGAGCAGCGGCAGCGCCGTAAGGGCGATGATGATGGCACGCATAGTCTTCTCCTCGCCCCCGCCACCGCGCGGTCCAGCATTCCATCGCATAGCCGCCGCGATCTGAACAGAATATTGCGACGGGTCGCCTTCGCGCTGCGACCCTGTGTCACAGCATTGAAACAAATGGTTAAAGCCGTGTTTACCGTCTTCGCTTTAGGTCAGGGGGTGAATAAGGGATCGCAGCACGAAGAGAGGTCGGGCACGTCATGGACCATATTTTTACGCCATCATCGGGTCATGCGACGGCGATCGCCGCTGACGCGCATATGGCGCAGGTCATCGACCTGTTTCGCGGCGATCCAGAGCTGCGCGCGCTGGCGGTGCTCGACGCGAATGGTCGTCCGATGGGGGTCATCCGCGAGCAGCGGGTGCGCGAATTGCTCTTCTGTCCTTTCTGGTTCTCGCTGATGCAGAACCCGACGATCGGCGGCTCGATCGCATCGATGATCGAACCCTGCCCGACCGCCGACGTCGCGCGGTCGACCCCCGAACTGCTGCGCGTCGCGGCACAATCGCCGGGAACGGGCGAGCTGATTCTGGTCGATCGCGGCCGGTTTGTCGAAACGCTGGACAGCGGCCAGCTTGCCAGGCTGGCGATGCTGCGCGACGCCGAATTGGTGCAGGAACGCGCGGCGCGCGCGACCAAGGTCGACCATGCCGGGCGCCGGTTCCAACAGGATATTACCGCGCTGACCGCGGTGCTGTCCGACATGGCGCATCAGGTCGAAACCTTTTCCGCCAGCCTGTCCGATCGGGCGCGCCAGACGGGGCGCGACGCTGTCACCGTCGCCGGTGCCACCGCGCAAACGCTGGCGGGTTTGCGCGAATTGGGCGATCGCGGGCATATGCTGGCGGCGACGATGACCCAGATCGTCGATGACGGGTCGCGCGCCCGCGCGGTGCGCGGCGAGGCGCATCGCAAGGTTCAGCAGGCGGGTGAAAGAGCCAGCGCGCTGAGGGCGGCAAGCCAATCCATCGAACAGATGCTCGCGCTGATCATCGACATGGCGAGCCGCACCAACATGCTGGCGCTCAACGCCGGAATCGAGGCCGCGCGCGCTGGCGATGCGGGTCGCGGCTTTGCCGTTGTGGCGTCGGAAGTGAAGACGCTGGCCAGCCAAACGCGCGCCGCCGCCGGCGACATCACCCAATATGTCGACCGCATCCGCGACATCGTCGGTCAGGTCACCGCCGGATTCGACGACGTGGAGCGGGCCATCAACGCCAACAATGGCTTCTCCGACGCGATCGACCGTGCGGTCGATGGGCAAAGTGCCACGACGCTGATGATCGCAAGCTATGTCGAACAGGCGGTGTCGGCGGGGCGCGAAATTGACCTGCGCGTCCAGGAAATCGGCCACGGAGCGACGGCGGTTGGCGATGGCGCGCAGGCGCTGGGCGAATTGTCGGCGGGGCTGTCGGAGGCGGCCCGCTCGCTCGACCAGCGCGCCCGCCATTTCGTCGAAGCGGTGGCCGCGGCCTGATTTTCTGCGCCGCGGCAAAGGCTTGCGGGGCGCTGTTCCGCTGCTAGGATGGCACGGCGCCGGAGGCGTCCATGGCCGCCGGTGGGGAGGAGGGTCATATGACGAATATGCAAAAGGGCTTGGCCGAGTTGATCGGCACATTCTGGCTGGTCTTCGGCGGCTGCGGCAGCGCGGTTCTGGCGGCGGCATTTCCCGATGTCGGCATCGGGTTGCTCGGCGTCTCGCTCGCTTTCGGGTTGACGGTCGTCACCATGGCCTATGCGATCGGGCATATTTCGGGATGTCATCTCAACCCCGCGGTCACCGTCGGCTTGTGGGCGGGCGGGCGGTTCGAGGCGCGTGATATCCCACTTTATGTCGGCGCGCAGGTGGTTGGTGCGGTCGTCGCGGCGCTCCTGCTGTTCTACATCGCCAGCGGCAATCCGGCTTATGATCTGGCGACGGGCGGCCTCGCGGCCAATGGCTTCGATGCGGGATCGCCGGGCGGTTACGACATCTGGTCGGCCTTCATCATCGAGATTGTGCTGACCGCCTTTTTCCTGTGGATCATCATGGGATCGACCGATGGTCGCGCCCCGGCAGGCTTTGCGCCGCTCGCCATCGGCCTGGCCCTGACGCTGATCCACCTGATCTCGATCCCGGTCACCAACACGTCGGTCAATCCGGCGCGCAGCACCGGTCCGGCGCTCGTCGTCGGCGGGCTGGCCATCCAACAATTGTGGCTGTTCTGGCTGGCGCCGTTGATCGGCGGCGCGGTCGGCGGCTTGCTCTACAAGACGCTGGGCGCCGACACGTTCCCAAAACCGAATATCGAGGGCGAATAATCGCCGAACCGGCGGGGGCAAGGCGCCTCCGCCGGTGCTATTTCAGCAAATCGATCGCAAAGGCGCGGACCTCGGCAGCGATGTCGGGGCGTTCGAGCGCGACCGCCAGATTGGCCTGGATATAACCCGCCTTTGATCCGCAGTCGTAGCGCGCGCCGTCGAAGGTCACGGCGTGGAACGGTTGGGTGCCGATCATCGTCGCCATCGCATCGGTCAGCTGGATCTCGCCGCCCGCACCCTTCTCCTGCCCCTCGAGCACGCGCATCACCTCGGGCTGGAGGATGTAGCGGCCCGAGATGATCAGGTTCGACGGTGCATCGGCCACCGACGGCTTTTCGACCAGCCCAGTAACTTCGGTCAGCGCGCCGTCGCGCGCGCCGGGGGCGATGACGCCATAGCTCGATACCTGTTCGCGCGGCACTTCCAGCACCGAGATCAGATTGCCGCCGACCTGGTGGTACGCATCGACCATCTGCTTCATGCAGCCGGGCGAACCGTGCATGAATTCGTCGGGCAGGAAGATCGCAAAGGGTTCGTCGCCGACGATCGCGCGCGCGCACCAGATCGCGTGGCCGAGGCCGAGCGGCTCCTGCTGGCGGACATAGGCACAATTGCCGGGGCCAAGCCGCGTCGGCTCCAGCACCGACAGATCCTTGCCGCGTTCCGACATCGTCTTTTCAAGCTCGAACGCAACGTCGAAATGATCCTCGATCGCGCTCTTGCCGCGGCCGGTGACAAAGATCATCTGCTCGATCCCCGCCTCGCGCGCTTCGTCGACCGCATATTGGATCAGCGGCCGGTCGACGATCGGCAGCATCTCCTTGGGGATCGCCTTGGTCGCGGGCAGGAAGCGGGTGCCGAGGCCGGCAACTGGAAAGACGGCTTTGCGGATCGATTTCATGGTCGAGGCCTTAGCCGCGAAAGATGGACAAGAAAAGGCGAACGGGGTGCAAGTTTTGTCGCGATTATCGCGGCGTCACGATCACGACGACACGGCGGTTGTCCTGACGGCCTTCGTCGGTATTGTTGCTCGACATTGGCACCGTTTCACCGCGGCCGACGACCTGATCGGCGGTGAACTTCATCCCACCGGCAAGCATCGGCGCGGCCACGGCCTCGGCCCGCGCCTGCGACAGCGTCAGATTGTAAGCGGCGGCCCCCGTCGAATCGGTGTGGCCTTCGACCCGCGCCGTCGTGATGCCGACCGCGACGAGTTTGGCCGCTGTCTCGGTGATCCGCGTCTGTTGCTCCGCCGGGACGCTGCTTTCATTGGTCGAGAACAGGAGGCGTTCGGGCATATTCAATGCCCATCCGAGACCATCTTCGACAAAGCCTTCGGCTTTTAGGACCGCGATCTGGGCCGGGGTGAACCCGGCCGGCGGCGGCACGCTTTGACAGGCCGCGAGCAGGGCAGCAAAGGCGAGCATGAAAAAGGCTCGGATGGGTCGGGCGATAGTCTGGGTCACGGCGATACTCCGCTGGTCATACTCGGGAACGATTGGTCAGTTTATCGGCGTACATGGCGGCATCGGCGGCGGTCAGCAGCGCCGTCGCGTCATCGCCGTCGTCAGGATAAAGGGCGGCGCCGACGCTGACCGACGCGCGATAGGTCTCGCCGCCTGGCAATTCGACGGGTTGGGCGACGCAGGCCCGGATTCGGTTTGCCAGGTCGTTGGCGGCGGTTTCAACGTCGATCGGATCGACGATGACGATGAATTCGTCGCCGCCGATGCGCGCCGCAAAGTCGCCTTCCCGCAATGTTTCCTTGATGCACGCCGACAGCGCGACCAGCACCGCATCGCCCGCCGCATGGCCGAAATTGTCGTTCGCTGCCTTGAAATTGTCGGCGTCGATAAACAGCAGCGCAAAGCGGCTGCCGCGGGCGTCCGCCGCCGCAATGCGCATCGCAAGCTGTTCGTCGAAGGCGTCGCGGTTGGGCATCGCGGTCAGCGTGTCGTGCGACGCGCGGTGCGCCAGCATGGCGCGCTCGCTTTCCATATGGCCCTGCCAGCCCTGCAATTCATCGAGCAGTGCGTTGATGTCGCCGCCCAACCGGTCGAGTTCGGCGATCCCCAGCGGTTGCACCCGCTTGTCGAACCGGCGGTGCAGACGGACGTCGTGCGCGACGGTGGCGATCTCGTTCAAAGGCTTGACCAGCTCATATTCGAACCGCCGCGCGAGGAAAATGGTGCCAAGCGCGGTGATGAGCAGGCAGCCGAGACCCGCAAGCAAGCCGATGCGGACATAGTCGATCAACGTCGAACTATCGCCCCAAACCTCGATCGTGCCGATCGCCGATCCGTTGCGTTCGACGGTGACCGCGAAGGGGCGGGGAAAGAACATGCGGGTGAGCAGCGGCGCCGGGTCGGCCATGGGTGAGGCCCACTGGGTCAGCGGCTGTCCGCGGTCATCGAGGACGCGCAGGCGCGCGATGCCGGGAATACGGGTCAGCGGTTCGAGTCCCTCGCGCGCGGCCTGCGGATCGTTGAACACCAGCGCCGGTTCGACGCCATAGGCGCCCAGCTGCGCCGCCAGTTCCATGTTGCGATCGGCATAGCCGCGCAGCGCGGTCACCCCGGCCAGCAAGATGGTCAGGCCCGACAGCGCCACCGCGAACAGGGTGATACCGAAGTGAAAGCGCGACAGCAGCTTTTGCAGCGTCGTGCGCGCGCCGATGCGTTCGGGGGCTTTGCCGGTCATGACGCGCCTCCGTCGCCGCGGCCGATATTCAGCACCCGCGGGTCGATCCGCAGCGGGCCGCGCCCGATGGCGTCGAGGTTGACCGAAAAGCTAAGGCTGGCGGCGCGGCTGCTGAGGCAGAACATCGCGCCAAAAATGCACGCGGCATCGTCGTCGGTGATCGTCAATATCGGGCGGCCGCGGACCCAGGCGATCAATTGCCGCCGGTCGGCGATCGCCATGCGGCCGAGGAACAGCACATCGCAGTCACCGCGACTGGTCACCGCCGCGACGCTCAGCCGCCGCACCAGAACCGATCCGGCGCCGGGAACGTCGGGCGCCATGCGATTGGTCAGTCGCGGTGTTCCGACGACACACATCACGCGCGCCGAATCGGCCGATCCATCGGGCCAGCGCGCATAGCTGACGATGCCGCCGACCATCCGGTTGACCGCGCGCGCCATGCCGTCGTCGCTGTCTTCGACGACCGTCTGGCTTGCGGCCTGAACCGACATCTGGGGCGTCGTCAATGACGCGCCGATCAGAAACAGCGATGCCAGCACTTTGCAGCGACCCCCACCTGCGCCTGGACCTGGTCTGCCCTAGCGAGGGGGTGTCCGGTAGCCAAAACTACTGGAAAGTCAATGAAAAGTGACGTCATGCAACCATATTGCAACAGTCGGCGCGGCGTCGCGGGCGCCGCTATTCGGGGCGCAGCCGGTCGGCGAACCCCTTGCGCAGCTTGGCGAGTTTCGGCGGGATGACCGCCATGCAATAGGGATTGCGCTGGCCTTCGCCCTCCCAATAGGCCTGATGATAATCCTCGGCCGGATACCAGTCGGACGCCGGTTCGATCGTGGTGACGATCGGCGCCGGCCAATCGGCAGCGGCGCGGTCGAGCCCAGCCCGCGCGGCGTCGCCTTGAGCAGCGTCGAGCGGAAACAGCGCGCTGCGATATTGGGTGCCGACATCATTGCCCTGGCGATTGAGCGTTGTCGGGTCGTGGGTCGCGAAATGGACGTCGAGCAGGTCGTCATAGGAGATGACCGCGGGATCAAAGGTGATGCGGATCGCCTCGGCATGGCCGGTGTCGCCGCCGCACACCTGCTTGTAGGTCGGGTTGGTGACCTGACCGCCGATATAGCCGCTTTCGACGCCCTCGACCCCGGCCAGCGACTGGAACACGGCCTCGGTGCACCAGAAGCAGCCTCCGGCAAAAATTGCAGTTTCCTGGGTCATGGCGTCGATCCTTGTCTGGGGGAGGCGTCTGGAAAGCGGATGCTGCCAAAATAGGAGGCGCCGGACGCTATTCCAAGGGCGGCGGTGTATCGATCAGCGGCGGGCGCAGCGGCTGGCCCTTGGCGCGGGCGGCGGCAATCGCCGCGACCTCGACCTCGATCGACGCGACGCGGTCGCGCCAGCGCGGGTGGGTACCGGCCTGAAACAAGGGGCGGCCCTGGCGCTGGCCGAATTTTTCCCAAAAGCGCGCCGCGGCGGCGGGGTCATAGCCAGCCCCCGCCAGCAGCCAGGCCGACAACCGGTCGGCCTCGATCTCGGTCTGCTTGAACAGCCGCGCGCTGCGCCCGAACTGCTTGCCGAGTCCGCGATCCACCCCGGCGGCGTCGAGGCGGGCGCGATGGCGCAGGATATTGTGCGCGAGCTCATGCGCGATCGCTGCCGCAAGTTCGGCGTCGTCGCGGGCAAATTGCGCCAGCCCATGATTGACGAGCACCATCCGCCCGTCGGCGATCGCGCCGGGCCTTTCGTTCGCCTCGACGCGAAAGTCGCTGACGCATCCTGCAACCGGCGTGATGGGGAGCGCCGCGGCAGCACCCACGTCGAGCGTGAGCGGCGCGGCGGGGGGCAGCGCCGCGAGCTGCATCTCGATCGCGGTGATCCGGGCAAAGGGGTGCGCGTCCCGGCCATTCGGCACCGGTGCCGCGGCAATCCCGAGCACCGCCATACCGACGCGCATCCCGGCCAGCGCCGCCGGTCCGGTCGGGGCGACCGCGGCGATAAAGGGCGCGTCGCGATCCGCCGCGCCATAGGCGGCAAGCGCCTCGCGCCGCCGCTCGACATCATAAAGCCGCGGGTCCCCCCAGATCCAGCCGAACTGCGGTTGTTGTATCCGGCACCAGGCGGCGTTGGCGGTGGTCAGGCGAAACCCGATGGCCGCGACGCGCGCTTCCAGCGCGGCGAGCGAGGCATAGGGCGAGGGGGCAGCGCTTGCCGCGGCATGGACCGGCGCTGCGGTCAGCAGCGCCAGCGCGGCAAGGATCAAAGGAGCAGGACGCAGCATCGCGCCCGCTTATCAAGCCGCGCCTGTCGCGGCCATGAATTTCCCCGGCCGCGCCGGTGCCGACCTCTTGCCTATCGCCGGGCAAGCGCCGATAGGGCGGGGCGATGACGAACGCCGCGCCCCTGTCTTCACCCGCTGCCCACCACCCCCGCCCCGCCACGCTCGCGCGCTGGCTGTGGGCCGTCGCGCTGCTGGTGGTCATCGTGGTCGGCGTCGGCGGGATCACCCGGCTGACCGAATCGGGTCTGTCGATCACCGAATGGCGCCCCGTATCGGGGGTGCTGCCGCCGCTCAACGAGGCTGATTGGGCCCGGGAGTTTGAAAAATATAAACAAATCCCCGAATATCGCGAGATCAACCTCGGCATGACGCTGGCGGGGTTCAAGGCGATATTCTTCTGGGAATGGCTGCACCGCATCCTGGGGCGCGTGGTCGGCATGGCGATGCTTGTGCCGCTGGCCTGGTATGCATGGCGCCGCGCGATCCCGGCGGGCTATCACGTTCGTTTGCTGGCGCTGACGTCGCTCGTTGGGCTGCAAGGAGCGCTCGGCTGGTGGATGGTCGCATCGGGGCTCGAATATCGCACCGACGTCAGCCATTTCCGCCTCGCCGCGCATCTTTTGACCGCGCTGTTCCTGCTCGCGGGGCTCGTCTGGACCGCGCGCGATCTGGATGCGTTGGTGCGCGACCCCGCGGCGCGACCCGCGCAGCTTACGAGTAGCGGGACTGCAGTGATCGCGATCCTGTTCGTCCAACTGCTGCTCGGCGCGTGGGTGGCAGGGCTCAACGCCGGATTCGTCGCAAGCAGCTGGCCGCTGATGAACGATCATTTCGTGCCCGAGGGCATCGACTGGGCGGGCGGTATGTGGCTGGCGCTGACCAATGATCCGTTCCTGATCCATTTCCTGCATCGCTGGTGGTCGTGGATCGCGGCGCTGGCGCTGTTGCTGCTCGCGCGCGCTTTGGCGCGGCGCGGCGCGCCGGGCGAAGCGCGGCTGCTGGTCGCGGTGGTCGCGGTGCAGATGCTGCTGGGTATCTGGACCGTGGTGTCGGGCGTATCGATGTGGGTCGCCGTGGCGCATCAGGTGGTGGGGGCGATCCTCGTCGCCATCGCCGCCGCGGCGCTGCACCGGCTGGGCCGCTCCGCCGCATGATGTTGCTCGGCGGTCTTGGCGGCGCGCTGCTGCTGATCGCTCAGCCGCTGGCAGCCCCCGGCGACGGGCCGGTCGCGGCGTCGGCGCAGGTCCAGTTTTCCCCGCCCGTCGGCCGCCCGATGACCTATCGCGTCACGACGCGCCGCATCGGCCGCGACGGGTCGCTGATCACCTTTTCGCTGGTTTATACGCTGCAGTGGCAGCGGATCGGGCGCGGTTACCAGCTCAACGCCGTGCTGCAACCGATCGATTCGGACGCGTCGCCGGCCGTTTCGCGGGCATTGACCTCGATGCTCCAGCCGTTGGTGGGCGAGGAAATCGCCTATCTGGTGGCACCCGACGGCAGCCGCATCGACCTGGTCGATCCCGACGGCCTGTGGGAGCGGGTGACGGCGCGGATGCAGGCGACGGGCGCTGAGGCTGAGCGCCCCGAGGCCAAACAGCTGGCGCAGCTGATCGCCGCGCTGCCGGCTGCCGAGCGTGACCGGCTGGCGACCGCTGACATTCGGGCGCTGGTGGCGCCCGCGAACGGCGCTATTCCGGTCGTGGTGCCGGGCAATGACGCCAGCGTATCGATAACGCACGACGGGCCGCTGCGGACGATCGCCAAGGCGGAGCGGGACACGATTCCTGCGGCTGGCGCGGCGCAGCCTTTGGATACCGACCATGTTTGGACGATCGATACCGCGACCGGCTTGGTAATCCGCGAACGGCGGCAGAGCTGGATTGTCGGGGTGAAGGGTGACGAACGGACGCTCGTCGAAGAGCGGGTGCGTGCGCTAGAATTCGCATCTTGAGACACGCGGTATCATAATACCTGTCAGCAAAGCCGCGCGATACTTGACTTTCCGCGCGCTTGGCGTCATTGGCCCGCTCCGAAGCGCCGCTGCGTCCCCCGGGGATCAAGCGGCGCGGTTTGTTTCGGGCGGCAGCATCGCTGCTCGTCCTCGTCCATATCTGTCAAGGAGGTCGCCATGATGAAGGCGCTGACCAAGACGACCCAGTCGGCAAACGCCGCGACGGTCGAAAAGAAATGGGTGCTGATCGACGCCGACGGCCTGGTTGTGGGCCGCGTCGCATCGATCATCGCCAATATCCTGCGCGGCAAGCACAAGCCGTCGTTCACCCCGCACGTCGATTGCGGTGACAATGTGATCGTCATCAACGCAGAGAAGGTGGCGTTCACCGGCAACAAGCTGCAGGACAAGCGTTACTACAAGCACACCGGTTATGCCGGCGGCATCAAGGAAACGAGCCCGGCGAAGATCCTCGAAGGCCGTTTCCCCGAGCGCGTGCTGGAAAAGGCTGTCGAGCGCATGATCCCGCGTGGCCCGCTTGGTCGCCAGCAGATGCGCAACCTGCGCATCTTCGCCGGCAGCGAACATCCGCATGAAGGACAGAGCCCCGAAGTGATCGACGTCGCGTCGATGAACCGCAAGAACAAGGTGGGTGCATAATGGCTGACGAACAGACCATGACCGATCTCAAGGATCTCGCCGGCGCCGCCATCGGCACCGACGCTCCCCAGATCTCGGACGCGCCGCTGCGCGAAAAGATCGTCGACAAGCAGGGCCGCGCTTATGCGACCGGCCGCCGCAAGGACGCCGTCGCCCGCGTGTGGTTGAAGCCCGGCACGGGCAAGATCACCATCAATGGCCGCGACCAGGAAGTCTATTTCGCGCGTCCGACGCTGCGTCTTGTCATCAACCAGACGTTTGGCGTTGCCGATCGCATCGGCGCCTATGACGTCGTCGCAACCGTCAAGGGCGGTGGCCTGTCGGGCCAGGCTGGCGCCGTAAAGCACGGCATCGCGCAGGCGCTGACCCGTTTCGAACCCGCGCTGCGCGGTGTGGTGAAGTCGGCCGGTTTCCTGACCCGCGACAGCCGCGCCGTCGAGCGTAAGAAATATGGCAAGGCCAAGGCCCGCCGCAGCTTCCAGTTCTCGAAGCGCTAATCAGTTTCTTTCGTCGACGGACGGAGAAAGGAAGGGCGGTCCGGCAACGGGCCGCCCTTTTCCGTGTCCGCGGCCGGCGCGATGAATTGAGTTAAACATCGGTAAATAGGCCATTGTCTAATCGCCGCCGGCCGGTAAGCTATCCCAATGCGCTGACTCCTGACCCGGAAGAGGCACGCTCTAATACTATGGGGGTAGTTTATGAATTTTCGCGTTGATTCGCGGCGCTCGCGCCGCGGAGGTCTGTTGGCATCCGTTTGCGTGGCCAGTCTTTTCCACGCCGCGCCTGCGCTGGCTCAGGCTGACGTCAGCGTCGCGCCGACGGGCGGCGACGGCTATATCGCCGCAACCCGGCCCGAACCGCAGGCCGATCTGGTGTCGATCACCGCCGGGCCGACGATCCAGCAGATTACGCCCGAACCCGAAATCCTGATCGCCAATCCGGGCACCCCGGTCACCGCCCGCGATCCGGTGAACATCACCGGCATCGGCCAGATGATCGTCGATAATGGCGGCGGTTTTGTCGGCCTGTGCACCGGTACGCTGATCAATCCGCGCACCGTGCTGTTCGCGGCGCATTGCGTGAACAGCCGCGCCGCGACCGCCTATGGCGCCAATTCGGGCGGCACCGCGATCGGCTTTGGGTTTGAAACCAACACCCGGGCCAACGCTGCCGGCCAGACCGATGAGCTGGTGCGCTGGCTGCTTGGCGGCGCCGGCGGGGCCGGCAAATATCAGACGAACACGGCGCAGGCCTTCTACAATGCGAACTGGCTTGCCTATAATCCGCTGTCGCTCGAGCCCGAAGCGCGCAGCTTTCTTTACGGCGACGTTGCGGTTGCCGCGCTGGACACACCGGCGGCGAATATCCCGACCTGGGCGGTGCTGTTCTCGCCGCTGCCCGCGCCCGGCTCGATCACCGCGGCCGGTACGGGCTATAATGTCGGCATTGCCGGTTACGGCAACACCGGCACGGGGACGAGCGGTGCGTCGGGCAGCGACTTTCGGCGCCGCGCGGCCGAGAATATCCTTGGCGCGCTGACCGATCTTCAGACATTCGAGGGCTTCCTGTTTGGCGGTGCGCCCAACGGCCTGACCCAGAATCTCTATTTCATGGATTTCGACGATCCGCGCCGCGGCATGACCGGCGCCAGCCCGTTCGACTTTAATGCGTTTCGTGACAATGCGCGCACCAATCCGAACGGCGCCTCGCTCGAAGGCATTACGTCGCAGGGCGATTCGGGTGGGCCGCTGATCCTCCAGAATTTCTCGCGCCAGGTGGTGATCGGGGTGTTGTCGGGCGGCTATACCCGCTTTTTTGCGGGCCAGCCGGCGAACGGCTATGGCACCGTGTCCTTTTACCAGCCGGCCTATCTCTATTGGGATTGGATCGCTGCGAACAACCCCTATCATTATGTGTCGGCCAAGGCGGGCAACGGGTCGTGGACCGATCCCAACCATTGGGTTTCGACGATCGACCCGTCGTACATGATCTTGTCCAACGGCCAATTGGTCAACGGCATTCCGGCGCTGACGGGCGAGCAGAAGACCGGCACCACCGGCGATTTCGGCCAGATCTGTTTCCAGAGCGGCGGGGTCAGCGATTGCCTTGACACCCGCACCGGGGTCGAGGTCGTCGAAAATCGCCCGATCGGCACTTCCGACGACAATGCCGGTTCGGCGTCGATCACGGACATCGCGGCGGCCGCCGCGGCGACCCGCGACGGCCTGATCCCCGGCGCGCAGCCCGAAGCGCAGGCGGCGGCGACCCCGCTGCCCGTCGCGACGCTTGCCAACGGCCTGCCGGGCGCGAGCAATTTCGTCCCCAACAATGTCGATCCGGTCCGCACTGCGGGTACCGCGCCGCGCTATTTCGACGTGACGCTCAGCGCGACCGGGCTCACCACGCTGTCGGGCGCCAACGTCACCGTTGATCGCCTGACGATCGGCACCGCGGGCGCAGCGCTTCAGATCGATGCGGGCGCATCGCTGTCGTCGCTGATCAACGTCAACCAGCTTGCGGGCATGGTCACGGTCAACGGCACGCTCAGCTCGGTCGGCGATTACAGCCTGTTCGGCGGCGGGCTGATGGGTTCGGGGCGGATCAACGCGCCGTTCCTGACCAGCGTGCTCGGCCAGATCGCGCCGGGTACCCCGACGGCGATCGGGACGCTGACCGTCGGCGGCAATCTGGTGCTGTCGTCGGGCAACAACCTGTTCATCAACTTCGGTCCCAACGGCGCGTCCGACGTGCTGGCGGTCGTGGCGAACGGCACCGCGACGGGGTCGGCGACGCTGGGCGGCGCGGTCAGCTTCTCGCCGATTTCGGGCTATCAGGTGACCGCGGGCGATCGCTACACCTTCCTGACCGCGGCGGGCGGCGTGACCGGAACCTTCGGTTCAGCATCGGCGATTTCGGCGATCCTCACCCCGCGTCTGACCTATGGCCCCAACAGCGTGTCGGTGGAGATCCAAGCGGGTCTTTACCGCAATGTCGTCGCCGCCACCGCGGTGCAGAGCGCCTATGCCCAGCTGCTCGACCAGTCGCGCGGCACCGCTGGTCTCGCCAACGTCTATGGTCCGCTCGATCTGCAGAACGCCGCGACGATCCGCGCCACGCTGGAAAGCTGGGCGCCGCGCACCGAAACGCTGCGCGGCTCGCTCGCGACGGTGGCGGTCGACAATATGTCGCGCTTCACCCGCGATCGCCTGCTCCAGCTCGATGATGGCGACATGGGCGGCACCTTGTCGATGATCGGTCGTCCGGTGCAACTCGCGCACCTCAACATGACCGCGGCCGGCGCCGACACGATGGCGGTGCGGTCGGACAGCGATGCGGTGACGGTGCAGCAGGGCCGCTTGCCCGACGACACCAGCGCCTTTCTGGCTGGCGGCTATCTCGACGGCGACAGCCGCCCGATGGCCAGCGCGTTGCCCGGCGGCGGCCGTGACCAGTTCGACGGCTTTTATCTGGCCGGCGGCATCGAAAAGGCGCTCGATGAAGGCAGCGTGATCGGTTTCGCGCTCAGCTACACCGACGTCGATGGCACCACCCCGGTCGCGGGACAGACCGCCAGCGGCAGCCTGTATCAGGGCACGCTGTACGGCAAGGCGGCACTGGGCGGCGGAATCGAACTGGTGACGCAGGTCAGCGCCGGTGCGTTCGATTCGCGCACGACGCGGGTCGCCGACCTGATCGGCACGCCGTTCACGCTGACCGGCGACGACACCGCGCTGATCTTCACTGGCGAAGTCAGCCTGGGCAAGAATTTCGACCTTGGTTCGGTCGAATTCGGGCCGCGGGTTGCGGCGCGGGCGAGCCATATCGGCTTTTCCGACATCAAGGAAAATGGCGGCGGCCCCGCACTGCGGCTCGACCGGTCGAGCTTCAACAGCCTGCAGGCGCGCGCCGGTCTGGCGCTGTCGGGTAAGAAGGGGAGCAGCTTCCAGCCGCACCTCAGCGCCGATTTTGTCCATGAATTCGAAGACGCCCCGGCCTCGTTCGGCGCGACCTTCGTCGGCGGTCCCGGACCCAATGCGATCTTCGGCCTCGCCGGGACCGACAAGGACTGGTTTGAAGTCGGCGGCGGCATCACGGTGACCACCGGCAATGTCGACCTGTCGATCGGCGCCGACACGACGATCGGACGCAAGGATGTGTCGAACCAGAGCTATCGCGGTTCGGTGACCTTCCACTTCTGATCGAAACCCGAACAAAGGGGGGAAGGGCGGTCCGGCGACGGGCCGCCCTTTTTCGCGGCGGTTTGGGGGGTGGTGAGCAGCCATTGCCGTCTGTGGTTATCCCGGGCCGGGGCGGCGATCCGGCTGGCGCATGGACCGGGCCATCATGCCAAAGTTCAGGAAAGTTCAGCCTAGTGCAGCGCCCGATTTGTCACGCCGGGCGAACAGGCTGCGGCCGAATCCTGAGTATATCCGTAAGCCGGGCGGCGACCGTTTTTCCACATATTGAAAGAGCTGACCCGGAGGCTGGCACAGCGGAATGATGTAGGACAGCGTTTTTTTTGCGGCGGATGGCGGCTTTGGGGTGGATTTAAGACGTTCCCCTCCCTTTCAGGGAGGGGTTAGGGGTGGGTGCGAGCGCTAGCGAGCCGAGGCAGAGCGCCGCCTTCGGCGGCCACCCACCCCCGAC
>NZ_SCOT01000035.1 GCF_005502465.1 Sphingopyxis sp. L1A2A
GCCGAGGATCTGATCCTCCCTGTCGCGTAGCGATGGGGAGGGGGACCGCTTGCGAAGCAAGGGGTGGAGGGGCCTTGCGACGGTGGCGCCACCGCCCCTCCGTCAGTGCTTCGCGCTGCCACCTCCCCATGGCTGCGCCACAGGGAGGATCAGATCTGCTACCCGTCACAACTCGCCGCAATGACGCCGAAAAAAGGGGTCGGACAAGCCGACCCCTTGAGTTTGTCTTCGGGTAATCGAAAGGACTTACCAGAAGAAATCGTGAATCACGTCGACCACTTGGCCGCTGTACGTATCGACGAGGATCGCGTCGTTGTAATAGCGGACCCAGCGATAGCCGTCGTAAGCCGGCGGCAGGCGATACTGCCACGGATCATTGATCCAGTAGCGGCTGCTGTAGAACAGCGAGCCCAGGCTGAAGCCGATGCTGAACCGCGTGTAGCGATGGTTGCGGTACGGCGAATAATAGCTGCCCAGACGATAGCGGCTGCCGTACTGCTGGCGGTAGTCGCGCCAGTTGTAGCGGCGGTCATCGCGCCACGAGCGATTCCAGTTGCCGCGGCGGTCGCTATAACGGCGATCGACGCGATCATTGTTGTTGCGGTCGTAACGCCGATCGATCTGGCCATCGCGGTTGCGATCGTAACGTCCGTCGCGCTGATCGATGCGGTTGTTGTTGTTGCGATCCCAGCGGCGGTCGAGATCGCCGTTGCGATTGCGGTCGTAGCGGCGATCGACGCGGCCATTGTCGTTCCGATCATAGCGCCGATCGACCTCGCCGTTGCGGTTGCGGTCCCACCGGCGGTCGATACGGCCGTCGTCGTTGCGGTCATAGACGCCGCCACGCTGGCGCTGGGCCTGCTGCTGCTGGCGCTGCTGATCGCTGCGCTGCTGCTGCCATTGCTGACGCTGCGCCTGCCGTTGCTGATCGTTGCCGCGTTGCTGCCACTGGCGCTGACCCTGCTGGTCATTGCCGCGCTGCTGTTGCCACTGCTGACGTTGGGCCTGACGTTGTTCGCTATTCCCGCGCTGTTGCTGGCGCATTTCGCTGCGTTGCTGGCGCTCGGGGCGGGGCTGTGCCTGTTGCCGCTGGACGCGCGCTTCGCCGCCATTGTTGCCGCGGCGTGCCTCGGGACCGCGCGGCCCGCGGTCGCCCCGGTCGCCTCGCTCGCCATCGCCGCGCTGCGCCAGCTGAACACGCTCGCCCGACGCCTGCGCGGCGGCCGGGGCAATGGGGGTCAGGATCGTTGCAGCGATCAGCAACCCTCCGAACATCTTTTTCATCTCGCCATTCTCCAACTCATGTCCCGATTGCTGGAGACGCCAGCCGGGATGATGAATCATCTGTTACCGGCGGCAAGATGATCGGCGGCTGAACCGCGCTGTTGCCTGCGGTTCAGCTACATGAACAGCCGGGCTCAGGTGCCGGGGGGCAGGCGCAGCGCGGGGACCGCGCGCGCGGCATCTTCGGGGCGGATACCGGGCGGCGGGGCGGCGGCGATCCGTTCCTCGCCGCGCAAGACGCGCCCGGCACGGCGGATCGCGGTGCGGATGCGCGGATAGGTGCCGCAGCGGCAGATGTTGGTGATCGCCGCGTCGATATCGGCGTCGCTGGGGTTGCTGTTCGTCCGCAGCAGGGCGGCGGCGGCCATGATCATCCCCGACTGGCAAAACCCGCATTGCGGCACCTGTTCGGCGACCCATGCCTGCTGCACCGGATGGCTGCGGTCGCGCGACAGGCCTTCGATCGTGGTGACGAAGCGGCCCTCACATTCGGCGATCGTGACCATGCAACTGCGGATCGATTCGCCGTCGATGTCGACGGTGCAGGCGCCGCATTCGCCGGTGCCGCAGCCATATTTGGTCCCGGTCAGGTTCGATGCGTCGCGCAGCGCCCACAGCAAAGGCGTTTCGGGTTCCATTCGATATTCGACCGGACGGTCGTTGACTGAGAATCGCGTCATCGGCGAAGATTTAACGTCACCGCTGGATTAGTCACGCCAGCTTGTGTCGATCTTGTCGACCTTGCGCACCATCGCGTCGAACTCCGCCTTGCCCGACTGGCCGGGGATCGCCGCCATATACAGATCGCGCTGGTGGACCTTGATGACGTCCTCTTCGACCAGGATCGGCTTGCCCATGCTCATCGTCGCCAGTTGGATTTCGCACGCGCGCTGCAGCGCCCAATATTTGATGAAGGCATCGGACAGCGATTTGCCCATCACCACCGGGCCGTGGTTGCGCAGCATCAGGATGCGCTTGTCGCCCAGATGCTCGACCAGCCGCGCGCCCTCTTCCTCGCGTACCGTCACGCCCTCGAAATCATGATAGGCGAGCTGGCCCATAAAGTTGCAGGCATAGAAATTGACCGGTTGCAGCCCGCCTTCGAGGCCGCACACCGCGACCGTCGCGGTGGTGTGGGTGTGGATGATCGCATGCGCGTCGGGCAGGACGCGGTGGAACAGGCTGTGCTGGACGAACCCGGCCTTGTTGACGTGCCAGGGATTGTCTTCGTCCAGCTTGTTGCCGTCGATGTCGATCTTGATCAGGCTGGAGGCGGTGACTTCGCTGAAATGCATGCCATAGGGATTGATCAGAAAGGCGCCTTCCTGATCGTCCAGCTTCACCGTGATGTGGTTGAAGATCATCTCGTCCCAGCCCATCATCGCGAAAATCCGGTAACAGGCGGCCAGTTCCTGCCGCGCCGTCCATTCGGCTTCGCTATATTTGCTGTTGCGCTTGAGCTGGGTCGCCATCGCCTGTCCCTTTGTCATGTTAGTTTCTTAGTTTCGTCCTGCTACCTATGCCATAAGGCAAGGGGGGCGCACAATCCCGCAAGCGGGCCGGGCGGTTCGTTAGCGGGGCCGGGGCGTTTTGCCGCGCAGGGGCTTGCATTTCGCCGCGAATCCTTTTAGTGGCCCAGCCATCGGAACGTCGCGGGTTCGCGGCGCTTCTTTTATTGCCCTTATATCGGCGATTTATGGCGGACTGGATATCCGGTTGCCGTTCATCGTTGGACGAACCGGAGACGACACGGCCCATGCAGATCATCGTTCGCGACAATAATGTCGACCAGGCCCTTCGCGCGCTCAAGAAGAAGCTGCAGCGTGAGGGCGTGTATCGCGAAATGAAGCTGCGCCGTCATTACGAAAAGCCCAGCGAAAAGCGCGCGCGTGAGCACGCCGCCGCCGTCCGCCGCGCCCGCAAGATGGAGCGCAAGCGGATGGAACGCGACGGGATCAAGTAAGACCCGTCCTTCCTTTTAAGGATTCGGATCGTGAAACAGGCGCTGCGGGCAACCGCGGCGCCTTTTTCGTTGCGCCCATTCTTTCGTCGTCACCCCGGACTTGATCCGGGGTCCAGGCGACCGAGGTGGCTATGGATCCCGGATCAAGTCCGGGATGACGATCGTGGGAAAGACGAAGGCAGCCGCCACCATCCGCACCAACAATCTTTGTGCTCTCGATTCACGCTGGACCGTTCGGGACCGCTCCGCCTATAGGCGGGCGCAACAATATCGCCCGCCATAAGTCTTCGTGCGGGCAGCGGAAGGATCAGCGATAATGAGCGTGACGACGGTTCCCTTGCGCCCGGTGAGCAAAAGCGGCCTGTGGCTGATGTGGTTCGGCCTGCTGGCGCTGCTCGTCGCCGGCGCCGCCTTTGCCTGGCACATGACCCCGCGCATCGGGTTCGAGGTCGTCAAGGAAGGCACGGGCAACAGCCCGACCAAGGCCGACGTCGTGCTGGTCAAATATGAAGGCAAGCTCGACGACGGCACCGTTTTCGATGCCAATGAACAAGCGCCGATGCAGGTGGCCCAGGTCGTTCCGGGCTTTTCGGAAGCTCTGACCCGGATGAAAAAGGGCGGCGAGTACAAGATCACCATCCCGCCGCAGCTGGGCTATGGCGACCGTGCCACCGGACCGATCCCGGCTGGCAGCACGCTGCACTTTTCCGTGACGTTGCTCGACTTCCGCTCCGAAGCCGAAGTGCGCGCGATGCAGCAGCAGATGCAGCAACAGCAACAAATGATGCAGCAGCAACAGATGATGCAGGGCGCGCCGGGCGGCGCTGGCCCGGGCGGCCCGCCGCCGGGTGCGCCGCAGCCGTAACGCAATTGTCGCCTCCGCCTTCGCGGGGGCGACGGCGTTTTACGCCGCCGCCTTGGCGTCCTTCGGCGCCGTTCCCGCATTGCGCTCGGCCTCGCGTTCCAGCGCGACCTTGATCATCGCGACGATCGGGTCGGCGAGGAAGAGGCCCATGATGCCGAGCAGCGCGCCGAACAGGATCTGCGCCCCGAGCACCAGCGCCGGGGCGAGGTCGACGGTCTTTTTCGCCACCATCGGTACGATCAGATAGCCGTCGACCGTCTGCACGACGAAATAGATGATGACCGCCCACAGGCCGGTGTCGGTCCCGGCCGAAAAGCCGACGAGTACCAACAGCGCGCCTGATATGATTGCGCCGATATTGGGGATGAAGGCAAGCAGGCCGGTGAGCAGGCCGAGCAGTGCCGCCATTGGAATGCCGACCGCCATGCAGGCGAGCCATGTCCCAATTCCTTCGACCAGCATGCCGAGCAGACGGCCCGCCATCAACCGGCGCAGCGTGAACCCCATGCGCGCGGTGGTGATGTAAAAATTCTCGCGGTTTTTCATCGGCAGCATCCACGCGACGCCGCGTTCGTACAGCCGCGGCTCGATCGCGATGAAGATGCCCAGGATAACGATCATCACCACGCTGGTGAGCGCGCCGACGACCGATCCGACCGCCGCGGTGACGCGGCCGAAGGTGCCGGCAAAATTGTCCGAGATCGTCTTGGTATCCAGCTGGAAGCTGCCCATGCCATGATCGCTGGCCCACGCCGCCAATCGTTCGACCTGCCCCATCACCACGCCTTGCAGCGACGCGGCTTGGTCGGCGATCTGCGATCCGGCGAACATCGCCGTCCATACCATGAAGGTGAGCAGCGTCAGGCAGACGATCAACAGCCGCCAGCCGCGCGCGATCGGCAGGACGCGCCCGAGCAATCGGGTGCCGCCGTCGAGCATCGACGCCATGACGATCGCGGCAAAGATCAGCAGGATCGGTTGGATCAGGACGATGCACGCGCCGATCAGCAGCGCGAGGCCCAGCCAGACGCTGGCCTTGAGCAATTCGGTGCGGACGACGTGGCTGCGGATCTCGGTCGGGCCGGGGGCGTTGGCGGTGGCTTTGGCGCGCGCCTGTGCCCGCTCTTTCCTCTCCACCATAGCCCTGCTCCCTATTTTGCCTTGCTGCTACGTTCGGGCCGCAAGTCGGTTCCCGCGCGGTTGGAGCGCAGCGCATTGAACCAGCTCAGCGGATTATACCATATGGCGGTGCCATCGGTCGAAAAGCTGATGATCTCGGCGCGCCCGGCGATCGTGTCGAACGGCACGGGGCCGCCCAATCCCTTTTGACTGGTGTCGACCCGGCTGTCGGCGCTGCCGTCGCGGTTATCACCCATCAGGAACAGATGGTCGGCGGGCACGGTGATCGGCCCGTAATCGTCAGTGGTGTAGCCCGGCCCCATATCGATGGTGTCAAAGGTCGCGCCGCCGGGCAGCGTTTCGCGGACGATCGGCAATTCCAGCACCTCGCGGCCATCGGCGCCGCGGGCGATAAAGCGATCGAGGCTGCTGTCGCCGCTCGGCAAATTGGGGTCGACCGGGATGGCGAGCAGCGGCTGGACTTCGCGCTTCACCGGCTTGCCGTTGATGCTGAGTTCGCCATTGCGGAGCTGGATCGTGTCGCCGGGCAGGCCGATCACCCGTTTGATATAGTCGATCCGCGTCACCGGATGTTCGAGTACGACGATGTCGCCGCGTTCGGGCAGCTTGGCGAACCAGCGTCCTGCGGTTTTGGGCGCGAGGTGAAAGCTGACGGACGAATAGGACCAGCCATAGGGATATTTGCTGACGATCAGCCGGTCGCCGTTGCGCAAGATCGGCATCATCGAATCCGACGGGATATAAAAGGGCTTGGCGACGCAGCTGTGGATGGCGAGCACGAGCAGCAGGATGACCACGATGTCGCGGATCAGCTTGCCCCAACTGCCTTCGTCCTTCGTCTTGTTTTTCGCCATGAGCCGGTCAGTCCTTGATTGCTTCGATGATGACGAACGCCTGCGCCCAGGGATGATCGTCGGTCAGCGTCAGATGGATATGCGCGCTATGACCCGCGGGGATCATCGCGGCCAGCCGTTCGGCAGCGCCGCCGGTCAGCGCCAGCGTCGGCGCGCCCGAGGGGGCGTTGACGACCCCGATGTCCTTCATGAACACGCCGCGCTTGAACCCGGTGCCGACAGCCTTTGAAAAAGCCTCTTTCGCCGCAAAGCGCTTCGCATAAGTTCCGGCGCGGGTGAAAGGGCGCCGCGCCGCCTTGGCGCGTTCGACATCGGTGAAGACGCGATTTTCGAACCGCTCGCCGAAACGGTCGAGCGAATTCTGGATCCGCTCAATGTTACAAAGGTCGGAACCGAGGCCGATGATCATGACGGCCCCAACCGGTCGTCATTGCGAGGAGCCGAAGGCGACGCGGCAATCCAGAACGGTGCAAGGCCGCCCCTGGATTGCTTCGCTTCGCTCGCAATGACGTTGTTTTTGATCATTACCCCCGCGCCTCGTCCATCAGCACGCGCATGCGGCGCACCGCGTCTTCCAGCCCGGTAAAGATCGCCTCGCCGATCAGATAATGGCCGATGTTCAGCTCGGCGAGCTGCGGGATTGCGGCGACCGGGACGACATTGTCATAGGTCAGGCCGTGCCCGGCGTGCGGTTCGATGCCGTTTTTCCACGCCAGCGCGGCGGCGTCGGCGATGCGGCGGAGTTCCACGGCGCGCGCTTCGCCCTCCTGGTGGGCATAGCGGCCGGTGTGAAATTCGACGACCGGCGCGCGCAGCATCATCGCCGCTTCGATCTGGCGCGGATCGGGCTCGATAAACAGGCTGACGCGGATGCCGGCATCGTTCAGCCGCGCGACGATCGGGGCAAGATGATTGTGCTGCCCCGCGGCGTCGAGCCCGCCCTCGGTCGTGCGCTCCTCGCGCTTTTCGGGGACGATGCACGCCGCATGCGGGCTGTGGCGCAGCGCGATCGCGACCATTTCGTCGGTCGCCGCCATTTCCAGGTTCAGCGGCAGGTCGGTCGCCGCCTGGATACGCGCCAGATCGTCGTCGCGGATATGGCGGCGGTCCTCGCGCAAATGCGCGGTGATGCCATCGCCGCCGACCGCCGCGACGATCTGGGCCGCGCGCACCGGATCGGGATGCTCGCCGCCGCGCGCGTTACGGATCGTCGCGACATGGTCGATGTTGACGCCAAGGCGGAGCCGGCTGCTCAATTCGCGCGGCTCCCGGGTTTGATCGCCGGGGTCGCCGCGAGCTCGGGCGGCAGTTCGCCATCGGCATAGGTCGGGAAGTTGATCGCGACGAGCGGATAGAAGGGGACACCCAGGTCGACATTGCCCGCCGAACGGTCGACCAGCGCCGCCTCGGCGATCACCTCACCGCCTGCCGCGGCGACGCACGCCATCGCCTCGCGCGATGACAGGCCGGTGGTCACGACATCTTCGACCATCAGCACTTTCGCGCCGGGTTCGATCGTGAAGCCGCGGCGCAGTTCAAAGGTGCCGGTCGGGCGCTCGACGAAAATCGCGGGCTTGCCCAGCGCGCGGCCCATTTCATGGCCGATGATGACGCCGCCCATCGCCGGGGATACGACGATGTCGATCGCCTGTTTCAGCTCGCGCGGCAGCTTGGCGGCGAGCGCGACCGCAAGTCGTCCGGCCCGTTCGGTGTCCATCAGCACCCGGGCACATTGCAGATAATATTCGCTGTGGCGGCCGGACGACAGCAGGAAGTGACCTTGCAGCAAGGCCTCGGCGGCGCGGAATTCGGCCAGGATTTCATCATCGGTCATGGGAGAATTGTTCTTTTGTCCAGTGCGTCGCCCATGGCGGGCGACCGGGTTTTGGCGGCGAAGATTATCCAGCCGCAAAATAGTGTTAGAGATGCTTGAGGCAAGCGGCAAGCGGGTCTATAGCGCCCGCGAGATTCAGCCCCGCCAGTGGCTGGCCGGACGCATGTCCGGTCGCGGCCGCACAGGGGACGAAGCGGAAAAAGAACAACAGGCAACGGGCGGCACTATCCTTATGAAGAGCTTGAAAACCCTTGTAATTGCGGCAGCTTTGTCGCTGGGCGCGGTGGGCGTCGGCCATGCACAGGCACCGGCGACGGCTCCGGCCGAAGCGCCTGTCGCAGCGACCGCCCCGGCCGCGGCGAATCCGGCTCCGGTTGCCGCCGATGCAGCAGCGCCGGCGACGGTCGCCGCCGCTGTCCCGGCAGGCGATGCCACCTATGTGCCGATGAAGCCGACCCCCGGGGTCGGCCAGCCGATCGACGCGGGGATCGATTTCCAGCCGCAGGTCAGCCCGGTCGGTGAGCAGGCATATTGGTTCAACCATGTCATCCTGTTGCCGGTGATCACGATCATCACGCTGCTCGTGCTGGGGCTGATGCTGTGGGCAATGTTCCGCTATCGCGCCAAGGCGAACCCGGTGCCGTCGAAAACGACGCACAACACCTTCATCGAAATCATCTGGACCGCCATCCCGGTGCTGATCCTTGCCGTGATCGCCGTCCCGTCGATCCGGCTGCTCGCGCAGCAATATGAGCCGCCGAAAAAGGAAGCGCTGACGATCAAGGTCACCGGATACCAATGGTATTGGGGCTATGCCTATCCCGATCAGGGCATTGGCGAATATGTGTCGAAAATGCTGACCGAAGATCAGGCGAAAGCCTCGGGCGAGCCGCACCAGCTTGCGGTCGACAACCGTATGGTCGTTCCCGTTGGTCGTCAGGTGAAACTGATCATCACCGGCGCCGACGTCATCCACAGCTTCGCCGTCCCGGCCTTTTGGACCAAGATGGATGCGGTTCCCGGCCGTGCCAACGAAACCACCTTTACCGCGAACAAGGTCGGCGTTTATTACGGTCAGTGTTCGGAACTTTGCGGCGTCGATCACGGCTTCATGCCGATCGCCGTCGAAGTGCTGCCGGTCGATAAATGGGAAGCCTGGGTCCGCTCGAAGGGCGGCAACCCGGCCGGTCCGGTAGCGGCGGTGCCTGCTGCCGCTGCTCCGGCTCCCGTTGCTGCTGGCGCTGCCGCACCCGCCGTGACGCCGGCCGCCACCACGACCGAAGCTGCCCCGGCAGCGGCGCCCGCCGCCGCGCCGGTCGCCACGAATTAAAAAGGGGTCCGACAGATGACCGATATCGCCGCAACTGCACCCGCCCATGGCCCCGCTCATGGCCACACCGATCACGCGCATGACGACCATGATCACGATACCCCGGGCTTTTTCGTCCGCTGGTTCATGTCGACGAACCACAAGGACATCGGCACCCTCTACCTGATCTTCGCGATCATCGCCGGCATCGTCGGCGGGGTGATCTCGGGCCTGATGCGCTGGGAACTGGCGGAGCCGGGCATCCAGTATCTGACCGGCTGGGCGCAATTTTTTGATCCCGCTGCGGGCGAAGTGCAGGGCAAGCATTTCTGGAACGTGATGATCACCGCGCACGGCCTGATCATGGTGTTCTTCATGGTGATGCCCGCGATGATCGGCGGCTTCGGTAACTGGTTCGTGCCGCTGATGATCGGCGCGCCCGACATGGCGTTCCCGCGCATGAACAATGTCAGCTTCTGGCTGACCGCCGTTGCTTTCATCATGCTGGTCGGGTCGATGTTCGTTCCGGGCGGCAGCGGACTTGGTGCCGGTACCGGCTGGACCGTCTATGCCCCGTTGTCGACCAGCGGATCGGTCGGGCCGGCGGTCGATATGGCGATCTTCTCGCTTCACCTCGCAGGCGCGGCGTCGATTTTGGGCGCGATCAACTTCATCACCACCATCTTCAACATGCGCGCGCCGGGGATGACGATCCACAAAATGCCGCTGTTCGTGTGGTCGGTGCTGGTCACCGCCTTCCTGCTGCTGCTCGCGCTGCCGGTTCTGGCCGCGGCGATCACCATGCTGCTGACCGACCGCAACTTCGGCACGACCTTCTATGATGCGGCCGGCGGCGGTGATCCCGTCCTCTACCAGCATCTTTTCTGGTTCTTTGGTCACCCCGAAGTGTACATCATGATTCTGCCGGGCTTCGGCATTGTCAGCCAGATCATCTCGACCTTCAGCAAGAAGCCGGTGTTCGGTTATCTCGGCATGGCTTATGCCATGGTTGCGATCGGCGTCGTCGGCTTCATCGTGTGGGCGCACCACATGTTCACCGTCGGCATGTCGGTGAACCTGAAGATGTACTTCACCGCCGCGACGATGGTCATCGCGGTTCCCACCGGCATCAAGATCTTCAGCTGGATCGCGACGATGTGGGGCGGCTCGATGACGTTCAAGACCCCGATGATGTGGTCGCTCGGCTTCATCTTTATGTTCACCGTCGGCGGCGTAACCGGCGTCGTGCTCGCCAATGGCGGGGTCGATACCAACCTGCACGACACCTATTATGTCGTCGCCCACTTCCACTATGTGTTGTCGCTGGGCGCGGTGTTCTCGCTGTTCGCCGGTTTCTATTACTGGTTCCCGAAAATGTCGGGGCGGATGTACAACGAGTTCCTGGGTCAGCTGCACTTCTGGATCTTCTTCATCGGCGTCAACGTCCTGTTCTTCCCCCAGCACTTCCTGGGCCAGCAGGGCATGCCGCGCCGTTACCCCGATTATCCCGAAGCCTATGCCTTCTGGCACCTGATCTCGTCCTACGGCTATGTCATCATGGCGGTTGGCGTCCTGATCTTCTTCGTGAACATCCTCTACTCGCTGGTCGCCGGTAAGCGTGCCGCCGACAATCCGTGGGGCGAAGGCGCGACGACGCTCGAATGGACGCTGTCGAGCCCGCCGCCGTTCCACCAGTTCAACGAACTGCCGCGTATCGCCTGATCGGCTTTGCCCCCTGCTGATGTCCGGCAGGGGGCTTTGCCTGTCCGGCCGGAGTTATCATGGCGCAGAGCCTGACCCACGGCGAAACGGCCCTTCCGGCCGACTGGCGCGACCTGTTCGCGCTGACCAAGCCGCGCGTCATGTCGCTGGTGGTGTTCACCGCGCTGTGCGGGCTGCTTGCGGCACCGGTTCATGTTCCGCCCGTCCTGGCCTTTGCCTCGATCCTGGCGATCGCGCTGGGGGCAGGGGCGTCGGGCGCGCTCAACCAATGGTATGAGGCAGGGCTGGACGCCAAGATGAAGCGCACGGCGGGACGACCGCTGCCTGCCGGGCGGCTCGACCCGCAGACGGCGTTGCAATTCGGCATCGGGCTGGCGGCGTTTTCGCTGTTTCTTATGCTGTTCGCGTCGAACTGGCAGGCGACGCTGCTGTTGGCGGCGTCGATCCTCTTCTACGTCTTTGTCTACACGATGTGGCTGAAGCCGCGGACGCCGCAGAATATCGTCATCGGCGGTGCGGCAGGGGCGTTTCCGCCGCTGATTGGCTGGGTCGCGGCGACGGGTAGCATTGCGCCGCTGCCGGTGATGCTGTTCCTGCTGATCTTTCTGTGGACGCCGCCGCATTTCTGGGCGCTCGCGCTGTTCATGCGCTCGGATTACGCTGCCGCGGGGATCCCGATGATGCCGGTCGTTGCGGGCGAGAAATCGACGCGGCGGCAAATCCTCTTCTATGCGCTGATCATGGCGGTGGCGGCGATCGCGCCCTGGCCGCTTGGCTACACCGGCGCGCTGTACGGTTGGACCGCGGTCATCCTGTCGGCGCTGTTCGTTGCGTTGTCGCTGCAGGTTGGCACCCGCACGACGGGCGAGGCCGATTTGATGCAACCCGAAAAGCGGCTGTTCGCTTACTCAATCGCCTATCTTTTCATCCTCTTCGGCGCCGTTGTTGCCGATCAATGGTGGCCTTTATGACCGAAAATCCGAATCTCGAACCCTTTGACGAGGTCGAATATCGCCGCCGCCAGCGCAGCCGTGCCAATATGATGGCGTGGATGCTCGGCGGCCTCGCGATCCTGTTTTTCTTCATCACGATTGCCAAGATCCAGATATTCGCATGACGTCTTTTCCGGCAATTGGGCGACTGTCCCCCAAAGCGAAGACCGCGAGCCTTGCGTCGGCGCTGGCGCTCGCGATGGTCGGGCTGGGTTTTGCAGCTGTGCCGCTCTATGATCTGTTCTGCCGCGTCACCGGGTTCGGGGGCACGACGCAGCGTTATGATCCGGTCGCCGCGGCGGCGGATCCGGTGGTCCTGTCGCAGACCGTCTCGGTCCGTTTCGACGCCAATGTCTCACCCGGGCTGCCGTGGAAATTCTATCCCGAGCATCCGACCGATACGGTCAGCATCGGCGCGCGCGACATGGCGATCTTTATCGCCGAGAATAACTCGTCAAAGCTGGTCGTTGGCACCGCGGGCTTCAACGTCACGCCGACGCAGGCGGGCAAATATTTCACCAAGATTCAGTGCTTTTGCTTCACCGAACAGCGATTGGAGCCGGGGCAGCAGATGCGGATGCCGGTATTGTTCTTCGTCGATCCCAAAATCATGGACGATCCCGACGCGCGCGACATCCAGGAAATCACCCTCAGCTACACCTTCCACCCTGTAGACGAGGGTAAAAAGGCGAGCTAAGGCCGCGATCAGAGTCTTAATTCAAGGACCGGCGGGCGATGGGGAATCGCGACGCCGGGGCTGCAAAACGGGAAAAACGCCATGTCCGGTGCGAAACATCATGACTATCACCTCGTAAACCCCAGCGTCTGGCCGCTGATCGGCTCGTTCGCCGCGCTGGTGATGTTCTTCGGGCTCGTGATGTTCATGCACGACGATTATTTCGGCGGCGTGGGCAAATGGGTGCTTGGCCTGGGCTTCATGGGCGTGATCGCCACCTTCTTCAGCTGGTGGTCCGACGTCATCAATGAAGCCCATGCCGGCGACCACACCCCGGTCGTCCAGCTCCACCTGCGCTATGGCATGATCCTGTTCATCGCGTCCGAAGTGATGTTCTTTGTCGGTTGGTTCTGGGCGTGGTTCGACTTTACGCTGTTCCCGGTGCCGATCGAATATGTCGATGGCGCGGTTACCTCGCTGTTCGGTCAGGACGGCGCCGCGGCGATCACCCAGTGGCCGCCAAAGGGCATCGAGGTCATCGACGCATTCTCGCTGCCGCTGCTCAACACGCTGATCCTGCTCTGTTCGGGCACGACGATCACCTGGGCGCATCATGCGCTGATCCATGGTGACCGCGAAGGGCTGAAAAAGGGCCTGTGGGCGACAATCATCCTCGGGGCGATCTTCTCGGCGATCCAGGCTTATGAATATGCCCATGCGCCGTTCGCTTTCGGCCAGAGCAATTTCAGCTCGGCCTTTTACATGGCGACCGGTTTCCACGGCTTCCACGTCCTCGTCGGCACGATCTTTCTGATCGTCTGCCTCGTGCGCACGTACAAGGGCCACTTCACTCCCAAGCAGCACTTCGGGTTTGAAGCTGCCGCCTGGTATTGGCATTTCGTCGACGTGGTATGGCTGTTCCTGTTCATCATCGTCTATGTCTGGGGTGGCTGGGGCGCACCGATTGCCGCGCACTAAATTGCCGGGTGACGATTCCATATCAAAAGGGCAGCCGCCGGTCTGGCGCGCTGCCCTTTTTGGCCTTTGCCCCGAATGTGGTGCATCGACGCTGTTCGACGGCCCGGTCAGGTTTCAGGCGACATGCCGCGCCTGCGGGCTCGACTATGGCCGCTATAATGTCGGCGACGGCCCCGCCGCCTTCCTGACCCTTATCATCGGCGCGCTGCTTGTCGTGCTGGCGCTGACGCTCGATGCCGCGGTGCAGCCGCCGCTGTGGGTGCATGTCTTGCTTTGGGTTCCGCTCACTGCCGGTGCTGTGGTCTATGGTTTGCGCGTCGCCAAGGGCGCGCTATTGGCGAGCGAGCATCAACGGCAAGCTATCGAGGGCCGGAAAGTCGACGAGCCGCATGACTGATCCCGCAACGCCTCCGCCGCGGCGCTGGCCGCTGATGCCGACGATCATCGTCATTGCTGCGGTGCTGGTGATGATCGCGCTTGGGGTGTGGCAGCTCCAGCGCAAGACCGAGAAGGAAGCGCTGGTCGCGCTGTATCAGCGCAACATGGCGATGTCGTCGCTGGTCACCTATCCCGAACTGCCGCCGGTCGCCGACGCCTTGTTGTTTCGCAAGAGTAGCGTCGTTTGCCTCGAACCCGTGCGCTGGGATCCGCGCAGCGGCACCGATCAGAAGGGCAAAGCGGGCTTTCGCATGATCGCCGATTGCCGCACCGGCGCCGAAGGCCCGGGGGTACTGGTCGATGTCGGGATCGGTGACGATTTCGCCCCGCCGAAATGGACCGGCGGGATCGTGCGGGGGACGATCGTCCCCGGCCCGGACCAGCCGACGGTGATGGAACGCGCGGCGGGCAAAGACAGGCCCGCGCGGGCGATGCTGATCGCCGATACACCCGTTGCGGGTCTGCGCGCGAGTGCCGTCCCCTCGGCCGATAACACGCCGAACAATCACCTCGCTTATGCGGGGCAATGGTTCCTGTTCGCCATTGCGGCGCTGGTGATCTACTTCCTGGCTGTCCGTCGCCGCTTGCGGCCTTGAGGCTGGCCCGCTAGGCGCGGGGCCGCCATGGAATATATCAGCACCCGCGGCTCTGCGCCGACCCTCGACTTTCGTGCCGCAACGCTGGCGGGCCTCGCCAGCGACGGCGGCCTTTATCTGCCCGCGCATTGGCCGCAGATGCCGGAGGGCGAAATCCGCGCGCTGGCCGGGCTCGACTATGCCGAAACCGCGGTGCGCGTCATGCGCCCGTTCGTTGCGGGCGTGCTGTCCGAGGACGAACTGCGCCAGCTTTGCCGCGCCGCCTATGGCAGTTTCAGCCATGATGCGGTGACCCCGCTGGTCCAGCTCGACCATCGCCACTGGTTGCTCGAACTGTTCCATGGCCCGACGCTGGCGTTCAAGGACGTCGCGCTGCAATTGCTCGGCCAGCTGTTCGAAAAATTCCTGAGCGGCGGCGGCACCGACATCACCATCGTCGGCGCGACGTCGGGCGACACCGGATCGGCGGCGATCGAGGCGGTCGCGGGGCGGGAACATATCCGCATCTTCATGCTCCACCCCGAAGGCCGGGTGAGCGACGTCCAGCGGCGGCAGATGACGACGGTGCTGGCGCCGAACGTGCATAATATCGCGATCGACGGCAGTTTCGACGATGCCCAAGCGATGGTGAAGCGGTTGTTCGGTGACGAAGAGGCGCGGGCGAAGGTGACCCTGTCGGCGGTCAACAGCATCAACTGGGCGCGGTTGATGGCGCAGGTCGTCTATTATTTCTACGCCGCGGTGCGCCTGGGCGGGCCCGACCGTCCGGTTGCTTTCGCTGTGCCGACGGGCAATTTCGGCGATGTGTTCGCGGGTTATGTCGCGGCGCAGATGGGGCTGCCGATCGCGCGGCTGGTCGTCGCGACCAACGTCAACGACATCCTCCACCGCGCGCTGACCAACGGCGACTACAGCGCCGGGACGGTCACCGCGACTGCGACCCCCAGCATGGACATTCAGGTCAGCAGCAATTTCGAGCGATTGCTGTTCGATCTGTCGGGACGCGACGGCGCTGCGATCACCGGCATGATGGGCGAATTCGATCGCAATCGCGCGATGACCATCCCCGCCGACATGCTCGCGGGCGCGCGCGGGCTGTTTTCGAGCGCCAGCATCGACGGCGATGCGATGGCGCTGGCGCTGCGCTGGGCGCAGGAGCATGGCGGCCAGATTATCGACCCCCACAGCGCCGTGGGCCTCGCCGCGGCGCGCGCGCTGGAGATTGACGCCGACATTCCCGTCGTCACGCTGGCGACCGCGCATCCGGCCAAGTTCCGCGAAGCGGTCGAGCGCGCGACCGGCGTCCGTCCGGCGCTGCCGGCGCGGCTTGGCAATCTGTTCGACCGCGAAGAACGCTATGAGCGGCTGCCGGGCGATTATGACGCGGTGAAGGCCTTTGTCCTGGCGGAAGCCGCCCGTGGCTGAGTTGCTGCCGCTCGTCACGCTGGTTGGCGAGGCGTGGGACGATTATGGGCTGGTCGACAGCGGGGGCGGCCGCAAGCTCGAACGCTATGGCCGTTATCGTTTCATCCGCCCCGAACCGCAGGCAATGTGGGCGCCCGCGCTCCCCGCCAGCGAATGGGAGGCGGCCGACGGCGAATTCATTCCGGCGTCCGACGATGATGGCGGCGGCCGCTGGTATTATAACAAACCGGTGCCGACCGAGGGCTGGCCGCTGGCGTGGCGCGAGGCGCGCTTCACCGCGCAATGCACCCCGTTTCGCCATCTGGGCTTTTTCCCCGACATGGCGCCGGTATGGGACTGGCTGCGCGAGCGCATCGCCGACAAGCCCGACCCGGCGTTCCTCAACCTGTTCGGCTATACCGGCGTCGGCAGCCAGGCGCTCGCGGCGGCGGGCGCGTCGGTGACCCATGTCGATGCGTCGAAGAAATCGGTGGGACAGGCGCGCGAAAATGCGGAACTCGCCGGCATGGCCGACAAGCCGGTGCGCTGGATTATCGACGATGCCGGCAAATTTACTGCGCGCGAGGTGCGGCGCCAGAAACGCTATGACGCGATCCTCCTTGATCCGCCGAAATTCGGGCGCGGTCCGACCGGCGAACGCTGGCAGCTTGAGGAGGGGCTGGCGCCGCTGCTGACCGATTGCCGCCAGTTGCTCGATGCCGACAGCCGGGCGTTGTTCCTGACCGTCTATGCCGTGCGCATGTCGGCGCTGGCGATCGGCGAGCTGCTCGCGCAGCTGTTCGCTGACCTGCCGGGACAGGTCGAATGCGGCGAGCTGGCGGTGCGCGAAGAGGCGCGGGGGCTGCTGCTGCCGACCGCGATTTTTGCGCGCTGGAGCCGCTGACGGTTTTCCGGCGCTGCGCTTTGCTGCATACGTTTGCGGCGCCAAAAACCGCAACATTGTGACCGAAATGCCACAGTCGATGCGTTGACAATGAGAACGTTCCCATTTAGATAACGTTCACATTGAGGAAATGCCGCCATTAAAAGAGCGGTGAATTTGGGGAGAATGACGGATGCGGGCGTCTCAAAAGCATTGGCTTGGCAAGTTTCTGGTCGGCACGTCGGCCCTGTCGCTGATGGGCGCGGCGCAAACCGCCATGGCGCAGGACGCACCCGCGGACAGCGCCGTTGATGGCGATGAGATCGTCGTCACCGGGATCCGCGCCAGCCTGGCGGCTTCGGCCGACATCAAGCGCGAGGCGCAGGGTGTGGTCGATGCGATTTCAGCCGAGGACATCGGCAAATTCCCCGACACCAACCTTGCCGAATCACTGCAGCGCATCACCGGCGTGTCGATCGACCGCTCGAACGGCGAAGGTTCGTTCGTGACGGTGCGCGGCTTCGGTCCCGAATTCAACCTGGTGACCCTCAACGGTCGTCAGATGCCGACCTCGTCGCTGGGCGATGGCGCCAGCGCACCGTCGTCGCGGTCGTTCGATTTCGCCAACCTTGCGTCCGAAGGCGTCGCGGGGGTCGAGGTGTACAAGACCGGCCGCGCCGCGATTGCGTCGGGCGGCATCGGCTCGTCGATCAACATCAAGACTCCGCGGCCGCTCGACAAGACGGGGCTGCGCGGCAGCTTGGCGGTCAAGGGCGTCTATGACAGCTCGCGCAACGAGGGCAATCCGATCACCCCCGAAGTGTCGGGCATCATCAGCACGACCTTTGCCGACGACCGCGTCGGCATCCTGCTGGTCGGGTCGTATCAGCGCCGCAAGGCGAGCGTGAACACCGCCAATGTCGGCTGGCGCGACGGTTATACCGGCGCCGAGAACAACTGGGGTTCGCTGGCGCAGCCGGGCGATCCGCGCTTTGCCAATATCACCAACCGTCCCGATGCGACCGACGTCTATCAGGTGCCGCAGAACGCATCCTATGACCTCAACGACATCGACCGCGAACGCTTCAACGGCCAGGCGGTGCTGCAATTCCGCCCGATCGATGCGCTGACCGCGACGCTCGACTACACCTATTCGCGCAACACCGTCGAAGTGCGCAACAGCAACGTCGGGGTGTGGTTCAACCACAACAACACGTCGAGCGCCTGGACCGACGGCCCTGTCGCCGGGCCGCTGTTCTATTCCGAAGCCTTTGCGGCCGCCGAACGCAAGGATTTGTCCTACGGCGGCGCGCTGACCGCCAACCGCAGCGAAAATCACTCGATCGGCGGCAATTTGACCTGGGAAGCGCCCGGCGGCGTGACGATGGCGCTCGACTATCACCACTCGACCGCGACGTCGAAACCGAGCAACAAATATGGCAGCAGCGTCGCCGTCGGCAACGCGGTGTTCGGGGTCGTCAACCAGCGGATCAATTTCGAGAAGGATCTGCCGGTCATTTCCTATCAGATGGCGCCGGGCATCGACCCGCTGAACGCCTCGCTGATCACGCCCACGGGCAATGCCTTTCGCAACGCCTATTTCCGCAATGAAATCGATCAGATCCAGCTGCGTGGTCGCTACGAGCATGACGGTGGCTTCCTCGACAGCATCGATTTCGGCGTGTCCTATATCGATAGCAAGGTCCGTTCGGCCTATGGCTTCATCCAGAACGACAGCTGGGGCGGCGCCGGGCCGGCATCGGATATCCCCGACGACATTTTCACGCTCGCAACCCTGCCCGACAAGTTCAAGGGCGTGAGCGGCGCCGCAGACATCATCCCCAGCTTTTACAAGTTCGATTTCGAGCGGATGGTCGATCTGATCGATGGTCTCTACGGCACGTGCAACGGTGCGGGGTCGGCCGACACCTGCCTCGCCAACTACACCACCGACCGGCGCCTCAATGAAAAGACGCTTTCGCCCTATCTGCAAGTTTCGACCAAGTTCGACGTCGGTGCCGGTGAAGCGCATCTGACCGCCGGGGTGCGTTATGAGGATACGATCGTCGATGCCACCGCGCTGGTGCCGATCCCGACCGGCACCCGTTGGGTCGCCGCGAACGAATTCGGGGTGATCTTTGGCCCGACGAGCGATTTTACGCGCTTCAAAGGCAGCTATGATCATTGGCTCCCCGCGGTCGATTTCGACATCGAGCCGATCGAAAATGTCAAACTGCGCGCTTCGTACAGCCATACGATCACGCGTCCCGATTATGCGAGCATGCAGGGCGGGCGGACAATCGATCAGCTGTTCCGCATCGGCGGTGGTACGGGTAGTCAGGGCAACCCCGGCCTGCTGCCCTATAAGTCGAAGAATATCGACCTGTCGGCCGAATGGTATTATGCGCGCGAAAGCTATATTTCGGCGGGCTTCTTTCACAAGCGCGTGTCGAATTTCCTGTCGACGACGCGCGTCGATGCCAATGCGTTCGGGCTGACCAACCCGGCCGACGGCCCGCGCTTTCGCGCCGCGGTCGCGGCGCGCGGCGCCAATGCCGGGGCCAATGATCTGCGCGACTTCATTCTGCGCAACTATGCCGCGTCGGTGCGCGTGAATCGCGACGCCAACGGCAATCCGGTGCTCGATGCCAGCGGCTTCTGGACCGGCGACATTTTTGGACTGGCCGAGGACGCGCCGCTGAACTTTGAAATCACGACGCCGATCAACAGCGACCAGTCGGCGAAGATCCACGGTTTCGAGCTCGCGCTGCAACATAGTTTTTGGGACACGGGGTTCGGCGTCATTCTGAACTATACGATCGTCAACGGCGACGCGACCTATGACAATGCCCAGCCGTCGTCGGTGCCGCAGTTTGCGCTGACCGGGCTCAGTGACAGCGCCAATGCCGTGCTCTATTACGACAAGGGTCCGCTCCAGGCGCGCGTCGCGTGGAACTGGCGCGACAAATTCCTGGCAGGGACGGGGCCGAACCCCTTCTATGTCGAGGAATATTGGCAGATCGACGCCAGCGCGAGCTATGAATTCATCCCCGGCTTCACCGCCTTTGTCGAGGCGATCAACCTGACCGGCGAAAGCCGCCGCGGCCACCTCCGGTCGGAAAATAACGCCGCTTTCGCATCGCCGGGTTATGCCCGTTACGCGGCGGGGGTCCGGTTCAGCTTCTGACGCGGGCGGGCTGTGCCCGCCGGGTCGCAGGCGGGAGAGCCGCTCCTTTTCGAAGGGCGGCTCTTTCGCGTGACGGCGGCGGGATGCTGGCTTAGGATCGACGGCAATGGACAAAGCGATCGAGAGGGTGGTCATTGTTGGCGGCGGCACCGCCGGCTGGCTCGCGGCCTCGCTGCTCGCCGCCTCGCGGCACGGGGTGTCGGAGCGGTTGTCGGTGACCCTGATCGAAGCGCCCGACATTCCAACCATCGGCGTCGGCGAAGGCACCTGGCCGACGATGCGCGACACGCTGGCGCGCATCGGGATCGGCGAGGCCGAATTTCTGACCGCGTGCGACGGGTCGTTCAAGCAAGGCTCGCGCTTCGATGGCTGGGTCACCGGCGCTGCGGATGATCGCTACCTCCACCCTTTCACCCCGCCGCCGGCGATGCCGACGCGCGAGCTGCTGGCGGCGTGGCAGGCGGAGGCGCCCGATGTGCCGTTCGCCGCGGCGATATGTGCGCAGGCGCAGGTCTGCGATCTCGACCTTGCACCGCGTCAGCGGTCGATGCCCGATTATCAGGGCGCCGCCAATTATGCCTATCATCTCGACGCGGGGAAATTTGCCGCGCTGCTCGCCTCGCACGCGGTAAAGCGGCTGGGCGTCCGGCATGTCGCGGACCATGTCACCGACGTCCAGCGCGACGGCGAGGGCGGCATCGCATCGGTCGCGACGCGGCAGCATGGCGACATCGACGGCGACCTGTTCATCGATTGCAGCGGCCATGCGGCGCTGCTGATCGGCGGCCATCTCGGCGTTGAGTGGATCGACCGCAGCGACATTTTGTTCAACGACCGCGCACTCGCGGCGCAGGTGCCGGTCGCGCCGGGGAGCCCGATCGCGTCGCAGACCGTGGCGACCGCGCACGCTGCGGGCTGGATCTGGGACATTGGCCTGCCCGGGCGGCGCGGCATCGGCTGTGTCTATGCCAGCCGGTTCATCGACGATGATGCGGCGGAGGCGGAGTTGCGCGCCTATATCGCGCGCGTCCTGCCGGGTGCCCCCGATGTTCCGGCGCGGCGGCTGAGCTTTCCGACCGGGCATCGGGCGCGTTTCTGGGAGGGCAATTGCGTCGCCATCGGCCTGTCGGCAGGGTTCATCGAACCGCTCGAAGCGTCGGCGATCGTGATGATCGAATTGTCGCTGCGCGCGCTGATCGACAATTTTCCGGCGAGCCGCGCCGCGATGCCGATCCACGCCGACCGCTTCAACGATCTGTTCCGTTATCGCTGGGACCGCATCGTCGATTTCCTCAAGCTCCATTATGCGCTCAGCCAGCGCACTGAGCCCTATTGGCTGGCACAGCGCGACCCGGCGCATCTGCCGCCGCGGCTGGCCGAGCAGTTGCAGCTGTGGCGCGACCAGCCGCCGTCGGTGTGGGATTTCCCGCGCGTCGACGAAATTTTCTCGGCCGAAAGCCACCAATATATTCTCTATGGCATGGGCTTTCCGGTGCCGTCCGATCTGGCGCCCGCGGACCGTGCCAGCGCCGCGCTCGCCGAAACCCGCCAGCGCGCCCGCGCGCTCGCCGCCGCCCTGCCTGCCAATCGCGATTATCTCGATGCGCTCCAGCCCCCGACCGGCGCCCTGGCCGCGCGATAGGAAAGAGTTTTGATGCCCCGCCACGCCGTCCTCGACAAAGACCTCCACCGCGACCTGCGCGTCCGTGCCGAAGCGGGCGCTGCGCTGGGCGATGACGCGATGGCGGTGCTGACGGTGCCGAGCGAATTTCGCCGGGTGCAGGCGCATTTTCCGATCCTGTTCCGCCGCGAAACCGGGCGCGACGATTTCACCGCGATGGCGCTGTTCGGGTTCGAGACCGGCGAGAATCTGTTCCTCGCCGGCGGGCGCTGGGACGCGCGCTACCGCCCGCTGTCGCTGGCCGTCCAGCCGTTCCTGATCGGTCGGCCCGCGAACGGCGACGGGCCGGGGCAGGTGCATATAGACCTCGACCACCCGCGCATCGCCGCGGCGGGTGACGGGGTGCGGCTGTTCGACAGCGATGGCATGGCGACGCCGTTTCTGGAGGCGATGGCCGAACGGCTCGGCGACCTTGATGAGGGGTATCGGGACAGCACCGCCTTTTACGCGGCGCTGCGGGCTTATGACCTGCTCGAACCCTTCAGCCTCGAAGTGACGCTCGACGATGGCGCGAAACATTCGCTCGTCGGTTTTCATATCATCGACGAGGCCCGGGTGCGCGCGCTGGGCGGCGATGCGCTTGCCGCGCTGCACGCCGCCGGGCATCTGATGCCGATGTTCATGGCAATGGCGTCGCTGTCGCAATTGTCGGTGCTGGTCGAACGCAAGAACCGCAGGCTCGGTGGTGGCTGAGCAGGACGGCGCCATCTACGACCGCCTGACGCGGGTGCCCGAGCGTGACTGGGACAAAAACGCCGGGCTCGACGCCCTGCTGAATGGCGCGCGCGAACCGTTTGTCTTGCGAGGATTCGTCGCCGACTGGCCGCTGGTGCAGGCGGGTCAGCGATCGGCGGCCGACGCGCGGCGTTATCTGCTCGATCATGCGCGCGACCGCCCGTTCACCGTGTCGATCGGCCCCCCGGGGCACGACGGGCGGCTGTTCTACGATGCCGACATGGCGATGAATTTTCGCACCGGCACCGGCAAGCTCGGCGATATTTTCGCGGGCATCGAGGCCAGCGAGGCGCAGGACGATCCGCGCACCGTCTATCTCGGCTCGATCGACATCCCGGCACATTTCGACGGTCTGGACGAAGCCAACCCCATCGATCTTGGCGACCGCGATCCGTTGCACAGCGTCTGGATCGGTACCCGCACCCGGATCGCGGCGCACAATGATTTTCCCGACAATCTGGCCTGCTGCGCCGCCGGGCGCCGCCGCTTCACGCTGTTCCCGCCCAGCCAGTTTCGCAATCTGTATCTGGGGCCGATCGACAACACCCCCGCGGGGCGGGCGGTCAGCATGGTCGATTTCGACGCCCCCGATCTGGCGGCGCACCCCGGCTTCGTCGCCGCGATGGCCGAGGCGCAAACGGTCGAGCTCGACCCCGGCGACGCGATCTTCATCCCGTCGATGTGGTGGCACCATGTCGAGGGGCTGGCGCCGTTCAACATCCTGGTCAATTATTGGTGGCGCGACACCCCCGCGTGGCTGGGCCAGCCGCAGGAGGCGCTGAACCACGCGATCCTCGCGATCCGCGACCTTGCCCCCGAGGACAAGGCGATCTGGCGCGAGATGTTCGATCATTATGTTTTCGCCAACGACGGCCGGGTGACCGACCATATTCCGCCCGCCGCGCGCAGCGTGCTGGCCCCGCTCACTTCCGAGAGTGCGGGGCGGCTGCGCGCCTTTTTGTTGAGAGCGCTGAACCGATGAACCAGGACAAGCCGATCCAGCGTATCGTCATAGCGGGCGGCGGCACCGCGGGATGGATGGCCGCCGCGGCGATCGCGCGCACCCTTGGCCGCACGGTCGACCTGACGCTGGTCGAGTCCGAGGTGATCGGGACGATCGGGGTCGGCGAATCGACGATCCCGCCCTTGGTCAATTTTAACCGGCTGCTCGGCATCAACGAAGCCGATTTCATGCGCGCGACGCAAGCAACCTTCAAACTCGGCATTTTGTTCGACGACTGGAAAGACGTCGGCTCGCGCTATTTTCACAGCTTTGGGCTGACCGGCAAGGATCATTGGTCGGCGGGCTTCCAGCATTTCTGGCTCTATGGCCGCACCAAGGGGCATGACCAGCCCTATGACGATTATTGCATGGAATTGGTCGCGGCGCTGGAGGGCAAGTTCGCGCATCTGCCCGGCGACCGGATGAATTACGCCTATCAGCTCGATTCAGGACTCTACGCGCGCTTCCTGCGCCAGATGGCCGAAGGTGACGGCACCAAGCGGGTCGAGGGCAAGATCGCGCGCGTCGAGCTGAACAGCGAAAGCGGCGATATCGCGGCGCTGGTACTGGACGGCGAGCGGCGGATCGAAGGCGACCTGTTCCTCGACTGCACCGGCTTTCGCGCTTTGCTCATCGAGGGCGCGCTGCACGCGGGTTTTGACGACTGGACCCATTGGTTGCCGTGCGACGCCGCGATCGCGCTCCAGACCCCCAATGTCCGCCCGCCGGTGCCGTACACGCGCGCGATGGCGCATGATGCCGGCTGGCAATGGCGCATCCCGCTCCAGCACCGCACCGGCAACGGCATCGTCTATTGCAGCCGCTATCTTGACCGCGATGCCGCGCTCGACCGGCTGCTCGGCAATGTCGAGGGCGAGGTACTGACCGAACCCAATTTCCTGCGCTTCGCGGCGGGGGCGCGGCGCCAGCAATGGCATCGCAACTGTATCGCGGTCGGGCTGTCGGGCGGGTTCATGGAGCCGCTCGAATCGACCAGCATCCATTTGATCCAGCGTTCGGTGCTTCGCTTTATCCGCCTGCTGCCGCACGGCCGGGTCAGCGCGCGCGACATCGCCGAATATAACGATCAGCAGATGCAGGATATGGAGCAGATCCGCGACTTTCTGGTCCTGCATTACAAGGCCACCGACCGCCGCGACAGCGCTTTTTGGCGCCAGTGCGCCGCCATGCCGATCCCCGACACGCTCGAACAAAAGATCGAGCTGTTCCGCGAAACCGGTCGGGTGTTCCGACGCAATGAGGAATTGTTCGCCGAAAACAGCTGGGTACAGGTCATGATGGGGCAGGGGATTGCACCGCAAAGCCATCATCCGATCGCCGAAAAACTGCGCGATGACGAGCTTGAGCGGCTGCTCGAAACGATCCGCGCCGAGGTGCAGCAGACCGTCGCCAAGCTGCCCGCGCACGGGGATTATGTCGCACGCTATTGCGGCGCAGTCGTGCCGCAGGCGGCGTGATGCGCGCCACGTTTCTGCTGGCGCTGGCCGCGATGGCGGCGCCCGGTGCGGCGAGCGAACCCGCGGCGGATGGCTGGCGACTCGTCTGGTCCGACGAGTTCGACGGCACCGCGATCGACCGCGGCAAATGGGATTTCGATGTCGATTGCTGGGGCGGCGGCAACAACGAACGGCAATGTTATACCGACAGCCGAAAGAATGCGGCGGTCAAGGATGGCAAGCTGGTCATCACCGCGCGCAAGGAAAAGGCGACCGGTCCCGCCTTTCCGATCGGCCAGCGCGGCGAGGCGGGCAAGGCGAATGCGCGTCAGGCGCGCGACTTCACCTCGGCGCGGCTGGTGACGCGCGGCAAGGCGGCGTGGACCTATGGCCGCATCGAAGTGCGCGCGAGGCTGCCGCAGGGGCAGGGGACGTGGCCCGCGATCTGGATGCTGCCCGAGGGGCATCCCTATGGCACCTGGGCGGCGTCGGGCGAGATCGACATATTGGAGGCGGTGAACCTGGGAGTGCGCTGCGACAGCTGTGTTGGCGGGGTTGAGAACCGCATCCTCGGCACGCTGCACTTCGGCGGCGTCTGGCCGAAGAATGCGCACAAGAGCAATGAGATCGCGCTTCCCGGCAAGCTCGACGATTTTCATGTCTTTGGCATTTTCTGGGACAAGGGGCGGATCAGCTGGACCGTCGACGGCAAAGTCTATGCGACACAGGTCGCGGGCGACTGGCACACCAGCGGATCGGCCGATCCGGCGGCGCCGTTCGACCGTCCCTTTCACCTGATCGTGAACCTGGCGGTCGGCGGCGGGCTGGCCGAGGATCGCGGGATCAAGGGGGTCGACACGCGCGGCTATCCCAAAGCGATGGAAATAGATTGGGTGCGCGTCTGGCAATGCGGCGAGGATGAAGCTAGCAGGGCGCGTTGCGGGACCAGCGGGGGCACAGCGGAATAATGGGGCGTCGGCGGCAGTCGGTCACGATCAAGCATGTTGCGGCCGACGCGGGGGTGTCGCTGCAAACGGTCAGCCGTGTCATCAACAATGAACCCAACGTCCGCCCCGAAATGAAAGAACGGGTGCAGGCGTCGATCGACAAGCTCGGCTATGTCCCCTCGATCGCGGCGCAGCGGATGAGCGGGTCGCGCTCGTATCTGATCCTCGCGATCAATGACCGCGAACGCACGATCGCCGACTGGCGCGGGCGGCAGGGGGTCGACTGGGTCGACCAGATGCTGCTCGGCGGGATGCTGAAATGCGCCGAATATGGCTATCGCATGATCTTCGAGCTCGTCGACACGCACAATGATCATGTCGAGCGCGAATTGCGCGCCGCGATCGCCGCGCTGCAACCCGACGGCGTCATCCTGACCCCACCCCATTCGGACAATCCGCTGATCGTCGGGCTGCTCGACCAGCAGAAGATTCCGTTCGCGCGCATCGGGTCGCGCGGTGGCGACATGGGAATCGCGCTGACGATGGATGACGAAGGATCGGCGCGGCGCGCGACGCGCCACCTGATCGACCTGGGTCACCGGCGCATCGGCTTCATCCCGGGTTCGCCCGAATATAGCCTCAGCCGCTGGCGCGTCGATGGCTGGGAGGGCGAGATGGCGGCGGCGGGCCTGGCCACCGACGGCCTGCTCGCTGAGGGGGATTTCAGCTATGCTTCGGGCGCTGCCGCGGCGCGCCACCTGCTCGCGAGTGGCGATCCGCCGACCGCGATCATCGCCAGCAGCGACCAGATGGCGCTCGCGACGCTTGAAGTCGCGCGCGAACGCGGCGTCGACGTGCCCGGACAATTGTCGATCGTCAGTTTCGACAACACCCCGATCGTCCGTTTCACCCAGCCGCCGCTGACCGCGGTCGATCAGCCGGTCGCCGAAACCGCCTCGCGCGCGGTCGAACTGATCATTGCCGCCCAGCGCGGTGCGCCGCGCCCGACCGACCCGACCCGGGTGCAGGGCGGGCTGGTAGAACGCGGATCGACCGCCGCGCCGCCTGCCGCCCATGGCTGAACCCGGCGGGCCTCGCCGCCAGTCGCTTCCCTTTCTGTTGCTTTATGCGCTCGCTGCCGCCGGCGGCGCGATCGCCTATGTGCCGTTCCTGACGATCTGGCTGCCCGGCCGGATGACCCAGCTGGCGGGCGCCGCCGATGTACAGATGTTGGGTTATGTCACGTTTTTCGGGGCGATCGCCGCCAGCTTGGGCGGCATAGGCTTCGGCTGGCTCAGCGACCGGACCGGCAACCGGCGCGGCTGGGTGCTGACCGGGCTGGCGCTGACCGTCGCGCTGTTGCTCGCGGTGCCTTTGGCGCAGGATATCTGGAGGCTGGTCGCCATCATCGTCGCGTGGCAACTGGCGCTCAACATGATGCTCGGCCCGCTCGCGGCGTGGGCGGGCGACAGCGTCCCCGACGCACAAAAGGGGCTGCTCGGCGGCTTGCTCGCCTTCTCGCCCGCGTTGGGCGCCTGGTCGGGGGCGCTGGTGACATGGCCGGGGCTGGTGCCCATCGAGGCGCGGCTGCTGGTGATCGCGGCGCTGGTGGCGGTGGCGGTGCTGCCGGTGCTGCTGCTCGGTCGGCCACGCGCCTTTGCCGACCTCACCGCCCCGCCGCCGCAGCGCGCGGCCGGCGAATCCGCGCCGCGCCCGACCGGCCCGGCGGTGCGGATGTGGCTGGCGCGCTTGCTGGTCCAGATCGCCGAGGCGGCGTTGTTCGCCTATCTCTATTTCTGGTTCCGCTCGATCGACCCCGATATGCACGACAGCGAAAAGGCAGGGCTGTTCAGCATCGCGCTGACGCTGGCGGTGCCGATCGCGCTGCTCAGCGGCCGCTGGGCCGACCGCCATGACCGACCCTTTCGCCCGCTGGTGGTCAGCGCCGCCGTGTCGGGGCTGGGCATGGTCGGCATGGCGCTGGCGGCGATCCCCGACGCGGCCAAGGCCAGTTATCTGCTCTTCGGTATCGCGACGACGGTGTTCCTGTCGCTCCATGCCAGCCAGACGCTGCGCATATTGCCGCGGTCCGACCGCCGCGGCCGCGATCTGGGTATCTTTAACCTGACCAACACCGTGCCGTCGCTGATCATGCCCTGGCTGACGATTTCGCTGGTGCCGGGGTTCGGTTTCGACGCGCTGTTCCTGCTGCTCGCCGGGCTCACCGGCGTTGCCGTGCTGCTGCTCGCGACGATGCCGCGCACCCGCTAAGCCACCCCGAAACAGAGCACTTGCTTTCGCGCATCCACTATGCGAGACGAATATTGATAACGTTCACATAGAACGATGGGAGAGATGATGCACCGACAGGCAATCGTGATGGCGACCGCGCTGCTGATGGCAGGGACCGCAGCCGCCGCGCAAACTCCGGGCGGCGATGCCGCAACGGTTCATCCCGAACTATGGCCCGCGGCCAAAAGCCCGGCGACGATTTCCGACCCCGCGACCGAGGCGCAGATCGACGCGCTGATCGCGCGCATGACGGTCGAACAAAAGGTCGGCCAGCTGATTCAGGCCGATATCAGCACGATCACGCCAAAAGATCTCGAAACCTGGCCGCTCGGCTCGATCCTGGCGGGCGGCAACAGCGGCCCGAACGGCAATGAACGCTCGACCGCCGCCGATTGGGCCAGGCTGGTCGGCGATTTTCGCGCCGTGTCGCTGCGCCCGCAGGCCAATGGCGTCGCGATCCCGATCATCTTTGGCGTCGATGCCGTCCACGGCCATAATAATATCCCCGGCGCGACCCTGTTTCCGCACAATATCGGCCTCGGCGCCGCGCGCGATCCCGAGCTGATCCAGCGGATCGGCGCGGTGACCGCCGCCGAAATCGCCGGCAGCGGCATCGAATGGACCTTTGCGCCGACCTTGGCGGTGCCGCAGGATCTGCGCTGGGGCCGCAGTTATGAAGGCTATGCCGCCGATCCGGCGCTCGTCGCCGATTACGCCAGGGCAATGGTGCTGGGCTTGCAGGGCGAGCTGGCCAGCGGGCGTTCGATTGGCGCCAGCAAGGTCGCCGCGACGGCCAAGCATTTCCTCGCCGACGGCGGGACGTTCGAGGGCAAGGATCAGGGCGACGCGCGGATCGACGAGAAAGAGCTGATCGCGAAACACGCGATGGGCTATCCCGCCGCAATCGACGCGGGGGCGCTCACCGTGATGGCCAGCTTTTCCAGCTGGAACGGCGTCAAGCACCACGGCAATCAGGGGCTTCTGACCGACGCGCTCAAGCAGAAAATGGGGTTCGAGGGTTTTGTCGTCGGCGACTGGAACGGCCATGGTCAGGTCGCCGGGTGCAGCGTCACCGATTGCGCCCAGTCGATCAACGCCGGGCTCGACATGTTCATGGCGCCCGACAGCTGGAAGGGGCTGTTCGACAGCACGCTGAAACATGCGAAGGACGGCACGCTTTCGGCCGCACGCCTCGACGATGCGGTGCGCCGCATCCTGCGGGTGAAATATAAGCTCGGCCTGTTCGCCGAAGGCCATGTCAGCCGCGGCAATTTCGCCGCGGTCGGCGCGCCAGAGCATCTCGCCATCGCGCGCGAAGCGGTCGCCAAGTCACTAGTTTTGCTCAAGAACAATGGCGGTATCCTGCCGATCAAACCCGGCGCGCGGGTGCTGGTCGCCGGTCCGGCGGCCGACAATATGGCGATCCAGTCAGGCGGCTGGACGATCAGCTGGCAGGGGACCGACGTCGTCCGCTCGGACTTTCCGAACGGCCAGACGATCTGGGAGGCGCTGGACAAATCGGTGCGCGATGCGGGCGGGGTCGCGACGCTGGCGGCCGATGGCACGTTCAAGGGAAAGCCCGATGTCGCGATCGTTGTGTTCGGCGAAGATCCCTACGCCGAATTTCAGGGTGACGTGCCGACGCTCGATTACCAACCGACCGGGGCGACCGACCTTGCGACGCTGAAAAAGCTGAAGGCCGCGGGGGTTCCGGTCGTCGCGCTGTTCCTGTCGGGGCGGCCGATGTTCACCAGCTCCGAAATCAACGCCGCCGATGCCTTCGTCGCGGGCTGGCTGCCCGGGTCGCAGGGCGCCGGAGTGGCCGATGTGCTGGTCGCGGGCAAGGATGGAAAAACGGCGCGCGCCTTTACCGGCACGCTGCCCTTCGCCTGGCCCGCCGACGCACGCTCGCCGGTCGAAAAGCCGCTGTTTCCGGTCGGCTATGGCCTGAAATACGGCGACACACGGGTGGTGGCGAAGCTGTCGGAGGACCTCGGCGTCGATATTACGCAGGCGCTGAACGTCGAGAATTTCTTCTCGGGCGGCCGCGCGCGCGCGCCTTGGGCGCTGACGGTCACCGATGCGGGCGGCTCGCGCCCGGTCGAATCGCCGCCCGCGGCAAGCCCCGGCGGGCTGATCGCGGCGCGATCGGTCGATGTGCGCGCGCAGGAAGATGGCAAAGCCTTTGTGTGGACCGGCCCCGCGGCGCTGCACCTGTCGGGCCCCTATGCCGACCTGTCGCGCCAGCTGAACAACAGCTTCGCCCTGCGCATCGAATGGCGGATCGACGCGGTCGGCGCGGGGCCGGTGCAGGTCGCGCTGGGGGGCAAGGCGTTCGACATATCGGATTGGGCGAAAGCGGCACCAAAGGGGCAGGTTTCGACGATCAAAGTGCCGCTGCGCTGCTTTGCCGACGCCGGCGCCAATCTGCAACGCGTCGATTACGCGCTGTCGGTGCAGGCCGACAAAGGCTTCGCCGCCACGCTGCTGAATACGAATGTCGAAGCCCTGGGGACGAATCTGCCTTGCCCCCCGGCGGTTAAATGACGACACCCCACCAAGGGTAAACCCAAGAACAAATCTGGGAGAGAAAACATGGCTTTGATGCCAGAGATCACGACGAGCGGCGATCCGGTCGCGAGCGACGGCGAGGGGACGCATGTCGATGCGCCCGAACTGCGCCTGTTCGTGATGGGGCTGTTTTTCATTTTCGGCGGCATCACCAGCCTCAACGACGTCATCATTCCAAAGCTCAAAGAGCTGTTCACGCTGAATTATACCCAGGCGATGCTGGTGCAATTCTGCTTCTTCACCGCCTATCTGGTGATCGGGATTCCGGGTGCCAAGCTGGTCAAGAAGATCGGGTATATGCGCGGCGCGGTCGCCGGGCTGTTGACGATGATGGTCGGCTGCTTGCTGTTTATTCCGGCGTCGCAGAACGCGACCTATGCGCTGTTCCTGTTTGCCCTGTTCGTGCTGGCGAGTGGCGTGGTGATCGTCCAGGTCGTCGCCAATCCGCTGATCTCGCTGCTCGGCAAGCCCGAAACCGCGCACAGCCGGTTGACCTTTGCACAGGCGTTCAATTCGCTCGGCACCACCGTGTTCCCGATCGTCGGCTCGATCCTGATCCTCGGCAGCCTGGCGACGATGAGCGCCGATCAGTTGACGGGGGCCGAGCTCGATGCCTATCGCACCGCCGAAACCCAGGCGATCGTCAACGGCTACCTCGGTATCGCGGCGGCGCTTGCGGTGGTCGCGGGCGCGGTGTGGCTGTTCCGCAATCGCTTGCAGGGCGAGCGGCACGAGGCAAGCGCCGGTCTGGCGGGCGTCGATCTGCTCAAGCGCCCGCGCTTCGGCTATGGTGCGCTCTGTATCTTCCTTTATGTCGGTGCCGAGGTGTCGATCGGTTCGCTGGTCGTCAATTATCTGATGCAGCCGGGGGTCATGGCGCTGCCGGAACAGGCCGCGGGCAAGTTGATCGGGCTGTATTGGGGTGGCGCCATGATCGGGCGCTTCATCGGTTCGGCGCTGATGCGGGTGGTCAGCCCCGGCAAGCTGCTGGCGTTTGTCGCGGCGGGTGCGATTGCGCTCATCCTGATTTCGACCAACACCACCGGGACGCTGTCGGGCTATGGCCTGCTCGCGATCGGGTTGATGAACTCGATCATGTTCCCGACGATCTTCAGCCTGGCGTCCGAAAAGCTCGGCAGCCGTGCCGCCGACGGGTCGGGGATCATCAACGTCGCGATCTTTGGCGGCGCGGTTGTGCCGCTCGCAACCGGCGCGATCGCCGACCTAACGGGCAGCCTTGCCACCGCATTGCTGCTGCCCGCGCTCTGCTATGCGGTCATCGCGGGTTTCGGCATCTACGCCCGGCGCCCCGCTGTCTGATACGGCAATCGCCGTGGGGCAGCGCGCTCTGGTGCGCGCTGACCCGCGGCGTCCTGCCCCCTCGCGGGAAGCTGGAATTCAGCTGGGTTCGGCGATTTCGATGCGATTTCGCCCACCCGCTTTTGCCTTGTACAGCGCCTCGTCGGCCGCCTTCAGCGCGCCGCGCGGTTCGCCATAGCCAAAGACGTCGGCGACCCCGCCGGAGAAGGTGATCTGACCGAACGGCTCGTCGGTCTTGCGATTGATCAGCCGGCGTTCGGCGAGCTGTTCGCGCGCGTCATCGAGCTTTTCTGCGGCCTGCGTCGGGGTCAGGCCGCGGAACAGCATGACAAATTCCTCGCCGCCATGGCGCGCCACATGGCAATGGTCGTTTGAAATCCGCGCCAACGTGTCGGCGATCGCCTTGATCACCCGGTCGCCGGCATCGTGGCCGTGCAGGTCGTTGACCTTTTTGAATTCATCGATGTCGCAAAAGGCGACGCTCAGCGGTTCGCACGCGGCGCGCGCTTCCTTGAAATGCCGTTCGAGCAGAATTTCAAAGGCGCGGCGGTTCGGCAGGCCGGTCAGAAAGTCGAGCTCGGCATCGCGTTTGGCGCGCTCAAGGCTGCGGCGCAGCGCCTTTGCCTCGTCCTCGCTCTTGCGCATATCGTCTTCGGCCTTGCGCGTGCGTTCCAGCATCACCTTGGCGAGGTCCGCCAGGCTGGAGACGATCCGCCCGGTTTTCTGGAGCTGTTCCAGATCGTCGACATGCTGTTCGAGTTCGGTCCCATAATCGCTGGTGACGCTACGCGCTTCCTTGGCGTGGACGTGAAAGGATTCGAGATTGGTTTCGAGCCGCGTCATCAGGCGGTCGAGGTCGGCGCGGTCGGGCTGGACATTATCCTGTTCGGCGAGTTCATTGAGCCATTGCTGGCTGATCCCGACGGCCGATTGCGACCGCGTGGTGATCTGCCGCGCCAGCAGCGGGTTCATTCCCGAAAAGGCGGCATGGGCCAGCAGCAGATTGCCCGGCGATACATCCAGATCATTGTCGACCAGAAACGTCATGATCGTGCCGATCAGCTGGTGCCGGGCGAGTTGGGCAAGGTCGCGGGTGCCGCCGCCGTCGGGCGGCGCGTGGCGTCCTGTCGGGAGCGCGCCATGTGCCCGGCGTAGCCCCAGCCAATCCAGAAGCCGTCCTACCGGCTCGTTCGATGGTGTCGCTTTGGTGGTCATGCGATAATTAACGGGCCGCGTGCCACGGATTTAAGCCAGATTCTGCCAGAATGGCGCGACAAAAAGCGTCGCCATTGTGCTAGCACGCCCAAACCAATGCCAAATCAGCTGGTTAGCCAAATGACTATCGGCAGCGGTTCCAGCCCGCCCCGCGCACCGCCCGCCAGACCGGCGCTTGCCTCGTGCCGCTCGCCCTGCAAGCGATTGCGGAACAGCCACACCGCGCCCGCGACCACCGCAAGCG
>NZ_SCOT01000036.1 GCF_005502465.1 Sphingopyxis sp. L1A2A
CTCTTGCACCCCCCGTCCATCCGGCGCAGTCTTGACGTTAACGTCAAGCATAGGCGTGGAACGGGAGAGTTTGGGATGGCGAAACGGGTCTGGAACGCCGCGCTGCTGGGCGGCGCGCTACTGGCATTGGCGGCGTGCAACGCGTCGAAGAACGACAGCATCACCGGCACCGCCGCGCTCGACGACGCCGAAAGGGCCAGCGAGACCCTGCTCAAGACGGGAGGCAATGGCGACGACTGGGGCGCGATCGGCTTCAGCTATGACGAACAGCGTTTCAGCCCGCTCACCGACATCGACGCCAGCAACGTCGGCCAGCTCGGCATCGCCTGGAGCGCCGACCTGGAGGATGCGCGCGGGCAGGAAGCGACCCCGGTGGTCGTCGACGGCGTCATGTACGTCAGCCATGCGTGGTCGAAAGTCAGCACCTGGGACGCCGCGACCGGCAAGCCGCTGTGGAAATTCGACCCCAAGGTTCCCGGCGAGAGCGCGGTCAATGCGTGCTGCGACGTCGTCAACCGCGGCGTCGCGCTGTGGGGCGACAAATTGTTCGTCGGGACGATCGACGGGCGACTGATTGCACTCGACCGTAAGACCGGCAAGGAAGTCTGGTCGACGCAAACGGTCGACGCAGCGAAACCCTACACGATCACCGGCGCCCCGCGGGTGGTGAAGGACATGGTGCTGATCGGCAACGGCGGCGCCGAATTCGGGGTGCGCGGTTACGTCACCGCTTATGACGCCGACACCGGCAAGTTACGCTGGCGCTTCTATACCGCGCCCAACCCAACCAAGGCCAAGGACGGCGCGGCCAGCGACGACATCTTCGCGTCAAAGGCCAACGCCACCTGGTCCGACAAGGGCGAGTGGCAGACCTCGGGCGGCGGCGGCACCGTGTGGGACGCGATCGTCTATGACAAGGATCTCGACCAGGTCTATCTGGGGGTCGGCAACGGCAATCCGTGGAACCATGGTACGCGCTCGAACGGCGAGGGCGACAACTGGTTCCTCTCGTCGATCGTCGCATTGGACGCGTCGACCGGCGCCTATAAATGGCATTATCAGGAAACCCCGGCCGAGACGTGGGACTATACCGCAACCCAGCCGATCATCCTCGCCGAGCAGGCGGTGAACGGCACGCCGACCAAGGTGCTGTACCATGCGCCGAAGAACGGCTATTTTTTCACCATCGATCGCAACAATGGCAAGCTGATCGACGCCAAGCCGTTCGTCGACGGGATCAACTGGGCGACGGGATATGACCTGTCGACCGGGCGCCCGATCGAAAATCCCGAAGCGCGTTTCTACAAGACCGGCAAGCCCTTCATCGCGATCCCCGGAGCGCTCGGCGCGCACAACTGGCACCCGATGAGCTACAACCCCGCGACCGGGCTGGTGTATATCCCGGCCCAGCAGATCCCGCAGGGCTATCTCGCCGACATGAACGAGCTCGATAAGCGCAAGGTGCTCGGCTTCAACGTCGGCACCTCGCTCACCGGCACGCTGCTCCCCGACGACAAGGCGGCATTCCGCGCCGCGGTCGCGGCAACCACCGGCCGCCTCGTCGCCTTTGACCCGCGCATCGGCAAGGTCGCCTGGGCCGTCGATCATCCCGCCGCATGGAACGGCGGCACGATGACGACCGCGGGCAATCTGGTGTTTCAGGGCACCAGCCTCGGCCGCTTTCGCGCCTATACTGCCGACACCGGCAAGCAATTGCTCGACCTCGACATGCAGTCGGGCATCGTCAGCGCCCCATCGACGTTCCGCGTCGGCGGCGTCCAATATGTGGCGTTCATGACCAGCAAGGGCGGCGCCTTCCCGCTCGTCGCCGGGGTCGCGGGCGGCGCGACGCGCAAGATCCCGAACATCCCGCGGCTGGTCGTGCTCAAGATCGGCGGCACCGGCAAACTGCCCGCGCCGCCCGCGACGACAACGCTGGCGTGGAACCCGCCGCCGATGACCGCGAGCGCGGCGCAGGTCGCGGCGGGCAAGGCGCAATTCGGGCGCTATTGCATGGTCTGTCACGGCGACAGCGCGATCGGCAACGGCTTCACCCCTGATCTTCGTGTCTCGGGGACATTGGCCAATGCCGAGGCGTGGAAGGGCGTGGTGATCGACGGCGCGCTAAAGGATCGCGGCATGGTTAGCTTTGCGAAAGTGCTGACCCCGCAGGACGCCGAAGCCATCCGCGCCTATGTCATCGAACGGTCGAACTGGACCAAGGCGAATCTGGCGGACAGCACGGCGCCGATGGGGCGGTGACCTTTAATCCTCCCTGTGGCGCAGTCATGGGGAGGTGGCAGCGCGAAGCGCTGACGGAGGGGCGATAGCGCTACCGTCGCAAAGCCCCTCCACCATCCGCTTCGCGGACGGTCCCCCTCCCCATCGCTTCGCGACAGGGAGGAATAAACACGCATCTGCCACTTTTTTAGGCACCGCATCACGCGCATTGCTCACCCCTTAAGCAACCGCGCAACATCCTGTCCCAAATCTTACCGAAAGCTTGCGATTCGCCAATTGGCACGGCTCTTGATTGGTGCAAGATGACGGGGCCTCGCAGCGACTCACGGGTGCGAACCGGACAGGCAGGCCTGATCCGGCTCTGACTGCGAGCGATGCGAAATGCCCAAAGGGGGACGAAAAGCGTGAAGAAGATTGAGGCGATCATCAAGCCGTTCAAGCTCGACGAGGTCAAGGAAGCGTTGCACGAAGTCGGAGTCAGCGGCATCACCGTCACCGAAGCGAAGGGTTTCGGCCGCCAGAAGGGCCATACCGAACTGTATCGCGGCGCAGAATATGTCGTCGACTTCCTGCCCAAGGTGAAGCTGGAAGTGATCGTCGAGGACAGCATGGCCGAACGCGTCGTTGAGGCGATCGCCGCTGCCGCGCAGACCGGCCGCATCGGCGACGGCAAGATTTTCGTGATCCCGGTCGAAACTGCGCTGCGCATCCGCACCGGCGAGCGCAACGAGGACGCGCTCTAGACCAACTGCTCCCCACCCTGTTCAACTAAGCCGGTGCAACCGGTCATCATCGCAAGAAGGAAGTTCAGACCATGGCTACGAAGCCCAAGGATATCATCGCGCGGATCAAGGAAAACGACATCGAGTGGGTCGATCTGCGCTTCACCGATCCCAAGGGCAAGTGGCAGCACCTGACCATGGTCGCCTCGATCCTCGGCGAAGATGAGCTCGAAGACGGCCTGATGTTCGACGGTTCGTCGATCGAAGGCTGGAAGGCGATCAACGAATCCGACATGATCCTGATGCCCGATCTCGACGCGGTCTATGACGATCCCTTCTCGGCGACCCCGATGCTCGTCATCTTCTGTGACATCGTCGAGCCGTCGACCGGCGAAGGCTATGCCCGCGACCCGCGCACGACCGCCAAGCGCGCCGAGGCCTATGTCGCCTCGACCGGCGTCGGCGACACCGTCTATGTCGGCCCCGAAGCCGAATTCTTCATGTTCGACGATGTCCGTTTCGAAACCGGCTACAACAAGTCGGGGTTCGAAATCGACGACATCGAACTGCCGACCAACACCGGCCGCAGCTATGAAGGCGGCAACCTCGCGCACCGTCCGCGCGCCAAGGGCGGCTATTTCCCCGTCGCGCCGGTCGATAGCGCCGTCGACATCCGCGCCGAGATGGTGTCGACGATGCTCGAAATGGGCCTGCCGTGCGACAAGCACCACCATGAGGTCGCCGCGGCGCAGCACGAACTCGGCCTCACCTTCGGCACGCTCACCGAAACCGCCGACCGCATGCAGATCTATAAGTATGTCGTGCACCAGGTCGCGCATGCTTATGGCAAGACCGCGACCTTCATGCCCAAGCCGATCAAGGACGATAACGGCAGCGGCATGCACACCCACATCTCGATCTGGGAAAAGGGCAAGCCGCTGTTCGCCGGTAACGGCTATGCCGGCCTGTCCGACATGTGCCTCCATTTTATCGGCGGCGTCGTCAAGCATGCCAAGGCGCTCAACGCCTTCACCAACCCGACGACGAACAGCTATAAGCGCCTGGTCCCCGGCTTCGAAGCGCCGGTGCTGCTCGCTTATTCGAGCCGCAACCGATCGGCGTCGTGCCGCATCCCTTATGGTGCGGGCGCCAAGGCGAAGCGCGTCGAATTCCGCTTCCCCGACGCGATGGCCAATCCATACCTCTGCTATTCGGCGCTGCTAATGGCGGGCCTCGACGGCATCCAGAACAAGATCCACCCGGGCGATCCGATGGACAAGAATCTGTATGACCTGCCGCCCGAGGAACTCGCCGAAGTCCCGACCGTCTGCGGCTCGCTGCGCGAAGCACTCGACGCGCTGATCGCCGACCATGACTTCCTGCTCAAGGGCGACGTGTTCACCAAGGATCAGATCGAAGCCTATGTCGAACTGAAGTGGGATGAAGTCTATCGCGTCGAACAGACCCCGAGCCCGGTCGAGTTCGACATGTACTACAGCGCCTGATCCGCAAGGGTCAGCGACGCCAAGGGAGGGCGCCCGGTTCGGGGGAACCGGGCGCCCTTTTGGGTGAGCATGATAGGGATGTCGGCAATCGCCCTAGCGCGGCGCCATCATCCCGCGGCGGGCGGTAACGACAAAACAAGCGAGCAGCATCGACCCGAACGACAGCGATACCAGGTCGAGCGGCTGGGGACCGGCGGCGAGCCCCGCCGCCGCCGCGCCGCCCCAGACGATCGCAACGAACATCAACAGATTGCCGGTGGTCGCCGCAATCTCGACGGTCAACTGGCGCCACAGCTCGTCGAAACTTTTCCACATCCACAGCGACACCAGGGTGAAACCGCCAAGCACCGCCAGCAATATCCAAAAGGCGGTTGCGGGGGTCACCAACGCCGCGGTGCCCGCCGCATCTGTCGCCACCGCATGGGCGAGCAGCATCAATGCGGCACCCAGGATCAGGCAGCAAATCGCGCTGGCGCCCATGCTCGATCGTTCCTCGACGATTTCGTCGGCATCGGCGACGTTGAGCAGGCGCTGGCCGAGCAGGCGCGGCGCCACCGTCCCCAGCCCGACGAACAGCCCCATCAGCGCATAGATGAACCCGACCGCGAGCAGGATGATCGGCGAGGGCGCCCAGTCGAGGCCGCCCTGTCCCTCGACCAGCGCCAGCACCGCGATCATGCCGCCGGCGCCCGCGATCGCGCCGAACATCGCCTGCATCGCCATCTTGCGCCAACCGGCCGCCTTGTTTGCCTGCGTCGTCATATCGCTACTCCTTCGGCGTCCAATGGTCGATGAACAGCCCGCGCACTTCGAGGCCGAACAGCCCCGCCATGCGGAGCGCCAGCGGCAGGCTGGGGTCGTATTTGTCGGTTTCGACCGCGTTGATCGTCTGGCGCGACACGCCGAGGCGGCGGGCGAGTTCGCCCTGGCTCCACCCCGCAGTTTCGCGATATTCGCGCACCCGATTTTCCACAGCGGCTCCCTTGCCTGTCAAGAGCTCTGGCGTTGTTATATTTGGCATACCCAAGCATGATTGGGGGTGCTAAATGAGGCACTTCCCCAACCGAGATTTGGTGCGCTTGTCGTTCCCCGGTCAGGGTGAACGGGGGTGCTTCCTAATGCTTCAAGGCTATTTTGACGACAGCGGCACCCATTGCGATTCATCGGTCGTGGTGTGGGGCGGCGTCATGGGCGACACTGAATGGTTCACGAAACTGGAGCGCGATTGGCTGCCTTTGTTGCAGCAACCAATCCCCGGAAAGCCGCCAATCAAGCAGTTCCATTTATCCCATATTTCGAATGGATGGGGCGAATTTGAAGGCTATAATCAAGCGGAGCGGGACCGAGTTATCAAATTGTTCCGGGATGCGGTCATTCGGTCGGGTGTGATCCCCGTCAGCTTTTCGGTGTGCGTCGAGGATTGGAACAAATTCGCCTCGCCGATATGCAAAGAGCTTTACAAATCGCCAGAGCAGTTCGCGTTTATGTCCTGCGTGATGGCGGCGCACCGTATGTCGGATATAAGCAAGGCGCCGGTTTCCCTCCAATTCGATGCTGCGCGGCTGCAAGATAGCCGGGGCGATATTGTGAGCGGAGCAATGCAGTATTTTGAGAACACTTTGGTCAGCGTGGGCTTCAATAACTGCGCCGCCCTTCCGGGCCTGCAAGCGGCTGATATGGTGGCCTATGAGGCTTACATATACTCGCTGCAAAGCCTGATAGGCGACGAAGAGCCGCGACCGCATTTCAAGCGAATGCTTGAAGGTGCCGCCGATGCGCACGGATTTATATTGCGTCGAGAAGAGATCGAGAGGTTTAGCGAGTTTACAGAGGCTATGCTTAGCGGCGACGAATTAGTCCGGCGGGACATTCCTGCGGGTTTTCAGAATCTTTTCCATCACGCGATCAGCGGCGATGGGGTTTAGTTCTCCAGCGTCGATTAGATCCCGCGCGGTTTTTCGAAACCGCTCGCTTTGCTCGGCCTGCGTCTCCTGATTTTTCTTCTTTGGCATGGCGCTTAGGCCCCTCGACCAGTCGTTTCATAGGTGAGCCGCTTGCCAACGACACCAGCCAACAGACGGTCGGCACGATCAGCGTCGTTGCAGCCCAAAGCCTGACGGTTGCTGTAGCGGAAGTCAAACTCGGCCAAATAGCGGTGCAAATGCTTCTTCTGGCAATGCTGGTAAACACCCTTCATGCCGCGCTTAAAGATGCTGAAAAAGCCTTCGATGGTGTTGGTGTGAATGGTCGCGTCATCCTTGCGAACATACTCGCCATGCGCGTGGGCAACGCTGGTGTGCACGGCATAGTCGCGACCGATGGTGCGATAGTGGCGGGCTTCGTCGGTCATCAAATGCGCTTCCGGCGAAACATAAGCAGCAACGATCTGACCAACGCTATCAGCCGATAGGTTGCCGGTAAAAACGACCGATGCCGAACGGCCAGTTGCGCGGTCGATCAGCGATACAACCTTGTTCATATGGCGGTGCGGGTGGCGGGTCTTTACGGCGTCGGGATCGCGGCCAAGGAAAGTCTCGTCGGCTTCGACCATGCCGCCGCCAGCGCCGAAATCGCCAATGGTGTCATTGGTCATTGCCTCACGGATGCGATGCGACATGAACCAAGCGGTTTTCAGGGTGACGCCAAGGGTGCGGTGAAGCTGGTTGCTCGAAATGCCCTTCTTGCTGCCCGCGATCAGATACATGGCCTGCAACCAGATATGCAGGGCAACGTGGCTGCTTTCAAAGATGGTCCCGATCCGCACAGTGAAGGGCTTGCGGCACTGGTAGCACTTGTAAAGGCCAAGGCGGGTGGACTTGCCGCCCATCTTGCCGATGCGCTCCACGCCACCGCAATGGGGGCAGGTCGGACCTTCTGGCCAGACGCGCGCCTCGACGTAAACGAAGGCGGCTTCTTCGTTGTGAAAGTGCGGGGCGGAAAGCGCGGAAACCATCTGTCTAACTCCTCAATGGGAGTTTTCTGCCAGTTTCGAGTGGGTATGTCAAGTATAATAACGCCAGAGCTCTTTACAAGCGCAGCGGCGGCCTGTCCAACACTCTTTACATGCAATCGAAACCGTTGACCCTTTGGTAAATCGTCTTGGCTATGCAGGTCCGGCTTTTCAGGGGGGATCGCGATGCACCGCTCCATATGTCTGATCGCTGCCATGCTGCTCACCACCAGCTGCGGCAAAGTCGCCGAGCTGGTCAGCCAGACGCGCACCGTCGCGGCGCCGCGCGAAGAGGTGTTTGCCAAGATGTTCGGCGACGGCAGCGATTCGGGCCTGCCGTTGGTCACCAACGGCGGTTCGACGCGGCTCTACGAGCTGGTGGTCGAAAAGGGCGACCCGGACTGGGCGAAGATCGTGCCCAAGGAGCGCCCCGACGCCTACAAGGTCAAGTTCGCGGTCGCGATGGAAATCCCGCGCGAAATGCACATCATCTACAGCGTCGACGACGGGGCGGTGACCACCGGGCTGAAATTCACCCTCGAGGAACTGGCCCCGGCAAAGACGCGCGTCGTGTTCAACGTCGACAATCTGACCGGCCACGATACCGAAGGGCTGACGGTCAATACGGTGAAGATGCACAGCATCGCGCGCGAGGCGCTCAACAAGCTCGACGATTTCGACGAGGTGAAGGTCGCAGCCTGACCCGGCGCCGAGCGCCGCGCCTATGGTAAACCGCCGGGGTTGCGGGCGCCGCGCACCAATGGCAGGTTGAGCCCCCGGGGCGGGCTCGATCACGAAAGGCTGTTTGGCCATGCGGATGCGCGTCTCTGTCGCCCTCACTTCGCTTTTGCTGGCCTCCTGTGGCGGCGGCGGTGGCAGTGGCGGCGGCACCCCGCCCGCCGCCAATGCGCCGCCCAGCTTCACCTCGTTGCAAACCGCCAGCGTCGCCGAAAATAGCACCGCCGCCTATCAGGCGACCGCGACCGACCCCAACGGCAACACGCTGACCTTTACCATCGACGGCGGCGCCGATGCGGCGCGCTTTGCGATCACCGGCGCCGGGGCGCTCAGCTTCAGCCCCGCGCCCGATTTCGACCTGCCCGGCGACGCCGACGGCGACAATGTCTATGCCGTGACACTGCGCGTCAGCGATGGACAGGCGAGCGTCACGCAGGCGGTCAACATCACCGTCACCAACAGCCGCGAGGGCATAGCGGTGACGCGCGTCGGCACCGGTTTCAACCAGCCGCTGTACGTCGCCGCGATCCCCGGTGACAGCCGCGTCTATGTCGTCGAAAAAGGCGGCGATGTGTACCGCTTTGACCCGGCGAACGGCAGCCGCACGCGGGTGCTCGACATCACCGACATTTCGACCAGCGGCGAACGCGGCCTGCTCGGCCTCGCGCCCTATCCCGATCACGCCACGTCGCAGCGCCTGTTTGCGGTCGCGACTGCGACCAACGGCAATGTTCAGGTCCGCCGCTATACGCTCGGTCTGCCGAACAGCTCGACCAGCTACGACACCGTGCTCGACATCCCGCACCCCGGGTTCGACAATCACAACGGCGGCTGGATCGGCTTCGGCCCCGACGGCCACATCTATGTCGCGGTCGGCGATGGCGGCGGCGGCGGCGACCCGAGCAACAATGCCCAGAACCGCAATGTCCAGCTCGGCAAGATCCTGCGCTTCGCGATCAGCGGCGCCTCCTATGTCCCCGCCCCCGGCAATCCCTTTCTGGCGGGCGGCGGCGATCCCTATGTCTATGCCTTTGGCCTCCGCAATCCGTTCCGCGCTTCCTTCTCCGGCTCGACCTTGATCATCGGCGACGTCGGGCAGGGCGCAGTCGAGGAAATCGATCTGGTCACGACGACCCAGCCGGGGCTCAATTTCGGCTGGCGCTTTCTCGAAGGCACCCAGCCCTATTCGGGCACCGCCCCCGCCGGGCTGACCCCACCCGTCGCCGAATATGGCCATGGCAGCGGCCCGCGCCAGGGACGCTCGGTGACCGGCGGCTATGTCTATCGCGGCCCGGTGACCTCGCTTGCCGGGCAATATGTGTTTGCCGATTTCGTCTCGGGCAACGTCTGGTCGGTGCCCTTCGCCAGCCTCGTCGCCGGTCAGACCTTGCCGTCGTCGCGCTTTGCGCGGCGCAACGAGGATTTCGCGCCCGATGCGGGCACGCTGACCAATATCGCGTCATTCGGCGAAGACAGCGCGGGCAATTTGTTCATCGTCAGCATCGGCGGCGATATTTTCATGGTGCGCCCCGGCTGACCGCTTGCCCCTCTGGCGTGCAACCGGCACAAGGGCAGCGTCCAGAGGAGTTCCCCCCATGAAATCGCTGCCGCTTGCCGCTCTCGTCGCCCTCCAGCTCGCGCTCGCGCCAGCCGCTTATGCCAAACTGAGCAAAGCCGAAAGCGGCATGGCGAAAACCGTCACCGCCGAACAGGACCGCAGCCTCGCCTTGCTCGAAAAGCTGGTCAATCAGAACAGCGGCTCGCTCAACCTTGAGGGCGTCGAAAAGGTCGGGGCGATGATGCGCGCCGAACTCGAACCTTTGGGTTTCAAGGTCGAGTGGAAGCCGATGACCGACACCGGCCGCGCCGGGCATCTGATCGCCACGCATGTCGGCCGCCCCGACACCAAGCGCCTGCTCCTCATCGCCCACCTCGATACTGTGTTCGAAACCGACTCGCCCTTCCAGAAATTCGTCCGCAAGGGCGATATGGGCGAAGGCCCCGGCGCCGGCGACGACAAGGGCGGGATGGTCGTGATCGTCGCGGCGCTGCGCGCGATGCAGGCGGCGGGGACGTTGAAGGGCGCCAATATCGAAATCCATATGACCGGCGACGAGGAAGATGCGGGCAGCCCGATCGAAAAGGCGCGCGCCGACCTGATCGCCGCGGGCAAGCGCAGCGACGTCGCGCTCGATTTCGAGGGGCTGGTGCGCGATGGGGGCGCCGACATGGGGTCGGTCGCGCGGCGTTCGTCGGATAGCTGGACCGTCACCGCGACCGGCAAAAGCGCACACAGCTCGGGGATTTTCAGCGCCGCCGCAGGCGACGGCGCGATCTATGAACTGACGCGCATCCTGTATCGGTTCCGCACCGAGCTTCCCGAACCCAATCTTACCTTCAACGTCGGGCTGATCGCGGGCGGGCAGCAGGCAGAGCTTGACGCAGGCGGCATCCGCGCCACTGTCACCGGCAAGACCAACATCATCGCGCCGATCGCGGTCGCGCGCGGCGACCTGCGCGCGCTGTCGCCCGACCAGATCGAACGGGTGAAGGCAAAGATGACGGCGATTGTCGCGGGCCACGCGCCCGGCACCGACGCAAAGATCAGCTTTGATCCTGGTGGCTATCCATCGATGGCGCCGACCGACGGCAACCGCGCGCTGCTGGCCAAATTGAACGGGGTCAACCGCGACCTCGGGCTCGCCGAAATGGCGCCGCTCGATCCGCTCAAGCGCGGCGCAGGCGATATCAGCTTTGTCGCCGCCGACGTCGACGGGCTCGCGGGACTGGGCCCGTACAGCACCGGCGATCATGCCCCCGGCGAAGCGGTCGACATCCCCAGCATCGCGCGCCAGGCGACCCGCGCTGCCATATTGATGTCACGGCTGAGTGCTGAAAAGCGCTGACCCGCCAGTTTTGTCAGTTGGCGTTGCTTGATTCATCCGCCACAGTGATTAGGTAGCAATCCGAGACGTAAATTCACGCCGATTGGGAGAGAGAAAATGAGCGACACCGCAACGCACCTCAAGCAGAACTATATCGGCGGCCAGTGGGTCGACAGCAAGGGGGGCAAGCGGCACGACGTCATCAACCCGGCGACCGAAGAAGCCGCCTCGACGATCGTGCTCGGCACCGCCGCCGACGTCGACGATGCCGTCGCCGCCGCGCGCGAAGCGCTGAAAAGCTGGTCGCAGACCACGCGCGAAGAGCGGCTCGCGCTGCTGAACAACATCGTTGAAGAGTATAAGAAGCGCGCGCCTGACCTTGCCAAATCTATGGCGAGCGAAATGGGGGCGCCGGTCAGCTTCGCGGGCACCGCCCAGGTCGGCGCCGGGATCGGCGGCTTCCTTGGCACCATCGCCGCGCTGAAGGATTTCAACTTCACCGAAAAATACGCCGCGGGCGTCATCGCCTACGAACCGATCGGCGTCGTCGGCATGATCACGCCGTGGAATTGGCCGCTCAACCAGATCGCGCTCAAAGTCGCACCGGCGCTCGCCGCGGGCAACACGATGGTGCTCAAGCCCTCCGAAGAATGCCCCGGCAACGCGACAATCTTCGCCGAAATCCTCGACGCCGCGGGCGTGCCGCCGGGCGTGTTCAACCTGGTGCAGGGTGACGGCCCGACCGTCGGCAATGCAATCAGCGCGCACCCCGGCATCGAAATGGTCAGCTTCACCGGATCGACCCGCGCCGGTATCCTGGTCGCCAAGGCGGCCGCCGACACCGTCAAGCGCGTCCATCAGGAACTCGGCGGCAAGTCGCCGAACATCGTCCTGCCCGACGCCGACTTCGCCGCGGTGCTGCCCCCGACGGTGCAGGGCGTGCTGGTCAACACCGGCCAGAGCTGCATCGCGCCGACGCGCATCCTGGTCCAGAAAGAGCGTCAGGCCGAAGCGGTCGGCGTCATCAAGGCGATGTTCGACGGCACGTCCGTGGGCGACCCGCAGGCCGAGGGCGGCCATATCGGCCCCGTCGTCAACAAGGCGCAGTTCGACAAGATCCAGAGCCTGATCCAGTCGGCGATCGACGAAGGCGCAACGCTCGAGACCGGCGGCACCGGGCTACCGAGCAACGTCAACCGCGGCTATTATATCAAGCCGACGGTGTTCTCGGGCGTCACCCGCGATATGCGGATCGCCAATGAGGAAATCTTCGGCCCCGTCGCGACGGTGATGGCCTATGGCGATCTCGACGAGGCGGTCGATATCGCCAACGACACCGAATATGGCCTGTCTGCGGTAATCTCGGGCGACCCGGCCCAAGCTGCCGACCTCGCGCCGAAGTTGCGCGCCGGGATGGTCGCGGTCAACGCTTGGGGCCCCGGCCCCGGCGCGGCGTTCGGCGGCTACAAGGCGTCGGGTAACGGCCGCGAAGGTGGCGTGTTCGGGCTGAAGGATTTCATGGAAGTGAAGTCGATCAGCGGCATTCCGGCCTGATCTTCTCCCCTCCCTGAAAGGGAGGGGTCGGGGGTGGGTCGCCGCAGGCGTTCTTTGTGGCCGCCCACCCACCCCACTACGACTAGGGCGCACGCGCCCAAGTCTCCGTACCCCTCCCTTACAGGGAGGGTTTTTCTTTGGGCGCGGTCCCAATTCTTGTACTGCGCCCGCGCGACGCGGACGACGTCTTCGTCAGCTCGACCGGCGTCATCGGCGTCCCGCTCCCCAAGGACAAGGCGCGCGCCGGGGTCGAAGCCGCGCTCACCGCCGCGCCCTGCTCATGGGAAGCCGCCGCCGAAACGATCTGCACCACCGACACCTTCGCCAAGGGCTCGGCCGCAAGCGCCGTTGTCGGCGGCACGGCCGTCCATGTTGCGGGCATCGTCAAGGGATCGGGCATGATCGCCCCCGACATGGCGACAATGCTCGGCTATATCTTCACCGACGCCGCCGTCGCCCCCGCGCTGCTGCAGGAGATGCTGAGCGAGGCCACCGGCGGCAGCTTCAACAGCATCACCGTCGACAGCGACACCTCGACCAGCGACACAGTGTTGCTGTTTGCGACCGGACAGGCGGGGGGCGCGCCGCTGACCACCCGCGACGATCCGGGCGCCGATGCGCTCTACGCGGCGATCCGCGCGGTTTCGCTCGACCTCGCGCACCAGGTCGTGCGCGACGGCGAGGGCGCGTCGAAATTCATCGAGGTGCAGGTGTCGGGCGCGGTCAGCGACGACAGCGCCAAGCGCGTCGCGCTCGCGATCGCCAACTCGCCGCTGGTCAAGACCGCGATCGCGGGCGAGGACGCGAACTGGGGCCGCGTCGTGATGGCGGTCGGCAAGGCGGGCGAACCCGCCGACCGCGACAAGCTCGCGATCCGCTTCGGCGATCATTGGGTGGCGAAGGACGGGCTGCCGGTCGATGGCTATGATGAGGCGCCGGTCGCGGCGCACCTGAAGGGTCTGGAAATTCGCGTCGGCGTCGATCTCGGGCTCGGCGAAGGCCGCGCGACCGTCTGGACGTGCGACCTCACCCACGGCTACATCAGCATCAATGCCGATTATCGGAGCTGAAGCGCCTCTTCGTCATTGCGAGCAAAGCGAAGCAATCTCTAGCCATCGAGCTGGCGCAAGGTGGCACGCTGTGGATTGCCGCGTCGCTTCGCTCCTCGCAATGACGAGGTCCGGTGTTAAAGTGCGCCTTCCAGCCAGCCCTTGAGCGCGCTCTTCGGCGCCGCGCCGACCTTGGTGTCGGCAACCTCGCCATTTTTGAACAGGATCATCGTCGGGATGCCGCGCACGCCATATTTGGCGGGGGCGTTCGGATGATCGTCGATGTTCAGCTTCGCGATCACGACCTTTTCGCCCAGCTCATTGGCGATTTCTTCCAGCGACGGGCCGATCATCTTGCACGGGCCGCACCATTCGGCCCAGAAATCGACCAGCACGGGGGTGTCGCTGTCGAGGACATCGGCCTGAAAGCTGTCGTCGGTGATGGCCTTGGTACCCATGATATCTACTCCTGAAATTCGCTTGCCCTCAAGCTAAGACGTCGCAGCCTCCGGCTCAAGACCTCAACCGCCCAAATTCGCCTTGGTTGCCGCCAAGCCCGGCTTGTGGGCATCGAGCAGCGCGTCGTCCAGTCGGATCAGCCGCGGTCCGGCGGTATAGAGCAGCGCCGCATCGATCCGTCGCCCCGGAAAAATCGCCGCCAGCGCGCCGCGATACGCCGCCATCTGGCGCAGATAGGCGGGCTGCACCGCGGCGGCGCTGTCCGGCACATGCCGCCCCGTTTTGTAATCGATCACCGTCACCACGTCGGCGGTGACCAGCAGCCGGTCGACGATCCCCGCGACGACCGCCCCGTCGACCACCGCCGAGAGCGGCACCTCGGCGAGCGAGCCCGGCCCGAACAGCGCCGCATGCGCGGGATCGCCCAGCACGCCCAGCACCTCATCGACCATCGCACCGCGCACCGCCGCGTCGAGATCGGCCGCTTGCACGCCCAGCCAGCGCGTCGCCGCCGAGCGGCGCATCTCGGGCGCCACCGGCGGCAGCCGCTCGAACAGCGCGTGGAGCAACAGCCCGCGGTTCACCGCCGCCGCACGCGCCGCGCCCTGCGGCACCGCCGCCACATCATCGTCGCCCAGCGCCGAGGGCGCGAGCGGGCGCGGCGGGCGCGCTTCCTCGGGCGCCGGTTGCCGCGCCCAGTCTGGAACGACGGCGGGCGCCACGACCGAACGCGCCTTCTCCTTCGCGGCGCGCGCCTTGCCCTGCACCGCATGGACGCGCTTGCGGCCCCAGCGCGGCCCGGCGTCCTGCCACGCGGCGCCCATATCGGCCATCACCGCATCGACCGCGCTGTGCCAATTGCCCTCGGGAAGTTCGTCCGACTTCCGCGTCCCGGTAACGATCAGCAATTCCTCGGCGCGCGTCATCGCCACATAGAGCAATCGCCAATGCTCCTCGCGTTCGGCGGCTTCCTTCGCGTCATGCGCCGCAGCAATCGCGCCATGCCGCTCGTCCTTGCCGAGCGGAAACACGGGCAACTTCTCCCAATTTCCCATCGACAAGCCAAAGCTCACCCGCCGCGGTTTGGGATCGTCGGTCGCGTCCGCCAGAATCACGATCGGCGCCTGCAAGCCCTTCGACCCATGCACCGTCATCACGCGCACGACATCGCTGCGCGCTTCGCTCTGGCGCTTGATCTCGGCGGTGCTCGCGGCGATGTGCGCCAGGAAGCCGAGCAGCGACGGCGCTTTCTGCCGCTCGAACGCCAGCGCCTGCGCGAGCAGTTCGTCGATCGGGTCGCGCGCCTCACGCCCCAGCCGGTGATAGAGCTTGCGCCGTCCGTCGAGCGGGCCGGACAGGATGCGTTCCAGAAAGCGGAACGGCGTCGTGAAATCGCCCATGCCGAGCAGGGCGCGCAGCGCCGCCATCGTTTCGGGCGGCGCCTCCGCTTCGCGTGCCCGCAATTGCTCCCACAGCGCGCGTTTCTGGCGGCCATGGGCAAAGCGAAACAGATCGTCCTGGCTCCAGCCGAACAGCGGCGACGCCAGCAGGCTGGCGAGGTTGAGGTCGTCGAGCGGCTGCACCGCAAAGCGCATCGCCGCGAGCAGATCCTGCACCGCCAGCGACTGCATCAGCGAAAAGCGATCGACCCCTGCGACCGGAACATGCAGCGACTGCAACCGCGCGACGATCCGTGCCGCCAGGTCGCGGCGCCGGCGGACCAGGATCAGGATATCGCCCGGCGCGACGGCGCGGCCGTCCTTGCCGTGGAGCAGCCAGTCCTGCACCTCGTCGGCAATTGCGCGAGAGAGCCGCAGACTGGCGGGATCGCTCGCGGCGGCGGAGGTATCGCGCGGTCCGGCAGCGTCCTCCTCGTCACCCTCAGCGGCGCCCTCGTCCTCGGCATCGGCGTCGAGCGCCTTGCCGACCGGTAGCGGCGACCACAGCTCGACGCGCCCCGCGCGGTCGCGGTTGAATTCGGCGGGGATGTGCGGCGGCTCGTCGCTCTCCAGCCCCATCAATTCGGGCGCCCCCGCCGCGATCCACGCATCGACGACGTCGAGCACCGCGGGGCTCGACCGGTAATTGGTGTCGAGATCGACATCCTCGAACGGTCTGCCGCCCTCCGCCGCGCGCTTGGCAAAGCTCAGCCGCGCCGCCTCAAAAGCCGCGGGTTCGGTTCCCTGAAAGCCGAAAATCGCCTGCTTGCGGTCGCCGACCGTAAACATCGTGCGGACCCGGTCGTCCTTGGCACCCAGCCCGGCGAAAAACTCGCCCGCCAGCGAGGCGACGATCGCCCACTGCCGCGCATTGGTGTCCTGCGCCTCGTCGACCAAGATATGGTCGGTGCGCTGGTCGAGCTTGAAGCGCACCCAGTCGCCGAAATCGCCCTGCGCCAGCAGATGCCCCGCAATGCTGATCAGGTCATCGAAATCGGCCAGCCCGCGCTCGCGCTTGGCCAGCGCATAGGTCTCGGCAAAACGGCTACCCAAATCCCACGCCGCCGCCAGATCGTCGGCGACCGCCATCGCGGTGGCGGTGGCGAGCAATTCGTCGGCCGCGGCGACGATGCGCTCGGCGGCGCCCAGACAGCTGCGCATGCCGCCCTTGTCCTTGGTATAATCCGCGCGCATGTCGCCGGTGCCGGTCAGGAAGCAGCCGCGCACTGCGGCAAGCATCGCGGCACGCCCATGCGCATCGGCGCGAAACCAGTCGTCCATGATGTCGGCGCGGCCGTCGCCGGTCTTGGTCGCCCAGCCGCGCCCGCTCGCAGCCACCGCGGCAATATCGGCATCGGCAATCGCGCCGCCGCCCAGCGCCGCGGCTTGCCAGGTCAGCGGATCGCCCTGCGGCAACCCCAGCTGCGCGCGCAGGTCCGCCGCGCGCGGCGCAAGCCGCGGCGCATTGGCGGCGGTGAAACTGCTCGCGCAGCGCGCCAGAAAGGCGATCGCGGCATCCTGTCCCAACCGCTGCGACAGCATCGCCGCGATCGTCCGCATCGCGTCGCCGTCGGCATCGATACGCGCGAGCAACTGCCCCAGCACCTCGCGCTGCAACGCGCTCGCTTCGCTGTCTTCCAGCGCGCGAAACCCGGGCAGGATTTTCGCCTCGAGCGGGAAGCTCGCGAGCAGCGTCTGGCAGAAGCTGTGGATCGTCTGCACCCGCACCGCGCCGCCGGGGCTGTCGATCACCGTGGCGAACAGCGATCGGGCGCGGTCGAGGATACCCGGCTCGGCCCAGTCGGCGCCCAGCGCGGCCAGGTCGAGCCGCAGATCGCCGTCGGCCATCCGCACCCACATCGCCAGCCGCTCGTGGATGCGGTGCGCCATTTCGGCGGCACCCGCCTTGGTAAAGGTGATGCACAATATCGCCTCGGGCGACACCCCCGCCAGCATCAGCCGCAGCACGCGCGCCGACAGCACCTGCGTCTTGCCCGTCCCCGCCGACGCGCCGAGCCAGACATGGTCGTGCGGCTGCGCGGCGGCACGCTGCCCGCCGTCGAGTGTCTTGAGCAGCTTGTCGGGGTCGGTCATGCCGCCCCCCCGTCCGTCGGGACCGGATCGGGATCACCGCGCCCGAACCATTCGTCGCGGCGCATCAGCTGGTCGAAATCGGCGTAGCGTTTGGCGCTGTCACCGGGAACGAATGGCTCTTGCCCCAGCAAAAAACGCGCGCTCAGCTCAGCGAGCGCCTCGCGCGCTCGCTCGACCACCGCCGCGGCGGTCGGCGGATTGGGTTTTTGCCCTTTGATCGCCTTGACCGCGCCCTCGACGCCTTTCTTGCGGTCGCGCTTCAATTCCCAATATTCGAACGCGCCGACCGGCTCGGGCGCCAGATCGCCCAACCCCGCTTGTTCGGCGATCAGCCCGAGCAGGCCGAGCTGGCTGTTCAGCCCCTCGCCCGCCGACTTGGCCGATGGCGCCGCGCCGGTCTTGTAATCGATGATCGCCAGCGTGCCGTCGGCGGCCTGATCGACGCGGTCGGCGGTGCCATGCAGCGTGATGCCGCCCACCAGCAGCGTGCCGCTGACCTCATTGGCGACCGGCCAACGCTCGTCGCGCGCCGCCCACACCCGCTCGGCGGCCCAGCGCAGCGACGGTTCGATCCGCGGCAACCAGAAGGCGCGGCCGAGCGAGTCGAGCGCTGGGTCGGCGCGTAAGGCGTCGAGTTCCGCCGCAAAGGCCACCTCGGTCAGCCCCGCCGCCTGCCAGTCCTGCAGGAATTTATGCACGCGCGTCCCGAACCATTTGGCGTCGGGACCGCTGCTCAGCGGCTCGAGTTCGCTCAGGCGCAGGATCTTCGCGGCGTAAAAGGCAAAGGGATCGCGCGCCAGCTGATCGACCCCGGTGACGCTGATCCGGTCGGGCCGCGCGTTCGGCGGCGGGGCGGGACGCGGCTTGTCGGCGGGTTCGCTCCTTCCCGGCGGGACATCGAGCGTTGCCGCCAGCGCGGTGACCGGCCGCCCGTCGAGCTTCGCCTCGGGCAACTCGCCCGCCAGCGCCGCCAGCCGCAGCCAGAAGCGCGACGCGACCGCCGGGTCGCCGCCGCTGCGCATCGCGCGCGTCACCACCACCGCGCGCGCCGCAAAGGCACCGGCAAAATCATGCGCCGCCATCCCCTGCTGGCGCTCGGGCGCGGCGAGGCCGAGCATCCGGCGGATGCCGGGGGCAAGCCAGGGATCGGGGCTTTGCTGTGGCGGCCAGCGCCCTTCGTCGAGCCCGCCGAGGATCATCACATCGGCGCGCTGCAACCGCGCCTCCAGCAAACCCCAGATGAACAGGCGCGGGTGGCCGCCATAGGGGGGCCGGATGCTCTCCCCGCTCATCAAGTCGGCGAGCATCGCGGGGAAATCGGCGGGTGCGACCAGTGCCGGGCCGTCACCCTTCGCCATCGCCCAACGGTCGAACATGTCGGACAAAGCGCGGCCCGCATGGCCCGTCCACGCCCCCTCGTCGGTCAGCCAGCCAAGCGCGTCCTGCAACGCGCCGAGCAGCACCGACGGCGGCGCGGGAACGCCTGCCGCGAAGGGCGCGAGCGCCGTGCTCAGCCCCGTCGCCACCTCAGTCCACCAATCGGCAATCGCCACCGCTTCGCCATGCCCGCGCCGCTCGCTGTCGGCCGCAATCTCGCTTATTCGCGCCGTCACCCCGACCCAGCCCGGCACCAGCCCCGGCCCGCGCAGCACAAGGTCGAGCCGCCGCACCTGATCGAGCCAGTCGAGCCGTTGCTTGGTCTCGCCGTCAGCGCGCACCAGCGGATGCCCGAGCAGCGCGATCAGCCGCACCGGATCGAACGCCGCGGCAAATTCGGCGAGCAGCAACAACAGCGCCCCCGGCGGGGTCTGCCCCAGCGGCTGCCCAGCGCTGTCATCGACCGCGATGTCCCAGCGCGCGAGTGCCGCGGCAACGCGTTCGGCAAGCAAACGATCGGGGGTCACCAGCGCGGCGGTGCGCCCCGGTTCTTCCAGCGCGCGCCGCATCATCAGCGCGATCCCCTGCGCCTCCTGCCCGTCGTCGGCAAAGGTTGCCGCGCTGACCCCGGTCAGGCCGGGCGCGAGGTTTTCGGCGGCCTGCCAGCGCGCGGTGTAAGCGGCGGGCGCGAACAGCAGCGACAAAAAGGGGGTGCGCGCATCGGGGCCGTCGAACGGCGACGCCGTGGCCCATTCGCCAACCTCGTCGCGCGCGATCCCCATCCGGCCGAGCAGCAGTTTGAGATGATATTGCGGATGCGTTTCGAGCGGGCGCTCTCCCGGCTTTTCGGGATCGGGTTTCGTCGGCCCCAGCGCGTCCCATTCTTCCGCAGCCATGCTCAGGTCGAGCCCCGGCAGCATCACCATCCCCTGCGGCAGGTCGGCGACGGTCCGCAGCAGCCGTGCGATCGCGGGCGCAGCGGTGGTTACCCCTGCGGCGACGACGAAACGCGCGGGCGGCGCGGCACGCCATCCCGCGCTGACCCGGGCGAGCAAGCGGTTGCGGCGGTCGGCGCGGTCGACATGCCCGGTCGCAGCCAGCATCGCGGGCCAATGATCGACGAGCAGACGCAGGCGCTGCCACGACGCCTGCCAATGTTCGGCGAGATCGCCAAGCGCGGTTTCGATGTCGCCGAGCCGCGCCGGTGCGATTTCCTCATAATGGAGCTGGTCGATCACCCGCCCCAATCCTTCGGCCAGCTGGAATGCCGCGGCGCCGGTAATCGCCTCTTCACCCGCCGGATTGTGCCGCTCGATCAGCGCCGCGAGCATCAACCGCCGTCGCAGCGCATCGATCGCGGGCGGGATCGGTTCGGCCGCGTCGATCGCGTCGAGCGCCAGCGCGACGCTTTCATCCAGATCCGCGTCGCCGATCACCGCCAGCCGCGGCATCAGCAACCCCGTCCCGCTGGCGCGCACAAACGCCGCCTGCACCGCGCTGCGCGCGCGGTTGCTGGGCAGCAGGATCAATCCTTCGGCGAGCCCCAGCGCGCCGTCGGCAAAGCGGTCGATCAGGCCGGCGGCGAGCGCGTCGGCGAACGCCCGCTGGACGGGGATGGAAAAGACGGTGGGGGATGTCGTCATGCGACCCGGTTATTCAAGGCTTGCCGCCGATACGCAACCCGCTCCTCCCTGTGGCGAAGCCATGGGGAGGTGGCAGCGCGAAGCGCTGACGGAGGGGCCATGACGCGAGGTTGCTGCCCCTCCACCACCGCCTGCGGCGGCGGTCCCCCTCCCCATCGCTGCGCGACAGGGAGGATCGAGCTGTCAAACCTCACCCAGCGCCGCTTCGGTCGGCGCGATGCTTGCGGGCGATCCGACGTCGAACCACTGCCCCATATGCGACAGACCAAACAGCCGCCCCGCCGTAATCGCGCGGTCCCACAAGATGTTGGTCGAAAACGGCCCCGCGGGCGCATCGTCGAGCAGGCGCGGCGAAATCAGCTGGACCCCGGTATAAACGAAAGGCGCGATCCGCCCGGCTTTACGGCGCGACAACAATCCCGACGGGTCCATATGGAAATCGCCCTTGCCGCCGTGTCCGGTGGCGCTCGCCTGACGGATGACCAGCAACAGCGCGTCCATACGATCGCCATCCCAGTGCCGCGCCAGATGCCGAATGCTGTCCTCGGGGCCATCGGTCCAGATATTGTCGCTGTTGACGATCAGGATCGGATCGCCGCGAAGCTGCGGCAGCGCCTTAACCATGCCGCCGCCGGTTTCGAGCAACAGGTCGCGCTCGTCCGAAATGCCGATCGTGAACGACCGCTGCTGCGCCGCCAGATGCGCTTCCAATGCGTCGGCCAGGTAATGGACGTTGACGACGACATGCCCGATCCCCGCCGCCTCGATCCGGTCAAGGCTGTGGTCGATCAACGCCTTGCCTGCGACCCGAACCAGCGGTTTGGGCCGGGTAGCGGTAAGCGGACGCATCCGCTTGCCCAGCCCCGCCGCCATCACCATCGCGCTGTCGATCTTCACGCTCACAGCCACGCTGCCGCGCGTTTGTCGGCGGGGATATTCTCGTCGAACCAGGCACGCACAGGCGCCAGTCCCGGATGCGCCAGATCGCGTTCGAGCAGCCCCCACATCCGCGGCTGGAACTGGCGATACCACGGTTTTCCATCGCGTTTCCACAGCCGCACGAACACCCCCAGAATGCGCGTGTTGCGCTGCGCCGCGAGCGCCCAATAGGCATTCTCGATGTCTTGCCCGGTGGCACCCTGATAGCGCGCCAGCATCGCCGCCTCGACCGCCGGGGTGACATCGCGCCGCGCATCCTCGAGCACCGAGGCGAGGTCATAGGCGGGGTGCCCGACCAGCGCGTCCTGAAAATCCAGCAGGCCATAATGGGCCACGCCGGCCTTGCCCGCGACCAGCATGATATTTTCGGCATGAAAATCGCGCAGCACCGTGACGCGCGGCAGGCCGTCATGTTCGACCGGGGTCAGCACCGCTTCCCACGCGCCGCGAAAGGCGTCGCGATCGACATCGATCTCCAGCGTGGGGCAATACCAGTCGCTGAACAGCATCACCTCGTCCAGCCACTGCTCCAGCCCCAGCACCGGCAGTCCGGGCATCGGCGGCCGCGTATGAAGGTGGACGAGCAGGTCGGTCACCCCGGTATAAAGATCGACCTCGCGGTGCAGCGCATCGTCGGCGGTTTCGCGCAGCCGCACATCGCCGAAATCCTCGATCAGCAGCAATCCTTGCGCCAAATCACGCGCGAAAATCGTCGGGGCGGTCAGCCCCTGGCCGCACAGATATTCGGCGACCGCGATGAACGGTCGCGTATCCTCGTGCGGCGGCGGCGCATCCATCAGCACCGCCTGCCGCGTGCCGTCGACGACGCGGAAATAGCGGCGGAACGACGCATCGCCGGCGAGCGGCAAAATCTGGGCATCGCCCCAGCCATGCGCGGCAAGGAAGGCGGGCGCATGGGGGGGCGGAATCATCGGAGCGGCCATCGGCTCCCCCATGACGTCGGCACGTCGGCTGTCAAGATGCGCGCTTCGCCGTTCCCCGAAATCGTGATCGACAGTGCACCCGGCCAACCCTGCGCCCCGAGCCGCTCGGGCCATTCGATCAGCAGCGCGCCGTCGTACAGATACTCGTCCAAGCCGAGCTCGATCAGCTCGCCCTCATCCTCGATCCGGTACAGATCGACATGCGCGATGGGCAAATCGACTTCGGGCGGCGCATAGGGCTGGACGATCGCAAAGGTCGGGCTCGGCGCCTCGCTGACCAACCCCCGCGCCTTCAGCATCGCGCGCGCCAGAGTCGTCTTCCCCGCGCCGAGGTTGCCCGACAGCGCGACGACATCGCCCGGCATCAACGCCAAACCAATCGCCGCACCGATCCGCTCGGCGTCGGCCAGGGTATAGTCGTAGCGGTGGCTCATGCGCTGCGCGGCAGGCTGATCCGCACCAGCGTGCCCTGTCCCGCCTCGCTCACCACCTCCATTGTCCCGCCATGCGCGGCGACGAGCTGGCGCGCGAGCGCGAGGCCAATGCCGCCCGACGCCGTCCCCGCCTGCTGGCCCTTGGTCACCGCGGCGACCGCTTCGGGCATCCCCGGACCATTGTCCGACACGATGATGTCGACCCCGCGCGCATCGCCCGCGGCGTGGAGCAGCACCCGCCCGCCGATCTTCCGCGTCGGCGCGGTGTAGCGCACCGCATTGTCGAGTAGCCCGGCGACCAGCCGCGACAGCCGCGGCGCGTCGCCGTCGATGCGGCCGAGGTCGGGCGCGATATTGCCGACCAGCTCAATTTTTTCGGCCGCAGCAAGCGCCTTCGCATCGGCCAGCGCGCGATCGAGCAGCGCGCGGACGTCGACCGGCGCCCGCTCGACCACCAGCGAACCCGCCTCTCCCTGCGCCAGGTCGAGCACATTGTCGATCTGGCGCCCCAGCACGCCCACCGAATCCATGATCGCATCGACATAGCCTTGCTGCTGGTCGCTCAGCTTGCCGGCATAGCCCGCCTGCAACATCTCGCCGAACCCGCCGATCGAGGTCAGCGGCGTGCGCAGTTCGTAACTCATCCGTGACAGGAAGGCGGTCTTGACCTTGTCCGCCGCCTCCAGCGCCTCATTGCGTTCGCGCAGCGCGCCCTCCATCTTCCGGCTCGGCGTGATGTCGAGCATGATCAGCAGCGCATTGCCGTCGGGCAACGGGATCGACGCGAAATCGAAATAGCGCCCGTCGGCGAAACCGATTTCGCCGCCGCGCTGTTGCCGTTCCAATGTTGCGGCGCGGATGACTTCCTGGACGATGCTGATCTGGTTGGGTTTCACCAGCCGGTCGGCGAGCCCGCCCATCAGCGCATCGACGCGCGGATGCGCTGCCAGTGCCCCCTCGTCGACCCCCCACAGGCGGCGGAACCGCTGGTTCCACAAATGCAGCCGCCCGTCGGGCGCAAACACCGCCACCGCTTCGAACAGATTGTCAAAGGTCGCGGTGCGCACGCGCAGCAAGGTGTCGCGCGCGCCCGCCAGCTGCACCTGCTCGGTCTTGTCCTCGGCGATCAGCAGCAGCCCGCCGTCGGGGGTCGGCTGGGCGACGACATGCAGATGGGTGCCGTCGCGCAGCAGCCAATCCTCTTCGCTCGCCTCGGCGCGCGCAAACCAGTCGACATGCGCCTGCCGCCATTCGGGATAATCGCGTACCTCGGGGGTCCGTCCACCCTCGCGCCAGGCATCGAGCAGCCGCGCAAACGCCCGCGCTTCGGTGACGTCGTCGGCGTCGATCGCGAACAGGCGGCGGAACGGCAGATTGGCAAAAGCCAGCCCCTGATCGGGGCCAAATTGCGCGACCGCCGCCGACAGCCGGTCGAGCAATTCGCGCTGGGTATCGACGAAACGGCGGTGCGCGCCGCGCTCGCTCTCCAGCTCCTGGATGTCGATGGCATAGCCCGCGATGCCGATCACCCGCCCGCCGGTCGGCGCCAGCGGCACATCGACGACGCGCATGATGCGGCGTTCGCCCTCGATCGTCACCGGGATCGTGCGGATTTGCGCCGCCCCCGCGATGCGCGCCTCGTCGGCGGCTTCGGCGGCGCTGACCCCGGCGACGGTTTCGCACAGCTCGATGCCGCCATCGATCACCGCGACCGCGCTTTTCGCTTCGACCGCGCGGACATAGGCGCCGTTGACGAGCGCCAGATTAAGCCCGGTGTCGCGGAACCACATCGGAAAGGGGGCCGCCTCGATCAGCCCCGACAACGCCTCGAACGCCGCCATCGCCTCGTCGCGATCGCTGCGCGCCTGCGCCAGCGCATGCTGGCCGTCGGTGGCATCGCTCAGCCACAGCAGCACGCTGCCCGCCCCGCCGACCGCCTGCGGCGCCGGGGCGCCGTGCAGGATGATCGTGCGCTCGCTGCCCTGCGGCTTCAGGCTCAGCGTAAAGGGCTTGGCGCCGCGCTGCGCGCCAAGGATCGCCTGGCGCAGCGCATCATGGCCGTCGGAGTCAAGCCCGCTGTCCAGCCCGCGCAATTCATCGAAATTGCGCGGCCCTTGGGCCAGCCCCAGCCAGCGGCCCAGCTTTTCGCTCGCCTCGACCCGCCAGTCGGCGCGGACGATGACCGGCAGTTGCGGCGATGCCTCGACCAGACTGCCGAGCCGGTCGGCCTGCCCCGCAACAAACGCCGCGCGCCGCTGCATCGCAATCCCGCGCCCGACCGCCCATAGTCCGGCGAGCAACCAAAGCGCGGCAAACAGGCCCAGGGCAAAGAGCGCGCCCGACGACAAGGTCATCGAGCGGGCGCCGCGGTGCGCATGGAATGGGACATTGGGCGTTGGGCCATCATTCCGCCCTATCGACTGTCCCGGGGTGTTTCAATCGTTCGACGTCGGGGTGCCCCGACATTGCGTCACGACGGTGATTGCAGGCTGTACGATCGTCATAATCTTTTTGCAGTGGTGGCAGGGGTGACATAGACGCAGGCGATGGACCGGTGACGCCCACCGTCTGAGGGGATAGCCCCCAACAGGTCGAGGAGGACGCGCTGGACAAGAAGTTTTTGGCACTGGCCACCGCCATCTCCGACCCTGCCGGACATGACCCGGGCGATGCGCCGATTTCGATTTCGGCCGGCTTGGCCGACTGGATGCTGGCACAGCAAATCTCGCTTGCCTTCACATCGTATCAGACCGGCCAATTGATTGTCGCTGGCGTGGGTCCGGACATGCGCCTGTCGTTCAACCAGCAGCAATATGCGCGCGCGACCGGTCTCTGCTATGATCAGGGGCGATTGCTTGTTGGTTCGATGTTCCAGATATGGCGACTGGAAAACACGCTTCGCCCGGGCCAATATGCCAACAACGCATTCGATATGGCTCTGGTACCCCGCACGGCGCACACCGTGGGCTACGTCGATACGCACGAACTTTCCTTCGCTGCCGATGGGCAGATCATCTTTGTCAATTCGCGTTACTCTTGCCTCGCAACGATCGACGCGGTGCACAGCTTTCGGCCGGTCTGGCGACCGCGCTTCATTTCCGCGCTCGTGCCCGAGGATCGCTGCCATCTGAACGGTCTGGCCATGGACGGGGGAATGCCCCGTTTCGTGACGGTCGCCGGCATGACCGACGAGAAAGATGGCTGGCGGGCGGATCGCCAGGGCGGCGGCCTCGTGATCGACATTGCCAGCGACGCGGTGGTTGCGGACGGTCTGTCCATGCCGCACAGCCCCCGTGTCCACGGCGGCGCCTTGTGGCTACTCGATTCCGGACGCGGCCAGATCGTCCGCGTCGATATCGCTAGCGGGCAGCGCGAAGATATCGCCTTTTGTCCCGGATTTCTGCGTGGGCTCGCCTTTCACGATCACTTTGCCATCGTCACCGTGTCCATGGCGCGCGAAGGCAAGTTCAAGGATCTGGCGATTCAGGCCGGGCTGGAAGAACGCCAACTCGACGCGAAATGCGGCATCTTGATCGTCGATACGCGCACCGGCCGCACGGTTCATTCGATCCTGTTGGGCGGCAAATTCACCGAGATGTTTGACGTTGCGGTGATGCCCGGCGTGCGCAACCCAATGACGATCGGGCCTGCCACGGTCGAGATGATCGGCGCGGTGACTGTCGGCGACGAAATCTAGCTTGCCCAAAAAACAGGGCCGCCCCGTTTCCAGTGCGGCCCCATATTTTGGCTCAGTAGCGATCAGAAGCCCACGCTGGCTCCGACCCGGAAATAGCGACCCAGCACACCCGGGAAATAGGTGAGCGTTCCGCCGCCGGTTGGCGACGGGAACGGCGGTTTGCGGTCGAACAGATTGTCAACGACGAACCGGATGCTGAAGCTCTTGTCGATCCGGTAAGTCATGCCGGTGTTGAAATACACGAAGCTGCCGACGCCGTCCGGATCTTGCGCCGTCGGCGTGGCATCGGCATCGAACTTCGCCGGTCCTGTGTAATTGACCTGCACGAAGGTGCTGAAGCCCTTATTGTTATAATCGATCGTCGCTACAGCCTGATGCCGCGAATATCCGACCTCGCCATTGTCGGTCTCAATCGCGGAATTGGCATCGGCGCGCGACGTCAGCGTGTCAAGATATTGATAGCTCGCATTCAGCCCGACGTTCGAATCCGCGCCAAGGAACGGCGTTGCGGTGCGGAAGTCGAGCGCTGCAAGGATGCCTTTGTATCGCAGCTCGGCGGCGTTGAAATAACCGGTCGAGATGAAATCGAGCTGATTGGTGGCGTCACGCGTAAACAGATCGCAGAACGGCGAATTGGGATAGTCGGCGGAATCATAGCAATTCTCGACGATATCGTCTGACGCCAACTGGGTGATGACATCCTTCACCTTGATATCGACATAGTCGACAGACAGCGAGAGCCGGGGAATGAAACTGGGACGCAGCACCGCCCCGACAGTAAAGGCGTTCGACTTTTCGTTGCGCAGGTTGGGATTGCCTACGACCGCCTGAAGGATGCTGGCATCGTCCGACGTCGCGTCAAAGTTGGCGGGAATTCCGTCAGCCGCACAATTGGCAGCGCGCGTGGCGGGAGCCGGCCCTTCATCCTGATTGAACTGGTCACACGGATCCTCGGCAAAACCGAAGAAGCTGCTCGACGGGTTGAACGCTTCGGTGATGAACGGTGCGCGGATTGCCCGGGTGTAATTGCCGCGCAGCGTGATGTCGCGGATCGGCTGCCAGCTGCCACCGACCGTCCAGGTCAGGTCGCCTCCTGCCGTCGAATGATCGACATATCGCGCGGCCCCCTGCAACTCGAGGGAGTAGATCAGCGGCACGTTGTTGGAAGGGCTAACGAGTGCGGCCCGGAGTTCGCCAAAGACTTCGTCGGTATTATATTTGCCGTTGAGCGGCTGGATGACCACCGACTGGCCGAAAGCCACGCGATCGTTGGCCGGATTGCCATCGCCGTCCGCATCGGTCAGCGGATCCGGATCGTCGCCACCGGCGAGAAATGCCCCCGGATCGAAGTCCTGCGATTCCGCGCGATGCTCATAACCCAACGCGAACGAGAAATCTCCGCCAGGCAGCGAGAACAGGGGGCCTGACAACGATGCCGTGAAAATCTTCTGCTTGTTGACCGACACGGGCCGCGTGATCGCGGTGACATAATCGCGCGCCGCCTGCGAGGTCTGCATTCCGAAAAGATTCAGCGGCGCACAGGTCGAACTGACGGTCTCCGCCGGAGAATTTACCGCGCCGGGCCGACAAATGATATTGCCGTTCGCCGCGCCGCCATTGAACAAGCCCTCGTCAACCGCGTCCACGGCGTTGAAGAAATTCTGGGTTGCGATTGCGGGCACCTTGCCGGTCGTTTTTGATCGGCCATAATTTCCGACGATTTCAAAGGACCATTCGCGACCGCCAAGACCGTTGAAATTTCCATCCACGCCCAGAACATAGCGCTGAATTTCGACATTGCCGGTGGCACGGCCCGAAATCACGTCGGTATTGGCACGCTGCAACAGGAATGTGTTCCCGTTCGCCTGCGACTGGATGATAGCACGAGCCTGCGGTGTCAGGAACGGATTATCGGTGCTCATGATGATGGCGCCGGCCGGATCGCCGGCATAGCCGAAGAGATAGGAGTTGTATTCGGGCTGGTCGCGAAGATTGACCCCCCTGCTGCGGCTGTACCACCCCTCGCCAAAGACACGGATATTGTCGGCGAGGTCAAAGCTCAACAGCACATTGCCGCTATAACGCTCGGTGTCGGTGAGCAGGTTTGAAAGCGGCACCAGGCTAAAGCCGTTACCACCCGATGCGTCGATGCTAAAGGATGTGGGATCGCCATTTTGATCGAGCGGTCCGAACGATGTCCCGAAATCGATCGGAATCAAATTGCCGGTCGCATCAAAACGCAGCGCGTTACCCTGGGCATCGACAAAGCCGCCTTGCGGGAAACCGAGATTATTTGCCTGTCCCTGGCTGACCGGAATGAAATCGAACACCGTCGGAATACCGAATTCGGAAATCGTCGGAATACGGCGATCGCGAAAGATGACATTGTCGAACGGCGAATTCGGATCGTTCGGACGGCCGTAAAAGCCCCCGTCGTATAGCCCCGGACGCGCCGTCTGCAACAGACCCTCGCCCTTGTTATACTCGCCAGAGATGGTGATGTTCGCCCGGCCATCGAGGAAGTTTTTGCCGGCAAGGCCGCGGAAACGATAGTTGGCCGCATCGCCGCGGCTGGAAATGCCGTACTGACCGTCGAGCTCCAGCCCTTCATAGTCACGTTTCAGGACAACGTTGACGGTACCGGCAATCGCGTCCGAACCGTAGATCGGAGCGCCGCCAATAACGATCGTTTCAACACGGTCGATGAGTTTGGTCGGAATGACGTTCAGATCGACCTGGTTGCCGCCCTGACCCGTGGGTCCAAAGATCGACGCGGTGTTCGATCCGACGAAGCGGCGGCCATTGACCAGCGTCAGCGTGCGCTCCGAGCCGAGACCGAGGAAGTTGACGAAACTTTGCCCGGGTCCAAAGCTCGACTGCGCGCCGACCGGGCTGCTGCCGGGAACGCCAAAGGCAGGCAATTCGTTCAGGGCCTGGCCGAGTGTTTCAAAGCCCCGCGATTCTATCTGATCGCCGCTGATGACGACCGACGGTTCGACAGTATCGAAATTGGCGCGCGAGATGCGCGATCCGGTGACAATGATCGCACTCTCGTCGCTTGCTGCGGCGACCTCTTGGGGTGCGGCGTTGTCGTCTGATGGGGCACCATCCTGCGCTTGGGCAGATGTGACAGATAAAGTTAAGGCAAGCGTAGATACGCAAACGCTGAAAGCAGCTTTCGAGGCTTTGACCATTGCAATATTCCCTGGCTGATTATGTGTTTAGCTCCACCCGCCAGAGTGGATTAGACCGCAAAGCCCAAATATCTATTAAAAACCCCTTCAACCCGTCTCATTCGCGCACGATGTTGCGGCGGCGACACGGTCGCCGCCGCAATGTCGTCAATAGCGGTAATGGTCAGGCTTGAACGGCCCCGCCACCGGCACGCCGATATAATCGGCCTGCTTCTGGCTCAGCTGGCTCAGCTTCACGCCCAGCTTGTCGAGGTGCAGCGCCGCGACCTTTTCGTCGAGATGCTTGGGCAGGACATAGACGTCGTTACCGTACTGCTCGGCGCGGGTCCACAGCTCGATCTGCGCCAGCGTCTGGTTGGTGAAGCTCGCCGACATCACAAAGCTCGGATGGCCGGTGGCGTTGCCGAGATTGACCAAGCGGCCCTTCGACAGGATGATGATCTGCTTGCCGTCGGGGAATTCGACCAGGTCGACCTGCGGCTTCACTTCGGTCCACTTGTAATTGGCGAGCGCCGCGATCTGGATCTCGCTGTCGAAATGGCCGATGTTGCAGACGATCGCCATATTCTTCATCGCCGCCATATGTTCGGCGGTGATCACGTCGGCGTTGCCGGTCGCGGTGACGAAGATGTCCGAGCGCTTGACCGCTTCGTCCATCGTCACGACCTCGAAGCCCTCCATCGCCGCCTGCAGCGCGCAGATCGGGTCGATTTCGGTAACGAGCACGCGCGCGCCGCCATTGCGAAGCGACTGGGCGCTGCCCTTGCCGACGTCGCCGAAGCCGGCGACGGTCGCGACCTTGCCCGCAAGCATCACGTCGGTGCCGCGGCGGATCGCGTCGACCAGCGATTCTTTACAGCCATAGAGGTTGTCGAACTTCGACTTGGTGACGCTGTCGTTGACGTTGATCGCGGGGAAGGGCAGCTCGCCCTTCTTGGCGATGTGATACAGGCGGTGGACGCCGGTCGTCGTTTCTTCTGACACGCCCTTGATCGCCTTGACCGTCTTGGTCAGATAACCGGGATTGGCGGCAACAAACGCCTTCAGCGCGCGCTGCATTTCGATCTCTTCTTCATTCTCGGGCGCCGGCATGTCCTGTCCGGCTTCGAGCTTCGCGCCCCACAGCGCGAACATCGTGGCGTCGCCGCCATCGTCGAGGATCAGGTTGCAGGTCGTACCGTCCTCGACACCCCAGTCGAAGATGCGGCCGACATAGTCCCAATAATCGGCGAGGCTTTCGCCCTTCACCGCGAACACCGGTACGCCGGTCGCGGCGATCGCGGCGGCGGCATGGTCCTGGGTCGAAAAGATGTTGCACGTCGCCCAGCGGACGTCGGCGCCGAGCGCGGTCAGCGTCTCGATCAGCACCGCGGTCTGGATCGTCATGTGCAGCGAGCCGACGATGCGCGCACCCTTCAGCGGCTGCGACGCGCCGAATTCCGAACGCAGCGCCATCAGGCCCGGCATTTCGGTTTCGGCGATGTTGATTTCCTTGCGACCGAAGTCGGCAAGACCGATGTCGGCGATCACATAGTCACGGGTGTCGGCGGCGAGAGTGGCCACGATGGAGTCTCCTGTAGGCGGGTTCGGCCGCAGGCGAGCGGCCACGGAAAGCTGGGTAATTATGTTGCGCGCCCTATCCGAAAGCGTCCTCAGGATCAAATATAAACTTTTCTTTATATCGCAAAGGCGGGTCGATCTGCCGAATAGCGCGAGCGCGCGAATCGCGGGCGCAAAATGCACCGCCACGCGAATTTATTTTCAGCGGGCGCAAATGTGACAACCGGCGTCGCCAAATTGTGACACCGCGTCGGGAACGCCAAGATTCTGAAAATCCTGACTTATAATGCGCCTTGCGTTGAGCATAATAAGTGATTGTGACACGAGTGTTACAAAGCCCCGAAAACATTGACTTTTCGCGCGATGAGGGAGAAAATCAGCTAAAGTTTACGAGGGGATAGAGAGATGAAAAAAATATTGCTGCCGCTGATCGCACTGGCTTTCGCGACCCCGGCCGCCGCGCAATCGATCATCGTTGTGACCGGCCCGCAGGCCGATTCGATGACGCTGCCCGTTGCTTATGCCGAACTGCGCGCCGGCGAAAACCACGCCGCAATTGCCAAGCTGACCGGCGAAACCACCCTCGACGCCCGCGACCCGTCGCGGCTGATCAATCTCGGCACCGCTTATGCGCGGCTGGGTCGCACCAGCGATGCCGCCGCCGCTTACGACGCCGCCATGGCCAGCCCGATCCGCTACGATCTCGAACTCGCCGATGGGCGTTACGTCGATTCGCGCTGGGCCGCCCGCACCGCCCGCGCCAATCTCGCGACCGGTCGTCCGCTGCTCGCGCTCGCGCGCTAAGCCTCGCCACCCTCGGTTGTCAGCAAGCGGGCGTCCACTCCCGCTTCGGCAAACGCCGCCTGCCAGCGCTTGGCGGGCGGCGTGTCGAACAACAGGGCATCGCTGCCCGGGGTGACGTGCCAGCCGTGGCGCACCATCTCGCCCTCCAGCTGCCCCGCCGACCATCCGGCATAGCCCAGCGCCACCAGCCATCGGGCGGGACCGCCCCTGTGGCCGATCGCGCGCAAAATGTCGTGCGAGCTCGAAATCATCCAGCGATCGCTGACCTGCACCGCTTCCTGCCCGCCCCAGTCCATGCTGTGCAGCACGAACCCGCGCGACGGTTCGACGGGACCGCCCAGAAACACCGGCTGTTCCAGCGGATCGTCATGCGCAATCTCCAACTGGTCGAGCACCTGGCCGACGGTCATCCCGGCAATCGGGTCGGAAATGCCGATCCCCATCGCGCCCTCTTCGTCGTGGCTGATCATCGCGATCACCGCCTGTTCAAAGCGGGGGTCGCCAATCCCGGGCAGCGCGAGCAGCAGCTGGCCGGTGAACCAAATGGGGTCTCTCTCCATCGCGCCATCATGCAGCGGAGGGGCGGGGCGGTCCAGCATCTTTGGCGCGAATGCCGGCTTCGGGGCGGGAAGCTGTCCTTGCCAATCCTCCCCATCGACTTGCGATGGGGAGGGGGACCGCCGCCGCAGGCGGTGGTGGAGGGGTGGCGACGTTGCGCCATTACCCCTCCGTCAGCCCCTGCGGGGCTGCCACCTCCCCATCGCAAGTCGATGGGGAGGATCCTCGCGTCTACTTCCAGTCGCAACCGGAAAC
>NZ_SCOT01000037.1 GCF_005502465.1 Sphingopyxis sp. L1A2A
CTGGAGGGCGGACGGCTGGTTCGGGCGCGGCCGTTCCGTTCGCCGCACCACAGCGCCTCGATGCCCGCGCTCGTCGGCGGCGGGCTGCGGGTGCGGCCGGGCGAAGTCAGCCTGGCGCATCTCGGCATATTGTTCCTCGACGAACTGCCCGAATTTCAGCGTAGCGTCCTCGATTCGCTGCGCCAGCCGCTCGAGACCGGCGAGGTCAGCGTCGCGCGCGCCAACGCGCATGTCACCTTTCCGCCGCGGGTGCAGATGGTCGCGGCGATGAACCCGTGCCGCTGCGGCCATCTGGGCGACCCGGCGCTGGCGTGCAGCCGCGCCCCGCGCTGCGCCGCCGATTATCAGGCGAAGGTCTCCGGCCCGCTGCTCGACCGCATCGACCTGCATGTCGAGGTGCAGGCGGTCAGCGCCGCCGACCTCGTCCTGCCGCCCCCCGCCGAGGGCAGCGCCGAAGTCGCGGCCCGCGTCGCGGCGGCGCGGTCGCGCCAGACCGCGCGCTATGCCGAGCACAAGGCGCGCACCAACGCCGAAATCGACGGCGAGCTGATGGAGGCGGTCGCGACCCCCGACGATGCCGGGCGCAAGCTGCTGGCGCAGGCGGCCGAGGCGATGCGGCTGTCGGCGCGCGGCTACACGCGCATCCTGCGCGTCGCGCGCACCGTCGCCGATCTTGCGGGGGCCGACGATATCGGCCGCATCCATATCGCCGAAGCGCTGAGCTATCGGCGGCAGGCGCCGCGCAATTGAGGCTCGCCTTTGACGCCGAGATTATCGAATGGCGCGGGCCGCCGCCCTATCTGTTCGCCGCGGTGCCCGATGATCTGGTCGGTGAGGTGCGCTACGCCGCGCGCGAGGCGAGCTATGGCTGGGGCATGGTGCCGGTGACGGCGCAGATCGGGGCGAGCGCGTTCACGACCTCGCTGTTCCGGCGCGGCGACACCTATGTCGTGCCGATCAAGGTGGCGGTGCAGCGCGCCGAGGGCATCGGGCTGGGCGACCGGGTCGCGATCACCCTGCAGGTCAGCGGGATCATCCGCCGCTGAGTTCGCTGCCCAGTTTCAGCACTTCGCGCCCGTCGATCATTTCGATCAGATAGGCGGGGTTGGCAGGCGATCCGTTGCGGACGATGCGCGCGCCCTTGATCACGCGTTCGACGCGCTGCTCGAAGCGTTCGGCAATGCGGCCATGGGCTTCGCCGCGGCCCCAGGTCCAGTGGACGTGGGCGTCGATGTCGAATTGGGGCGCGGTCATAGCGTCCCGGCGCGGGGCAAGATCAGATACCCAGCGCCGACTTGTTCTCGACCACTTCGAGCGGCGGCGGCGCTTTCGCGGCCATCGCGCCGTGGCGGCGGTGCGACAGCTTGCCGTCGACCTTGCCGCCATTTTCGATGGTAATGGTTTCGTAGGTCACGTCGCCGGTAATCCGCGCGGTGGCGTGGACGATCAGCGTCTTGGCCTCGATCGACCCGTCGAGCAGGCCCGCAATCTTCGCGGTCTCGGCGACGACGGCGCCCTTGATCTCGCTCGCCTCGCCCTGGACCAGATTGGCGCATTTCAAATCGCCTTCGATCTTGCCGTCGACGTGCAGGTCGACGCTGGCGGCGACATTGCCGGTGACGACGACGTCCGATCCCAGGATCGAAAAAGTCGTATGACGCGCGCCGGTCGCCATCTTAGCGGGCATCGCGGGCAGTGATGGCACCGACTCGCTGTCGGGCGTCGTTTTTGACTTCGAGAACATCGGCTTTGGCCTCCAGGAAGCGGCGCGGGTTGACCGCGACGCCGTTCAGACGGACTTCGAAATGCAGGTGGCTACCGGTCGAACGGCCGGTCGAGCCCATTTTGGCGATTTGCTGACCGGCGGCGACCTGCGCCCCGACCTTCGACGTGAAGCCCGACAAGTGGGCATAGCGGGTCATGATGCCCTGGCCATGATCGACCTCGACGACGTTGCCATAACCCGATTTGGTCCCGACGAAGCTGACGCGGCCGGGGGCGGCGGCAAGGATCGGGGTGCCGATAGGGCCACGGAAATCGAGCCCCGAATGCATCGCGGCGCCGCCGGTGAAGGGATCGCTGCGATAACCGAAGCCGGACGACATCATCAGCACATCGGCGGGGTTGCCCGACGGGACGGCGACGAGGGTGCGTTCGAGCACTTCCATGCGGAACAGCGCGCCTTCGAGTGCGGCGAACGATGCGCCGAGCGCCTTCGCCTTGCCCATGCGGCCCTTGTACGGGATGAACGGACCACCGCGGCCGGTTGCAGCGCCGCGAATGATCGCGGTGGGATTGAGCCCGAGCTGCGCCACGGCCGTTTCGGCATTGGCGGCGCGTTCATTGACCGCTGCGAGCAGGCGCGTGGACAACGCCTCCTGACGCGCGGCGACGCGCGCGAGCGCCTGTGCCTCGGGAGGCAGGCTTGGGTCGATGGCACTGGTTTTCAGTGCAGGCTGGGCGGTTTCGCCGTTCGTCGCGTTCACGCCCTCGGCAATTGCCGCGGGTTCGGAACCGAAATATGTTTTCTGCCACTCTTCGAGCTGGTTCTGCCGCTCTTCGAGGTCGGCGGCGGTTTCGGCGACGCGATCGCGATATTGCGCGATGCGCTTTTCGGATGCCGCGGCAGCCGCCGATTGCTGAGCAACGGCGGCGCGTTCGTCGGCGGTGAGCAGTTGGTTGACCAGCACGGCGAGGGTTGCGCCGGCCCAAGCAATCAGCACGACAGCGGCGATTAGCGCGACGCGCTTTTGCCACACGGCGCTGATGCGCAGGAATCGAACATGACCATGCGTGCGAATGAAGATTTCATGGTCCTGAAACAGCGCGTTAAAGCGCTGGCGCCAATGGCGCAGGCCCGTCGATTTCGATGACAAGTGGCGACCCCATCTTGTTGTTATAAGGAGCCCTCCGCCCCGATTGATGGGCGCCTTAACAGGCCGATTGCGGCGGCGCGAATCTTTGCAGGGCGACTCGCGCCGAGTCGAACTCAACCTGCGGTGAACGGTGTCAAACGGCGGGAACACTGTCATTTTGGCAGGAAATTCGCCGCGAATCGGGTAATAATATTGACGGCTTGCTTACCAAATTTTGCTAGGGCCAAGCCGATGAATCCCATGGGCAAAACCGAACCGTCCGGCACTGCCGACACGTCAGCGCTGCCGCAGCCGGGCAGCACCGCACGCCCGCGTTCGGCGGTCAGCGCCGGGGTCGGTATCGTCGGGCTGGCGGGGCTGGTCGGCTATTTGCTGCTCGCACGCTATGCGCCCGGCATTGCGGCGTACCTGGGCGTCGACTGGGGAACGCGCGGCCCGATGAGCGGACCGAACTCGGCGATTGCCAGCGTGCTGGCGTGCGGCGTGCCGATGGTGCTGTGGTCGGTTTTCGTCGACAAGGTGCATCGCAATCCATCGACCGGGATCGACTGGGCGCAGCGGCGTCCATGGCGCGAGACCGTCGATATCAGCCTGACCAAGCTCGCCGGGTTATGGGCGACCTGGGGGCTGATCGCGCTGATCTATGCGACGATGCGCTATTATTGGCAGGGCCAATATGCCTTTTCGATGGATTTGCTCGAACGGGTGGCGCCGTGGCTGTTGTTGGTGTCGGTGCCCTATATGCTGTGGCTCGACCGCCGCATGATCGAGCCGCGCGACGGCTGTTATCAATTCGGCCGCCTGCTGATCGCCCCCGGCCAGCCGGTCGATGGCCGCGCGATCGGCCATCATCTGCGCGCCTGGGCGGTGAAGGGGTTTTTCACCGCCTTCATGCTGTCGATCGTGCCGGGCAATTTTTCGGCGCTGGTCACCGTGCCGATGCGCGAGGTGCTCGCCAACCCCTATATGACCGGGCTGTGGGCGCTCAATTTCCTCTATCTGATCGATGTCCATATCGCGACGGTCGGTTATATCCTGACCTTGAAACCGCTCGACGCGCATATCCGCACCGCCAACCCCTATGGCATGGCGTGGGTCGCGGCGCTGGTGTGCTACCCGCCCTTCATCCTGATGAGCGGCGGCCCGCTCGACTATCAGGTGAACGGCGCCGATTGGGGGCATTGGCTGGCGGGGCAGGAGACGCTGCTTATCGTCTGGGCGGTTACGCTGGCTGCGCTCACCGCGGTTTATAGCTGGGCGACGATGGCTTTCGGCATCCGCTTTTCGAACCTGACCCACCGCGGCATCATCACCCACGGCCCCTATGCCTTCACCCGGCACCCCGCCTATGTGTCGAAAAACCTCAGCTGGTGGGTGGGGGCAATGCCCTTCCTCGCGGTCTCCGGCGGCTGGGTCGAGGGCGCCCGCAATGTCGTGCTGCTCGCGCTGGTCAGCGGGGTCTATTATTGGCGCGCCAAGACCGAGGAGAAGCATCTCCTCGCCGATCCCGCTTATGTGGCATATTGGAACTGGGCGCAGGACCATGCGCTGGTCCCGCGCCTGTTCGCGCGGCTGACGGGGCGGCAGCGCCCGCTGATCCGCCTCGAACCCGACGAGCGGGTCGGGCCGGTGGCATAAGGCGCGCGGGGCGAACCCCGCGCGCCCGCGGCATCAGAATTTATAGCCCGCCTCGATGCCCCAGATGCGGGGTTCGTTGACGAAGCCGGTCAGGTTGTTGAAGTCGATCGCGCCGACCGCCGACACATCATTGGTGATGTTGCGGGCAAAGGCGGCGATGTCATAGCGGTCGGTCTTGTACCCGATGCGAAGGCCACCCTCGAGCATGTGATCGTCGTTGAACTCGGCCGATTCATAGAGGAAGAAATTGACCTTTGAGCGGTACGCCCAGTCGGTGAAGACATAGACTTCGCCGTCGCCCACCGGCACGCCATAACCCGCGGTCCAGTTGAGCGACCATTTGGGCGCCTGCGGCAGCTGGTTGCCGTCGATCGAATAGATGCCGGGCGAACCGGGGCGCACCGGGTCGGTGACGGTGCAGCCGCCGCCGCAACCGGTGATGAAGGCGTTGGGATCGTCGATCTTGGCGTTGTTGTAGCTGACCCCCGCGGTCAGCGTCATATTGTCGATCGGACGCGCGTCGAGCTCGGCCTCGAAGCCATAGCCGTGGACATTGTCGACGTTGATCAGCCGCGCCGCGTTGCTGGCGCCGCCGACCGCGGTCAACTGCGCGTTTTTGAGGTCATAGACAAAGCCCGACAGGTTGAAGCGGACGCGGCGGTTGAACTCGGTCTTGATCCCCGCCTCATACGACATGATCGTTTCGCTGTCGGCGGTGCTGATCGCATCCTGCACCGTCGTGAACACGAACAGCGCGCGGCCTTGAATACTCGGGGCGCGATACCCCTTGGCGACGCGGGCATAGACGTTGACGCTGTCCGACGCTTCGTAGCGCGCCGACAGATCCCAGGTCAGATTTTCGTCATCGACGCTGGCGCTGCCGGTGCCGATGGCGCCGAAAAAGCCCGTGCGGTTGACGACCATGTCGCGCTTGTCATTGTTGTAGCGCGCCCCGGCGGTCAGCTTGAACTGTTCGGTGATGGGCACGGTGACCGACCCGAACACGCCCCATGCGCGCGATTCCTGACGCTGGAGCGCGATGACGCTGGGGGTGGTGTCGGTCGGATTGTCATAGTTGATCGACCCGATGTCGATGTCCTCGTCGAAGTAGAAGAGGCCGGCCTGGTAATCGATCGCGCCGCCGTTCGATGCGATGCGGATTTCCTGGCTGAACTGATCGAGGCTGGGCACCTGATCCTGCGACTGCGCCGGGAAGGGGATGATGCCCGGACCCGAACCCGGCAGGAAGGCCGCGCCAAAGCCGCCGTCGATGTCGCCGCGGCTGTCGTAATTGCCGTTCCAGTACGCGGTGACCGAGGTGAGGGTGACCGGACCAAGGTCGTAATCCATCGTCGCGGCGGCGTTGTACAGCTCGAGCTTCTGGTAATTGATGCCGTCGGTGCGCACGACATTGCGGTCGAAATCGACCGGCGCCGCCGGGGTCTGGCCGGGGTTCTGGACTCCGGGGTAGAAGATCAGGTCGTTGCTGCCGGGGCGGAAGATGTTGGCGCGGAACACGCGCGCGGTGCCGTCGAAATTGCGATACTGGCCGGTCAGGCGCAGCTTGAACGCATCGCTGGGTTCGAACTGCAGCTGGCCGCGGATCGCGACATCCTCATAGCCTTCGAGATCGTTCTTGTCCGGGGTCGCGAGATTGTCGACCCAGTCGCTGCGCCGCTGATACATTGCCGACAGGCGCGCCGACACGGTGTCGGACAGATGGCCGCCTGCCGCGCCTTCGATATTGATTGAATCGAAGCGGCCATAGCTGCCCTTGATGTAACCGCCATCGCGGTCGGGGCGGACGCTGTCGAACTTGACGATGCCCGCGGGGGTGTTGCGACCGAACAAGGTGCCCTGCGGTCCGCGCAGCACTTCGACGCGGTCGATGTCAAAGATCGGGAAGCCCTTCAGGATCGGATTTTCCAGCACGACATCGTCATAGACCAGGCTGACCGGCTGCGACGCGTTGAGGTCGAAATCGGTGTTGCCGAGGCCGCGGATGTAAAAGCGCGGAAAGGTGCGCCCGAACGAGGATTCGATGTTGAGGCTGGGGACGCGGCCGGCCAGCGCGCGAATGTCGCCGCCGCCCGAATTGATCGCGTCGAGCTTGGCGCCGCTGACGACATCGACCGAAACCGGGATGTCTTGCAGATTTTCCTCGCGGCGCTGCGCGGTGACGATGATTTCGCCCAGCGTGCCGTCGTCGGCAGCGGGCGTGGTGGGCGCATCCTGCGCGGCGGCCGGGGCAGCCCAGCCGGCCGAAGCGAGAACGAGCGCTATAGCGGTAGCGGAAGGAAAATGGCGCATGGCGAGCTTCCTGAAACAGAGTGGGTGATGGGAGAGGCGAAAAACCGCGCCCTCTTTGGCGTTATGGGTGCGTGCGATCAATCGCGGATGCGCGCGCCGCTGACGTTCGTGTCAGCAGTGTTGCGGATTTGCTGCACTTTTGGGGGTGGCGGGGGTGGCGACAAACGATCGGAAGGCGCTGCTCCCCGGCGGAGGCCGGGGTCCAGAGCGTTAGAGAGCGAGCGTTGCCCGGTTGCGCCCTGGACCCCGGCCTTCGCCGGGGAGCAGAAAGCAGTGTAAACCACCTCCCCGCGCTCAAAGTCGCGGCAGGCGGAGTGGTAGTATTTAGAAGCTGAGCTCGTCGTAGATCTTCGACAGATCGCCGTCCCACGGCCCTTCGTAGCGGTCGAGTAGCTCGTGCGCGGGGGATTTGCCGCTTTTGGCGATGCGGCGGAGTGGTTCGAGGAAGCCGACTTCATTGTCGCCCATCGAATTGACTTCGCCGCGCGCGGCGAGCCCCGCCGCCGCGATGTCGAGGACGCGATGCGCGAGGTCGCCGACGGTGCCGCCGCCGGGCGCGGGGGCGCAAAGACCGTCGCGTGGGACGGCGTCGCGGAGCGTCTGCTGTTCCTCGATGCTCCAGCCCTTGACGAGGTCCCATGCGGCGTCGAGCGCGCCCTGATCGTAGAGCAAGCCGACCCAGAGCGCGGGGAGCGCGCAGATGCGGTTCCACGGGCCGCCGTCGGCGCCGCGCATTTCGAGGAAGCTCTTGAGCCGCACTTCGGGGAAGGCGGTCGAGAGATGGTCGTTCCAGTCGGAGAGGCGCGGTTTTTCGCCGGGCAGCGCGAGCAGCTTGCCCTTCAGAAAGTCGCGGAAGCTCTGCCCCGCGGCGTCGATATATTTGCCGTCACGGAAGACGAAATACATCGGCACGTCGAGCATATAGTCGACATAGCGTTCGTAGCCGAAGCCCTGCTCGAACACGAAGGGCAGCATCCCGGTGCGCGCGGGGTCGGTGTCGGTCCAGATATGGCTGCGGTACGACATGAAGCCGTTGGGCTTGCCTTCGGTGAAGGGCGAGCTGGCGAACAGCGCGGTCGCGATCGGTTGCAGCGCCAGCGAGACGCGGAATTTCTGCACCATGTCGGCTTCGGATGAATAATCGAGGTTGGTCTGGATGGTGCAGGTGCGCAGCATCATGTCGAGCCCCATGCTGCCGACGCGCGGCATATGGTCGAGCATGATCTTGTAGCGCCCCTTGGGCATGATCGGCAGTTCGGCGCGGGTCTTGTCGGGCCACATCCCGACTCCAAGGAAGCCGAGGCCGAGTTCGGCGCCGACTTCCTTCACCTGTTTCAGGTGGCGGCCGGTTTCGGCGCAGGTCTGGTGGAGATTTTCGAGCGGCGCGCCCGAGAGTTCGAGTTGCCCCGCGGGTTCGAGGCTGACCGTGCCGTCGCTGCCCGCAAGCGCGATCACCTTCCCGCCCTCGATCACCGGTTCCCAGCCGAAGCGGGTGAGCGCCATCAACAGGTCGTGGATGCCGCCGGGTTCGTCATAGCTGGGCGCGCGATGATCGGCGGTGCGATAGACGAATTTCTCGTGCTCGGTGCCGATGCGCCAGCGGTCCTTGGGCTTCTCGCCCTGGGCCATGGGGACCGCGAGCTGGTCGCGGTTTTCGATGATGGGATCGTTGCTGTCCGAAGCGGTGCGCGTGCTCATATCGCGCATTTAGACTGTTCAGTATAGAATGCAATCGACTGTTGAATCAGGGCCAGAATCCGGCTCTATTCGACCAGTCCGCGCAGGTTGATCGTAAAGCTCGATCCCGCCGCCATCGTGTCCTTGGGCCGGATCCGGACATGGGTGACGGCGGCATCGACGCCGTCGGCGTCGGCGGTTGGCACATAGGTCCAGCTGGCGCCGCCATTGTTCGAAAATTCCAGGTCGTCGGTCGCGTTTGCCAGACTGGTGACGCTGTAGGTCAGGCCCCTGGCGCCGGGCGTGAAGCGCACGGGGCCGGGGCCGGGGGCGTAGGTGCCGACGAACAGGCTGAGATTGGTGGGCAGCGCGTCGGTGACGATGACGCTGTTGTTGGTCGGGCTGGTGCTGGCGGGCGCGGTGATGGTCAGCGTGTAATTTGCAAAACTGCCGGGGATCAGCTTGGGGTTGATCAGACCGTTCACCTGGTCGCTATAGGCGACCGACGTCTTGGCGATCGCCAATGGCACGACATAGCTGTTGGTGAACGTGCAGGTGATCGCGGTGTCGGCGGGATTGACCGTCAAGATATTGCCCGCGAGCGCGGTGGCGTTGCCGGTGCAGGCCAGCGCCTGACTATAGTTGGCGCCGGTGCCGACGGTGAAAGCCTCGCTCAGCGCCGCGCCTTCGGCAGCATAGACGGTAACCGCGGCGTTGGTGTCGGTCTCGTTCGCGCTGTTGGCGACCGACGAAAGGCTGGCGTTGTTGATCAGGCCGCTGGTCGCGACGGTGACATTGTCGCTGTTGCGGCGGCATTCGATGCTGCTGTTGCAATTCGCCGCCGCGCCCGCGGTATAGGCTTCGGTCAGGGTGAGCGACTGCCCAGGATCAATTGATCGTCACATCGAACGCGACGGCAAACCCAGTGCCGGGCGCCAGTGTCGGCGCGGTGGCGGCGACGGCGGTGCCGGTGATCGAGGCGCCGAACGGATCGCTTTCGTCGGCGCCGCTGGCGTTATCGTCCTCGACCGTGACGGCGCCCGCGCAGCTCGAACCGCTGCGCAGCGAGCTGGGGCTGAAGGTGGTGGTGCCGGGCAGCGCGTCGGCGACGTTGATCGCGGTTGCGGTGCCGCTGCCATTGTTGGTGACCAGGATGCAGTAACGCATCGTCGCGCCGGGGATCGCCTTGGGATCGGTGGTGCCATTGGTCGGGTCGCTGATCACGCTGCTGGTCTTGGCGATCGTCAGATTGGCGGTCGGGCGGCAAAAGCTGATATCGTGGATCGCGATCGCCTGTTGCCCCGGGTTGGCGGGGGCGAGGCTGTGGTTGCCATATTCGACGACGATCGTGTCGACCGGCGCGGAAAAGGTCACGACGACATTGCCGTTGGCGCTGGCATCGGCCGAGGTGCCGTCGCCATAGGCGCTGTTGCCGATGACATAGTTGCTGACCCCGTTGGTCAGCACCGGCGTGACCGGCGATCCGTTGAAGCTGCCCGTGACGGTCACCCGGTCGGCGAATTGCCCGGCGGCATAGTCGATGTCGAACAGGCGGAACTGCGCCCCCGGCACCGCGGTTGGGAGCGTCATCGTCGTGGCGACAGTTCCCGACTGGCTGGTCATGTCGACCAGCTGGAAAATCGAAAATTGCGCCGGGGAAAAGCCGCCGGTGACGACATTCTGCCGCGTCGGCGACTGGCCGCCATAGGTCGCGTTGGTCAGGAATGCCCCTCCGCTGATCCCGATATTGAAATTCATCGTGCCGATCGCGGTCAGCGGATAGCTGCCGCTGGTCGTCCCCGCCGTCCAGGTGACGCCGTCCCAATCATGGAGGGTCGAACCGACCGGGCAGACGAGGGTCGGCGGCGTTCCGGCGACGCGCGTGCCGGCGACGGTGAAACTGGCGCTGTCATAATCATCCTCGCCCGCGGCGCCATTGCCCGGGGTCGAATCGAAATCGAACGCGGACGAGGCGCTGACTTCGGCGATATTGGCGATGACCGCGCCCGCGGTCGCGGTGACGGTGCCGGAAATCGTCAGGGTGCGCGTGGTGCCGGGCGGGATGCTGCCGACGGTCCAGACGCCGGTCACGCTGTTGTAGCTGCCGAACCCCGATGCGCCGGTGAAGGCGAAGCCCGCGGGCAGCGTGTCCTGCACCGTCACCCCGGTCGCGGTCAGCGCCGAGCCGCTGGCGTTGGTGACGCTGAGCACATAGTTGATGCTGACCCCGACGGCGGGTGCCGCATTGCTGACCGACTTGGCCAGCGACAGATCGGCCGAGGGTGCGATCGGCACCGTCGTCAGCGTCAGGTCGGCGCGGGTAAAATTGCCCACGTCGCCGTTCAGCGAGTCGCAGATCGTCAGCTGCCACGTCCCCGCCGAACCCTGGCCATTGAATGTGGTCAGCGCCGTCTCGGGAGCAAATGTCCGCTGATAGGGCGGCGCGGCGGCGGTGTTGTCGTTCGCGCTGTGCGCCGAAATGCTCGTCGCGGCGCTGTCGTCGAACAGGACGTTCAGATTGTCCGCCCCCGTCCCGACATTGGTGATCAGATTGACGACGGTGCCGGTCGGCGAGACCAAAGTTGCGCGGATGTCGCCGCGATAGGTATGACTGAATTGCACCCCGATATTGACGTCGGTGATCTGGGCGTTGGCGGCGACGGTGAAATTGCGCACCAGCGGGGTGGTGCACGGGGTCGCGGTTTCGCTGATCGTCCCGGTGGTGGTGTTGCTGTAGGTCGTGGTGGTCTGCGCCGCGGCCGGATTGACGGCGAGCGCCAGCGCCAGCCCGACGAGCAGCAAAAGGGCTCGTACAAACTGTGCGTGCTGGCCCCCACGCCAGCAATATCGGCTCTGGTCCTGCCGTTGCATCGGGCCGCTATGCCCGCGCATAGCTAATATACGGTTAAAATCGGGGGGCTTGGCTCGAAAACTGTCCGGGAACGGAACAGCTTTGCGCATTCAGGCGCCGCCGCCCCAATCGCCATGCTGCGCCATCCACAGGCTGGTCGCCGCGATTGCCGCGGTTTCGGCGCGCAGGATACGCGGGCCGAGCGCGATGCGCCGGACCGCGGGGTTTTCGAGCACCAAGTCGCGCTCGCGCGGCGTAAAGCCGCCCTCGGGGCCGACGAGGATCGCGGCCGGGGCCGGGGCGGCGACGGTGGACAGCGGTACGCCGCCGGCTTCATCGGCGAACAGCAGCGCGCGGTCGGCGGGCCATGCGGACAGCAATTGCGCCAATTTGACCGGCTCACCCAGCGCGGGCAGCGCGGTGCGCCCGCATTGCTCGCACGCCTCGATAATCTGTGCCTCCAGCCGCTCGCGCTTGACGCGTTCGACGATCGTGCGTTCGGTGATCACCGGTTGCAGCCGCGCGACGCCCAGCTCGGTCGCCTTTTCGATGATCCAGTCGAGCCGCGCCTTTTTGACCGGCGCAAAGCACAGCCACAGGTCAGGCACCTGTTCGATCACGCGCGTTTGACGTTCGATGTGCAGCGTCAGCGATCGTTTGCCCGCATCGGCGACACTGGCCAGCCATTCGCCGCTGCGGTTGTCGAACAGCAGGATCGGCGCCCCGACTTTTAGCCGCATCACATTGAGCAGATAATGAGCGGCGGCGCCGTCGATCGTCGCCGCGGCGCCGTCGGCGAGCGGCATATCGACGAACAAGCGGGGGGTGCTGGCGGGCGGCCAGGCGGGAGTCGCGGGCATGACGCGGGCGATAGCAGACGCCGAGATTTTGCGCATCTGCTGCGTGCGATGGGCCGATCTGTCCCGATCCGGGTCAAAATGGCGGTGCGAAGCGGTCGTCACGGCGCGGTGGATTAGGGGTTTGGTAAGCAGTTCCGCCCTAGTGCAAGGATGCCAGCCACGCATCTGTAGTGGGCCGCGTGTCTGGACCAAGAGGGGTTAGACCATGCGAGGGACCGTATTCACCCGCCTGCGGCAGGGCACCAAAAGGCTTTCGCGCGACAAGCGCGGCAATGCGATGTTCCTGACCGCGGCTGCCATCCTGCCGGTCATCGGGCTGCTGGGATCGGGCATCGACATCGGGCGCGCCTATATGGCGCAGCTGCGCCTGCAACAGGCGTGCGACGCCGGCGTGCTCGCCGGGCGCCGCGCCATGGCCGGCAGCACGTACACGACCGCGGCGCAGGCCGAAGCGAACAAGATGTTCAATTACAACTATGGCGCCAGCGCTTATGGCAGCAGCGCGGTGACCTTTGCCTCGCAGGCCGAAGGCGCGTCGAACGTCAAGGGAACCGCCACGGCCCGGCTGCCCACCGCACTGATGCAGATTTTCAACTATCAGCAATTCGATCTTGCGGTGAATTGCACGGCCAAGCTGGAAATCTCGAACGCCGACGTGATGATGGTGCTCGACGTTACCGGATCGATGGCGCAGACCAATTCGGGCGACTCGGTCAATCGCATCACGGCGCTGAAATCGGCCACGATGGACTTTTTCGACACGCTGACCACGGCAGATGTCGGCGATGGCCGCCTGCGGTTCGGCGTCGTGCCGTACAGCTCGTCCGCGAATGTCGGCAGTATCCTGTACGCCAAGAATCCGTCCTGGCTGTCCGACAATGTGCTGCTGCCGTCGCGCACGCCGGTGTTCAAGGTGACCTGGGGCAATGCCACCAGCGAGCAGTCGGAGGAATATTCCGACGGCAACACCAGCTATGGCAATTATTCCAATGTCAGCACGGTCAACGGCCAGGACAGCTCGTCCTGCGGCAATCTGGAGCCGCCCGCCGATACGACGCCGACGCCCAGCGGTTCGCCCAATTCGAACCAGACCGCGCAATATGTCGATGGCAATGGCAATCGCATCACGACCTACGACACCAACCAGACCTATACCTATTATAACTATCGCTACACCTGGTCGAACAGCCGATGCCGCCTGCAACGCCGCGTCGCGACCTTTACGCGCACCTATACGACCACGGTGACCGAAACGCCGACGCAGTCGTTCGACAATAAATATACCTATCAGGACCGGGTGTTCGACGTCAGTCAGGCCAAGGGCGGCTCGGCGATCGAGACCGACACCGGCGATTCGGGCGCGACCGTGTCGAACACGTGGGGCGGGTGCGTCATGGAACGCGGCACCGAACCGTTCGGTCCCACCGATCCGGCCCCGTCCGACGCCCATGACATGGATGTCGATACCGCACCGACGGGCGACGATGACACGAAATGGAAAGTGCTGATCCCGCAGATCGCCTTTCCGCGCGCCAGCAGTCCGGGGGGCACGCCGTCGACGACGGGGGCGATCAACGTCAACAGCAGCAGCGTGTCGAGCAACAGCAGCACCAACGGCAGCTGGCAGAATTACTCGCGTTACTGGTCGAACGGTTGGGGCGTCTGTCCGGTCCCGGCGATGAAGCTGACGACGCAAACGGCGAGCGATCGGTCGACCTTCAACAGCTATATCCAGTCGCTCCAGCCGGTCGGCGGTACCTATCATGACGCCGGGATGGTGTGGGGCGTGCGCCTGCTGTCGCCCGACGGCATGTTCGCCGATGAAAATGCGACGGCGCCCAACACCCGTCCGATCAGCCGCCACATCGTCTTTATGACCGACGGCGAAATGGCGCCGAACATGGGCAATTTGTCGTTCCAGGGCTATGAGTGGTTGATGAAGCGGGTTGGCGGGACCAGCGACAGCAACCTGACGACGCGGCACAACAATCGCTTCCTGCAGCTTTGCGAAAAGGCCAAGGCAAAGAATATCACCGTCTGGGTGGTGGGTTTTGGCGTCGCGCTGAACAGCCAGCTGAGCACCTGCGCGAGCCCGGGCAAAGCCTATCAGGCGAATAATGCCGCCCAGCTCAACGAAAACTTCCAGGCGATCGCCCGGCAGATTTCCAAACTGCGGTTGTCGCAATGACGCGCCGGCCTTTCCTGCGCTGGCTGCGTCGCAACGAAGCGGGCAATGCGGTCGTCGAATTTGCGCTGACCGCGCCGCTGTTCCTGATCATCTTGCTCGGGATTCTGGACTTTTCGTGGCAATTCTACGCCAAACTCGAGCTGCAGGGGGTGGTGAACGCCGCGGCGCGCGCCGCGACGCTGGAGGGCAATGCGCTCAGCCAGACGGCACTCGACAATGAAGTGCGCCGCAAGGTGCTCAACGTCTTTCCCCGCGGCGAAGTCACTTTTGTCCGCAAGGCGTATGACAGCTACAGCGAAGTCGGTGATCCCGAAGCCTTTACCGATGGCAATGGCAACGGTCGTTACGACAGCGGCGAATGTTTCGAGGATGTCAACGGCAACGCCAGCTGGGACGCCGATCGCGGCCAGACCGGCAATGGCGGGGCCGAAGACATCGTTCTCTATACCGCGTCGCTCAAGATGACGCGGGTGCTGCCGATCTGGAAATTTATGGGGCAGTCGGAACAAAGCACGCTGGTCGCGAGCACGGTGCTGCGTAATCAGCCGTACAATGCCGCGACATCGACGAAGCAGGTGATCTGCACATGACCAACTTTTTGAACCGGGCCCTGGTGCGGGCCGCCCGGCGGACCCGGGCCGCCGCCCATCTGGCGCGCGACGTCAGCGCGGTGGTCATGATCGAAGTGGCTTTCTGCGTGCCCATCCTCGCGCTCATCGGTTTTGGCGGCATCGAATATGCCAATCTGCTCCTGACCGGCACGCGCGTGAACCAGATCGGCCTGAGCGCGGCGGACAACGCGGCGCGGATCGCCTTTGGCAGCAATTTGTCGCAGCCGAGCGTGCGCGAGGTCGACATCAACGAGGTTTTTGCCGGCGTCGAGGAACAGGCCAAGGGCATGAATTTCAAAACCAACGGCCGGGTCATCCTGTCGAGCATCGAACGCAATCCCGATGGCGGGCAATGGATCCACTGGCAGCGTTGTTACGGCGATCTGCCGATCGCTTCGGCTTATGGCCCGCAAGGCACGGGCGCCACGGGAACGAGCTTTGCCGGTGTCGGGGTCGATGCGGCGAGCGGCACCGCGATCATGCTGGTCGAGGTCACCTACGACTATAAATCGCTGGTCTGGGGCAAATGGTTCCAGACCAAGCGGATGCGTGAAACCGCCGCCTTCCTCATCCGCGAGGGACGCAACCTGCAGGGCGAGAACAACAGCGGCATCTTTAACCCCGCCCCGGCAGCGACCCCTTCGCTCTGCGCCTGATCGCGCGCGGCGCGGTTCAATAACCGTTTATCATGCGCGCGGCGGCTGCTACATGCGCCGCTGCCGATGACCGCCGCCCATCCTCCCGACAGCCAGTTGCGTGGTTTTGTGGCGCTCCTGCCCGCCGCGGCGCGGCCTTATGCGCTGCTCGCGCGGTTCGACCGCCCGATCGGCTGGTGGTTGCTGTTCTGGCCCTGCGCGTTCGGGCTGGCGCTTGGCGGCGGGGCGGTCAGCCATTGGCGGTTGTTCCTGTGGTTGTTGCTCGGCGCGATCGTCATGCGCGGCGCGGGCTGCGTCTATAACGACATCGTCGATCGCGACCTGGACGCGCAGGTCGCACGCACGGCGTCGCGGCCGATCGCGAGCGGGGCGGTGTCGGTGCGCAATGCCGCCTTGTGGGCGGTGCTGCTGGCGCTCGTCGGCTTGCTCGTGCTGCTTCAGCTACCTTGGCCCGCGCAGATTGTCGCGCTTGCCAGCCTGATCCTGGTTGCCGGTTATCCGTTCATGAAACGCATCACCTGGTGGCCGCAGGCGTGGCTGGGGCTGGTGTTCAGCTGGGGGGCGCTCGTCGCCTGGGTTGCCGTCGGCGGCGGCGACGGCTTGGCGCTGCCCTTGCTCTATGCTGGCTGCATCGCGTGGGTGATCGGGTACGACACCATCTATGCGCTGCAGGATATCGAGGACGATATGGCTGTAGGCGTCAAATCGAGCGCGCGCGCGATGGGGCGCCATGTGAAGGGCGGGGTCGCGCTCTGCTATGGCTTCGCGCTGGCCGGCTGGGGCGGCGCGCTGTGGGCCGTGCGGCCCGACCCGCTGGTGCTGATCGCGCTGGTACCCGCGGCTTTGCATTTCACGGGGCAGGTAGTGACGCTGGATCCCGCCAATGGCGAGGACGCCCTCGCGAAATTCCGCAGCAACCGCTTTGCCGGGCTGCTGGTGTTTGCGGCGATGCTGGTGGTGGGGATGGCGCCTTGATCATTCCGCCGCGAGCAGCTCCTCTGCGGCGCCGAGGTCGACCGACACCAGGCGGCTGACGCCCTTTTCGATCATGGTCACGCCGAACAGGCGGTGCATCCGCGCCATCGTGACCGCATTATGGGTGACGATCAGATAGCGGGTGTTGGTCTCGCGCGTCATGCGGTCGAGCAGGTCGCAGAAGCGCTCGATATTGGCGTCGTCGAGCGGGGCGTCGACCTCGTCGAGGACGCAGATCGGCGCCGGGTTGGTCAGGAACAGGCCAAAGATCAGCGCGACCGCGGTCAGCGCCTGTTCGCCGCCCGACAGCAGGGTGAGCGTGCCGAGGCGCTTGCCGGGGGGCTGCGCCATGATTTCCAGCCCCGCCTCGAGCGGGTCGTCCGAATCGACGAGTTCAAGATGCGCCTGGCCGCCGTCGAACAGGGTCGTGAACAGCCGCTGGAAATGGCCGTTCACCGTCTCGAACGCGGCGAGCAGACGGACGCGGCCCTCGCGGTTGAGATTGCCGATCGACCCACGCAAGCGGTGGACCGCCTGCGTCAGTTCCTCGATCTCGGCGGCGCTTTTCTCGCGTTCGGTGTCGAGTTCGATCAGTTCGTCGGCGGCGACGAGGTTGACCGGGCCGAGCCGCTCGCGGTCGCCGATCAACCGGTCGTGCTGCGCCGATTCCTGCCCCGCATCGGACACGCTCTCGCCGTCGAACCCGGCCTTTTGCGGCAGCAGCGGCGGCGGACATTCAAAGCGTTCGCCCGACAGGCGGCCCATTTCGATCCGCCTGAGCTCGGCATTTTCGGAGCGCGCAATCGCCCCGGCGCGGGTTTCGCGCGCCGCGGCGACGCGCTCGCGGATCGCATTCAGCGCCGTCTCGGCTTCGCGCAGCGCCGCCTCAGCGGCGCGTTCCTGCGCCTCGGCGGCCGCAACTCTGTCGCGCAGCGCCGCCTGTTGCGCTTCAGCGGCGGTGCGTTGTTCGGCAAGTTTCGCAGGCGCATCGGCGAGTTTGGCGGCCTCGGCGGCCAGCGCGTCGGCGCGCTTGTCCATCTCGGTCACCCGCCGCGCCGCTTCGCCCGCGCGCGCTTTCCAGCTCTTGATCTCAGCAGTCACCACTGCCTGCCGCTCGCTCAGCGCCGCGAGGGTGCGTTCGTGCGCCGCCAATGCGTCGCGGGCCGCGTGGGCATCCGAGCGCGCGCGTTCGGCGGCGTGCTCCTCGGCCTCCAGCGCCGCGCGCGCGATGCTGTCGTCGGGCAAGGCGGTGAGGGCGGCTTCCTGCGCTGCGAATTGCCCGGCGGCTTCGCTGGCTGCGTCGGCGATTTCGGCGAGGCGGCGGTCGAACAGCGCCGCGGCGTCGCGGTGGCGGTCGAGCGCGGCCTGTGCCTGGTCGGCGGCGCGCAGCGCGGTACGGCGGGCCTCGTCGGCCTGGGCAAGCTGCTTGCGTGCCGCGGCGGCGGCGCCCGTCAGTTCGCTCGCCAACGCGGCGGCGGTGTCGCGGCGGCCGCGCAGATCCTGCACGCCCAGTTCGACCTGCGGGCGCTGTGCCGCCAGCGCGTCGAGCCGGTTCTGGCGCATCAGCCGTTCGCTCGCGGTGGCGCCGTCGCCGCGCGAGGCGAAACCGTCCCAGCGGCGCATCACCCCGTCCAGGGTGACGAGCCGCTGGCCGACCGCAAGCGGCTGGCCCGTGTCGCGGTCGGCAACCGCGACCTGCGTCAGGCGGCGCGCAAGCGCGCGCGGCGCCTTGACGAATTCGGCCAGCGGCCGGGTGCCGCCGGGCAGCGCGGGGTCTTCCTGTGCCGGATCGGCGCCGCCCCAGCTGCGCGCGGCGTCCGTGTCGGTTCCGGCGTCGAGATCGTCGCCGAGCGCCGCGGCGAGCGCGACTTCATAGCCCGGCGTCACGCGCAGCTGATCGAGGATACGCCCGTCGTCGCTGCGCGCGGCGGCGAGGGCGCGTTCGAGCGTCGCCGCCTCGCCGTCGAGCGCGGCGAGCGCCGCGCGCGCTTCGGCGAGCCCGGCCTCGATCCCCGCAAGGTCGGCAGCGGTCGCTTCGCGGTCGGCCTCGGCGCGATGCAGCGCCGCTTCGGCGGCGGCGATCGCCGTTTCGGCGGCCTCGGCGGCGTTGACGCTGTCGCTATGGGTCGCGGCAAGCGCGGCGCGGTCGCCGAGCGCGGCGATGCCGGCATCGACGCGCGCCTTGTCAGCGTCGATGCGGCGCACTGCTGCTGCGGCGCTGTCGAGCGCCGACACCGCAATGCGGCGGTCGGCGGCTTCACTGGCGGCCGTCGCGCGCGCCTGCGCCTGTGCGACCTCGGCATCGCGCAGCCGCGCCTGCGCCGCCAGATGGGCGTCGGCGAGCGCCGCCTTGCCCGCGTCGTGCCCGGCGATGTCGTGCGCCAGCGCCTTGCTCTCGGCATCGAGCGCGGTCAGCGCGCCATGCGCCTCGCGCGCCAATTCGCCTTCGCGATTGCGGTCGTCGGCCAGGCGGGCCTGCTGCGCCGCCAGATCTTCGAGCCGCTGGCGCGCGGCGCGCTCTTCGCCGTGCAGGCGGACCTGGGTGGCGGTCGCCTCGGCGAGCGCATCGCGCTGTGCCTGCGCGTCTTGGCGTGCGGCGGCGACGCGGGTCGCGACCTCGGTCTGCGCGGTGGAGACGGTTTCCAGCTCGTGCTGCGCGGCCTTGACCGCCGCCTCCGCGGCGTCCGCATCACGGCGCGCCTGATCGGCGGCGGCGGCGGCGTCGCGCCAGCGCGCGTAGATCAGCCGCCCCTCGGCGATCCGAATCTCGTCGCTCAGCTTCTTGTACTTCTCTGCGGCGCGCGCCTGTCGCCGCAAAGCATTGGCACGCACCTCCATGTCGGCGGTGATTTCGGACAGGCGCGTCAGGTTGGTTTCGGTGGCGCGCAATTTCTGTTCGGCGTCCTTGCGGCGCACGTGCAGCCCGGCGATCCCGGCGGCTTCTTCCAGCATCGCGCGGCGGTCGGTCGGCTTGGCGGCGATGACATTGGCGATCTTGCCCTGGCTGACCAGCGCCGGGCTGTGCGCCCCGGTCGCGGCGTCGGCAAAGATCAGCGCAACGTCCTTGGCGCGGACATCGCGGCCATTGGCGCGATAGGCACTGCCCGCGCCGCGCTCGATGCGGCGGATGACCTCGAGATCGTCGCCGTCCTCGCCGTCGGACAGGCCCGCGACGAGCGCGCCTTCGGTGTCGCAATGGAGCGCAACCTCGGCAAAATCGCGCGCCGGGCGCGACGCCGTACCGGCAAAGATGACATCCTCCATGCCGCCGCCGCGCATCGATTTGGGGCTGGATTCGCCCATCACCCAGCGGATCGCTTCGAGCAGGTTCGACTTGCCGCAGCCATTGGGGCCGACGACGCCGGTCAGCCCGGGCTCGATGCGCAGTTCGGTGGGTTCGACGAAAGATTTGAAACCGGTCAGGCGCAGGCGTTTTATCTGCACGGACCGGCCCCGTGCAGATCGTCGAATCGCGGATGTTGCAACGCTGGTGTCACATATCCCCCCAAGCAGCCGTCATGCCGCGCGGGCGGGGGAGTCGCAAGGGGCAGATATTGATCCTCCCTGTGGCGAAGTCATGGGGAGGTGGCAGCGCGCAGTGCTGACGGAGGGGCCATGATGCCGCCGCCGCAAGGCCCCTCCACCCCTCCCCATCGCTGCGCGACAGGGAGGATTGGCTGAAATCAGCGGGCGCCCATCGTGCGCAGGCGGTCGCGCAGCGGGCCCCAGGACGCGATGCCTTCGGCGACCTGGCCGTTGATGACGAACGTCGGGGTGCCGGTGATCTGATATTTCTCGACCCCGGCGTTGGTGCCCTTTTCGATCGCCGAGACATTGTCGACCTTGCTCAGGCACGCCTGGATCGTCGCCGCCGGAACGCCGCGCTGCTGGTAAAATTGATCGATGCCCCAGCCCTTGGCGAGCGCGGTGAAGCGCTGTTCGGGGGGCAGCTGCATCGCCGCTTCGATCCCCGGCTGCGGCTTTTGTGCCCCGGCGATGAAGGCCTCATGCTCAAGGAAGGTCGCGTCGGCGAGCGGGAAGAAGCGGTCGGGGCCGGTGCATTTGACGATCGCACCGGCGATCGCATCGACCGGGTGCAGCATGAACGGGGTCAGCTTGTACGACACGCGGCCGGTGTCGATGAAATCGCGCTTCAACTCTTCGTGCGAATCCTTGGTGAACTGCGCGCAATGGCCGCAGGTGAAGGCGCCGAATTCTTCGAGTTTGATCGGGGCTTCGGGGTTGCCCATCACCACGCCGTCGCCGTCGAAGCTGACGACCTGCGACCAGCTCTTGCCGGCCGGCGCCGTTACCTTGGCGACGACATCCTGTTCCTTGGCGGGGTCGCTGGCGCTGCCTCCGCAACCGGCGAGGGCGAGCGCGCCGAGCGAGGACAAAAGGGCGATGCGAAGCGATGCGGTCATGATGTGATATTCTCCGGAAACAAGTTTGGGGAGGCTTTTACGATCCCTTGATCGCCTGGTCGAGTTTCGATTTGAGCGCGGGCCACGCCGTCACTGCGGCGTTGCGACCGTTGACGAAAAAGGTCGGGGTGCCGGCGACGCGATCGGCGCCGCGTGCGATGTTGGTCATGCCGGTGAGTTCGGCCTGGGCGACCTCGCTGTCGAGCGCGGCGTCGAGCTGCGCCTGGGTATAGCCGCGGGCGCGCATCAGCGCGGCAAGGCCGGTGTCGGCGGCAATCTTGCGGGCGCGTTCACCCGTGGTGCCTTCAAACCAGCTGGTTTTTTGCGCGTCGGTGGCCTTTGTCACCTTGGCCATCCAGACCGGGAAGGCGGCAAAAATGGCCTGATGGTTGCGCGCGAATGCGCCCGCACCGCCGCAACGCGCGAGCAACGCCGCGGTCATGTCGACCGGGTCGCGGACCAGATTGCGATATTCGAACAGCACTAGCCCGCGGTCGATATATTGCGTTTTCAGCGGCGCCGACCCCAGCTTCGCGAAATCGGCGCAGACGTGACAGGTATAGCTGAAATATTCGACCAGCCGGACCTTGGCCGCGGGGTTGCCGACGACATGGGCGCCGATTGGACTGATCTCTACCTGTGACGACCATAGGGCGGGCTTTGCGGGGGTCGCGGCGATCAGGGTCAGCGCGGCGCCCGACAGCGCCAGCAGCGCGGTGCGGCGATCGAAAAGCGGGTCATCAAAAGCGGACATCGTCGCTGGTCCTTCAACTGATCCGGGGGAGTTTGGGCGCCGCCGCCAGTCCCGACGCCATGCGTTCGAGCACGGTGCGCAGTTCCGGGTCGCCGATGTCGCGCAAACTGTCCCCCAGTTCGGCGGGTACGGGTTTCAGCATTGCCGGTGGCTGAACGGGCGCCGCGGGGGTGACCTGGCCATGCGTCATGCGGACGTGCGCGACCGCGGCATAGCCAAAGAAGCGGTTGACCGCGGCGATGATGTCGGGGGCGACATGTTGCAGCATCGGGGCATGGGCGCCGCTGATCGTCAGATGCAGCGTGCCGCCTGCCTTGGCGCCGACCGGAAAGCGGATCATCGCGGGCTGGGTGACGTCGGCGAGCCGGTCGCCGACGATCTCGCGCCAGCGGCTGACCACCGAGCTTTGGATGAAGCCGAATTTGCGAAAGGCGGCGCGGCCGATTTCGGGAACGAGGTCGGAAATCATGCGCGCTTCGCCGCCGCGCGGGCGTTCGTAAACGCGTGCCGCCGCTTTGGGCTTTTTCACCCCTGCCTTCGCCGTCGCCTTTTTGGCGGGCGGGCCATCGCCGCTGTCTTTCGTCATCGCCGGTGCCATGCCATAGGCGGGGGGTGAGCGTCCAGACTTCCGACATGGCCAGCGATCTCGCCCCCGACTTCGCCCCCGACTTCGCTGGCCGCCTGCTGGCGTGGTACGACCGCGCCGCGCGGGTGCTGGCGTGGCGGATCGCGCCGGGCAGCGACGCGGTGCCCGACCCCTATCGTATCTGGCTGGCCGAGGTCATGCTGCAACAGACGACGGTGGCGGCGGTCGCGGGCTATTTCGCGCGCTTCACCACCCGCTGGCCGACGGTCGCCGATCTGGCGGCGGCGGATGACGCGGACGTGATGGCCGCCTGGGCGGGGCTGGGCTATTACGCCCGCGCCCGCAATCTGCTGGCGTGCGCGCGGTCGGTCGTGCGCGATCATGGCGGGCGCTTTCCCGATAGCGAAGCCGCGCTGCGCGCGCTGCCGGGGATCGGCGACTATACCGCGGCGTCGGTTGCAGCGATCGCCTTTGGCCGCCCGGCGGTCGTTGTCGATGCCAATATCGAACGGGTGATCGCGCGCCATCGCCTGATCGAAACGCCGCTGCCGCTGGCCAAGCGCGAGATTCGCGCCGCGTTGGCGCCATGGGTGCCGCGGGACCGCCCGGGCGATTTTGCGCAGGCGCTGATGGATCTGGGCGCGACCATCTGCACCCCGCGCGGCCCCGCTTGCGCGATCTGTCCGCTGACGGCCGATTGCCGCGCGCGCGGACGGCCCGATATCGATCGCCTGCCGGTCAAGCCGCCCAAAAAGGCGAAGCCGCATCGCCACGGGCTGGCGCATTGGATCGAAAACGACGCGCGGGTCTGGCTGGTCCGCCGCCCCGCCAAAGGCATGCTCGGTGGGATGCGCGCGCTGCCGGGGGGCGACTGGACCGATGCCCGTCCAACCGAGTCGGGCATCGCCGAGGTGGACCATGGTTTCACCCATTTCGACCTGACGCTGAAGCTGGTGCCCCGCGAAGCTCTTCCGGAAAACGGCGATGCCGCAGCGGAAGGCGAATGGTGGCCGATCTCGGACCTTGACGCGGCGGGGCTGCCGACGCTCTATCGCAAACTGGTCGACAAGATGCTGGAGAGAGACGGATGAACATGATGGTTTCGCGCCGGGCGCTGCTCGGCGGGCTGGCGCTGGGCGGCGGCGCCGCGCTGTTGCCGCGCGCCGCGTTCGCTTGGAAGGACAGCGGGGCACAGCTTTATCCCGCGACCCACGCGTTCATCAAAGGCTTCGTCGATCGCCGCGAACTCGCCGGCACTCTCGCCGCGATCGGCAAGGGGCAGGATGCGGCCGAATTTTTCGGTGCCGGGGTGCAGTCGCTGGGCGATGCGGTGCCCGTCGGCCCCGACACGCTGTGGCGGCTCTATTCGATGACCAAGCCGGTCACCGGCATCGCCGCGATGCTGCTGATCGAAGACGGCAAGATGAAACTCGACCAGCCGATCGCCGATTTCCTGCCCGCCTTTGCCAAGATGCAGGTGCAAAATGTGCCCGACGGGTCGATCACCGACCTGCGCCCGGCGAAGACGCCGATCACCGTGCGCCATCTGCTCACCCACACCGCGGGGCTCGGCTATAATATCATGCAAAAGGGGCCGATCAAAAAGGCCTATGACGATGCCGGCATCGTCGGCGGTCAGGCGAGCCGGCTGCCGATCCCCGGCATGGCGCCGGTCACCGCAGCGCCCAGCCTGGCGGTGATGGCCGACCGGCTCGCGGCGCTACCGCTGGTGTACGAACCCGGCACCAAATGGAGCTATTCGATCAGCCTCGATCTGCTCGGCCGGGTGATCGAGGTTGCGTCGGGGCAGCCCTTCGATGCGTTTCTGAAGGCGCGGCTGTTCGATCCGCTGGGGATGACGAGCACGAGCTTCATGGTGGGCGCGAAGGATGTCGGGCGTTTTACCACCAACTATGCGCCCTATGGCGGGGCGCTGATCCCCTTCGATCCGGCGACCAGCTCGATCTACCTCGATCCGCCGCCCTATCCGTTCGGCGGCGGCGGGCTGGTGTCGAGCGCGCGCGATTATGACCACTTTCTCGCGATGCTGATGGGTGAAGGTGCGACCGGCGGCAAACGGGTGATGAAGGTCGAAACCGCGCGGCTGGCGATGTCGAACCTGCTGGCCGACAGCGTCGACCGCAAGGGGACGTTTATCGACGGGCAGGGCTTTGGCGCTGGCGGCCGCGTGTCGCTGCCGTCGTCGCCGGGCGGCGAGGGCATTTTCGGCTGGGCGGGCGCCGCGGGGACGATCGGTTTCGTCCATCGCGGGCTTGGCTATCGCGCCGCGGCTTATGCGCAATATATGCCATCGGGCGCGCTGCCGTTTCAGGAAAAATTCGGCGAGACCTTCTTCAAGGATATCATCACCTGATGCCCTTGCCGCTGGGATTTACCGGGGCGTGGCTCGACCGCGCCGACCAGCTGCGCAGCGATGCGGCGGGTTTCGCCGCCGCGATGGCCGATCCGCGCGCGCGCTGCCTGACGCTCGACGGCATCGATTTTGTGCCGGGCGAGGGCGGCGGGCTGTGCTGGGAGGCGCTCGACCCCGCCGACGACCGCGCGCCGCTGCTGCTCGGCGTCGACGGTGCCGGAATTCCGCATTTTGTGCGCGAAGCGGCGCTTGGGGCGCGGATCGATGCGCGCTCGCGGACCGTCATGCGCCTGCTGCCCTTGCTGTCGGGCGAAGAAGCGGCGCTTTACGGCGGCGCGCGCAGCCTGATCGACTGGCATGCGCGGCATCGCTTTTGCGCGGTGTGCGGGACGCCGACGACGGTGTTCCGCGCCGGTTGGGGGCGCCGCTGCGGCAGTTGTAACGCCGAACATTTCCCGCGCGTCGACCCGGTCGTCATCATGCTCGCCGAATGCGACGGGCGGGTGCTGGTCGGGCGCCAGGGCGGGTTTCCGCCGGGCTTTTTCTCGGCGCTGGCGGGGTTTGTCGAACCCGGGGAATCGCTGGAGGAAGCGGTGGCGCGCGAATTGTTCGAGGAGGCGGGCATCCGCGTGTCGAACGTCTCTTATGTGGCGAGCCAGCCCTGGCCCTTTCCGTCGTCGCTGATGATCGGCTGCCGCGCGGTCACGACCGACCCGGCGCTGACCCTCGATACCACCGAGATCGAGGCGGCGATGTGGGTCGACAAGGCCGAGGTGCGCGCCGCGCTGGCGGGCGACATGGGCGCGCCGTTCCTGGCGCCGCCACCGCTGGCGATCGCGCGTTATTTGCTCGAGGATTGGGCCAAATAATCTTCCCTATGGCTTCACCCCAGGGAGGATCGGGAGAATTTAGAGCCTGCGCCCGGTAATCCGGCTGATTTCCTTGGCGACCATCGCCTCGACCAGCTGCGGCAGATTGCTGTCGAGCCAGTCTTTCAGCATCGGACGCAGCGCGTCGAGCACGACATCTTCCATCGACCGCCCGCCGACGGCGGGTGCCGCGACGGTTGCGGCGGCCACGGCGGGCGCCACGGCGGCGGTCAGCGCTTCGAGCGACTGGCGCGCGGCGTCGGCGCTCGCTTCCGAGACCAGTTTTTCGGCTGCGGGCGCGGTTTCGCTGGCGGCGTCGTCTTCGTCGTGCAGGTCGAGAATGTCTTCGGCGATCGCGGGCGTGATTTCGCGCGCCGCGCCGGGGGCTTCATCGCGTGCGATGACACGCCTGATCGACGACAAAATATCTTCCATCGATGGTTCCCGCGACATATCGCCCATAACCAACCCCCTAAACCATCGCGATTACCGCATGGTTAATGTCCTCTTACCGATTTGGGGCGTGTTTTGCCAAGCGTTATTGTCGTGGCAGCGCGGGCGGCCCAACCGGAACGCTGGCGGTTGCCGCGGGGACCGCGCGCGTGTCGGTCGCCTGCTGCTGCGGCGCCGGATCGTCGGCCCAGTCCCAGATCTGACCCTTGACGCGGTTGTAATTGACCTCGGGATCATAGAGCGCGCCGCCCTCGATCCCCAGATCGCGCGCTTCGGCCTTGCCCATTGCGGCGAGCACCGAGAACGCCGCGACATAGGAATTGCGCTGCGCCGACACCAGCTGGACCTGGGTGTTCAGATATTCCTGTTCGGCGTTCAAAATGTCGAGGATCGACCGGGTGCCGACACTGTTTTCGGCGCGCACGCCCTCCAGCGACAGGCCGTTGGCGCTCACCGCCTGCTGCGTCGCGGCGATGATCTGTTGATTCGCTTGCCACGCGGCATAGGCGCCGCGGGTCTGGGCGATCACGCTGCGTTCGACCTCGACATAATTTTCGATCGCCTGGCTGGTGCGCGACTGCGCCTGGCGCACCTGCGCCGACGGGCGCCCGCCCTGAAAGATCGGGATCGTCAGCGACAGCCCGGCCGACGCGCTTCTGGTGGTGTTTTCCGACGTCGGGTCGTTCACCGAATTCAGATTGTTGTTGTACCCGCCGCTGGTGGTCGCCGACAATTTGGGCAGGCGCCCGGCGCGCGCGACGCCAATGTCGGCGCGGCTCGCGTTGACGCTCTGGTTCGCGGCCTCGATGTCGGGGTTGCTGGTCAGCGCGATCGCGACTGCTTCGTCGGGCGAGGCGGGCAGGTTAGGCAGCTGCGGCGGCTGTTCCAGATCGACCGGCGCATCGCCGACCAGCCGGACATAGGATTCGCGGCTGGCGATCAGGTTCGCCTCGGCGGTCCGCAGATCGCCCTCGGCGAGCGCGAGGCGCGCCTCTGACTGCGCGACGTCGGTGCGGGTCAGATCGCCGATTTCGAACCGGTCGCTCGTCGCCTGCAAATTGGTGCGCAGCACCGACACATTCTTCTGGTTCAGCTGGACGATCGCCTGGTCGCGGATGACGTCCATATAGGCGCCGACGGTCTGCGAAAAAATGCTCGCTTCGGTCGCGCGCAAATTGGCCTGACCCGACTCGACGCGAAATTTGGCGGCCTTGACCGCGTTGCGCACCGCGCCGCCCTGATAGATCGGCACCGACACCTGGCCGCCGACGCTGAGGAAGCGTTTTGGCGAGAAAAAGCTGTTGCCGGGCAGCACCAGATTTTCCTGATAATCGACCCCGACCCCGATGTTCGGCAGCCCGCCCGATTTCTGGATCGGGACATTTTCGTCGTTCGCGCGCTGTCCGGCGCGCGCCGCGGTCAGCGTCGGGTTGTTTTCATAGGCTTTCGCCAGCGCATCCTGCAGCGTTTCGGCATGTGCCGCCGGCGACAGCGTCAAGGCGCCGACGGCCAGACCGGCGAGCCAGCGGGCGCGGGGGAGAGGCCGTTTCTTATCGGTATCGAGCATCGTCATGTCAGCCTGAAACAAGGAGGGGATTGGCTTTAGAACTGGAAACCCGCCGGGGCGGCAAAGCCGGGCAGCGGGGCGGCGTCCATGTCGGCAAAGCTGCGCAGCGGCACCTCGCCGCCGGCCTTTACCCCCTGGACCAGCCGCGTCACCGCGCCGTCGCGGCGCGCCGCGACCAGACGGCCGCCCTCGGCCAGCTGCGCGGCCAATGCGCCGGGCAATGTTTCGATCGCGCCTTCGACAATGATGCGGTCGAACGGCGCGGCGCCGGGCGCGCCCGCGTGCAGTGGGCCGGCGACCCAGTGGATGGCCGCATCGGCGGTCGCGGCCTGCGCCATCGCCATCAGCTCGGCCTGTTCCTCGACCCCATGAACTTCGGCGCCGAGCCGCGACAGCACCGCGGCGGTGTAGCCGGTGGCGCTGCCGACCAGCAGCACGCGCATGCCGGGGCGGATCGCGGCGGCAACCAGCATCCGGCCGGTAACCAGCGGCGCGTTCAGCGCCCGGCCATGGCCCAGCGCGATCGCGCGGTCCATATAAGCGACGCTCGCCAGATGGGCGGGCACATGCGCCTCGCGCGGGACCGCCGCCATGGCGCCGACCACCGCCGCGTCGATGACGTCGTTGGTGCGTAGCTGGCTGTCGATCATGGCAGAGCGCATGTCCGCCGCGGTGATTTCGCTAAACTTGGTCGCCATCAGCCTTTTCCGATTCCCTGGGGCCTGAACCTGTGCGGGGCAGCTCTAGCCCAACCCATGCTGTATTGCAATAGTAATACAGCCTTTGCCCGCATAGACGCGCATAGCTGGCAACGCCGGTGCCGCCAACCCCGCATCAAGGGGAGGCGGGCGTGCGGGCGAATCCTTGACAAGGCGGCGAAACCCCCTCACTAGCGGCGCCGTCCAACACCCGGCCCATCCCCCAGGATGCGGCAATTTGGCATGAGGCCCGATGGCGGAGTGGTGACGCAGCGGACTGCAAATCCGCGCACGCCGGTTCGATTCCGGCTCGGGCCTCCAACCATTTTCGATCAACCGCCAGATCGGCTTTATCGCGCCAAGGCGCAGAATCGGGCGTCAAAATTCTCCGCTAAACCGGGACGGTAACCTGTTTGCTGGAGAACACCGCCTGCCAGTTTTCGATTTCCGCAAACACAACATCGTCGGCGGCATGGGCGAGGTCGGCAACGCTGCCGTAATCGAGCGCGGCGTCGGGCGCGCCCGCCAGGCGCGTGAGCCGCGCATGGATGGCCGACAGCTTTTCGCCGGTCACCTCGGAAATCGAGGCAAAGCGTTCAAAATCGCCGAAATAGCGAATGCCCGCGACGCCGGCGCCAAAGGTCGGGAACAGCACCCCCAAAAGCGTAAAGAGCTTGGCCAGATGGGCCACTTTTTCCAGCGGCAGCCACCCGAATTCACCGGCGGCCACCAACACCAGATAGAGCGCCACCGAAGCCACCGCGAGCTGGAACAGCCGTTCGGACAGCTGGTCCAGATTATGATGGACGTTGGTCAAACGGCGCGCCTTGGCGAAATGATAGTTCCTCTGCGCCACGACATGGCGGTCGAGCAGGCCGCTCAGCGCGCCGCGCAGCGCCTGCCGGGCATGGAATTCGGGCCAATCGGTCACCGTTCCTCTGGGCCACCGCCCCGTCGCCCGCGCCCCGCCGAGCGCCAGCAGGATCGCGCCGTGGCGCAGATATTCGGCGGCGCGGCGCGTCTCGAACCAGCGGCCGTGCCAGCGGCGGCGCTGACCGAAAAAGGTGATCGCCAGGATGATGCAGAGGAGCACCAGCTCAAACAGCGCAAAACCCCATTTCCCGGTCGGCGCGACCAGCGGCAGATAGGCAATGCCGCCAACGATCGCCAGGCTGGACAAGATGAAGCTGACGATCATCCCGCCGCGATAGACGTCCGACAGGCGCGACGAAATACCGTCGATCCAGCGGAAACGGCGAGTCACCTGATCGCCGATCGTCGCCGCCAGCGGCGCGCCGACGTCGGGCGCCTGTGCATTGGTGACGCGGTCGGCGTAGCGGATCTGGACCTGGAACGGCACCTGGTCGATCTTCATCGGTTCGCCATTGCCGACCGGCACGACCGGAAAGCCCCCCGCGGCGACCAACGCGGCATTTTCTTCGTCGCGATTGACCTGATAGGAAAATATCTCGAACTGGGCGCGCTTTCGGCGGCGCTGGAGCGGCCGTTGGCGGGGGCGATGAAATCGATCGCCTGCGACGGCGATGCCAGGCCGTCGTCGCCGGCCAATCCGAAAACATGGAGTGCGTCCGGATTGACGGTGGGCGGTTCGGCTTCGCCGGGGGGCGATGCGGCGGCATGCTAGTCGGCGGGCGATTGCGGCGCGGCGGCAAGCCCCGGAACCGAGGTCCATCCGACGGCCAGCAAGGCCGCGCAATATCCCGGAACCGACATCTCGCCTCCTTCGCCCATTGCCCGCGAGTCTACGCGCAATTGGCCAGAGTGGAAAGGCGTCGCGCCAAGGGCTGACCCTAGCGAAACGGCGGCTCGTTGAAGGCGCGGAGTTTGCGGCTGTGGAGCTTGGCGCCTTCGTCGCGCATCGTCTCGCACGCGCGGATGCCGATCTGGAGGTGGGCGGCGATCGCTTCTTCGTAGAAGCGGTTCGCCTGTCCGGGCAGTTTGAGTTCGCCGTGGAGCGGTTTGTCGCTGACGCACAGCAGGGTGCCGTAGGGGACGCGGAAGCGATAGCCCTGCGCGGCGATCGTCGCCGATTCCATGTCGATGCCGATCGCGCGCGATTGCGAGAAACGCAGCGCGCTGTCGGTGTAGCGCAGTTCCCAGTTGCGGTCGTCGGTGGTGACGACGGTGCCGGTCCGCATGCGTTTTTTAAGGTCGGCGCCGGTGGCGCCGGAGACGGACTCGGCGGCGCTCGCCAAAGCCTGCTGGACCTCGGCGATCGGCGGGATCGGGATCGCGACCGGCAGCACCGCGTCGAGGATATGATCGTCGCGCAAATACGCGTGGGCGAGGACATAGTCGCCGATGCGCTGGCTGGGGCGCAGCCCGCCGCAATGGCCGATCATCAGCCACGCCTCGGGCCGCAGCACCGCGAGATGGTCGCAGATCGTCTTGGCGTTCGACGGGCCGACGCCGATGTTGACGAGCGTGATGCCGCCGCCGTCGGGGGCGATCAGATGATAGGCGGGCATCTGGTGCCGCCGCCAAGCGCTGTCGGCGACGAGCGCGCTGGCGTTAACCCCGGGCTGATCGACATAAAGCCCTGCGGCGCCGGCGAGCGCGGTGTAGCGGCCTTGCCCGACCTGCGCCCCCGCCCAGGCGACGAATTCATCGACATAACGGTGATAGTTGGTGAACAATATGTAGCGCTGAAAATGCTCCGGCGCGGTGCCGGTATAGTGGCGAAGGCGCGCGAGCGAAAAGTCGGTGCGCAGCGCGTCGAACAGCGCGAGCGGCTGCAATGCAGTAGGGTCGGCGCCGAACAGGCCGTCGGCGAGTTCGTCGCCGATGTCGGCGAGCTCGGTGGTCGGGAAGTGGCGCGCGAGTTCGAGCGGGGTGACCCCGCCCATGTCCGACCCGTCGCTGGCGTCGAGCACATAGGGGAAGGGGATCTGCTGTCCGGTGCGCGTGACTTCGAGCGTGATGTCATAGTGGCGCGCGAGCAAACCAAGCTGATCGCGCAGATAATCGGCGAACAGGTCGGGGCGCGTCACCGTGGTGACAAACACGCCCGCGCGTTCAAACTGGCCGAAGGCGAGATTATGCCCCTTTTGCCCTTCGCGCTGTTCGCCGGTGGTGGTCAGGCGGATCGCCGGATAGTCGAACAGCCCGGTGGCCGCTGCGTCGGCCGGCGGCAGGGTGCGATCGCGGACATAGGCGGCGATGGCGGATTTGAGGTTGGCGACCGAGGCGCGGAACCTGTGTTGCAGTTCGGCGATGACCTCTTCGACGAGGGCGGTGGGGTCGGTGATGTCGGATGGGTGCGATGCGTCTGATGTCATCGGGGCGGTGTTGCACGATTTTGTGACAAAAGGGAAGGGGTGGGCATAAATCTCCCCTCCCTCTCAGGGA
>NZ_SCOT01000038.1 GCF_005502465.1 Sphingopyxis sp. L1A2A
TTAGGGGTGGGTGCGAGCGCTAGCGAGCCGAGGCAGAGCGCCGCCTTCGGCGGCCACCCACCCCCGACCCCTCCCTGGAAGGGAGGGGAGAAGAATGTCCGCAACTGGTCGCTAGCGGCCATCGCGAACCTCCACGCTTTCCTATTTTACCCGTCGCCCTATATCCTGCCCCACCCATGACCCGCACCCGCGTCCTCCTCCTCACCGCCGCCCTCGGCCCGCTCGACTATCGTGTCCCGCAGGGCAGCGAGGCGCCGCTCGGCAGCGTCGTGATCGCGCCGCTGGGGCCGCGGCGGATGGGCGGCGTGGTGTGGGAGGATGCCAGCTTCGGCGCTCCGCAAGCGGTCGGCGACAACCGCCTGCGCAATCTGTACGAAGTCGTCGCCGTTCCCCCGATCGCGGCGCCGCTGCGCCGTCTGGTCGAATGGACCAGCGACTATTATCTCGCCCCGCCGGGGTCGGTGCTGCGCATGGTGCTGCCCGGGGTCGCCTTTGCCGACGCCAAGCGCCCCATCGTCGAATATCGCGCTACCGGCGAAACCCCGAAGCGGATGACACCGCAGCGCATTGTCGCGCTGGAAAAAATCGGCGACCGGCAGGGCATGGTGCGCGAACTCGCCGCGCTCGCCGAGGTCAGCGAGGCGGTGATCCGCGGGCTGGTCAATACCGGTGCGCTCGAAGCGGTAACGGTATCGGCTGACCCGCTCTATCCTGAACCCGACCCCGCCTTCGCCCCGCCCGACCTGTCCGCCGAACAGACCGCCGCCGCCGCGCAGCTGACCGATGCCGTCGCCGCCGCGAAATTCGCGACGCTGCTGCTCGACGGGGTCACCGGGTCGGGCAAGACCGAAGTCTATATGGAGGCGATTGCCGCCGCGATCACTGCCGGAAAACAGGCGCTCGTCCTCCTCCCCGAAATCGCGCTGACCGAACCGATGCTGACGCGCTTTGCCGCGCGCTTCGGCTGCGAACCCGTTGCCTGGCACTCGGGCCTCCGCTCGACCGAGCGCCGCCGCGCCTGGCATGCGATCGCCAGCGGCGAGGCGAAGATCGTCGTCGGCGCGCGCTCCGCCTTGTTCCTGCCCTATGCCCGCCTCGGCGTCATCGTCGTCGACGAGGCGCATGAGACGAGCTTCAAGCAGGAGGACGGCGTCCATTATCACGCGCGCGACGTCGCGGTGATGCGCGGACATTTCGAGGGACTGCCGGTGGTGCTCGCCAGCGCGACCCCCGCGCTCGAAAGCCTCGCGATGGTCGAGGCAGGGCGCTATCGCCACATCGTCCTGCCCGCGCGCTTCGGCGGCGCCACCCTGCCCGATCTTGCCGCGATCGACATGCGCCGCGACCCGCCCGACCGTGGCCGCTGGCTCGCGCCGCCGCTCGTCGATGCGCTCGCCGACCGCCTCGCAAAGGGCGAGCAAAGCCTGCTCTTCCTCAACCGCCGCGGCTTTGCGCCGCTGACTTTGTGCCGCACCTGCGGCCACCGCATCCAGTGTCCGAACTGCACCGCGTGGATGGTCGAGCACCGCCTCGTCCACCGCCTCGCCTGCCACCATTGCGGCCATGTCATGCCGCCGCCGCGGCTGTGCCCCGAATGCGAGGACGAGGACAGCCTGGTCGCCTGCGGCCCCGGGGTCGAGCGCGTCGCCGACGAGATTGCACTGCGCTTTCCCGCGGCGCGCGTCGCGATCGTCACGTCGGATACTTTGTGGTCGCCCGCGAAAGCCGCCGAGTTCGTCGATAATGTCGAGGGCGGGCTGGTCGACATCATCATCGGGACGCAGCTGGTGACCAAGGGCTATCATTTCCCGAACCTGACGCTGGTCGGCGTCGTCGACGCCGACCTCGGGCTCGACGGCGGCGATCTGCGCGCATCCGAGCGCACCTTCCAGCAGATCGCGCAGGTCGCGGGGCGTGCGGGGCGCGGGGTGAAGCCCGGCGACGTGCTGATCCAGACCCGCGTGCCCGACGCCCCGGTGATGGCGGCGCTGGTCGCGGGCGACCGCGACGGCTTCTACGCCGCCGAGGCTGCGGCGCGCAAACATGCCGGCGCGCCGCCCTATGGCCGCTTTGCCGCGCTCGTGATTTCGTCGGAAGACATCGAGGTCGCGCGCGGCGTCGCCCAGCGGCTGGGTGCCAAGGCACCGGTCGCCGAGGGGCTCGCGGTCTATGGCCCCGCCCCCGCCCCGCTCGCGATGCTGCGCGGCCGTCACCGCTTTCGCCTGCTGCTCCACGCCCCGCGCAGTTTCGACCTGCAGGGGACGATCCGCGACTGGGTCGCCAGCATCGACTGGCCCAGCAAGGCGCGGCTCGCGATCGACATCGACCCCTACTCATTTGTGTAACAAAGTGAGGGCTTTACTCGCCCCGGACGGGCTGGCAGCATCGCCCGCAATGATATGAAGGGTATCAACATGCAGAAAGCCGGCTTCGGCCTGATCGCCGTCATCATGATGACCGGAATGACGGGCACCGCCGAAGCCAAATGGCTGCGCGCCGATACCGAGAGCTTCATCATCTATAGCGAGAGCGGCGAAAAGCCGCTGCGCGAATTTGCCGCGAACCTGCAACGGTTCGACACCACGCTGCGCCTCGTCTTCAACGTCGCCCAAAAGGGCGAGGAGAGCCGCCTGCCGATCTATCTGCTGCCCAGCCGCGACGATGTGGCGCGGCTGGCGACGGGCTCGCGCAGCGCCCCGGTTTCGGGCTTTTACCGGCAAGACCGCGACGGCAGCTTTGCCCTGTCACACCGCCAGAGCGGCGGCACCTTGCCCGGCACCTCGGCGGCGCAGCAAGTGCTGTTCCACGAATATAGCCATCATTTCATGAAGCGGCATCTGCGCGTCGCCTTTCCGGGCTGGTTCATCGAAGGCTTTGCCGAATATTATTCGACCGTCGATTTCGACAAAGAGGGCCGGGCGATGATCGGCCAGCCCGCCCATCGCCGCGGCTATGGCCTGCTGATGCTGCCCAAGATGCCGGCCGAACGCGTCCTGCTGGAACCGCCGGGCGCGATGCGCAGTCGCGGCCAAACCGACGTCTATTACGGCCGCTCGTGGCTGCTGACCCACATGCTGTTCCATGATGCGGCGCGCGCCAATCAGGTCAACACCTATACCAATGCGATCAACGCCGGGATCGAACCGCGCAAAGCGGCGACCGACGCCTTCGGCGATCTCGCGCAGCTCGACAAGGATCTCAACCGCTATGTCGAGGGACGCCTGTCGTATCGCACGACGCGCGACCCCGTGCCCGTATCGACCGCCATCAAGATTACGCCCTTATCGGCCGACGAGGACGCCGTGATGATGCTGCGGCTCGAACGGCTGAACGTCCGCGGCGACAAGCCGCGTTTGACCAACGTGCGCGACGCGCTGCGCGCACTCGCCGCGAAACTGCCGACGAATCCCGACGTCCACTACGAGCTGGCCGCCGCCGAATGGGACATCGCCCCCGCCGCCCGCGATCTGGGCGCGATGCGCGCCGCGCTCGACAAGGTGCTCGCCGCAAAGCCCGAACATGTGCGCGCCAATGTCCTGCTCGGCCAGCTTCAGCTGTATGAACTGCGCCAGAAGGGCGAAACCGATCCGGCGGCATGGCGCGCCGCGCGGCGTCCGATCCAGATCGCCAACCGCGCCGACCCCAACGACCCGATCCCGCTCCATGCCTATTTCCAGAGCTTTCTGACCGAAAGGACGCGGCCAAGCGATATGGCGATCAAGGGGCTGGAACGCGCCTTTGTCCTGACGCCCGAAAATCTCAGCCTGCGCAGCGCTTATGCCGTCTCGCTCGCGCATCTCGGGCGCTTCGAGCCCGCGATCAACCTGGCCAAGACGGTTGCGTTCGACCCGCACGACAATGGCCGCGGCGATGCATTGCTGAAGCGGATCGAGACGATGCGCGACCGCGGCGTCACTGAGGCTGCACAATCACCCGACGACGACGGCGACTGACCGTCAATAATCGGGTTCTGCACCGCCCAGAACTTGGGCGGCCTGCGCCGTGAGCCACGCCATCGCCGCCGCCCACGGCTGATGCCCGTGGCTGATCCGCGCGACGCCCAGTGCGGCAAGCTCCTGGTGCGTCGGCCCGCCCTTGCCGCGCAGGATGTTGACCGGCAGCGGTGACGCGTCGCAGATCGCGCCGATGCATTTCGGATCGAGCAGGAAGGGAACGAACAGCGACCCCGCCCCGGCGTCGGCATAAGCGCGGGCGCGTTCGAGCGTCGCGGCGACCAGCGCGTCGCCGTCTCGCGCCGCGTCTTGCCCGCGAAACGTATCGCAGCGGGCGTTGACGAAGATGCCGGTGGCGGTCGCGGCACGGTAACGCGCGGCGGCTTCGGCGATCGGCAACAGGTCCGATTGGCCGGGCAGCCGGTCCTCCATATTAATCCCCGCCGCGCCCGCCGCCGCTGCGTGGGCGACCGAAACTCCGACCGCCGCCGGATCGGCGCCATAGCCCGCCTCCATGTCGATGGTGACCGGCAGATCGGTGACCGACAGGATGCGCGCCAGATTTTCGAACACGTCGGCGAGCGGGAAATCCTCACCGTCGGCGCGGCCCTGCGCACCCGCGACGCCAAAGCTGCCCGTCGCGATCGCTTTCGCGCCCGCCGCGGCGACCGCCTTCGCGCTCCCCGCATCCCAGATATTGACGAGGATCAGCGGATCGCCGGGGATGTGGAGCGCGCGAAATTCAGCAATTTTGTCGGCCATCAAAAAGTCTCCCGTTTGAGCAATTCTTCCTTGATCGGCAGGCCATAAGCATAGCCGCCGAGCGTCCCGTCGCTGCGCACCACCCGGTGGCACGGGATCAGCACCGCGACATTGTTGGCGCCATTGGCGCTGCCCGCGGCGCGCACCGCTTTGGGCCTGCCGACCGCGGCGGCGATGTCGGCATAGCTGCGCGTTTCGCCTGCCGGGATTTTCCGGAGCTCACGCCACACTGCTTCCTGAAAGGCGGTGCCCTTCACGTCGATCGGAATATGGTCAAAGCCGTTTACCGGCGCCTCAACCGCGTCAACGACCTGTTTCAGCAGAGCTTCAAACTCTTCGCCGCCTTCGACCAGGATCGCGGCGGGGAAACGCTCCTCGAGCGCCTCGCGCCCTTCGTCGAAGCTCAGGCGGCACACGCCCTTGTCGGTCGCCGCGACGAGCATGTCGCCGAGGCTGGTCGGGACCACCGCCCAGTGGATCGTCACGCCCCTGCCGCCACCCACCCACGCCGATGCCGTCATCCCCATTCGCCCCTCCATATTGTCGTAGAAGCGCGACGGCCCCGAAAAGCCGGCGTCGTAAATCGCGTCGGTCACCCGGTTGCCGTCGCTGAGCGCCTGTCGCGCCCGTTCGTCGCGCAGCGCGCGGGCATAGGCGGCGGGCGACAGCCCGGTGTGGCGGGTAAAGACGCGCTGGAAATGCGTCGGCGAATAGCCGGTGCGCGCGGCCAGGTCGCCAAGCGCGAGCGGTTCCTCGCTGGTCTTGATCGCCGCGATTGCCTTGATCACCGCATTTTCGTCGCGCGCGACATCGTCGGGAAGGCAGCGTTTGCATGGGCGCAGCCCCGTGGCGCGCGCCGCGTCGCCGTCGGCGAAGAAGCGGACATTCTGGCGCAACGGATGGCGCGCCGCGCAGCTTGGCCGGCAATAGATGCCAGTGGTCAGCACCCCGGTGACGAAACGGCCGTCCTGCGCCTTGTCGCGCGCCTGCACCGCTTCCCAACGCTCGTCGTCGGTCATGGCCTTGAAGTCCATGGTCAATTCCTTTCGATTCGCGCGGCAAAACAGCCATAGGCGGCGTTGTGCGCATCGATATAGGATATGCCCTCGTCGGCGAACAGGTCACGGATCGCGCCATCGGTCTCGCCCGGATCCGCGAGCCGTGCGGTTTGCAGCATTCCGGCGCTGTCAAAGGCGCGCAGCGCGAGGGGGCGCCCCTCGAACACCGGGGGCAGTTCGTCCCGATAGGTCGCCGCTTCGACGTCGGGCCGGACATAAATCGCATAGGCACTGCGATATGGCGTATCGACATCGTGGCTGGTGTGATGGAGCAGGATCAGCGCCTCGCCCGCGCGCGCATCCTCCAGACTGATCCGGCACGGAAAGCCGCGATCGGCGGTGGCGGTGACGCGGCGCGCGTTGCGCGCGGCGAGTTCGGCATCGCTCATCGCAAACAATGGCGCGAAGCGGTCGGGGCTGAGCCCTTCGACAATGTAGGTCATCGGACCATCCTTTCTGACTGTCCGGCGTCAGATGCCACGGCGCCGATCACGCCGCGTCCCGATGCTTGCGCTCAAAGCATCGCGCTATAGTGTGTTACTGTATTATATCATTGACTCACCCCTGAGCGCAGGCCATTCTACGCCTCGAATTTGGGGAGTCCCGCCATGGCGACCATCGACGCATCGATCACCTCCGCAAAGCCCGGGCGTGCCGCCGACTGGCTCGGCCGCGCCGCGACCTTTTGCTATCTGGCCATTGCCGCAGGGCAGCTGCTGTTCGTCGCCTTCATCCTGCTCCATTATTATCCGCCGACGCTGAGCGGCAATTTTGCCGAATGGAACGACAAGCCGGTCATCACCGGTTTCGTCGCGGGCGACAGCGCGGGCAATCTCTTCTTTGCCGTCCATGTGCTGATGGCGGCGGTGCTGACCTTTGGCGGGCTGGTCCAGCTGATCCCGGCGATCCGCAATCGCTGGCCCGTGCTGCACCGCTGGAACGGGCGGCTGTATCTGGTCAGCGCGCTGACCCTCGCGCTCGGCGGCTTGTGGATGACGTGGGGGCGCGGCAGCTGGCTCAACCTTGTCGGCGCGTTCGGCATCACCCTCGACGCGCTGTTGATCCTCGTCTTTGCCGCGCTGACGTGGCGGACCGCGCGCGCACGCCGCTTCGTTGAACACCGCCGCTGGGCGATCCGCCTGTTCGCGGTCGCCAGCGCGGTATGGTTCATGCGGGTGGGTTATATGGCGTGGGGGATGGCAACCGGCGGCGCCGGGATCGGCCGGGCGATGGACGGGCCGTTCGACATGGTCCTGGCGTTTGGCAATTCGCTGCTGCCGCTGGCGATCGCCGAACTCTATCTGCGCACCGGCGCCCGCGGCACCCCCGCGGCGCGTCAGGGTGTCGCGGCGTTGCTGGTGGTCAGTGGTGTCATCATCCTGGGCGGCAGCGCCGGGGCGTGGATGGCGATGTGGGGTCCGTATATCTAGGGTAGGACATGGCCCGGCTTGCCTTCACGCGGCGCCCGGTTAGGGTGCGCGGCATGACCCGCCTTGTCCTCATCCTCCTCACCCTCTTCGCCCTCATCCTGCCCGCGCATGCCGCCGACGACATCAGCGCCGCGTCGCGCAGCGTCGTGCGCGTCGTCACCGTCGCGATGGTCGACGGCGAGGTTGTCGGGTTCGGGCATGGCAGCGGCATCGCAATTTCGCCGACGCGGATCGTCACCAACGCGCATGTCGTCGAATCGGCGGCCAAATATCCGAACAATGTCGCGCTGGGCGTCGTCCCGTCGGAGGGGCAGAAAAGCTATGCCGCCAAGCTGATCGCGATCGACACCGCGCGCGACCTGGCGCTGATCGAGATCACCGAAGCGCGGCTGCCGACCGCGGCGATCTATACCGGCCCGCTCGAATCGGGCGCCGATGTCGTCGCGCTGGGCTATCCGGGCAATGTCGACCTGGCGACCGCGCGCAGCGCCAACGACTATATCACCCCGCGCACCCCGACGCGCAGCGAAGGCAATTTGTCGAACACCCAAAGCGTCGACGGCGTTGCGATGCTGATCCACACCGCGAAAATCTCGCGCGGCAATTCGGGTGGACCGCTGGTCGACGGGTGCGGCCGCATCACCGGCATCAACACCGCGATCACCCGCGCCGACGACGGCGATTCGCCCTTTGCCTTTGCGATCGCGGGGCGCGAACTCACCCGCTTCCTGACCGACGCGGGCCAGTCCTACGCCAGCGTCGGCACCCCGTGCCTGTCGCTGGCCGAGGCCGACGCCCGCGACCGTGCTGCGATGGATGCCGAGAGCCGCGCCAGCGCCGAGGCCAATGCCGCCAAAGACGCCGCGGCGCAGCTCGACCGCGACCTGAAACAGGCGCGCGCCGAGGAAGAAGCCCTGGCGTCGCGCGAAAACCGCATCGCGCTGGCGGGCGTGTTGTTCGTGATCGGCGCGCTGGCGGCGGGTGCCGGGCTGCTCTTTTACAGCCAAAAAAATATGCGCAACGCAAAGATCGCCGGCGGTGCAGGCGCGGCGCTGATGCTTGGCGCCGCGATCCTGTTCGTCACCCGCCCCGACGCGCGCGCCGAAATCGCGGCGGAAACGGCGCCGGTGGCGGCCGCAGGCGAACCCAAATTGGCCGCGGGCAATTTCCTGTGCACGATCCGCACCGACCGCAGCCGCATCACGGTGTCGGCAACCACCGATGTGCCGGTGACGATCGGCGCCGGCGGCTGCGTCAACGACCGCACCCAATATGCCCAAGGGTCCGACGGTCGCTGGCAACGGATTCTGGTGCCGAACGACGAGGCGACGGTCACCGTCGCATCGATCGATGCGACGGGACGCGACTACCGGGTCGACCGCTATCTGCTCGACGCCGAAACGATGACGAAGGCCCGCGAAATCCGCGCCGGAGTCAGCCTGAAAAGCTGCACCGCCGACCCCGACGCGCTCGCCGGATTCGCGGCGCAGCAGGACGCGATCCGCAGCGCGCTGCCCGCCAGCCCCAACGAACGGCTGGTCTATCGCTGCCAGCCCGCGACGGGCGGCGCTGCCGGAAGCTAATCCCTTGATTGTGGTGGACCGTCCGCCAACTCGTTAACCCAGCCCACCAAAATCGCCTGCGCCGCCGCAGTGTAGGCCAGCTCGTGCCCGACGCCAGCGACCAAGGCCACCTTCGCATCGGGCCGCGCGCGTCGTAGCCGCGCCAAATTGGCGGGCTTCACCAGCGTATCGGCGTCGCCGTGCATCAGGAACACCGGCGCCTTCACCTGCGCCAGCTTGCCGACGTTATCGAAGCGGTCGCGCACCAGCCAGCGCGGGACGAAAGGCATCGCTTCGCCCACAACATCGGGCAGGCTCGAAAAGCCCGACACGAGCATCAACGCGGCAACATCATGACGCAGCGCCATTTCGGTCGCCGGCCCTGACCCGATCGAATTGCCGACGATGATGACATCGCCCGCCGCGACCCCTTCGGCCGCCAGCCAGCGCCACGCCGCGTCGCCATCGCGGTACAGCCCCGCCTCCCCCGGCGATCCCGGGTTGCCGCCATAGCCGCGATATTCGGCGAGCATCAGCCCGTTGCCGTTCGCCGCGAGCCCGCGCGTCGCCTCGATCGCGCCGAGCAGATTGTCGCCATTGCCGTGGAAGAAGAGGATGGTGCGCCGACCCGGCTGGGCGGCGCGATAGAAGGCAGAAAGCCGCAGCCCGTCGTCGGTCTGCGTGTGAACCAGCCGAAACCCCGGCGGCGGTGTCTGCGGATATTGGCTCGGCGCCGGAAAGATCAGCCCCCGCTGCTGGGTGTAGAGCAGCGCTATGGCAACCAGCACGAGCACCAGCGCAAAGGTCAACAAATTGAGAACAATCTTCACCGTCTGGCGCAGCCCTGCGCTCTGCCGCTACTGATGAAGATGCTTCTCATTCCTCAAGGGCATTTTCGTTCGCGCGAAGATCATAGGAATTGCCCGCGCCGACCCACGCAATCTCGCCATCCAGTTCAGGCACATGGACGCCGTCGATAGTCCCGACCGAGAACAACCGGTCGCCGTCGGTGAAAAAATGTTCGCAAACGGTCTTATCGACTGCCATTTTCGCAAACTCTTCCTTGAATATGCCAAGCAGCTTTTCCCCGGCAGGTTTCTCATAGAGCTTCGTGCCGATCATCAGTCGCATTCGGTCGATATCGTCCTGCTGGGGACGGCTGCAAAGCGCACCATCGTCGACCCAGCTGCGCAAGGGGAATGCGATAGCCAAATCCGGTTCGTTGTTGATGGGTATCATCATCACTCCAAGGATTTCACCATTCTCGCTGAACCGGAATAGCGCTCCGGCTTCGCATGTCTTTGCCTTGTGATCCGGCGTGTCGCAGTACAGCTTTCCAACCCGCGCTTCCGCGAGCGGATCGGTGACGCGTTGCCATTCGGGGCCGAGACCAAAGGTCGCGCCGCTCGCGACCAAAAATAAAGTCGCAAACATACTCACCCCCCGCAAGCCTTGAACAGCATCAGCGTCCGCTCGCGCGCCAGTTCGGCGCTCGGTTCGTGATAATCCTTGCGCCGGTCGCTGTTGAAACCGTGGCCCGCCTCATAGACAAAAATCTGCGCGGTCGGATGGTCCTTTGCGATCAGCGCCTCGACCCCGTCCATCGGGATGCCGCCGTCGAAGCGGCCGAAATGGGCGATGGCAGCGCAGCGCGGCGCCTCGTCCTTGAACTTCGTCGGCACCAGGCTGCCGTAGTAGGCGCTCGCCGCGGCGACATCGGGGCTGATCTGCGCCATCCGCCATGCGACCGACCCGCCGTAGCAAAAACCGGTGATGAACACCGGGCCTTTCGATTTGAGCACGTCGATACACGTCTGCGCATCCTTCAGGCTCTGCTCGAACGGGTGCAGCTCGCGCGCCAGTTGCACGGCGCGTTCGAACTGCGGCCCCGAATAGTCGCTCTCGAACCCCGGATGCTCGCGGTCGAACAGCGCAGGCGACAGCACCTCATAGCCGTCGGCGGCATATTCGTCGCACAGCTCGCGGATGTGGTCGGTGACCCCGAAAATTTCCTGCACGAGCACTAGCCCGCCCCGGCGTTCGCCGGTCGGCTCGGCGTGATAGACCGCGATCTCGGCGCCATCGTCCATCGTCATCCGAATCATCTCGCCCATGCACCTAACTCCTCTTCCGTTCGTGCTGAGCTTGTCGAAGCGCAGTCCGTCTTGGGCGCCTTTTGGAGAAAGAGCGGCCCTTCGACAAGCTCAGGGCAAACGGCTTTCGCGACGGACTCGGATTCACCCCACCCCCGCCTTGCATTGCAACAAAATCGTTGCTAGGCGCGCCGCGACTTCGCTGCGGGGGATATTTCCGAATATCCGCTTAAAACCCGCGCGGCCCATCCCCCACGGGATCGTAGCAAAGGACTTTCACGCGTGGAGAATTCCGGCGGCATTCAAGGCAACATCACGGCGGGCCTCGCGGGCCGCTATGCGGTCGCTTTGTTCGATCTGGCGCGCGAATCGAACGCGATCGACGCGGTCGCCAAGAGCCTGAGCGACCTGCGCGCAGGCCTGGCCGAATCGGCCGACCTGTCGGCGCTGATCGCCAGCCCGGTCGTCGGCCGCACCGACGCCGCCAACGCGGTCGGCGCGGTGGCCAAGGCGATGAAGCTCGATTCGCTGACCGCCAAATTCCTTGGCGTGCTCGCCGAGAATCGCCGTCTGGCTGATCTGCCCAAGATGATCGATGCGTTCGACGCGATCGTCGCGAACCATCGCGGCGAAGTGACCGCCAAGGTCACCAGCGCGCACCCGCTGTCCGCCGAGCAGCTCAAAGAGCTGACCGCGAACCTCAAATCCCGTGTCGGGCGCGACGTTTCCGTCGCGACGACCGTCGATCCCGCCATCCTCGGCGGCCTCGTCGTCCAGCTGGGCAGCCAGCTGATCGACGGCAGCATCCGTACCCGTCTCAATAGTTTCGCCCAGGCGATGAAGGGCTGAAAAGCCCGACGCCCAAATGCCCCGATGAAAGGCTAAACAATGGAAATCCGCGCCGCTGAAATCAGCAAGGTCATCAAGGACCAGATCGCCAATTTCGGCACCGACGCCACGGTCAGCGAAATCGGTCAGGTGCTGTCGGTCGGCGACGGCATCGCCCGCGTCCACGGCCTCGACAATGTCCAGGCCGGTGAAATGGTCGAATTCGCCAATGGCGTGCAGGGCATGGCCCTGAACCTCGAAGCCGATAACGTCGGCATCGTGATCTTCGGCAGCGACGCCGAGATCAAGGAAGGCGACCAGGTCAAGCGCACCGGCACGATCGTCGATGTCCCCGTCGGCAAGGGCCTGCTCGGCCGCGTCGTCGATGGCCTCGGCAACCCGATCGACGGCAAGGGCCCGATCAAGGCCGACAAGCGTATGCGCGTCGAAGTAAAGGCGCCCGGGATCATCCCGCGCACCTCGGTCCACGAACCCGTCCAGACCGGCCTGAAGGCGCTCGACGCGCTCGTCCCCGTCGGCCGCGGCCAGCGCGAACTGATCATCGGCGATCGCCAAACCGGCAAGACCGCGGTGGCGATCGACACCTTCATCAACCAGAAGGAAGCCAACGCCGGCACCGACGAATCGAAGAAGCTGTATTGCATCTATGTCGCGGTCGGCCAGAAGCGTTCGACCGTCGCGCAGATCGTCCGCCAGCTCGAAGAAAATGGCGCGATGGAATATTCGATCGTCGTCGCCGCGACCGCGTCGGAACCCGCCCCGCTGCAGTTCCTGGCGCCTTATACGGGCTGCACGATGGGCGAGTTCTTCCGCGACAACGGCATGCACGCCGTGATCGTTTATGACGATCTGTCGAAGCAGGCCGTCGCCTATCGCCAGATGTCGCTGCTGCTGCGCCGCCCGCCGGGCCGCGAAGCCTATCCGGGCGACGTTTTCTATCTGCACAGCCGCCTGCTCGAACGCGCCGCAAAGATGAACAGCGACAATGGTTCGGGCTCGCTCACCGCGCTGCCGATCATCGAAACCCAGGCCGGTGACGTGTCGGCGTACATCCCGACCAACGTGATTTCGATCACCGACGGCCAGATCTTCCTTGAAACCGGCCTGTTCAACGCCGGTATCCGCCCGGCGATCAACGTCGGCCTGTCGGTGAGCCGCGTCGGTTCGGCCGCACAGACCAAGGCGATGAAGAAGGTGTCGGGCTCGATCAAGCTCGAGCTCGCGCAATATCGCGAAATGGAAGCCTTTGCGCAGTTCGGTTCGGATCTCGACGCGTCGACGCAAAAGCTGCTCAACCGCGGTTCGCGCCTGACCCAGCTGCTCAAGCAGCCGCAGTTCCAGCCGATGCCGTTCGAGGAACAGACCGCGTCGATCTTTGCCGGCACCAACGGCTATCTCGACCAGGTCGCGACGACCGACGTGTCGCGTTACGAACAGGCGATGCTCGCCTATCTGCGCAGCGACCACGCCGGCGTGCTGAAGACGATCCGCGACACCAAGGATCTGGGCGACGACGCCAAAAAGGGTCTGGTTGCCGCGCTCGAAGCGTTCGTCAAGATTTTCGCATAAACAACTACCCTCGTTATTCCCGCGAAAGCGGGAACCCAGGGCGACACAGCACTAGGTTCCCGCGTTTGCGGGAATGACGAAGAAGAGGAACCGATAGAGTGGCATCACTCAAGGAACTCAAAGGTCGCATCGTCTCGGTCAAATCGACCCAGAAGATCACCAAGGCCAAAAAAATGGTCGCCGCCGCCAAGCTGCGCAAGGCACAGGCCGCGGCCGAAGCCGCGCGCCCCTATGCGCAGCGGCTCGAAGGCGTCGTGGCCAGCCTGGCGTCGAAGGTCGGCGGGTCGGATAGCGCACCGCAGCTGCTTGCCGGTACCGGCAAGAGCGACACCCACCTGCTCGTCGTGCTCAACAGCGACCGCGGCCTCGCCGGCGCGTTCAACTCGAACATCGTCAAGGCGGCGCGCGACAAGGCGCTCGAGCTGCAGGCCGAGGGCAAGAAGGTCCTCTTCTACCTCGTCGGCCGCAAGGGCCGCCCGGTCATCGCGCGCCTGTTCGCAGGCCAGATCACCGAGCAATATGAAACGACCGGCATCCGCGACATCGGCTTTGAACAGGCGCACGACATTTCGGCCAAGGTCATGGAGCTTTACGAGGCCGGGGCGTTCGACGTCGCGCACCTCTTTTATTCAAAGTTCCGTTCGGCGCTGCTCCAGGAAGCGACCGGCCAGCAACTGATCCCGGTTCCCGCCCCCGCCCAGGCTCCGGCATCCGGCGGCGCCGCGGTCGAATATGAACCCGACGAGGAAGCGATCCTCGCCGACCTGCTGCCGCGCAACATCACGATCCAGATTTTCAAGGGTCTGCTGGAAAACGCCGCGTCCGAACAGGGCGCGTCGATGACCGCGATGGACAATGCGACGCGCAACGCGGGCGACCTGATCAACAAGCTGACCATCATCTATAACCGCACGCGTCAGGCGGCGATCACCACCGAACTCATCGAAATTATTGCAGGCGCGGAAGCGCTCTAAGCTATCCAAGCAAGGAAGAAGACCATGGCAACCGCTCCCGCTCCCGACAAGAAGGCTCCCGCCAAAAAGGCCGCCGCGCCCAAGGCCGCTGCGCCGAAGAAGGCCGCCGCCCCCAAGGCTGCCAGCACCGGCACCGCCACCGGCCGCATCGCGCAGGTCATCGGCGCCGTCGTCGACGTCCAGTTCACCGGCACCCTGCCCGCGATTCTGAACGCGCTCGAAACCGAAAACAACGGCAACCGCCTGGTTCTCGAAGTCGCGCAGCATCTGGGCGAGAACACCGTCCGGACGATCGCGATGGACGCCACCGACGGCCTGACCCGCGGCCAGCCGGTCACCGACACCGGCGCGCAGATCACCGTGCCGGTCGGCCCGCAGACGCTCGGCCGCATCCTCAACGTCATCGGCGAGCCGATCGACGAGCGCGGTCCGGTCGTCACCGACCTCCGCGCGCCGATCCACGCCAAGGCGCCTGAGTTCGTCGACCAGTCGACCGAATCGAGCATCCTCGTCACCGGGATCAAGGTCATCGATCTGATCGCGCCTTATGCCAAGGGCGGCAAGATCGGCCTGTTCGGCGGCGCCGGCGTCGGCAAGACCGTGCTCATCCAGGAACTGATCAACAACATCGCCAAGGGCCATGGCGGCACCTCGGTGTTCGCGGGCGTCGGTGAACGCACCCGCGAAGGCAACGACCTTTATCACGAATTCCTCGACGCCGGGGTTATCGCCAAGGACGCCGACGGAAACCCGACCCCCGAGGGATCGAAGGTTGCGCTGGTGTTCGGCCAGATGAACGAACCCCCGGGCGCCCGCGCCCGCGTCGCGCTGTCGGGCCTGACGATCGCCGAATATTTCCGCGATGTCGAAGGTCAGGACGTGCTCTTCTTCGTCGACAACATCTTCCGCTTCACCCAGGCGGGTTCGGAAGTGTCGGCGCTGCTCGGCCGTATTCCCTCGGCCGTGGGCTATCAGCCGACGCTGTCGACCGACATGGGCGCGCTGCAGGAACGCATCACCTCGACCAACAAGGGCTCGATCACCTCGGTGCAGGCCATTTACGTTCCCGCGGATGACTTGACCGATCCGGCGCCGGCAACCTCGTTCGCCCACTTGGACGCGACGACGACGCTGAACCGCGCGATTTCGGAACTCGGCATCTATCCGGCGGTCGATCCGCTCGATTCGACCAGCCGCGTGCTGACCGCCGCGATCGTCGGGCAGGAGCATTATGAAACCGCCCGCCGCGTTCAGGAAACGCTGCAAAAGTACAAGTCGCTGCAGGACATCATCGCCATTCTCGGCATGGACGAGCTGAGCGAAGAAGATAAGCTGGTCGTCGCCCGCGCCCGCAAGATCCAGCGCTTCCTGTCGCAGCCGTTCCACGTCGCCGAAGTCTTCACCAACATCCCCGGCAAGTTCGTGGCGATCGAAGACACGGTGAAATCGTTCAAGGCGGTGGTCGACGGCGAATATGACCATCTGCCCGAAGCGGCCTTCTACATGGTCGGCGGCATCGACGAAGCGGTCGCCAAGGCCGCAAAGCTCGCCGAAGACGCGTAACAAACCTGTGCCCCTCCCTATGCGGGAGGGGTTTGAGGAACCAAAATGGCTCTGAAGTTCGAACTCGTCACCCCGGCCCGCCTTGAGCGGTCGATCGAGGTTTACATGGTCACCGTCCCCGGCAGCGAGGGCGACTTCTCGGTGCTCGAAGGCCATGCGCCCTTCATGGCGACGCTGCGCAACGCGCCGCTGACCATCTATGCCACACAGGGCGCCGCGCCCGAAGTGATCGAAGTCGAAGGCGGCTTTGCCGAGGTCAACGAGGCGGGCCTGACCGTCCTCGCCGAGCATATCGCCAGCTGATAATTTCGCCCGTCCACGGCGATTCAAAGCCCGCATCCCCGTCGGATGCGGGCTTTTTTTGTGTCCGCACGGCAATCGCCCGCCGCATTAGGACAATGTCAAAGTTTCCACTTTATTCACCGTGTCGGATGGGGGTGCGTCAGCGACACGCGGCGACGCCTCTGACAGGATTTGGAAAGCAGGACAAAGCGAATGAGTGCATTCGGACGCCGACCCGGAACCGCTGGCCGCCCCGCCTTTGGCGTGGCCAAGCCGATGCAGGGTGGATCAGGCGTGCCCGGCGGCGCCCAATTCCCGGCGATCGACACGCCGCCTGCGATCGACATTCCGCAAATGCCGTCGAACCTGTCGCCCGAAGAAGAGGCGATGGAGCGGCTGAACCAGCGCTCGACCGCCGATATGGCCGAGCCAGAAAAGGCGCAAGGATTCGAAGCCAGCGTCCACAAGATCAAGGAACAGGTGTTGCCGCGCCTGCTCGAACGCGTCGATCCCGAAGCCGCGGCGACGCTGTCGAAGGACGAGCTGACCGAGGAATTCCGCCCGATCATCCTCGAAGTGCTCGCCGAACTGCGCATCACCCTGAACCGCCGCGAGCAGTTCGCGCTCGAAAAAGTGCTGGTCGACGAACTGCTCGGCTTTGGCCCGCTCGAAGAATTGCTCGCCGATCCCGATATTTCGGACATCATGGTCAACGGCCCGTACCAGACCTATATCGAAAAAAAGGGGCAGCTGATGATCGCCCCGATCCAGTTTCGCGACGAACAGCATCTGTTCCAGATCGCGCAGCGCATCTGCAACCTCGTCGGCCGCCGCGTCGACCAGACCACCCCGCTCGCCGACGCCCGTCTGAAGGACGGCAGCCGCGTCAACGTGATCGTGCCGCCGCTCAGCTTGCGCGGCACCGCGATCTCGATTCGTAAATTCTCGGCCAAGCCGATCACGCTCGACATGCTGTGCCAATGGGGCGCGATGAGCCAGAAGATGTGCACCGCGCTGAAAATCGCGGGCGCCAGCCGCTTCAACATCGTCATCTCGGGCGGCACCGGTTCGGGTAAAACGACAATGCTCAATGCGCTGTCGAAAATGATCGATCCCGGCGAACGCGTGCTGACGATCGAAGATGCCGCCGAACTCCGCCTGCAGCAGCCGCACTGGCTGCCGCTCGAAACGCGCCCCGCCAACCTCGAGGGCAATGGCGCGATCCACATGGGCGATCTGGTCAAGAACGCGCTGCGTATGCGCCCCGACCGCATCATCATGGGCGAGGTTCGCGGCGCCGAATGTTTCGATCTGCTCGCCGCGATGAACACCGGCCACGACGGCTCGATGTGTACGCTGCACAGCAACAGCCCGCGCGAATGCCTCGGCCGTATGGAGAACATGGTTCTCATGGGCGACATCAAGATTCCGAAGGAAGCGATCTCGAAGCAGATCGCCGACTCGGTCGACCTGATCGTCCAGATCAAGCGTCTGCGCGACGGGTCGCGCCGCGTCACCAACGTCACCGAAGTGATCGGCATGGAAGGCGACGTCATCGTCACCCAGGAATTGTTCAAGTTCGAATATCTCGACGAGGACAAGGACGGCAAGATCGTTGGCGAATATCGCGCGATGGGCCTGCGCCCCTATACGCTGGAAAAAGCGCGGCAATATGGCTTTGATCAGCCGTATCTCGAGGCTTGTCTGTAACCCTTATCCCTCTCCCCTTGCGGGAGAGGGTTGCGCAGACTTGCCAGCTTACTGGCTAGTCGAAGCTGGGTGAGGGATTCAGACCTGGCGCGCAAAAGCCGCGGCATAACCCTCATCCAACTCCGCCAAGTTCTTCTAAATCAAGGCTTTAACGCAAAGGCCGCCGCGAATATCGCGACCGCCACCCCCGCCAGCGCAATCCCTCGCCACGGCATGAATCCGACCGCATCGACGTCGCGCCGGTTGCGGCGGCGATAGTCGGCGACCTCGGCGGCGACCGCCACCACGGCGCCCGCGGCACTGACAATCAGCATCGACCCTTGCATTGACGCGCGCACCTTCGCAAACAGGGGAACGTCCCCCTAGAGAGAGGTTGCCCATATGCGTCCGCTATTGATTGTTGCAAGTGCCGCTTTAGCCATTGCCATCCCTGCCGCCGTATCAGCCGACCACCATGGTGGCGGTGCCCATGCGGCCAAGCCCGGCGACGCGATCGCCGCCGCGGTCGCCGCGCCGACCCGCACCCCCGCCAACCTCGCCCGCGATCAATATCGCCACCCCGCCGAAACGCTCGCCTTCTTTGGCGTCAAGCCCGGCGACACGGTGGTCGAACTGTGGCCCGGCGGCGGCTGGTACAGCGAAATCCTGGCGCCGCTGAGCAAGGCCGGCGGCGGCACCCTGTATGTCGCGGCGCCGTGGGAGCGCGGGCTCAACCGCATCAAGGCCAAGCAAACCGAGAATGCCGACGTCTATGGCGCGATGAAACTCGCCGAATTCCCCAATGCCGGCACCAATCCCAAAGTCCCCGACGGCAGCGCCGACGTCGTGCTGACCTTTCGCAACGTCCACAACTGGCGCTTCGACGGCGCCGACAATACCGCCAATGCGTTCAAACAGATTTTCGCGATGCTGAAACCCGGCGGCACGCTGGGGGTGGTCGAGCATCGGCTGAACGAGAGCGACGATGCCGCGAAGGAAGAAAAGTCGGGCTATATGAAGGAAAGCTCGATCATCGCCTTTGCCGAGGCGGCGGGATTTGAGCTGGCCGGCCGCAGCGAAATCAACGCCAATCCCAAAGACACCAAGGATTATGCCAAGGGCGTGTGGACGCTGCCGCCGGTGCTGACCGAGGGCGAGGCCGACCGCGCGAAATATGTCGCAATCGGCGAATCGGACCGCATGACGCTGAAATTCGTGAAGCCGGCAAGCTGAAGCATTTTGAATCCATCGACCCTGCGCTGCTGCTGAGTGCCTATGCGCAGGGTATTTTCCCGATGGCCGACGGGGCGGATGACCCGTCGGTCCATTGGGTCGAACCGCGGCTGCGCGCGATCCTGCCGCTCGATGGCTTTCGCCTCTCGCACAGCCTGAAAAAGACAATCGTCGCCGACCGCTTTCGCATCACCACCGACCGCGCCTTTGCCGACATGGTCGCGCTGTGCGCCGAGCCCGCGGGCGACCGGCCGACGACGTGGATCAACCCGGTGATCAAGGCGAGCTACGACCGGCTGTTCCAGATCGGCCATGCCCACAGCGTGGAATGTTGGCACGACGGCGAGCTCGTCGGCGGGCTTTACGGCGTCTCGCTCGGGCGCGCCTTTTTCGGCGAATCGATGGTCAGCCGCGCCCGCGATGCGTCGAAGGTCGCGCTCGCGCACCTCGTCGCGCGGCTCATCGCGGGCGGCTGGAAATTGCTCGACTGCCAGTTCATCACCCCGCATCTTGCCAGCCTGGGCGCGATCGAAATCCGCCAGGCCGATTATCTCGCGCGGCTCTATTCGGTGTTGGCGGGCGGCGACGGTGCGGCTGGGGGCGCCGGAGCAGGCGCCGCGGGCGTATCACCGCCCTCGCCGCCGTTCGTCGCGGGCGATTGGGGCGCGCTCGACGCCTTGGGCGCCGCTGCCGCGCCCGATTTCGTCGCGGCGGGCGCCACCGGCTCGCCGCCGGGATATGTCATCGCACAGCTTTTGACGAACACGTCATAGATCGGGTGCTGGATGATATTGCGGTCGGGCCGCTCGCGGAAAATCCAGCCCGAAAACACCCGTCGCCATTTGTCGTCGCGCTGATCCTGCACCGTCAACTGGACGAACGCCCCGGTTTCGGGCGGGTCTTCCCACGGCGCGGTTTGCTCGCACGCGCGCAGCCGGACGATCGCCCGGCCGACTCGCACCACATTGCCCGGCTTCATCTCCAGCTCGCGGACCAGCCCGTTGCGTTTGTTGAGCAGGCCGACCACCGCGACGCGCTCGGCCATCGGGGTCGCGCCCTCGATGCCGCCGACTTCCTGCGGGACGCGCTCGGATTTGGCGACGGTCGGCACCGTCGCGCTGCCATTTCCTTGCGACGGCGTCCGGTCGCACGCGGCGAGCGCGGTCGCGGTCAGCAGCGCGATCAGCGCGGTCGTCGTCCGCCGTGACATTATTCGCCGGGCCGCCAGGCCTCGTAATCGCCGGTCGCCGCCGCGCGCTGGCCGCCGCGTTCGAGCGCCCCGGCCGGGCGATAGGCGCCGGTGCTGCCGGTCAGGTTCGCACTCGGCGCCTGTTCCCACGCGCGCGGCGCGGGCAGCATGTCAGTCGGCAATTCGTCGAAGGTGCGGTGCAGCCAGCCGTGCCATTCGGGCGGCACCCGGCTGGCGTCGTTCGATCCGTTGTAGATCACCCAGCGGCGATCGCCCTTTTTGGCGCGGAAATAGCGGTTGCCCAGGCTGTCCTCGCCGACCTGCGCGCCGGTTTTCCAGCTGTTCAGCAATGTGCCGACGGTCGCGCCGTCCCACCAGGTGAAAATCTTGCCGAGGATGCTCATGGCGAGGCGTTTACAGGCAAGGCTATGCGGTCTGCAAGCCGCAAACCGTGCGCCGTAACGCTATTTCCCGTCTTTCCACGTCACCTTGGCGGTCTCGTCGATGTTCAACCGCGCCGCGGTGCCGCCGGCAAGTTCCAGCACCGCGCTGACCTCGCCGCCGCTGACCACCGGTTCGAGCGATTCGGGGATGGTGTTTTCGGCGATCCGGTCGATGCTGCCGTCGGCACGGATGAAGATCATATCGAGCGGAATCAGCGTGTTCTTCATCCAGAAACTGCCGATCCGCGGCTTTGCGAACGGGAACAACATGCCGCCATCGGCGGGCAGGCTGGTGCGGAACATCAGCCCCTGGTCCTGCTCGGCATCGGTGCGCGCAACCTCGACGTTAAAGCGGTGGGCCTGGCCCTTGGCGGCAATCGTGACCGGGATCGTCTGGGCGCGTTCCGCCTCGCTGGCGTCCTGGCTGCACCCCGTGATCGGCACGGCGAGCGACAGGGCAAGGGCGGTCAACAGGGCACGCATGGCAGATCCTTATCCCGATACTCTCGCCCCGCCCTAATCGAGCCCCGCTTCGTCGTCCAGCGCCGCCAGCGCCGCTTCGTCGCCCGGCGCGATCGCCAGGATACGCCGCGTCAGCGCCATCGCGTGCCCGGCGCGCAGAAACGCCGCAACCTGCCGCTCGCGCAGCTTGGGATCGGCGACCGCAACCGCCCCGAACGGTCCGAACCGCCGCCGCCGCGCAAAGCCGAGCGCCGCCGACAGCGCCGCACCTTCGGCGGTCTCGATCGCCTCGCCGCTGTCTGCAGGCGCGATACCGTCGACATAGAGCTGCGCCTTCACCCGCCGCGCCCCCAGCCCGCGCCGCGTCATCGCCCCCGCGCGCATGACGGCATATTGGCGGTCGTTCAGGAACTGCAATCGCTCCATCCGGTCGGCCACCGCCTCGCACGCCGCCATCGCGTCGATATCGTCGGTCCAGTCGGATTCGCGAATTTTTCGAGACAGATAGCGCATCAGCTTGGCGCGGCTGGTGGCGAATCGCGCGACATAGGCCAAGGCCAGTTCGTCGAGCCGCGCCGCGCCGAGGGGCCTTTTTGAACGGTCATATGGCGCGCGCTGCTTGGGCATGTGCCATGTTTATGCCACAGTCGGGCCTGATTGAGAACGATCAGCGCCGCCATATCGGGCAAGATAGCCCGAAAACGGGCGATTTTGTTCCAACTGTTTAGGGATCGCGCAGGGCACCATGACACAGAAAGATGACATGCTTGTTGCCGCGCGCCCCATTTCGCGGGATGTCGCACCCCTTATGACCGATCAAAATGCTATTCCGGCGGACGAGCTTCAGCCGACGCCGACCCTGTGCGCCCAGCCGCGCCGCTTTTCGGACTTCGCCACCGTCGGCGAAGCGCTCGACTATGCGGCGACCGGCAGTCGCGGGCTCAATTTCCATGACCCGCGCGGCAAGCTGGTGCGCCCCTATCCGTATCGCGAGCTGAAGGACGACGCCGTCCTCACCGCCTATCGGCTAATCGCCGCGGGGGTGAAGCCCGGCGACCGCATCGCGCTGATCGCCGAAACCGGCGCCGAATTCGCCGCCTTGTTCTTTGGCACCATCTACGCCGGGGCGTGGCCGGTGCCGCTACCGCTGCCGACCAGCTTTGGCGGTCGCGACAGCTATGTCGGCCAGCTGGTCGTCCAGCTCACCAGCTGCGACCCGACGATGCTGTTCTTCCCGCCCGAAATTGCGGCGATGGCGGTCGAGGCGGCCGAATCGCAGGCTGTGCTGCCGGTCGACTGGAGCGAATTTGCCGCCAAGCCGGCCCCGGTGGCCGACCTGCCGGCCCAGCAATCGGGCGAAACCTGCTATCTGCAGTACAGCAGCGGCTCGACGCGGTTCCCGCACGGGGTTGCGGTCACCCACGCCGCGCTGCTCAACAATCTGGCCGCCCACAGCCACGGCATGGAAGTGCAAGACAGCGACCGCTGCGTCTCGTGGCTGCCCTGGTACCATGACATGGGCCTTGTCGGCTGCCTGTTGTCGCCGGTCGCCAATCAGGTGTCGGTCGACTATTTGAAGACCGAAGATTTCGCGCGCCGCCCGCTCGCCTGGCTCGATCTGATCAGCCGCAACACCGGTACGACGCTCAGCTATTCGCCGACCTTTGGGTACGACATCTGCGCGCGCCGCGTGTCGAGCCAGACGCATGTCGCCGACCGCTTCGACCTGTCGCGCTGGCGCGTCGCCGGCAATGGCGCCGACATGATTCGCCCCGACGTGATGCAGAGCTTTGTCGATGCCTTTGCCGACGCCGGGTTCAGCGCCAGCGCCTTCCTGCCGAGCTATGGCCTGGCCGAAGCGACGCTGGCGGTCAGCATCATGCCGCCGGGCGAAGGCATCGTCGTTGAACTGGTCGAGGAAACCGAGCTGTCGGGCGCCGCCAATGATGCCGGCCGCCCGACGCGCTATCGCGCCATCGTCAACTGCGGCCGCGCCGCGCGCGACATGGTGATCGAGGTCCGCGACGAACTCGGCAATGCGCTGCCCGACCAGACGGTCGGCAAAGTGTGGTGCAGCGGCCCGTCGCTGATGACCGGCTATTATCGCGACCCCGAATCGACCGCCGCGTGCCTCGTCGACGGCTGGCTCGACACCGGCGATATGGGTTATTTGTCAGACGGTTACATCTATATCGTCGGCCGCGCCAAGGACATGATCATCATCAACGGCAAGAATCACTGGCCGCAGGACATCGAGTGGGCGGTCGAACAATTGCCGGGGTTCAAATCGGGCGACATCGCGGCGTTCGCGATCACCGCGCCGGGGGGTGAGGAAACCCCTGCGGTGCTCGTTCAGTGCCGGACCAGCGACGAGGCTGAACGCATCGCGCTGCGCGAGACGATTCGCGACCGCGTCCGCGCCATCACCGGCATGAATTGCCTGATCGAGCTGATCCCGCCGCGCACCCTGCCGCGGACCAGTTCGGGCAAGCTCAGCCGGTCGAAAGCGCGCGCGCAATATCTGGCCGGGGAAATTCAGCCTTTTGCGATGGCCGCCTAGCGCCAGAACCCAGCCAACCCGCTGACCTTGCCCACAATTTTTTGTCCCATCGCCGGACAAAAAAGCGTTGGCAAGGGGGTCGCTGGTTACCTTCGGGTAACCCCCGCGCGCTAAACAGGCCGGGTGAAGAGCCTGTTGGACCAGATAGCTGCCGAAGAGATTCCTGCGCGGACCCTGTTGGGGCTGGGACCGCGCGCTGCGGACATCGGCAACCTCCGCCAGCTCCAGCTTGCGCCGCTCCGCGGTCGCGGTGCGCTGCGCCTGTTCATGGGCATCGGCATGGCGCTGGTCGCCGCGTTCACCATGATCCTCAGCGTACCGTTGCCGATCGCCGGCGGCTGGCTCGGCGCCAGCCTGATCTTCAGCCTGTGGTCGTACAACCAGTTTCGCCGTCTGCCGCTGGGCGATCCCAAATTGTCGGGCGTCGCCGAATATCGGCTGTGCAACCGCCACGGATTCTATTCGGCGCTGCTCTGGAGCGCACCCTTCTGGCTGCACGGGCTGACGCCGCCGCTCGACCATGTCCTGTCGATGTGGACGATCGCGGTGCTGATGATGGTGACGCTGGCCATCGTCGCGCACAGCGTGCCGATGGCGTGCATCCTGTTCATCGCACCGGTCACGCTCTCGGCGGCGGCGGCGCTGGTCCGCGCCGGGGCGCCGCAACTCGCCGCGGTCGCGTTGGTCGCCGGCCTGCTGCTGTGCAGCTTCTGCGTTCGCTTTGGCCAAAGCTACATCCGCTATCGCCGCGCCGAAGAAACGCTGCACGAAAAGACCGAAACGGTCAGCCTGCTGTTGCGCGAATTTGAAGAAACCTCGGCCGACTGGCTGTGGCAGACCGACAACAGCCGCCGTCTGGTCCATGTTTCGCCGCGCCTTGCCTATGCGCTGGGTGCGACCGCCGAGACGCTCGAGGGTGTGCCGCTCTTGCAAGCGCTGTCGGGCGATGCCTGGGACACCGGGCTGTTTCCGAAAAGCCTCCACGAAATGGCCGAACGGATGAAGCGGCGCGAGAGTTTTTCAAACCTGATCGTGCCGGTCACGATCGGCGGCGCGCCGCGCTGGTGGGAATTGTCGGCCTCGCCCCGCCTCGACGAGGCGGGCAAGTTCCTCGGTTTCCGCGGTGTCGGTTCGGACGTCACCGAACAGCGCGCCACCGCCGAACAGATCGCCAAGATGGCGCGCTTTGACAATCTGACCGGCCTGCCCAATCGCCTCAGCCTCAACGAAGACCTGGCGCGCGCGATGGCGCATGCGCTCGACGCCAAGGCGCGCTGCGCCCTGTTGATCATCGACCTCGACCGGTTCAAGGCGGTCAATGATACGCTCGGTCACCCGGTCGGCGACAAGCTGCTGGCGCAGGTCGCGGCGCGGCTGAAAGGGCTGATGGAGCGCGGGATGACCTGCGGCCGGCTCGGCGGCGACGAATTTGCCGTGGTGCTGCACAATGTGCCGTCGGCCGACGCCGCCGAAGAGCTGGCGCAGCGCCTGATCACCACGATCAGCCGGCCTTATGTCGTCGACAATCACCAATTGTTCGTCGGCGCCAGCATCGGTTTTGCGATCGGACCGCAGGATGGCGCGACGGTCGAAACGCTGACCCGCAACGCCGATCTGGCGCTCTACAAATCCAAGGACAAGGGCGGCAATGTCGTTGCGGGCTATGTCGCTTCGCTGCACGCGCAGGCCGAAGAGCGGCGGGTGATGGAACAGGAATTGCGCGGCGCGCTCGAACGCCGCGAATTTGAACTTTATTACCAGCCGGTGGTGATCGCCGCCGACGGCACGTTGAACGGCTTTGAAGCGCTGATCCGGTGGAACAACCAGAAGCTGGGCCATGTCTCGCCGGGGCGGTTCATCCCGCTGGCCGAAGACGCCCGGCTGATCTCGCCGATCGGCGAATGGGTGCTGCGCACCGCGTGCCACGAAGCGATGAAATGGCCATCGAATCTGAAGATCGCCGTCAACGTGTCGGCCGACCAGCTGACCGACCCCAGCTTTGCCTCGGTCGTCGTTTCGGCGCTGGCGCAGAGCGGGCTGCCCCCGCAGCGGCTCGAGATCGAGGTCACCGAAAGCGTGTTCCTGCGCGACGGCGGCGGCGCGGCGCAGCTGCTCGACCAGTTGATCGGGCTGGGCATCCGGCTGTCGCTCGACGATTTCGGCACCGGCTATTCCTCGCTCGGCTATCTGCGCAAGACGCAATTTTCGACGATCAAGGTCGATCGCAGCTTCGTCGTCGGCGCCGCGAAGGGCAGCATCGAATCGATCGCGATCATCCGCGCCGTCGTCGCGCTCGCCGACAGCCTGGGCATGTCGACGACCGCCGAGGGCGCCGAAACCGAGCTCGAGGTCGAAACGATCCGCGCGATGGGATGCAGCAACATCCAGGGCTATTATTACGGCCGCCCGATGCCGGCGACCGACGTGCTGGCGCTGTTCCGCCCCACCGAATCCGCGACCAGCGCCGCCGCCTGACCCCACCCCCTTCCCCCTTGATGGGGGAAGGATACGCAGCCTTATCGCGCAGCGATTAGGCGAAGTTGGATGGGGGTGACGGTGCGTCCTCGCGCTGTCATCTCGGACCGAGGCCGCACCCCCTCCGCTGCGCCCCGGACTTGATCCGGGGCTCGCTGCCTCCCCCATCAAGGGGGAGGAGCCGGTGTTGGCGACCAGTCGAACCCTTCGCGCGACGAATTGACGGGCTTAACAAAAGGTTCCGCCGCTCACCGCACCCCCGGCGCGACTCGTCGCGCGATGGGTGGTGGCGCAGGCAAAGCATGGCAAAGACGCTGCAACGCTTGAACACAAGCATTGGGGGTCGCATTTCATGCCGCATCGTAACTTTCTGGCTGCCGCCATCGCGTCCGTCATGACGCTCGCCGGCCTGCTCGTCAGCACCCCCGCCGCGGCGCGCGATTATCTGCAATGCGTCCCCTTTGCCCGCGCCGAATCGGGTGTCGAAATTCGCGGCAATGCCAAGACCTGGTGGGCGCAAGCCGCCGATGACTATGCCCGCGGCGACGAACCGCGCGAAGGCGCGGTGATGGCGTTCGCCGGCACCCGCGGCATGCCGCTCGGCCATGTTGCGGTGGTCAAAAAGATCATCAGCGACCGCGAAATCCGCGTCGACCACGCCAATTGGTCGCCGATCAACGGCCGCCGCGGCCAGATCGAGCGCAATGTCCGCGTCGTCGATGTCAGCGATGCCGGTGACTGGAGCATGGTCCGCGTGTGGTACGCCCCGATCGGCGACCTTGGCCTCCGCGCTAACCCCGTGCAGGGTTTCATCTATGCCGGCGGCACCCCCAACAAGGCACCCAGCTTCAAGGCGCCGGTGTGGGCACAGAACGACTGGAAGCCCGGCAACGGTCTGGAAGTCGTGGTTGCGTCGCTCGGCCAGTAAGGCTCGAACAACTTTCTAAAAAAAACGGCGTCATTGCGAGCGCAGCGAAGCAATCCCGAGCGGTTTACGCTAGCTCTGGATTGCTTCGCTGCGCTCGCAATGACGAATGAAAGTCAGGCTTCGCCCGCATCCTTGGCCGCTTCGCCCTCACTGGCGGCGGCCGCATCCTCAAACCACGCCTCGACCTCACCCGAAAGCTTGATCGTCATCGGCTGGCCAAAACGGTCCTTCGACTTGCCCGCGGCGACGCGAATCCAGCCTTCGGAAATCGAATATTCCTCGACGTCGGTGCGCTCCTTGCCTTTGAAGCGGATGCCGATGCCGCGCTGCAGCACCTCCATGTCGAAATGGGGCGAGCGCGGGTTGGTCGACATATGGTCGGGGGGCGTATCGGTCATAACTATATTCCCATGAAATGATGGCGCGGCCCTAGCGGGACCGCGCCATCATCGTCAACGGAAAGGCGATTGGCCGAGCGGGTTTCAGAACCCCGCTTTCAGCGTCACAAAGAACTGCTGCGGCGCGCCCGCGAGCAGGGTCTGGTTGTCGCCGCGGTTGGCGAAGCCGTTGGTCCCGATCGTCGACACATATTCCTTGTCGAACAGGTTCGTCGCATTGACCTGCACCGAAATCCGCTCGTTCAGCCGGTATCCGATGCTGGCATCGACGATCACGAAGCCGCCGACCTCGGCGTCATTCTCGAACGAATAATAGCGTTTCGAGGTGTAATTGGCGCCGACGCGGGCAAAGAAGCTGCCCGTGTCCCACGTGATCTCGCCCTTGGCCAGATGGCGCGGCGAATTGACCACGGTCTTGCCCGCGGTCGCCGCAACGGTCGTGCCGGCAGCGTTGACGACATCGTCCTGATATTCGGAGTCGTTGTAAGCGTAAGAGGCGAAGAGCGACAAATCGGGGGTGACCCGGAACGTCCCCGCCGCCTCGACGCCCCACGAGCGCACATCGCCGACATTCTGCAGGATCGCCGGATTGCCCTGAATCCCCGAACCATTGGCAAAGGCGATGATGCGATCCTTGAAGTCGACATAATAGCCTGCAATCACGCCTTGGAAGCGCGACGACTTGGTGCGGAAGCCCAACTCATAGGTGGTCGACGTTTCGGGTTTCAGGTCGAGCGCGTCGAACCCCGCCTGCGTCGTCGCGAACGGCCCGCCGGTCGCCGAGCTTTCAAACGCGCGCATATTCTGGGTGTAGCTGGCGAAAACCTCGTTATCGTCGTTCAGGCGGTACAGCAGGCCCGCCTGCGGCAGGAACCAGTCCTTCGCCTCGGTGCGCCCCGCCGCCAGATTACCGCGGACGATCGGGGTCGCCCGGTTGGTGACGCGCAGCCCTTTCCACCCGGCGTTGATCTGGACCTGCCCCAGGTCGAGCGTGTCCTGCACATGATATTGCAGCGTCTGGGTGTTGAAATCGAAATTCCACTGGGTCGCCAGCGGGTCCTTCGGGAATGTCAGGCTGCCACGGCTCGGCGCCCCGGCGGTGTCGGCCAGACCATAGAAACGCCGCGCCTGATTGAAGTCATTATCCTCATACCACATGCCGAGCTCGATCTGGTTGTCGCCCAGCGTGAACAGGCTGCTGGCGACGATACCATAGCGTTCGATGTCATATTCGGTGGTGCGGATGGTGATCGGGGCGCCGCCGGGGGTGACGACATAGGGGGTGAACCACAGCCCGCGGCCCTTGTTGCCATGGTAATAACCCATCGCGTTCAGCGTCCAATATTCGTTCAGCGGCGCCTCCACGCCAACCCCCGCGAGCCAGTCCTTGCGGAGGCCTGAGGCGTCATAATAAGCGTCGTCGACGGTGGCGACCGGCGCCGGAAACGCCTCGCCAACCCCGGCATAGGGCGCCGTGAACACCGCGCCCAGCGGCAGCGAGCCATTGGCGACGCCGGTGTTGAACGCGGCGCGCGCGACCTGATTCTGATAGACTTTGGCGACGCGGACCGCGGTGTCCCAATCCTTGGCAAAATTGTCCCACTGGTAGCCGAGCCGGTTGATCATCCCGGCGCTCAGATCCTGATAGTCATTCTCGGCGCGGTCCGAATAATTGACGAAGCCGAAAAACTGACCGTCGCCAACCGGCTGGACGATGCGCGCGTTGACCTGATGCTGGCGCTGGACGCCGTCGCCCTTCCATTTGTCGGCATCCTGCCACGCATAGCTGAGCGAGAGGCGGGGGCCGTTCGCGCCGATCGCGCCGCTGTCGAGCCGAACAAAGACGCGCTTGGTGTCTCCGCTGCCATAGGTGCCCGACGCTTCGACCGCGAACGTCTCGGCCGGTTCACGCGCGAAAAATTCGATCGTGCCGCCAAGGTTGCTCGTCGATGCCGCCGCCAGCGAACCGGCGCCCTGCGCGACTTCGACCCGGCCGACATTCTCGCTGATGATCGCGCGGCTGATGTGCAGGCCGTTGTGATTGCCATAGCTCATGTCGCCGAGCGGCACGCCGTCGAGGGTAAAGCCGAGCTGCTGCTGCGCGAAACCGCGGATCGAAATGCGCGACGACCATTCATAGGCGCCGAACGGATCGGCCGACTGAAAATTCACCCCCGGCAGCTTGTCGATGGCTTTCAGCGGGCTGATCCCCGCCACTTCGAGCGCGATGTCGGCGGCGGCGATTTCTTGCACCTGCCGCGCCTGCCCTTGGCCGAGCACGACGATCTCTTCGACATCGCCCCCATCGGCGGCGGCGTCGGTCGCGGTTTCCGCGGCAAACACCGGCGTCGCGGCCAGCGCGGCGATAAATGCGGCCCCAGCCCGCAGGCGGTTCCTGAACTGCTTGGTCATCGGTAAATCCCCCTTGTCCCGCGGCCAGAATGGCGCGGTGGTCGCGGGGGCTTTAGGGAGGCGATATTGCTGCACCGCGGCGAAGGCATGACGCGGCGATGACGATATGAAGAAGGATTGGCGTCACCGGAAATCCAGCTGCTCGGCGGCGGGATACAGATCGCAATTTTCGCGCTCGATCCGCATCCCGAGCACATGGAGCACGACCTCGGTCGCATCGCGGAAACCCGGCCAGGCGGCGGCGATCCGCTCGGCGGTCCAGCTCGCGTCATACGTCGCAAAATCCTGCGCGATATGCCCCATCTCGCGGACGAATTCGCCCGTCATCGCGACCACCCGCGGATTGCCGCTCGCCTTCAGCCGCGGATAGAGAACCCAGTCCTCGCATTTCAGGTGGCGCAACAGCGTGTCGCGCAGCATCCCGCGCACCGACGCGAGCTCGGTCGGCCGCGGCGGCTCGGCGTTGCGGACCATATCCAGCAAAAGCTGCGACAGCGTCGACAGCGCCGCATGTTCGGCGCGCAACCGTCGCATTTCGGGACCGATAGGCATCACACGCCTCTCTAAACTTGGTCCCTTCACCCCCGCCATATGGGGCCGACATGAAAAGACGGTAAACGCGCATTAGCCTTTATCGGCGCGGCCCGCACGCCCGGTGGCGGCTTAGACCATATCGGTGCGCCCGTCCGACAATCCTCCCTGTGGCGAAGCCATGGGGAGGTGGCAGCCCGCAGGGCTGACGGAGGGGCCGCGACGCCCGCGCCAACGCCCCTCCGTCCGTGCTCCGCACGGCCACCTCCCCATGCCTGCGGCACAGGGAGGATCACGCCGCCTCCGCCGCCGCGATCCATTCGCGATACGCCTCGGGGATGTCCGCCCCCGCCGCCACCCAGCCGGCCTCGCCGCCGATGCGCGCCGCCGCATCATCATCGACGTCGGCATCGCCCAGTCCCGGGTGCATTTGCAACGGCCCGTAATAGGGCGAATCGCGCTCGCCCAGCCGCACCAGCGGCACCGCGGGATCATCGACCTGCATCGCGATCGCGCCCGGATCATTCTCCGCGACCGCCGCCTCCATCGCGCGCTGCCGCGCCGCCAGCGCCAGCAGCGCCGCGCCGATCTCGGCCTCCGCCTGCGCGTCGAGCGCCGTCCCCTCAAACCCCTCGATCAGCGCCGCCGCCGCATCCTGCCCAGCGCCCCGATCACCACCGCCATTCGTCCCGAGTGAAGCCTGTCCCGAGCCCGTCGGGGCGGTCGAGGGACCATGGATCACCGTCCGCACCGTCGTCGTCGAAGCCTCGGCGATCGCCCCCGCAGCTCCACCTTCAATTCCGTTCGTGCCAACCCCCTTTGATCCGTTCGTGTCGAGCGCAGTCGAGACACCCCGCGCCCCAATACCGCCCCCAGCCTTTCCCTTAACAACTGCATACGCTGCAGACGCTGCCTTTAGCATAGTACCACGCGGACCGTGTGTACATAACTAAAACATAGGAGAGATAACAATGCATAAAGATCAAGCAGACAATAAA
>NZ_SCOT01000039.1 GCF_005502465.1 Sphingopyxis sp. L1A2A
CGATGACGGCTCTGAGCCGTGCGCGGCATCAGATCGGAATCCCGCGCGGGATCAGATCGGAACGATGCGCGTGATCATGTCGGTATCCCTGCGCGGGATCGTCGGAATCCGCACCCTACTTCTTGGCGAGGCTCGCGACCGAAGCTTGCGATCGCTGTAGCTCGCCTCGAATGGCGTGCGTGGTCTTGGCGCTCCCGTGTAGAATCTGTCCCACAGGTTCCTCCGCTGCGATGGTGACAAATTTACACCATCCCATGCTGGGACCAAACATCTAGGGTTCTCCGCGCGCTTCAGGACGCCCAAAGGACGATCCGGCTGGTACGGACCAAGGCAAAAGAGTTAGCTATCGATCCGAAAAGAATTGGTGTTATGGGCTTCTCGGCGGGCGGCTATCTTGTCGCGCAAACCAGCAATATTTTCCAACCGGTCTACAAACCTATCGATGCGATCGACAACATAAGCAGCCGTCCCGACTTCGCCATTGCATTTTATCCCGGTCATCTGTGTCGCTCGGACGCCACGCTAGATCCCGGGATACGGGTAACGAAGAATACGCCGCCGACCTTCCTTCTCCCAGCTTGGGACGATCCGGTCGACGATATCTGCAATAGCACGCTCTATGCCCGTGCTCTGGACGGCGCAGGCGTGCCAACGGAAGTCCACCTATTCGCCAAGGGTGGACATGCCTTCGGTTTGCGGAAATCGGAGCACCCGATCGTTGCAGCGTGGCCGCCACTTGTCGAGAATTGGCTCGCAGAAATCGGCGCAATACAGTGCTGATTCTGGCCTAGCGACGCGAGATTCATCTCCTACGAACCGCTGGCTGGCCCACGACCCCATGGCGCCACTATCCTGTTCAACGGCCGGAGCGACTGGCGTCCCGCCCCAGCGGCAGCGATCGGTGTCAGAAAATCAAGCCCTCCGCATACACTTGGCCGAAATCCCCAACTTTCTATTTTGATCAATTGGTGCTGGCCTCGGGTCAGTACCAATTGCGCGATTGAGACTTGAGGCGACTTTGCCTGCCTTGAGGAGGCTATGCGCTACGAGATGTCGATGTTTCGGCCCCTGTTGCCGGCGCCGAGAAGCCGCTACCGGCCAATATTGGTATTAAAATGGTATTGCAGGTTTCCTTCAAGTGCATTACAAGTGGCCAACTCGATCGAGAGCCGTAATGGGAAGGGGTTTGGGCATGAGAGGGACAAGTTCGAAAATACGCTATGGCAGCTGCGCGGTCCTTGGGCTGGTTGCCGCCGCCACATCCGCTAGTGCTTTGGCGCAGGATGCACCAGTCGTGGCAGAGGATGACACTGCGATCATCGTTACCGGATCCCGGATCAAAAGCGCGGGCCTCTCTTCCACAAGCCCGATCAGTACGCTGGAGGGTGAACAGATCCAATTGCAGCGCGCTGTCACCATCGAAGACATTTCGGTAAAGATCCCGCAACTTGCCGGGGGTGTAAACTCGACATCGGTCGGCAGCGATGCCTTTGGTGCGCAGACCCTCGATTTGCGTAATCTCGGGCAAAATCGAACGCTGGTTCTGATCAACGGGACACGTGCCCTGCCGTTCAGTTTTCGCAACGCCGTCGATGTCAATTCCATACCGGCACCGCTTCTGAAGCGCGTCGATGTTTTGACGGGCGGTGCAGCCGCGGTGTACGGCGCCGATGCGGTCGCCGGCGTGGTCAATTTCATCATCAACGACGATTTCGAAGGGCTGCAAGCAAATATCAACTACCGCGCCGTCGCCGGTGGCGGATCGCAGAAGAGCGGCCATTTGATGGGCGGCATGAAGCTGGGGGATCGGGGCAGCATCGTCGGTTATGTGGAATATACCGATCGCGATCCGCTGCTCGCTGGCAACCGCCGTTTCGCAAGGAACGGCTCAGCGACGTTGCCGATCGGTGGCAATTTTACCGATGTCGCGAGCGGGCGTACGTTTTCTTATGATGCGAATGGCGCTTTCACGCTGACACCACAATCCACGGACTATACGCCGCTGTTTCTGCTTGCGCAGCCGCTCCGCCGTTTCAACGCCGATGCGTTCTTCAAATATGAGCTGTTTGACGGTGTCGAAACCTACGGCCGGATCATGTATTCCAAAGTTGAAACGCAAGGCGGCACGCGGTCGGGGCAGAACCCTCCGACGACCGGCACTGCGGGTGTAAATGTCCAGATTTCCGAGACCAATCCCTTCCTCGATCCGCAAGCGCGTGCGCAACTGACGTTCGTGAACGGCTTTGCCAACGTCAATGTCCGCCGTTCGCTTGGCGAGCTGGGGCCGACCGTTGCCGAGAACGAGCGGGACAATATCCAGGCCCAGATCGGTTTGCGCGGCGAAATTACGCCTGCCATCAGCTGGGATGCCTATTATCAATATGGCAGATCCAAGGAGTCGATTACGGTCAAAGGGGACGGCCTGAAGGCGAGTTTCGCGGGCCTGGTGAACACGACCGATATTTTCGGCCCGGGCGGCGATTTCACCAGTGTGCTGCAGGATTTCGACTTTGGCGACCGCAAGCGCACCCAGCAGGTGGCTTCGGCCTATATTGCAGGCGATACGAGCGATTTTTTCAGCGGTTGGGCGGGGCCGGTCGGATTTACGGTCGGCTATGAGTTCCGCAAAGAAACCGGGCGCTTTGCTTATGGTACCGATCTGGGGACATCGTTCAATCAGGGCGCTGAATCCGCTCCGCCGATCCCGCCGTTCGTCAAAGTCAACGAGCTGTTCGGTGAGCTGGTCGTACCGCTGCTCTCCAACGTTCCGCTGATCCAGCAGCTGAACGTCGAAGGTGCCTATCGGAAATCCTGGTATGCAAAATCAGTCGGTCCTGATCGCAGCTATGACACCAACAAGCTAGGCATCAACTGGACGGTAAGCGATGATCTGCGCTTGCGTGCAACCCGCCAAACGGTCATCCGCGATGCCAATATCGGTGAGTTTGCCAACCCGGTATTTTCGATTCCCTTCGCAAATCTGCGGACGGTTCCCCGGTTGTTTCCGCGTTATGCGGGCGATCCATGCGTCGGCGCGACGAATGCCGCGACCGTCACCCAATGTACCGCGCAAGGATATCGCGCGGCCTATGACGCGAACAATCCGGCCAATCTTACAGGCGGATATTTCTTTGGCGGCAATGCGAATATCGCGGCGGAGCAGGGCAAAACCTATACCGTGGGGGGAATATTCACGCCAAGTTTCATCCCCGGCCTCGGCCTTTCGGTCGATTGGTACAAGATCAGTATCCGCGATGCCGTCGGCCAGATCCAACCGATCGATGCAATCACAAGTTGTTATGTTACAGATCCCCGCGCCGACAACCCGTTATGCGCCGCGGTCACGCGCGATCCGGTGACAGGTTTCATCAAGGACGCTTTCGTCGACGATAGAAATCTCGCCTCGATCAGGCAGGAAGGTATCGATGTCGATTTCAAATACGACTTCGATGTCCCGTTCGGCTTGCCGGGCGACACATGGAGCCTTGGCTATCAGGGCAGCTTCGTGACCGACTACACGATCCAGCGTAACGCGGTGCTCACGCCGGTCGATTGCAAAGCCCGTTATGGCGCGCCGTGCTCGTCCGATCTCGTAACTCTGGTGGTACCCGATTACCGTCACCGGGCGACCTTCACCTGGGACAGCGAGCCGCTGACCGTGCAATTCGGCTGGAAGCGAATCGGATCGGTCAAAGACAGCACGGCGGGCAGCGTGGGCAGGATTGATGCGTTCGATTATTTCGATCTGAACATCGCGATTCGCCCGCCCATCGAAGGTCTTTCGCTCACATTCGGTATCGACAATATTTTTGCCAAGAAACCACCCATTGCGGTCAATCCGGGTGCATTCAACACATTCCCCGACACATATGACGTGCTTGGCAGGACCTTCGGCTTTTCGCTGACCATCCGCAGATAAGCTGTTGGCGGAGGAGCGAATGATCGGTTCGTTCCTCCGCCGCCGAAACCTTCATTCATCATGACATTCGCCTTGCGGACATTTAGGCTGCCGAGAATGGGGAGATTTGGCGAATGACGCCACTGCAGTTCACCGCGCTGGATTGGAGCATATTGGCGGGTTACGTTGGCATACTTGCGGCCGCCGGTTATTTTTCCACCCAGCGCAACATGCAGAATGCCGACGATTATTTCCTGGCCAGCCATCACGCGCCGACCTGGCTGGTGGCGGTGTCGGTATTGTCGACCGTCCAGTCGGCCGCCACTTTTCTCGGCGTGCCTGACAACAGTTTTCGAGGCAACTACACCTATCTCACCAGCACAATCGGCGCTTTGTTGGCCGCTTGGTTCGTTGCCAAGGTGCTCATTCCCAAATTTTATGCGATCGGCGCCACAACCGTTTATGAATTGCTCGAGCAGCGTTTCGATGTGACGGCCCGCAGGGCGGCGGGCGCCATGTATTTGGTGGGACGTATTTTCGCGAGCGGGGCCAGGCTTTATCTGGCGGCCATTGCCGTCTCGATGATCATGTTTCTCGATGTCGAGCCACAGCATATCGTGATCGCGTCGTTCACACTGCTCATATTCGGCCTCGCCTTTACCTTCATGGGTGGCCTGAATTCCGTGATATGGAGCGATCTGGTGCAGGTGGTCCTGTATGTCGGAGCGGCCATCATGGTGCTGGTCTTTCTGCTGGTCAAAATACCGGTCCCGCTACCGGAAATAGTCGATAGTCTGACCATGTCGCCGTCGGGAGACAAAACGCAGATCATTGACTGGTCGTTCAACTTGACGGCACCTTTCTCGATTTTTGCCGCTGTGACCGGGCTCGTGCTTCTGAATATCGGCAATTCGGGCCTCGACCAGGATACCACGCAGCGCCTGCTCGCTTGCGACAACGCCAAACATGGCAGCCGCGCGCTTTATGCGTCGGTCTGGGCGTCCATCCCGGTCATCCTGTTGTTTTTGGTCATCGGCTCGCTGCTGCACATATTTTACGAGCGACCCGATTTGATGGGCTCCGATGGGAATGAGGTGGTGCAGACGTTTCAGGGCGAGAAGATCACGGTCTTCATGCATTTCATACTCAGCGAGATCCCGCCGGGGCTCCGGGGTCTGGTGACCGTGGGCGTCATTGCGGCAGCGGCGATAAATTCGGGATTGATCTCGATGGCGGCCGTGCTGATCAACGATTTCTACCGGCCGTGGAAAGAGCAGCGCGGCGCTGCCAGTGAAAAGCACTTCATTCTGGCGGGACGCGTGACCACCGTGTTGCTGGGGCTGGCGCTCTTCGCGATGTCGATTCTGTGCTATTATTGGCAACGCTACAGCAGCCTGCCGCTGTTGGAATTCGTACTCGGCGTCATGGCGTTCGCATATTCAGGATTGCTCGGGGTCTATTTTACGGCATTATTCACGAATCGCGGATCGTCGACCTCTGTCATCGCTGCGTTGATTGCGGGCTTTCTTACCATCGTCGCTTTCCAGGGCTATGTGGTCGATACGCTGGGCCTGCCCGTCGCGATGAAAACTATAGCATTCCCGTGGCAGCTATGCGTCGGGACGGCCGTTGCGACGGTCGTGTGCCTGATCGGCTCTCAATCGAAGTCCGTCACACCGAGTATTGCAGATGCCTAATACAGAAAGCCTTAACCCGCGATTTGCCGACATCGACAGCTGGCCGACCATAGAAGCCGTCGAAGCGATGCTCGAGGGCCAGATGTCTGCCGTCGCTTCGTTAAAGAGCCAGACCCAGCAGATCGCCGCTGCCGCAGAGGCGGCCGCCGGGCGGCTGCAGAAGGGCGGCAGGCTTGTCTATGTCGGCGCCGGAACGTCGGGACGGGTTGCGGTTCAGGACGGCGTCGAGCTCGGGCCAACCTTCGGATGGCCCGCTGAGCGCCTGCTATATTTGATGGCCGGCGGGATCGACGCGCTGGTGAACAGTGCTGAAGGCGCAGAAGACGACGCCGACGAGGCCAGATCCAGGATCAGGGAATCGGGTATCAACGCCGACGATGTGGTGATAGGCGTCGCGGCCAGTGGCAGAACCCCCTTTACTATTGCGGCGTTGACCGCAGCCAGGGAAGCCGGTGCATTGACGATTGCCATCGCTAACAACGCCGAAACCGGGCTGCTTCACGCAGCGCAGCATGGTTTATTGGCTGCGACCGGTAGCGAAGCCATCGCCGGATCGACACGAATGAAGGCAGGAACCGCGCAAAAGGCGATCCTCAATCTTCTATCCACTGCGATTATGTTGCGGCTTGGCCGCGTGTATCGCGGGTTGATGGTGGACATGGTCATCTCGAATGAAAAGCTTTTGAACAGGGCTTTCGGCATTGTCAGAGCCTTGAGCAATTGCAGCGAGGCTGTTGCGGTCAACGCCGTGCATCTGGCCGACAATGATATCAAGACGGCGGTGCTGATCGCCTTGGGGAAAAACCCGGCCGAAGCAGCCGCGCTGTTGCACTACCATGGCGGCATATTGCGCGATGCGATCGAAGCGATGGACGGAAACGCGTCGTGAATTCGGTCTCGGCCCCTAGCAGCGAGCACAGCAATTCGCCGATTTATATCAAACTTGCCCATCGCTTGCGGCAGCAGATCGAGGATGGCGCGATCAGCGCAGGCGAAGCCCTTCCCTCCGAGCGCGATCTTTGCAAGATCATGGGCGCGTCGCGCGTCACCGTGCGCAAGGCGATCGAACTGCTGATCGAAGAAGGTTTGCTGTCGAGGCGTCAGGGATCCGGAACCTACGTGACGCCGCGCATTCAGGCTCCAGGCTCGTTTCTGAGCAGTTTCAGCGAAGATGCCGAGGCCCGCGGAGAGGCGACGGACACGATCTGGATCATGAAAGTGGTCGGTTTGGCGACCGAAGAGGAAGCGCGAATTCTGGAGTTGCCGAAAGGCGTCGAAGTGGCGCGGCTGAGCCGCGTTCGGATGGCGAACGGCGAGCCGTTGGCCATCGAGAATGCGGTTGTTCCCGCCGACATGCTACCCGACATCACGCATTTGGGAAATTCGCTTTACCAGGCGCTCGACCAGCGCGGCAACCGGCCGGTGACCGGCCAGCAGAAAATTCGCGCGGCGCTGGCGGGATCAACCGAAGCCAGCCTGTTGTCCATCCCGGAAAATACCGAAATCCTCCGGATCGAGCGGCTTACCCGCCGGGCAGACGGACGACCGGTAGAACTCACCCGTTCTGCCTATCGCGGCGAACGCTATGAATTTGTGAGCGAACTGCGCGGGCCGTTTGTGGTATTGTGAGGACGTCTGCCACCGATCGCGATCCATCGCTCGACAGCTTTCGCGGCATCGACGTGCTCCTGATGATCTTGGTGAACGTACAGGGGGATGGAGAGGCCGCATATGCGACGCTCCGGCACGCTGAATGGAACGGTCTGACATTTGCCGATCTGGTATTTCCGATATTCCTGTTGATCGTCGGGCTGTCGGCGCCGCTGGCGCTCGACAGGCCAGGCCATGTGTTTAGCTGGACAGCGGTTGGGCGGCGCGCGTTTCTGCTTTTCGTTATCGGCGTCCTATTGAGCTGGCTCATCAGGCCGACACTCGATCCTGAATTGATCCGGTGGACGGGCGTGTTGCAACGTATCGCGATTGTCTATCTGATCTGCGCCGCGGTCATCGTCGTCAGGCGCAGCGCCGTGCTGCCCATGCTGATCGCCGGACTGCTGCTCTTATTTCACTCGTGGATGCTGCTGAAGGTCGGAACGCCAGCAGGAGCGCCGCCGGGCATGGAACCCGGCGAGGGGGTCAGCGGGTGGCTCGATCAAAACCTTATCCCGGGCCGGGTGCTAAGGCAAAGCTGGGATCCCGAAGGCGTGTTATCGACGTTGAGCGCGGCGGCCAATGGTTTGATCGGCGTTGCTGTGATGCGCTGGATCAAGCACCATACGGTTTCCAACGCGCGCCTTGCGCTGGCGGGTTTTCTCCTGCTGGCCGCAGGACTGACGCTGACACCTGTGTTGCCGCTGAACAAAAATCTTTGGACCGCCAGTTTTGCGCTGATCACTTGCGGCATCGGGATTCTGTTCTGGGCATGTCTTAAATCGATATGGTCCACCATTGGCGGGAACAAGATCGCCCGATGGACCGCAAGTCTCGGCCAAGCTGCGCTTACGCTCTATGTCATTCATATGTTGCTGATCGCTATCATCGTCCGCGAGCTGCCGAGCGGCGCGACGATATGGGCGGTGACATATCAGGGTATCGCCTGCACCGGATTGCCGGGGCCAGTCACATCCCTGCTCTACGCCATTCTGGCCGCGGCGATTTCCTGCGCCATTCTTCCGCTGCTCAGACGGCGCGGATGGGTGCTCAAGGTTTAGAGCCTGTCTAGAAATATCTTGCCAGGGTTGAACAGGCCTGTCGGGTCCAGCGCATCCTTGATCCGCCGCATCGTCGCAACGCTGTCGGCGCCATGTTCGCGCTGCATCGCCAGCCGCTTACCCAGCCCGATGCCATGTTCACCCGTGCATGTGCCGCCTACCGAAAGCGCCTGATCGATTACGGCTTCATTGATGATGCGGGCCTTGTCCCAGCTGGCGGTATCGTCGGTTCGCAATATGAAGAAAATGTGGAAATTGCCGTCGCCGACATGGCCAAGGATCGGTGCAAAGAGGCCCGATGCTTCGATTGCGGTTTTGGCTCGGATGATTGCATCGCTCAGCTGGCTGATCGGCACGCAGACATCGGTGATCCAGGCGACGGCCCCGGGTACCATATTTTTGGCAGCCCACAGCGCCTGGTGACGCGCCTTCCATAGCGTATTCCGGTCTTCGGTCGCCGTCGCAAACTGAAGCTGGCCGCCGCCATTCCCCTCGCCGAACAGCCGAACGAGCGACAATTGATCGGCCACGCTGGCCTCCGATCCATGAAATTCAAGAAACAGCATCGGCTTTTCCGGCAACCTCAAAGCGCTTTGCCGGTTGCAGGCCCGGATGGCGGCCTCGTCGAGCAACTCCATCCGGGCAATCGGCACGCCCGACTGGATGGTCGCGATGACAGTGTCGACGGCCCCCTCGACACTGCCGAAGTCCCATGTTGCTGCAAGGATTTTGTCTGGTTGGCCATGCAGCCGCAAGCTGGCCTCGACAATCAGACCGAGCGTCCCCTCGGAACCGGTGAACAGGTGCGTGAGGTCATATCCCGAGGCGGACTTTCGCGCACGCGTTCCCGTCAGAACGAGGCTGCCATCGGCTGTCACCATCTTCAGTCCGAGAATATTCTCGCGCATGCTGCCGTAGCGGACGGTGGTCGTCCCCGATGCGCGCGTCGAGATCATGCCGCCGAGCGAGGCATTGGCACCCGGATCGACGGGGAAAAACAGGCCGGTGGCCCTGATATCTTCGTTCAGCTGTTCGCGCGTTACGCCGGGCTCGACGACGCACAAAAGATCGGCTGCACTGACCTCTATGATGCGGTTCATTCGGCTGAAATCGATGCAAAGACTGTCGGCATGGGTTGTCGCCGCATTGCCCTCCAGCGACGTTCCTGCGCCATAGGCGACGATCGACCAATGGTCTTCTGCGGCCCTTTGCACGAGCAGCTGGACCTCTTCGACCGTTGCGGGCTGAACGACCAATGACGGTGTCTGATGGGCGTGATGACCTTCGCTCTGGGCATATTGCGCTCGCGCCGAGGGCGCCGTGATAAGCCGTGAACCGAACCGGTCAGCAAGTGAGTTTACAAGGCTATCCATATAGTCTCCCTGAACCCGATAGCACCCTTGCGCTCGCACGTAAATTGGTATTATATAGGTATTATATGAAAAACCCGAAACGGACATTGATGTACCGCGAGGCGTCGCAAGCCAGCGACGTCGCGGCCCTGCAATATACCTTGAACGCGGAGATGATCGGCGACCTTGCTCAAAGGCTGCGCATGCTCGACCCGCAGATCATTTTCACTTGCGCGCGCGGAAGTTCCGATCATGCGGCGACCTACGCCAAATATCTGATCGAAACGCGGCTTCGGATTCCCGTGGTGTCGCAGGCGCCGTCGATCAGTTCTATTTATGGTGCCCCGCTGCTTCATATGAAAAATCAGCCGTTCATCCTCATATCGCAATCCGGCAAAAGTCCTGACCTCCTTTTGTCGGCAGAGGCGGCGCGCAAAGCCGGGGCGCTGGTCATCGCTTTTGTGAACGATATCGAATCGCCGTTGGCCGACCTCGCAGAAATCGTCGTGCCGCTCCATGCGGGACCAGAGAAAAGCGTTGCCGCAACCAAAAGCTATATCGCGACCCTATGCGCATTGGCGCACCTCGTCAGTGATTGGACCCGGGCGAGTGAAGCACGGGAAGCCGTAAAAATGCTTCCCCAGCTGTTGAACGCGGCCTGGGCCGATGACTGGTGTGCCGGGGTCGAGATGCTGCGGCATGCCGAGAGCATGTTCGTCCTCGGCCGTGGCCTGACGCTCGGCATCGCGCAGGAGGCGGCGCTCAAATTCAAGGAAACCAGCGGGATTCACGCCGAAGCGTTCAGTATGGCCGAGGTCGCGCACGGACCGATGGCGCTCGTAAAGTCCGGCTTTCCGCTGCTCATATTTCCGCCGGCGGATGAGGCCGCCGTGGGAATGGGGTCCATTGTCCAACAGTTCCTCGGTCGTGAGGCCCGAATAGCTGTCGTGGGCCGGCAATTTGATGGGGCTGTGTCGCTCGGGCTTCCCGAAAAACTCGATAGTGTCACCGCTCCAATCGCGATGGTGCAGACTTTTTATGCCATGGTGAATGCAATATCGGTGCAGCGAGGCTATGATCCGGATCGCCCGCCGCTGCTGCAAAAGGTAACCGAGACAATATGACCGAGACGGCTTTGGTAGGCGCTCGCATATTTGCGGGCGAAACATGGTATGACGGGCACGCGCTTGTTCTGAGCCACGGTCGGATTGAAATGTTGCTGCGCGCCCAGGACGTGCCGGATAACATGGCGGTGCAAACGCTTGATGGCGGCGTCCTTCTGCCCGGCTTTGTCGATACGCAGGTGAATGGCGGCGGCGGTGTCCTGTTCAACGACGCGCCGACCGTGGACGGTATAATCTCGATCGCTGAGGCTCACCGAAAATTCGGTACGACTGCGATGCTGCCGACTTTGATCAGCGACGATCTTGATGTCATCGCCAAAGCAATCGGTGCGGTAGATGATGCCATCCGGGCGGGCGTTCCGGGCATCGTCGGCATTCATATCGAGGGTCCGTTTCTCAATCCTCGCAAACATGGCATTCACGATGCCGGAAAATTCCGCGCCCTGGATGCCGACACCATCGCGCTTTTGTTGTCGCTGAAAAATGGCAGAACGCTGGTCACGCTGGCGCCCGAACTCGCTCCTGAAGGAGCCATAGCCGCGCTGGTGAAAGGCGGGGCCATTGTCGCTGCGGGGCATACACTGGCAACCTATGATGACATGCGGCGGGCGATCGGAGAGGGTCTGTCGGGCGTCACGCATTTGTTCAACGCGATGACACAGATGGAGAGCCGGGCGCCGGGTGTCGTGGGGGCGAGCATGGACAGCGGTCTGATCTGCGGCATCATTGCCGACGGACATCATGTCCATCCGGCGTCGCTCCGCGCCGCATATCGCGCAAAAGGCCGCAAGGAACTGATGCTCGTCACCGACGCCATGCCGCCGGTCGGCTCGGACATTACGTCCTTCACGGTCGGGGAAACCGCGGTGACGGCGCGTGAAGGGATGCTGCGATCGGATGATGGTACGCTCGCAGGTTCGGACCTTGATATGACCAGCGCATTGAGAAACTGCGTGGCGTTGATGCAGGTCGACCTCGGTTCGGCTTCGCAAATGGCGAGTGCGACGCCTGCCGACTTCATCGGCATCGGGAACGCTTATGGCCGGATATCGGAAGGCTATCGGGCCGACCTAGTCCATCTGGACGACGCGCTGAACATTCAGAATGTGTGGATCGCAGGTGACTTAGCATGATGCCGGAACTGGGTGTCATCGAGGGCTATTTTGGTCGGGCCTGGAGCTGGAAGGAGCGTCGCGACGTGATCGACCGGCTGGCACCGGCTGGCTATGCTTTCTTCCATTATGCGCCCAAGATCGACGGCAAATTGCGCCGTGAGTGGCGCCAATTGCATGATGACGCCGAAACGCAGAATCTGCAGCAATTCGCGCGGCATTGTGCAGCCCGCCACATGCGGTCGGGTATCGGGCTGACGCCTTATGGCGCGCATCTCGATTTTGACCGCAGCGCGCGGCAAGAATTGAAAGCCAAGATCGCTCATCTCGACACGATCGGTATCGACGATCTGGTTATTCTCTTCGACGACATGCGCGGCGATTTTGTCGATCTGGCGGAGCGACAGGCCGAAATCGTCGATTGCGCCATAGGGTCCAGCAAAGCGTCGCGTTTTTTCATGTGCCCGAGCTATTATTCGGACGACCCGCTGCTTGACCGCGTGTTCGGGCAACGGCCCGAATCATATCTGGAAAAGCTCGGCAAGCTGCTCGACCCTGCGATTTCGGTTTACTGGACTGGCGAGGAAATATGCTCGCGCGAATTCAGCATCGGCCATTTGGCCAGCGTCGCCGAACGGCTTGGCCGCAAACCGTCCCTTTGGGACAATTATCCCGTCAACGACGGACCGCGTATGTCGAACCATCTGCATTTGCGGTCATTCACGGGTCGTCCGGCAGCCGTAGGGCCATATTTGGCGCATCATGCGATCAATCCGGCGTCGCAGCCGATCCTGAGCTGCATTCCGGCGCTGACCTTGCCGTCATGCTATGCCAAAGACGACGCTTACAGTTACTCATCGGAATTTCTGAACGCAGCGACCAACATCGGCGGCGCCGAATTCGCGCTCATGCTTCAGCGCGATCTCCATGCGCTGGAGGATCGCGGTCGGTTGGGAATCGCCGCTGAGGTTACGGGATTCTGCCGCAAATATGCTGCCGTCGATACCCCTGCCGCCCGCGAGATTATCGACTGGCTGACGGGCGGTTATGCGATCACCGGCGAGATGCTCCGGACCCAATAGGGCGGCCTGCCAGGATTAGGGCTCCGTCGAGCGCATCGCCCAAAGCGTCCTGCAATTGCGCCACAATACGCACGCGCAACCATGGCCTCATTCGCTCGGCTAGCCCGCCCATCAGAACGCATCGCGGCGCACCACGCGATAGGATGGTTTCGATAAATCGCTCGACGTGCAGTGCCGCGTCGCGGACGATCGACAAGGCGATTTCATCGCCAAGGTCCGCATAGTCCATGACCAGCGGCGCAAAGCTGGCGTAATCGCCTGGCGCGGCATCATCCATCCAGGCGATCACTCGGGGAATCGCATGGTCGAATTGCTTGGTGACAGCTTGGCTTAACGGCGACGGCCTGGTCCGTCCGTCGAGCGCCCGCAACGCATGCCGGATGGCGCTAAGGCCAAGTGCCGCGCCGCTGCCTTCGTCGGATATCGGAAAGCCGTAACCGCCGATGCTGAAGCTGTCTTCGCCCCGTTTGACTAGGCCAACGCTGCCGGTTCCGATAATCAAAATTGCGCCATCACCTCCCATATGCGCGCCAAAATTGGCAATCATGGCGTCGCTGGTGAGCTGGACGTTGGCAAACGGAAAGGTCAGCGCCTGAATCTTCGGCTTCATGCCCATGCGCGTTATCCCTGCGATGCCCATCCCGCAGCGGATTTTGCCAGTATCTTCAGTGCTCAGCCCGGCAGCCTGGATGGCCTGCATCGATACGTCGAGCAATGTGGCGTGGAGAGCATCGAGGCCGATGCGGGTATTGGCTGGTCCCGCATGACCCGAACCCAGGATATTGCCATGCTCATCGGTCAACCTTGATTTGCTCGACGTGCCACCGGCATCGATTCCGAGAAATAACGTCATGCCGGGATTTTTCCAGCAGCCATCCGGTCGGGCCTTGTCAAAACGCCCCCGGACATGGGTTCAGCAACGCCTGTGGTGCCGGGATATGTTATCGGCAGGCCGTGGAGACAGCGATACGCCAGATAGGCAAATCCCTGCGCTTCGATCGCGTCGCCGTCCCAGCCCAGATCGTCCGTAAGCACCGTCGGGATTCCGGAATATTTCTTGATCATCTTGAGCATCGTATCGTTCTTGCGTCCTCCGCCACAGACAATCAAGCGTTGTGGTCTGGCAGGAAATTGCTGGAAGCCCAAGGCAACGGCTTTGGCAGAAAATGCGGTCAAGGTGGCAGCGCCGTCCGGCGCCGACAGGTCTGCTACCGGGTTTAGGTTGAAGTCTTTACGGTCCAGTGACTTGGGCGCTGGCGCAGAAAAGAACGGATGGTCCAGCATCGCGAGCAATGCACTTTCGTCGATCGTGCCATTGGCTGCGAATTCACCACCTGCGTCGAACGGATAGTTTGTTTTTTGACCCATCCAGTCATCGATCAACGCGTTCGCCATTCCACAATCAAACGCAACCAGCGCGCCGTCGGTGCCGATGAAGGTGAGGTTTGCTACGCCGCCAAGATTGAGCACCGCCACGGGCTGCGACGCATCTGAAAACAGCGCGCGGTGAAAGACGGGAATGAGAGGCGCGCCTTGGCCGCCGAACATGACATCGAAGTGGCGCATGTTCGACATTACCGGGATGTTCAGCCGGTTCGCCAAAAACTCCGGCTGACCGATCTGCCAGGTCCAGCCCAGATCAGCGCGGTGCGCGATCGTATGGCCGTGAAGCCCGATCACCGCGACCTCATTGGCTGGTACGCCGGCCGTTTCGAGCAAAGTTTCGACGGCAGCAAGATGGCGCTGATCCAGCAAATTTTCGCAATCGTCTATGGACTGGCTGGGTACACGCTGCGGATGTGCCATGGCCAAGTCGCAGGCATCCGCAATGACGGCTTTCAGATCATCGGGGTAGGGCTCAAACTGAAACGCCACCGCATCGACCGAATTGAGACCGTCGGTTTTGATCAGCGCAGCGTCAACCCCGTCGCGCGAGGTTCCCGACATAAGTCCTACAACAAATTGCATCGCCATCATGCCCATCCAAGATTGGTATTGGATTGGTATATATTAATTGAAGGCTTTGGTCTAGGCTAATGTCGGACCACAATGACGCCACTCAATCCTCCGCTGGCCAGCAAAGCGCATTTGCCGCCGGATTGCAGCCATGTGATGGCATCGAACAACTTGTTGCCGTTTCGACGGTACGATGGTGAAGGCGCGACCCAATCAAATCTCTGGGTGTCCGACCATGATCGTGCAGCGCACCCGCTTCTTTGCGCCGCGCGCAGCCTTTTCGCATCCTGCAATTTTGCCCTTATTGTCGTGCCGCATAACCGCTGCCGCAGAAATCGCCCGATACGCCGCCGGGCTGCCCGCCTGCATAAGCCGCATACCGCCCTCCCAAAGGCTGGGCGCGCCGACGATATGGGCAGCCATTCGCTCGGGTAGCTGCCAACGATCCGGCACCGCCCGTGCAACGGCGCCAGGGAGGATCGACCACAGCAAGCACCCGGCGAGCACGCCGCCGCCTGCGGCCCAGATAAGATGACGACGCTGCTGATGCGCCGCGCGCAATGTCGAGGTCGTGCCGCGCAGTTCACAAACGGCGTTGTTGAGCTGCACCTGCGCCCGCCGCATTTCGCCTTCGGCAGACTCACGCGCCTGCCGGACGGCGCGGTCGATCCGCTGCGCCATAGTTTCGGGCGTCAACTCCATTGCAGGCTTGGCCGCGATGAACGTCAGGGTCCGTTCTACGGCACCAAGGTGCTTCGAGAGTTCGCCAAGGGTGGTGCTGTAGTCCGGGATCCGGATGTCCGCCTTTTCGGCGGCGAGCTTCTCGGTCGCCCGGCGCATCAGCGCCACTTCCCCTTCGAGCCGTGCAAAGGCCGCGGCGGCGGGGTCGTCGATTTCCGGTTCGTCGTCTTGCATTGTCTTTCTCCTACATTCCGATCCCGATGCCACGCGAGATTCCGCGGCCGATCCCGGCGATCTCCGCCAGATCCTGGCCGATCGATCGCGCCGACCGCATGTCGATGCCGAGCGACGCCTTGCGACCGCGCAGGATCGATTCGACCTGCGCATCGCGTTCGAGGCTTTTCGCCATGTCGCGCATGTTGGCGGACGAAACCGAGAGGTTGGCGATGTCGATATGCTCGAGTTCCATGATGACTTTCTCCTTTGCTCTTTAAAAACCACCGCAGCCCCGGCTGAGCGGGGTGGGCGGCGAGAGCGACCGGAGAGGCCCGCCAGCAAGGCAGGGCGTACCGCTGGCCGAAATGCAATGAAGGAACCCGCAGGGGTTGCGCTCTGCCGGGCGGGCCTCAGAGGAGAGCGACGACCACCCCGCACGGCCGGAGGCCATCGCCAGCGCGCGTCAGCGCGATGACCTTCGGGACGGAGCCAGGCTCCGGCCCCGCGTCAGTGATCGTCGCGGCGAAGCCGACGAGACGCGTACAGCGGCGGCTCGGTGGAGCGCAGCGGAATAGAGCGCGGCCGCCGCAGGAAAGACGCCAACACTTTCGCGGTTACTATGGAACTGGGCTGCGATTTCGAGGTCACCACTACGTGGTTTCCTATTCAGAAGGCGCTGCCTCAGTGCCCCTGACCAACTGCGCGCAGTCGAAGGAAGCAGCGCCGCAACCAATGGCTGGCGACGAGAGCAATCGACACGACCGCAAGGATGACGGCGATTGCTGCGATCGCTTGTTCCACTATTCGCATGAAGCCATCACCAACGCCGAAGGCGCGATTTATAAGCCATACGACCGCTGCCCCCATGCCAACAACCGCAAGGCCGGTACGGAAGGGGTGATAGTATCGATATGGCGCGAGCAGAATGAGCGCCGGAATAGCGACAAGTACGATAACAAGCTGAACAATTTCGATTCCGAGATTGAACCCAAGCAAGGCTAGCGGCGCCACTGCGATACCGAGATGCAGATCAGCAACCAAGGTTGCAAACGCCAGACCATGGATCAGTCCGAACCCGCCCGCGACCACTGGCTCATAGCCGAGAAACAACGGCCGGACCGCGTGAGCGGTGGATATGAGCACCGACATTGCAATTGCGATTTCAACCGGTTGTACCGGCAAACGCCAGCCGCCCAGAGTGGCGCCGATCAAGCTCAAACTGTGCCCGATCGTAAAAGCGGTGACTACGCCGACAATCGACCGAACCGTATGGCGCCAGTCGCGAACGGTTGCCCAGCGGCCAGCGCTTGCTGCCAGCGGCGCTGGCAACAAGAGCGCGAGCAGGAACATCAAATGGTCATATCCGCCGATGATGTGGTCGATACCGAGCTTGACCGTATTGCGAAACTCGCGCCATTTGCTTGCGTCACCGACGTCGATTGCGATGCGTGCGGCGCCTGATCGCACGGCGCCGGCGATTTGTGGTTCCGCGCCCGATACGCCGGCTATATCGCGCCGGATGACAAACAGGGCGAAGTGGCTCGGAAGCTCGTCGACGACGGCGTGCCACTCGGCAACAAAATTGCGCGGCGATGCCCCGGGCGGAGGGGTCAGGACGGCCGCCGCGTGCAAGTCCGGCGGACCCGCGCGCTGCGCGAAATCGACAAGATCGACGCGTACCGACCAGGGCGTTCCTTGCGGCGTGAACACTTTGAAACGGTCTTCGATATAGGCTCTGGCGCGCGACAGGCTTTGCCGATCATTGCCCGCCGAATGCGAGGTCGCGACCATATATTCACTCTGGGGGATGATAATATCGGCGCGGACGTCTTCGGCGCCAATCGTCAGGCCGATTTCCGAATTCGGCGTCAGATGCGCCGCCGCGGGCGACACCAAAGCCAATAGCGACGCGAAATAGATGACCCAGGAGAGCGCGATGCGGGTGAAGACGGTCATCCGTGCGAAAACCAGATCAGCGGCGTGCGGGGATGGAATATCTGCGGATTGATGCGCACGGCCGCCGCGCGGGCAACCTCGGCTGCCTCCGGTCGGCCAGCGAGCGCAGCGGCTTCGGCCTTGAGGGCATATAGCGGTGCGCTGCGCCAACCCGACGCTTCGGCGCGAGCGATTTCGTCCAGCGCATCTTGGGGGCGATTGTTCATCAGAAGCGCGCTGGCGAGGAGCAGGCGCGCCTCGCCATAAGGCCGCTGCGCGACGTTACGCAGGGCGAGATCGAGAGCCGTTGCTGAGTCTCCGAACGCGAGTTCGTGTTCGACAGCATGGCCATAAGCCGCCTCGGGCAGCAAGCGTAGCCGCTCTTTCCAGAGGACCGCAGCCCGCCCGGACCAGCGCCGACTGTTCAGGCCATCCCCGCGCTGGCGAAAGAGCATCGCTGTCGCATCCATCGCCTCGGCACTGTTGCTGCTCGCCGCGATCGCCGCCATCTGTTCGGCAGCGGTCGCATCGCCGCGAAGTGCGCGCGCCTGCACCCGATGGGCGGCAATCAGCCAATAGCCCGGGAAAAGCTGGTTGGCGCGCGTGAACCACAGCTCTGCGCTGTGCCATTCGCCCCGCGAAAGCGCATGCGCGCCAAGCCGCAGCGCGGCCTGGGCCAGCATTTGCGGCGTATGTTGACGGCTTCCGGACACCGATCGCCAAATGGCGGCGTCGGCATCGGCAAAGCGCGCCTGCGCCGCCGCAAGGACGGCCAGACGAAAATCAATGGCGGAACCTCCCCCGAGGCCTTTGCCGCGCGCATATTGGCGCCGCGCGGCTGACATGTCGCCCCGGTAGAATGCTATGTCTCCGGACAGCCCCGCCATCCCAGCCATCTGGCCGCGATCGGGCGGAACCGCTGCACCTTCGATGGTTTTCAGCGCGCGTTCTGCGACAGCCAGCCGATGCGTGGACAGCGCCAGCGTTGCATTGGCGACCACTGGTCCGGATGCCTTGGGAGCCATCGCCATGCCGACGTCGAGCAGGCGCCGGGCTTCAGCCCAGTCGCTATAGTCGCCGGTCAGACGGGCGCGCACCATCAGACCGTTCGCAAGCACTTCAAAACTCGTCCAGTCACGTGGCGCGCGGCGTAGTTTCTCTCGGCCCAGCTCAATATGGCGATCGGCATCCGCCAACGCCGCCTCAAAATTGGCAGGTCCGAACGCGGGGGTCGGGAGGTCGAGGGAGGCGGCCTCCGGCGGTGGCGCCGCCCGCCATCGGTCGCCCGCAAATCCCGCCGCGACAATCGCCAACACGACCAGGACCGGAAGCAGGTTCCACGTCCCCAACACCCGGCGGAGACGTAGCCCGGTCATTCGTTTCCGAACGACCGGGACACTATTTCGCCACGACTGCGAGGCCCAAGGCCACATGTCCTTGGCCGGTTGCGGCATCAGCGCGGCCTGGCGCAGGGTGTCAGGCCAAGCCCCGTCAAGTCATCCGCCAACGCATTGGTCAAGCCAGTGAGCTGGGACGTGAGCTCGGGAACAAAATCGCCGTTGGCGTCATTCACCGGGTCGGCGGCATTATAAGCCGTCTTGGCTGACGTTCCGATGAGTGCGGTCGCGACAGCAGGCATACCCATGCGGTCGACCCGAACATAGCTCGATGGGCCGTCGCTCCGGAAATTGAAGCTCGATCCACCCGTCGCTGCCAGCGGCGGTGAGCCTTGTGGCGGCGCCAGATAGGGAAAAGAAGTGCGAAAAGGCCGATCATTGGCCGACGGATTCACCGGCAAGCCGGCGAACAGCGCTGGGCTATGCCGTGTCAGGTCCAGGAAAATGACGGCAAGCGTGACGTCAATGACCGGATCGGGCAATCGCCGACCATTCGGAAATCCCGAAGCCGCCGACAATGTTAGCGTCAACGTGTCGGGCACAACCGCCTGCGCGACCGTGAATCCCGTCCCTGGAATTGTTTGATTGAGGCAGGATGTTACGTCGAAGCTCGTGGGTGTCGGGGTTGGCGCAGGTGTGGGCGTGGGCGCAGGACTCGGTGTCGGCGTGACGGTTATGGGAGGCGGAGCGCCATTGTCACCCCTATCGGTGCAGGCCGTGAGACCGATGGCGGCGAGCACAGCCAGACTGGCTAAGCCCCCTTTTTTAGATAGAGAGCGAGTTTTTGCAGCCGCAGCTGCCGTTTGATTTTTCCGGTGCATCACAGCTGTCCTCCAAAGCGGGCGGTGGTTGCCCAGATGTCGATCAGATTGCTGCCATTGGCGATCCTGTCGCGCGGTATCTCCATAACGATCGCGGTAAGATTCTGGCCGGCGAAAAAATCGCGATCCTTGTTGAAGCTGAGCGTTCCCGTCGCGCGCGTGTCGCGGAAGCCCTGCAAGTCGAAGAAGAAGGGGTCGTCGAACAAGCCTGCTCGCACTCGGACACCATCTTTGGCCAGATCGGTTTCGACGGAACCCGTCAAATCGCCTGTCACCCCGGGCAATCCACTGACCTGGACACCGACTTGATCGCCCGAACCAGGGCCAAAGCGCACGCGGATGGGAATGTCGGCCGTGGTGCGGGGCATAGCGTTGGAAATATTGACCGTGTAAAGCACATCCCGATCATAAGTGGCCGGCCGCGACGTGGCCTGGGGACCGGCGAACGTCAGCGCGATGATCACCGACGAATCGGTATGCCATGCGTAGAGGTCGGCGATATCCGCGGGCCGGTCGGGCGTCATATCGACGGCTGGATCGGTCAGTGCCGGTGGATCGAGATGATCGGCCGCCGTCAGGAACTGGCCGGGTAAAATCAGGGCTATGGCGCCGGCGGACGCGAGAACGCCTGCCCCCACCAGCAGTTGGTATTTCTTCCTCACCTTCATGCTCCTTGCTGTAGTTTGCGACGACTATGTTTTCAGCAGCAGGGAATGGGTCCAGTTGAGATATCCGACCGCGACCGTCCCTTCTTCCTGAACAGAAGAAAGCGTGTTTTGTTCTATTTCGGCCCAGCTACGGTGCTGCGGTTGGCGCGGATGCAGGGGTCGCAGAAAAAATTACAGAAAGCCGCATTGGCGCAACTGACGTCGTCGGTGTTCGCAATTTGCAGATGGCCAAACGCCGCGACTGGTCGTGGCGCCAACCCATCGCGGCCTGCGCGGGCGCGTCGAAAAGGGCTTCTCGGCTGGGGCGGTGGGCTATGGCTATCGTATGATCCGCCGCCTCACGAGCGAAGGCGAACTGGCGCGCGGCGAGCGCGAGATCGATCCCGCCGAGGCGCTGATCGTCGAGCGCATCTTCCGCGAGTTCGCGGCGGGCAAGAGCCCGATCGCGATTGCTCGCGACCTCAATACCGATGGCATATTGGGGCCAGCGGGCAAGGCTTGGCGCGATACCAGCATCCGCGGTGATATTCGCCGGGAGACCGGCATCCTCAACAACGAGCTTTATGTCGGGGTTCGCGTCTGGAACCACAAGCATAGCGTGAAAGACCCCAGCACCGGCAAGAGCGTCCCGCGCCTCAACCCCGAAGCCGAATGGATCAGAAACGAGGTTCCCGAGCTTCGCGTCGTCAGCGATCGCCTCTGGGCAGCGGTCAAGCGCCAGCAGGCGACGTTTGCCGAGCGCCATGCCAGGATCAAGGAAGCGGCACAGGCGCGCGCCCTGCACGGTGCTGGTCGGCCCGCCTATCTCCTCTCGGGCCTTCTTGAATGCGGCGTCTGCGGCGGTGTTTGTTCGATCGTCGTCACAGACCGCTATGGCTGCGCCGGTCATCATCGCGGTCGTGCCTGCACCAACGGTCGGAGGATCCGGCGCGAGGTATTGGAGCGAAGGGCGCTGGCAGGCATGACCGACCGGCTGGTGTCGGCGGATAAGATCGAGGCGGCAGTTGCGGCTTATTCGGCGCACATCAACCGCGAGAACCGCGAGCGGCGGATTGAGGCCGATGCCGATCGGCGCGCACTCGCGAAGATCGACAAGGCCGTTGCGGGCATCATGGCTGCGATCGAAGACGGGCTATACCAGCCCGCCATGAAGGCGCGCATGGCCGAGCTCGAGCGCGAAAAAGCCGAAGTCGCCGCGCGCCTTGCCGAGGCGCCGCGGGGTATTCCGGACATCCATCCCGGCATCGCCGAAATCGACCAACGCAAGGTGGAACGGCTGACCGAGACACTTGCTGAGCCGGAAACGCGGCTCGATGCTTCGAGCGACATTCGAGCGCTCGTTGGAAAGATCGTGCTGCATCCCGGCGCGAAGCGCGGCGAAATCCATGCTACCCTTCACGGGTCGTTGATGGGCATACTCGACTTCGCTAACGACAACCCGTCGCCCGACGCCAGCCGAGTTATAACTCGGTGGCCTCGGGTTCGCGGGAATGACGAAGTTGGTTGTCGGCAGTGTTTGCTGCATTCGTAATCGCACCGCTGCTGCGTCCATGGAGGCGTTGCCAAACCCGGCGCACGGCCCCTATAGGGAGCCTTGCCGTAACGGCTAAATGCAAAGGAAACCTCCCTTGGCCAAAGCACCCGCGCGTTCGACTGCCGCGCCCAAAAAGACCGCATCTACCCCGGCGCCCGCGACCAATCGCGAAGGACCGCGCGATCCAATTCCCTATGACGCGACCCCGGCGGAGCTGGAGAAATTCTATCGCGAGATGCTGCTGATCCGCCGCTTCGAGGAAAAGGCGGGACAGCTGTACGGCCTCGGCCTGATCGGCGGTTTCTGCCATCTGTATATTGGTCAGGAAGCCGTCGCGGTCGGCCTGCAGTCGGCGCTCGACGGCGACAAGGACAGCGTCATCACCGGTTACCGCGACCATGGCCACATGCTCGCTTACGGCATCGACCCCAAAGTCATCATGGCCGAACTAACCGGCCGCGCCGCCGGCATTTCGCGCGGCAAGGGCGGATCGATGCACATGTTCAGCGTCGAGCATAAATTCTATGGCGGCCACGGCATCGTCGGCGCGCAGGTGTCGCTCGGCACCGGGCTCGCCTTCGCACACAAGTACCGCGACGACGGCGGGGTTGCGATGTCCTATTTCGGCGACGGCGCATCGAACCAGGGGCAGGTGTACGAGAGCTTCAACATGGCCGAGCTGTGGAAGCTGCCGATCATCTTCGTGATCGAGAACAACCAATATGCAATGGGCACTTCGGTCAATCGCTCGTCGGCCGAGGATCAGCTGTATCGCCGCGGCGAAAGTTTTCGCATCCCCGGCATGCAGGTCGACGGCATGGATGTGCTCGCGGTGCGCGGCGCTGCCGAAGCGGCGCTCGAATGGGTGCGCGCGGGCAAGGGGCCGGTGCTGATGGAACTCAAAACCTATCGTTACCGCGGCCATTCGATGTCCGACCCCGCCAAATATCGCAGCCGCGAGGAAGTGCAGGCGGTGCGCGATAAATCCGACGCGCTCGAACATCTGAAAAGGGTCATGGAGGGCGCCGGGATCGGCGAGGACAAGATCAAGGATATCGACAAGGAAATCCGTGCGATCGTGGCGGAATCGGCCGACTTTGCCGAAAGCGCGCCCGAACCCGAACTTCACGACCTTTATACCGACGTGCTGGTGGAGCAATATTGAGATGGCCATCGAATTGAAGATGCCGGCGCTGTCGCCGACGATGGAAGAAGGCACGCTCGCCAAATGGCTCGTCAAGGAAGGCGACACGGTCAAGTCGGGCGACATTCTGGCCGAGATCGAGACCGACAAGGCGACGATGGAATTTGAAGCGATCGACGAAGGCATAGTCGGCCAGATCCTGGTCGCCGAGGGCACCGACAATGTGAAGGTCGGCACCGTGATTGCGACGATCACGGGTGAGGGGGAAGAAGCGGCTGCTCCGGCGCCGGCTGCCGCGCCCGCCAAAGACGTCGCCCCAGCGCAAGCTGGGGCCGTTAGCGCCAATGCTCCCACGCCTGCGGTCCCAGCTTCCGCTGGGACGACGGAGAAGGCGGCACCCACCGAACGCGCCTCCGACCCCGCAATCCCCGCCGGCACCGCGATGGTCCGCCTAACCGTCCGCGAAGCACTGCGCGACGCGATGGCCGAGGAAATGCGCGCCGACGACCGGGTGTTCGTGATGGGCGAAGAAGTCGCCGAATATCAGGGCGCGTACAAGGTCACCCAGGGCTTGCTCGACGAATTTGGCGCGCGCCGCGTCATCGACACCCCGATCACCGAATATGGCTTTGCCGGACTCGGTGCGGGTGCCGCGATGGGCGGACTCAAGCCGATCATCGAATTCATGACCTTCAACTTCGCGATGCAGGCGATCGACCACATCATCAACTCGGCGGCCAAGACCAACTATATGTCGGGCGGCCAGATGCGCTGCCCGATCGTGTTCCGCGGCCCCAACGGCGCCGCATCGCGCGTCGGCGCCCAGCATAGCCAGAATTTCGCCCCCTGGTACGCCAGCGTCCCCGGCCTGATCGTCATCGCGCCTTATGATGCCGCCGACGCCAAGGGACTGATGAAAGCGGCGATCCGCAGCGAAGACCCCGTCGTCTTCCTTGAAAACGAATTGCTCTATGGCCGCGGGTTCGATGTGCCCGACCTGCCCGACCATGTCCTGCCGATCGGCAAGGCACGCATCATGCGCGCGGGCAGCGATGTCACGATCGTCAGCTATTCGATCGGCGTCGGGCTCGCGCTCGAAGCCGCCGACCAGCTGGCCGCGGAAGGCATCGACGCCGAGGTCATCGACCTGCGCACGCTGCGCCCGCTCGACACCGCGACGGTGCTCGCCAGCCTCAAGAAAACCAATCATCTGGTGATCGTCGAGGAAGGCTGGCCGGTCTGTTCGATCGCCAGCGAATTGGCGATGGTCGCGATGGAGCAGGGCTTCGACGACCTCGACGCGCCGGTGCTGCGCGTGTGCAACGAGGACGTGCCGCTGCCCTATGCCGCCAACCTGGAGAAAGCGGCGCTGATTGACGCGCCGCGTGTGGTTGCGGCGGTGAAGGCGGTTCGTAATCGCGGCTGACCTCCGTCGTCATTGCGAGGAGCGAAGCAATCCAGAGTGGCGTAACCCGCCCTGGATTGCTTCGCTTCGCTCGCAATGACGATGGTGTAGTGATACCGCGCGGCGCATGAGTGCCAACCTCGAAGCTAGGCTTTACCCCGACGCGCGCGATCCGCGCATCATGGTCGCGGTGCCGCGCGAACGGCGCGCGGCGATCGCGGCGCTGTGGGCATTCGCCGAGCGGTTGACCAAGCTGCTGCTCGACGCCCGCGAACCGCTGATCGGGCAGATCAAGCTCGCCTGGTGGCGCGACATGGCGGCGCTGCTGGCGGATGAGCCCGATGCATTACCAAAGGGCGAACCCCTGCTCGCCGAACTCGCGGCAAGCTGGGCCGGGCAAAGCGGACTCGATACGCTGGCCGATGCGGCCGAGGCGATGCTGCTCGCCGAGGACGCGGCGGCGCGGCACGCCGCGGCGATGGCGTTTGGCGGCGCGCTGTTCGCGCTGGCGGGCGGACCGCCAGGCGGCGGCGCGCGCTGGGGGCTGTTGTGGGGCGCCGCGCTGCAGGACAGCGCGGCCGATGCGCAGCAATTTTTCGCCGCGGCGCGTAACCTGCCGCCGCCAGCGCGCGTATCGTTCAAAGGCAACAAGGCGCTGCTGATGCTCGACTGTTGGGCTGGCGCCATTGCCCGACACGATGGGGAACGGCGCTGGCGCAGCGAGGGATTGTTGCTGCTTCGTCTCGGCCTTTTGGGCCGCTGACGATAAAAATGCGCCGGGGGTGGAAATGCGCCGCCCGAACATCTATCTTGTCCGGTACAAAATAGGGTCGCAGGGGACATTCGATGTTCAACGGGCTGATTGCCTATCTCGATTCGATCAAGGCGCGCGATCCCGCGCCGCGGTCGCGTTGGGAAATTCTTCTCTACCCGGGGCTTGTCGCGGTGGGCATGCACCGCATCGCGCATTGGCTGTTCGAGGCGCGGCTGTTTTTCCTCGCGCGCTTCGTCAATCATCTGTCGCGCTGGATGACCGCGATCGACATTCATCCCGGCGCCAAGATCGGCCGTCACCTGTTTCTGGAACATGGTTTTGCGGTCATCGGCGAAACCGCCGAGATCGGCGACAATGTCACCATCTATCAATGCGTGACGCTGGGCGGGACCGATCCGACCAACGGCATCGCTGGCAAGCGCCACCCCACGCTCGGCGACGACGTCATCGTCGGATCGGGCGCCCAGATATTGGGTCCGATCACGGTCCATGCGCGGGCGCGCATCGGCGCCAATGCAGTGGTGACCAAGGACGTGCCCGAAGGTGCGGTGATGGTCGGCATCCCGGCGCGCTCGACGCTGGTCGACGCCAGCGAATATGCGCGCGAATTTGTGCCTTACGGGACGTGCAACGAGACGTTCGACCCCGCGACGCAAAAGGTCGAACTGCTGCAATGCCAGCTCGAGCAGATGCAGAAACAGCTCGCCGCCTTGATCGCCGAGCGCGACGCGAATGCCGAAGATGAGGCGCCGCGGCGCAAGGGGAGCCGGAAAAGCGCCTGATGGGGACAGTGACACCTCTGCCGTTCGCGACAAAGACGGTGTCGCAGCAGACCGGTTTTGAACGCCCCGAGTTGATGCGCATCCTTGATCTCTACGGCCGCATGGTCGCAGCGGGGCATTGGCGTGACTATGCGATGGATTTCCACCGCGATGCCGCGATCTTCTCGGCCTTTCGCCGTGCCGCCGAGCGCCCCGAATATCGCATCGAAAAACGCCCCGCCTTGCGAAGCCGCCAAGGCATGTGGGCCTTGGTCTCCGAAGCCGGGGCGGTTTTGAAGCGCGGGGACGAGCTGTCGAACATACTCGCCCCCGTCGAACGCAAACTTATGAAGCTGGTTGGAGACTGACGGTGCGCGTCGTCGCCGGCAGCTGGTTCGCCAGATTGTCGGGCAGCAAACCGACCACCACCGCGCGAGCATTCTGCCAAAAGGCCGACAGCAGCAGCAGCGCCGAACCGATCACGAACGCGGTCAGCGCCACATTAAGCTCGACCGCGCCGAATTCGCGGAACAGCTGGGTCAGCGCGAACAGCACATAGGCGAGGGCGGACACCAGCAAGGCGCGGCGATCGATCGCCAGCGCGATCAGGCCGAACAGCACATAGATGGCGACCACCATCACCGCGGCGCCGCTGCCGATATTGTTGCCCTCGGTGACCCCGAGCAGATGGAAGATCGGGTGCGCGATCATCGGCGCGGACAGCAGGTGGAGCCAGAAGGCGACGTCGCTGCGCCGCGTCTGGCGCACCCGGTCGCTGCGGTCCCACCACATGGCGAGCGCAAACACGCCGACGCCCGCGGTCAGCACCAGCGACATCACCAGCGCGTCGGGACGCTCGGGCATGCCGGTGATCGACAGCACCAGCGCGACCGCCGTCGCGGCGAGCGCGGCGGTGCCCGCAGCCACGGTGATCGGCACCATGAAGCGCCGCCAGTGCGCCCATGTCGCCGCCGCGGTGATCAGCGCCATCGATCCGATCAGGATCGCACCGACGGTCTCGCCGGGATCATTGCCGAAAATCGCCTCGCCATGTTCGACAAGAAACCCGACCATCGTTGCAAAAATACCGCCCGAAAAGGCGAGGACCAGGACGATGCTGGGCAGCGCCATACGGCGTTTGCGGGTAAAATATTCGGCCAGGAACCACGCCGACAGGGCGACGAAGGCGCCGCCGAGCGCGGTGTGGATCGACTGGCCGATCCACGCGACCGCGACGAGCAGGATGACCGCCGCGATACTGACGAAAATATCGTTGAACCCGGTGATCAGGCGGAAGGATTCCTCATCCGCACCGGGGGTGGAACGGACCGACGCGATGTGCGACCGGAACGCCGTGGCGGCCTCCGGTGTCAAAACCTTCGCATCGACCGCAGCTTGCAGGTCGCTTTCACTATACATCGGGGTCGTCCTTGTTAGACCGATCCCCTTGCCCCGCCATTGCTATGCCATGGGCGTGTTGCTGTGTCAATACAGTGTGGCGGTTGCTTTATCCTCCCTGTCGCGAAGCGATGGGGAGGGGGACCGCGCCTGAAAGGCGCGGTGGAGGGGCGGCGACGTTTGCGCTATGGCCCCTCCGCCAGCGGCTCTGCCGCTGCCACCTCGCCATGGCTTCGCCACAGGGAGGATCGAACCTCACCCCAGCGCCATCAACGCCTTCATCACATTCATTGACTGTTCGCTGCCCGACTGCGGCACGATCTCGCCGCTCCGGTCGATGATCTTTTCCCACGCCGCGGCGACGCCTTCGGGGGTGCGGTCACCCTCAGCCAGCGCAACGCCGGGGGTCATGGTGACATAGGCGGCGTGATAGGCACCCGCGCCCGCGCCGATGATCATGTTGGTCGGCGCATCCTCGCTGACCAGATAGAGCGCGGCAGGGACGACATTCTCGGGCGTGAATTTCTCGAACAATTCGGCGGGGAAGATGTCCTCGGTCATCCGCGTCCCCGCGACCGGCGCGATGGTGTTGCAGCGAATGTTGTATTTCGCGCCTTCCAGGTGCAGCGTCTTGGTCAACCCGGCGAGGCCCAGCTTTGCCGCGCCATAATTGGCCTGGCCAAAATTGCCGTAAAGGCCCGTCGACGATGCGGTCATCAGGATGCGCCCATAGGCCTGCTCGCGCATCAGATCCCAGCACGCCTTGGTGACATTGGCGCTGCCGCTGACATGCACCTTCAGCACCAGGTCGAAATCGGCGGGCTCCATCTTGGCAAAGCTTTTGTCGCGCAAAATGCCGGCGTTGTTGATCAGGACGTGGACGCCCCCCCAGGCTTCCTTCGCCTTGGCGACCATTTCGACCATCTGGTCATATTCGGTGACGCTGCCGCCGTTCGACATCGCGGTGCCGCCAAACGCCTTGATTTCCTCGACCACCTGCAGCGCCGCGTCCGAATGGCCGGTGCCGTCGCGCGAGCCGCCCAGATCATTGACCACGACCTTGGCCCCCCGCCGTGCGAGTTCGAGCGCATAGGCGCGGCCGAGGCCGCCGCCGGCGCCGGTAACGATAGCAACGCGCCCGTCAAATTTGATCGTCATGATGGTCTCCCGGATGGGGCCGCCTCAAGAAAGGTTGCCCGAAAAAACTGAGACGTCCTTAGCCGTTCACGCTTGGCAGGCAAGGGGGTGGCGCGCGACCGGAAAAAATGTCGACTGCAACAGAAATGTCATCTTGATGACGCGTAACTGTCATTTACTCGTCATAACAGCGCCACCAGATTGTCACCTTTCGCAACGGAGCAAACCCCTCATGCGTCACGCCCTGACCGCCGCCCTGCTGGCGACGTCGATGTTTTGCCTGCCCTCGGCCGCCCATGCGCAGGCGATGACGTCAGAGGAAGCCGCCGCCCTGCGCGCCGAACTGGCGGCGTTGAAGGCACAGGTGCAGACGCTCGAAACGCGGCTCGATGCCGCGACTGCACAGCCGACGCCCGCTCCGGCGCCGACGCCCGTGCCGCCGTCGGTGACCGCGAAGCCCGCGACCGAGATCAGCTGGAAGGGCGCGCCTGAAATCAAGACCGCCGACGGTTGGAGCTTCAAGCCGCGCGGGCGGGTTCAGGTCGATCTGGCCGGGGTCGATACGCCCGCGGGCGTGACCGGCATCCGCGGCGGCACCGCGACCGAATTCCGCCGCGTCTATCTGGGCGTCGACGGCAAGATCCCGGGGGGCATTTCTTACCGGGTCGAGGCCGACATCGCGAATGGCGAGGTCGAGCTGACCGACGTCTATCTGAGCTATGGCACCGGCCCGCTGACGGTCACCGCAGGGCAGGTCAAGCCGTTCAACGGGCTCGACGACATGACGAGCGACTTGTTCACCAGCTTCATGGAGCGCGCCGCGTTCGTGCAGGCGTTCGGGTTCGAGCGCCGCGTCGGACTGTCGGCGCAATATAAGGGCAAGGCGCTGCTGCTGCAGGGCGGGGTGTTCGGCGACAACGCCGCCGATCTGACCGACAGCAACCATAGCCTGAGCATCGACGGGCGCGCCGTCTTCATGCCCAAATTGGGCGATACGCAGCTACATCTGGCGGCCTCGGGGCATTGGCGCGATCCGAACGATCCCGCGACCGTCATCCGTTACCGTGCGCGACCGTTCGTTCACACGACCGACGTGCGTCTGGTCGATACCGGGCTGATCGACGTCGCGAGCGAACGCGGCCTTGGGCTGGAGGGGGCCGTGCTTGCGGGGCCGTTCCATGCAGCTGGCGAGGCCTATTGGCACAAGGTCAAGCGCACGGGCGCCGCCGACCCGACCTTCTTTGGCGGCTATGCCGAGGTCGGCATGGTGCTGACCGGCGGCGACGCGCGCGGGTATAAAGACGGCGCGTTCGACCGGCTGAAACCGACCAAGCCGATCACCGCCGGCGGCATTGGCGCGATCGAAGTCAACGCGCGCTACGACCATCTCGACCTCAGCGACGGCGCGATTGTCGGCGGACGGCAACAGGCGGCGCTGATCGGGCTGGTATGGGCACCGATCGACTATATCCGCATCACCGCCAATTACGGCAAACTGTGGATCGACGACGCCCGCATCGCGACCGCGACCGGGGACCGCGATTATACGGCGGATACGTTTGGCCTCAGGACGCAGATCGATTTTTGATCGAGGGGCGGTTTCGGGGTGGGAAGTGGACATTGCATATCCTCCCCATCGACTTGCGATGGGGAGGGGGACCGCCGCCGCAGGCGGGGGTCCCCCTCCCC
>NZ_SCOT01000003.1 GCF_005502465.1 Sphingopyxis sp. L1A2A
GGGGTGGGAAGTGGACATTGCATATCCTCCCCATCGACTTGCGATGGGGAGGGGGACCGCCGCCGCAGGCGGGGGTGGAGGGGCAGCGGCGGCATCGCCATAGCCCCTCCGTCAGCGCTTCGCGCTGCCACCTCCCCATGGCTGCGCCACAGGGAGGATAATGACCACAACTGGCAAGCCGCCCATTATTCTCGCCTCCGCCTTACCCGGGGTCTGATGCGGCCAACCGTCTTCGTAAAGCGCCGAACCGGTACAGAAAATGCCTTCCTCCGACGGGCGGCTAGCTTATGAGCGTCTCATACAATCACGTTGACGGCTCATCAGTCGCATCGTTTGCAGGCCGATCGTCGCTACGGAGCATCAAATTGACCAAAAGCCTCTTGTTCGCTGCGGTGGCCAGCCTGCTTCTCGCCAGCTGTTCCGACACCGCCAACGGGCAGGCGGCGGCTTCCGCCAAACCATCCGCGCCCGCGCAGCGCGGTGAGGGGCTGCCCTACGAAATCTCCGACACCCAAGTCTGGGATGTCGCCGATCCCGTTTCGGGTCGCACCTATCAGATATTCGTCGCCCTCCCGCCCTCCTATGGCGAGCAGCCCCAGCGCCGCTACCCCGTCCTGTATGTCACCGACGCCGAGTACGCCTTTCCGCTGATCAAGCAGATCGGCCGACGGCTGAACGTCGAGCGGCCCAGCGTCGAAGAGTTCATCCTCGTCGGCCTGTCCTACGCAAAAGGAGAGGGCGGGATGCAAAGTCGGCGGCGCGATTATACGCCGACGCCGAACGGACCCAGCACCGCGCCCGCCGACGCCGAACACGGCAAGGCCGCAGCCTATGCCACCTATGTGCGCGACCAGGTCTTACCCTTTGTGGCCGGGCGTTACCGGACCGACGAACGGCGGCGGCTTTTCCTGGGCCATTCCTATGGCGCGCTGTTGGGCAGCGAAATCTTGTTCAGCGAACCCCGTCTGTTCGACGGCTATATTCTCGGCAGTCCGTCCTTCTGGTACGACCGTCATCATATGGCGGAGCGGGAAAAGGCTTATGCGGCGAAGCACAAGGATCTACCGGCCCGCATCTATATGTACATCGGCGAATATGAAGAAATGCGGCCGGGCGACCCGCGCTATGCCAAAGACGTCAATATGGTCACCGATACCCGGGCCATGGATCAGGCGCTGCGGTCGCGCAACTATCCTTCACTCCGCATCGAGGCGGAGGTGCTGAACGATGAAGATCACTTCACCGTTGCACCGCGCGGCTTCACCCACGGCTTGAAATATCTGCTTCCCGCTCCGGCAAAATGACCCCTGATCGGCTCAGACACTCTTCCCCGAATCCAGCGCGTACCCCGCCGACCGCACGGTGCGGATAATATCCGTCGTCCCCGGCAGATTGATCGCCTTGCGCAGCCGCCGGATGTGCACGTCGACGGTGCGCAGTTCGATGTCGCTGTCCTGACCCCACACGCTGTCGAGCAATTGGCCGCGCGAAAAGACGCGCCCCGGATGTTCCATGAAATGACGCAGCAAGCGGAATTCGGTCGGACCCATGTTCACCGTCTGGCCATTGCGGATGACTTTGTGCGCCACCGAGTCCAGCTCGATATCGGCATAGGTCAAAAGCTCGCCGGCGAGCGCCGGGCGCAGGCGGCGGAGCACCGCTGACACGCGCGCGACCAGTTCGCGCGGGCTGAACGGTTTGGTGACATAATCGTCGGCGCCGGTTTCCAGCCCGCGGATGCGGTCTTCTTCCTCGCCGCGCGCGGTCAGCATGATGATCGGGACGTTCGCCGATTTGGGGTTGCGGCGCAGGCGGCGGCACACTTCGATACCGGGCAGGCTTTCGATCATCCAGTCGAGCAGGACGATGTCGGGGACACGCTCCTCGACCAGCACCAGCGCCTGTTCGCCGTCGGGCGTTTGCCGGACCGAAAAACCCTCGCGTGCGAAATGCCAGACGATGAGTTCGGCAATCGCCTCGTCATCCTCGATCAGCAGCAGGTCGGGCTGCGGCATCAGCCTTGCTCCTGCTCCGCGGCGCCATCTTCGGGCTGCTCGCCGCGCTCGCGTTCCTCCATATGTTCGCCGGTCACGACATAATAGACCATCTCGGCGATGTTGGTCGCATGGTCGCCCATCCGCTCAAGGTTCTTGGCGACGAACAGCAGATGCGCGCTTTCCGAAATATATTTCGGATTTTCCATCATGAAGGTGACGAGGGTGCGAAAGATGCTGTTGTAGAAATCGTCGACATTCTTGTCGCGGACGGTCACCCGCACCGCGAGTTCGGCATCGCGCGCCGCAAAGCTGTCGAGCGCATCGTGGATCAGTTCGGCGACGATCGACGACATCGACATCAGCAGCGGGATCGCCTCGATCGACCGCGTCTGATCCATCAGCGCCACGCGCTTGGCAATATTCTTGGCATAATCGCCGATCCGCTCGACGACCGAGACGATTTTCAGCGCCGCGATCATTTCGCGCAGATCGTCGGCCATCGGAGCCCTGAGAGCAATCGTCTGCACCGCCAGCTGTTCGACTTCGGCCTCCAGCGCGTCGATCTTCTTGTCGTCGCGCACGACCTGCGCCGCCAGGTCGAGGTCGCCCTTGTGGAGCGCGGTCATCGCCTGGAGCAGCGCCTGTTCGGCGCGCCCGCCCATTTCACTGATCAATCCGCGCAGGCGGTTGAGGTCCTCGTCGAAAGCCTTGACCGTATGATCGTTGACTACTGCCATCGTCTTGTCCTTTCGCGGCTACGGATCAACCGTAGCGGCCGGTGATATAATCCTTGGTGCGTTCCTGCTTCGGGTTCGTGAAGATGTCGGTGGTCTTGCCATATTCGACCAGCGTCCCGAGGTGGAAAAAGGCGGTGCGCTGCGACACGCGGGCCGCCTGCTGCATGTTATGCGTGACGATCACGATCGCATATTTGCCGCGCAGTTCGTGGATCAGCTCCTCGATCTTTGCCGTCGCGATCGGGTCGAGCGCCGAACAGGGCTCGTCCATCAAAATGACTTCGGGATCGACCGCGATCGCCCGCGCGATGCACAATCTTTGCTGTTGCCCGCCCGACAGCGCGGTGCCGCTTTCGAGCAGCCGGTCCTTGACCTCGTCCCACAGTCCGGCGCGAACCAGCGCGCGTTCGACGATGACATCCAGATCGGCCTTGGTCGGCGCCAGCCCGTGGATGCGGGGGCCATAGCCGACATTGTCATAGATCGACTTGGGGAAGGGGTTCGGTTTCTGGAACACCATCCCGACGCGGGCGCGCAGCTGGACGACGTCCATCGACGGCGCATAGATATCCTCGCCATCGAGTTCAATGCGGCCCGTCACCTTGGCGCTGGCGACGGTGTCGTTCATCCGGTTCAGCGAACGCAGAAAGGTCGACTTGCCGCAGCCCGACGGGCCGATGAACGCGGTGACCAGGTCGGTGCCGACGTCGATCGACACATTGTTGATCGCCTGTTTGTCGCCGTAAAAGACATCGACGCCCTGCGCCTTCATCTTGGGATCGGCGATGGTAAGATCGTCTTGGGTCATGGGGCTCACCAGCGTTTTTCGAATTTGTTGCGAAGATAGATCGCAAAGGCGTTCATCGACAGCAGCACGATTAGCAGCACGATGATCGCGGCGGAGGTTTTCTCGACAAAGCCCCGGTCGACTTCGTCCGACCAGAGGAAGATCTGCATCGGCAGCACGGTCGACGGCGAACAGATGCCGCCGGGCACGTCGCCGATAAAGGCGCGCATGCCGATCAGCAGCAGCGGCGCGGTCTCGCCCAGCGCGCGCGCCATGCCGATGATCGTGCCGGTCAGGATGCCGGGCAGGGCGAGCGGCAGGACATGGTGGAACACGACCTGCACCGGACTGGCTCCGACCCCCAGCGCGGCGTCGCGGATCGACGGCGGCACCGATTTGATCGCGTTGCGGCTGGCGATGACGATCACCGGCATCGTCATCAACGCCAGCGTCAGTCCGCCGACGAGCGGGCTCGCCTGGCAGATGCCGAACCAGTTGATGAACACCGCCAGCGCGAGCAGGCCAAAGATGATCGACGGCACCGCGGCCAGATTGTTGATCGACACTTCGATCAGGTCGGTCCAGCGGTTCTTCGCCGCATATTCCTCCAAATACAGCGCCGCGAGCACCCCGGTCGGAAAGGCGATGATGAAAGCGATGAAGATCGTCAGCACCGACCCTTTCAGCGCCCCCCAGATCCCCGCCACCGCCGGGTCGGTCGCATCGGCGTTCTTGAAGAACGGCCAGTGGATGCCGGTCGACAGCTTGCCGTCCTTCTCCAGCGCATCGACCCGCGCGCCCAGCGCGCCGCGGCTGCCCTCCTTGGCCATGATGTCGACCGCGCTGTCGGCGGGCAGTTCAAACACCGTCTTGCCCTCGAGCAATTCGGGGTCGTCCTTGATCTGCGACCGGACCTCTTTCCACGCATTTTCGGAAATCAGCTCGGACCCGCCATCGCCCAGCGCCTCGTCGGCGGCAAAGGCGACGATGTCGGCGAGGCCCGCGTTCGCGATCACCTGATCGGCGTCGGCATCGCCCAGCCGCGTGGTGTCGATCGCCAGCGGGGTCGACTGGAAATCGATCGGCACCGCGACATGGGTATAGGTAAAGCCGCGCGCGCCGTTGCCGACCATCACGAACAGCAGGAACGCCAGAAACGCGCCCGACAGCAGCACCGCGCCCAGCCCGATCAGCCGGAAGCGGCGTTCGGCGGCGTAGCGGCCCGCGATGCGCTTCTGCATCGCGGCGCCTTTCCAGTCGGTGGGGGCGGTTGCTCTATTCATATGCTTCGCGATACTTTTTGACGATCCGCAGCGCGGCGATGTTGAGCAGCAGGGTGACGACGAACAGCACGAGACCCAGCGCAAAGGCGGCGAGCGTCTTGGCGCTGTCGAATTCCTGGTCGCCGGTGAGCAGCTTGACGATCTGCGCGGTCACCGTGGTGACGCTGGCAAAGGGGTTGGCGGTCAGGTTCGCCGACAGGCCGGCCGCCATCACCACGATCATCGTCTCGCCGATCGCGCGGCTGACCGCGAGCAATATGCCGCCCATCACGCCGGGCAAGGCGGCGGGGATCAGCACCTGGCGGATCGTCTCGTTCGGGGTCGCGCCCAGCGCCAGCGATCCATCGCGCATCGCCTGCGGCACCGCGTTGATGCTGTCGTCGGCCATCGATGATACGAACGGGATGATCATCACCCCCATCACGATGCCCGCCGCCAGTGCGCTTTCGGTCGAGGCGTTGGGGACGCCGATCAGCACCGCGAAATTGCGCAGTGCCGGGGCGACGGTCAGCGCGGCGAAATAGCCGTAGACGACGGTCGGCACCCCCGCCAAAATCTCCAGGATCGGCTTGACCCAGCGGCGCACCACCGGCGCGGCATATTGGGTCAGATACACCGCGGTCATCATCCCGATCGGGATCGCGACGATCATCGCGATGATCGCGCCGATCAGCACCGTGCCCCAGAACAAGGGAATGCCGCCAAAGGTATCGGGCTGCGGCGCGCCGCTCTGCGGCGCCCAATTGGTCCCGAACAACAGCTCCAGCGGCGATACCAGCTGGAAAAAGCGGATCGATTCGAACAGCAGCGACAGCACGATGCCGAACGTCGTCAGGATCGCGACGAGCGACGCGAGCAGCAGCACCGCCATGACGATGCGTTCGACCCGGGTGCGGGCGCGGAAATCGGGCTTGATGCGGGTGAAGGCGTACAGCCCGCCCGCCAGCGCCAGCGCCAGCATCGCCGCGATGCCGATCCACGCATATTTATGCGCCGCATCGGCATAGGGCTGGACCAGCGGCGCCGCGGCGGGCAGCCGCACCGCGTCCTGCTTGTCCAGCGCCACGCTGCGCGCGTCGGACAATATCGCGCCGCGCTCGAACCCGAACGACGGCAGTGACTGCGCCGCCTCGTCGGTCAAAACTTCGTTGGTGATCAGCCCCGGCGACACCGACGACCAGACGGCCAGAAACAGCGCCGCGGGGGCGAACAGCCACAGCGCGACGTACCAGCCATGATATTGCGGCCGCGAATGGAGCTTGGTCCCCGCGCGCCCCGCCAGCAGGTTCGACCGCTGCCGACCGGCAATCCAGCCGATCAGCGCGAGGCCCGCGATCAGAAGTAGCAGGGCGGCGGCGTTGAAGGTCACTTGGTCCTCATCCAACCATACCCGTCATTGCGAGGAGCGAAGCGACGAAGCAATCTCCAGCCATCGGAAGGGCGGGACCTCGCTGGAGATTGCTTCGCTTCGCTCGCAATGACGACAGAGAAAAAACCGGCGACCGGCGCAGGCCGAAACCCGCCCCGGTCGCCAGCGGGGGGAAACTTACTTCAGATCGGCGCCGTTCAGCGCCGTCATGGCGGTGCCGTTCGCCGTCGCCGTCGCGGCGATCGCGGCGGGCGATACGATCAGGCCCTTGGCGTTGAGGTAGCCGCCTTCGCCCGCGCCCTTCAGGAACTCGGCGACATATTCGGCGAGACCGGGGACGACGCCGACATGCGCCTTCTTGATATAGATGAACAGCGGGCGCGAACCCGGATAGCTGCCGTCGGCGATCGCCGCATAGCTGGGCGCAACGCCCTGCACCGGGACGGCCTTGATCTTGTCCTTGTTCGCGTCAAGATACGAAAAGCCAAAGATGCCCAGGCTGGTCGGGTTCTTGTCGAGCTTCGAGATGATCAAATTATCATTCTCGCCCTGCTCGACATAGAAGGGCGCACCGCGCAGCGCGGTGCACACCGCCTCATGCTTGTCCTTGTCGCTGTCCTTCAGCGCCTTCATCTCGGGGTTCGCGTCGCAACCGCGGCCCAGGATCAGCTCCTTGAACGCATCATAGGTGCCGCTGGTCGACGGCGGGCCGAACACCGAAATCGCCACCGCGGGCAGCGCCGGGTTGACGTCGGCCCACGTCTTGGCGGTGTTGGGCTTGCCATAGGGGGTCGCGGCCAGCGCCTTGTACACATCTTCTTCGGTCAGCTTGAAGCCGGGGCCGCGCGTCGCTTCGCCCAGCGCGATGCCGTCGATGCCGATCTGGACTTCGACGATGTCCTTGACGCCATTGGCGACGCAGCTGTCATATTCCTTCTTCTTGATCCGGCGCGATGCGTTGGCGATGTCGGGGGTTTCACCGCCGACGCCCGAACAGAAACGCTCGAACCCGCCACCGGTGCCGGTGCTGTCGATCTTTGGCGTCTTGTTGCCCGTCGCTTCGGCGAATTTTTCACCGACCGCGGTGGCAAAGGGATAGACCGTCGACGATCCGACCGCGCTGATATAATCGCGCGCGCCGCCACCCGACGAAGCCTGATCCTGACAGGCGGAAAGCGCCAGCGCGCACACGGCGGCGCCAACGACGCCAAAAGTGCGGGGCGCGAATTTCTGAGCCATGGAAAATCCTGTTGATGGGGGTCGTTACCGAACCAAGCCACCACCCCCGCGGCGACTCGCTGAGCGCCATTTGGGGGTTTTGTGTGACGTGTTTGTGACAGGGAGTGTCATGGAAGTGTCATGGAGTGAGCAGCGGTCGTGGAAACATTTCAACATTTAATAGGAACGGAAAAACTCGAATCGTTTGCGCTTACCCTCCGCGCAGATTATCGGTTCGGGCTGAGAGGTGGCCAATTTGTGATTCTTGATCTTCGACACCCGACGATGGTGATTGCTGGTGCGTTCAATCCAGCTATCTTTACGCCGGAGTGGATCGCGGCTGTTCTGTATAAGATTCCAGAAGGCGAAGATATCGACGGCGTAATGCTGCTCGATACCGAAACGCAGCAAAGCCGACCTTATATGAGAGATATCGCAGTGGTTGCCGAACCACATCGACTGTCGATTTTCATAGACCGGTGGGAGGCTCCAACGATCAGTTTGGCTTCGATGGTTGCATCAAATCTTTGCGACGCGCTCCCTCACACCCCGGTTGGCGGGTTTGGCGTCAATTTCCGATTCTTATCGGCTGATTTTGACGAGAAGGTAGCTGATTTACTGGCTCAGAGAGATGAACCGGAAAAGTATGGAAAGATTGAACGTGCGATGTCGGTGGCAACCATCATAACGGACGATAAATCCAAATTGAATTTTACGCGCGGATTTGATGACCAGAACAACTTTGTTGCAGGGTTTAATTTTCATGCCGACACCGTCAATCTTCAATCCGTCGGCGCGCTAATTGATGGTCGTGTCGAGGCAAAATTTGCTGATGCAGTTAGGATTTTGAAGGAAGGCTTTTATCCCGAGTTGGATGAAGTTGATTTTCAGAATGCATTAAATCGAAACGCGAAGGGGCAGGCCGATGGTTGAAGTAACGGAGCGTAATGTACAGTCCGGTGCCACACGGGGAGGTGCTTCAAGCACTCGCAATGAAAGCGTTAGCGTGAAGCTCTCATCGAATGGTCGCTTCCGTGTCATGTCGTCTCAAGGTCATAAGTCGGTAAAAGCTGAGACGAAAACCGGTTAACGCGTCGCCAAAATGTCGAAGAATTTTTCGTTCATGCTGTGTCGCGATGGCCAGTTCGCTGGTACCGAGTTGCGTCAGGGAGACATTATTGAACGAAATGAGGCGCTAGCAGACGCTATTCGTCAAGCCCATGCTTATTATGCCGATGCCGATTGTTACGACTTTTTTCTGGTGCTTACACCGACATGCGATCTTGTTATGCGAAGTGGGAAATGTAATGCTCGATACATTACATTGGCGGCTGTGCGCCCGCTTGAGGTCTTGGTGGACCGGCAGCTAAAAAAATACAAGCAGAGCACTTCATTTCCAGGAACATGCCTCGATCGTGCAAAGCGCATTGATGCTGAGCGTTTTGTAAGTAGGATAATTCATAACACTGAAGAGGGATATCTCTTTCTGCCCGGAGAGTTGTTTTTTGACAACATCGATAGATGTGCTTTTCTTCTGTTATCCATAGCCCTGAGAAGTTCGCACTACGAGGTATGCGCGAGTGCAAAATATCTCCAGTTGGATGATATTTTCGCGGCGCGAGTTGGCGACCTTACGTCTAATTTGTATGGCGGTGTCGCCACGGCCGCGATCGAAGAGCAGGCAGACGTGGATCACAAACAGGTCATAGATGATTATGTCGCCAAAGTTTTGGATCGCCCTGGCTCGTACTGGCTTACAAAAGAACAGATTCGACGTTTAAAACAAGAGGTTGGAGCATGGAAATCTGCAAATGGCGGGTTGGAAGTCACAGATGAAGTTGTAAACGACATCGCCTCGAACATGCCCGCACACATGGACTTAGCTTTGGAACGGATCGCAACGGTAATTGCCGATAACCTTTTGGTTGAGAATGTAGCTAAAGAGCAATTCCTGAATGGCATAAAGATTAAGCTTTCGAGCGACCCGATTCTGAAGCGTTTTTTTTAGGTGTGATCCTTATCACCGGCCACGTAATCCTGACCCCCGAGCATCGCGAGCGCATGATCGCGCTCGGCGCCGCCCCCGGATCAAGTCCGGGGTGACGGCGCGCGGTCGCGCGGCGAGGCGGGGTGTCTGGCGAACAACTGCCATATCCCTCGACTTCGCTCGGGACAGTCGGACTAAAGTCGCCTCGTCTTTGTCGACCCCGGATCAGGTCCGGGGTGACGGGGCGGATATGGCCGTGGTGCGCGCCCAGGTCATCCCGGACCCCGATCCGGGATCGCGGTCCCCGCGTCGGGCGCCTTCGTCGCCGATCCCGGATCAAGTCCGGGATGACGTGCGCGCCCTCTCGCCGCAGCCGCCGGTGATGCGGATTTTCGAGGCCAGCGACATCAGCGCGAAGGTGATGGGGTAGGGCAACCTCGCTATCCGTTCGTGTCGAGCGAAGTCGAGACACCCATCTATCATGCGCCCGGCCGAGGGGCATCTCGACTTCGCTCGATGCGAACGGGATTGGATATCTTCGTCACCCGCGGCCGAGTCACGTGCCTCGGCTGAGGAAGACGAGGAAGCAAATACCGCTTTCCTACATTATTTCGCTGTGCCAGCCTTTATCCCGGCTCTTTCAAATCATGGACAAAAGCGGTCGTCGCCCAGCGCGCGCAACCTTGGCGACCGATCATCCCGCCTCCGGGATGCGGCGGCGGCAAATCAGCGCACAAGGCTGAACTTTGCTGAACTTTGGACCGTCAGGGCGCGCCGCGGCGCGCGTTCAGCGAACCGCCGTGGTCTTCGCGACGACGCGCCACCCGGCCGCGGTGCGATACAGCAGCAGCTGGTCGACATAGGTATCGTCGCCGAAATGCAGCTCATAGGTAACCGCACTCATCGCCGGCGTGGCGTCGCGCCGGTCGAGCACGCGCCCGCGCGCCTGGGGGTCGGGATGCGCGGCCCAGCTGCCCAGCACCTCGGCGAAGCGCTGGCAATCGATCGGCGCCGCGGTGTCCTGCGGGAGCCTGCAGAATTGGCCGTCGGGCAGGAACAGCGTCTCGAGCAAGTCGACGCGCCCCGCCTGCAAACCCCCGACATAGGCTTCGAGTGCCGCTTCGGGGGTAGCCGCGCCGGTCGTCGCTTCCGCGGGGAGGGGGACGAGCAGCGCGCAGGGAAGGGCGAAGCGAAGGGCGAGCTGTCTGGGACCAAGGGGCATGCGGCAAACTCCCGTTGCGCGGTGTGCCGACCTCTTACCCCGCCGTCAGCATCGGCGCCAGATACTGCCCCGTAAAGCTCCGCGGGTTTTTCGCGACCTGTTCGGGCGTGCCGCTGGCGACGATGTCGCCGCCCTTGACCCCGCCTTCGGGGCCGAGGTCGAGGATATAATCGGCGGTCTTGATGACATCCAGATTATGCTCGATCACGATCACGCTGTTGCCCTGTTCGACCAGTTGCTGGAGCACTTCGAGCAGCTTCCTCACATCCTCGAAATGCAGCCCGGTCGTCGGCTCGTCGAGGATGTACAGCGTCTGCCCGGTCGAGCGCCGCGACAATTCCTTGGCCAGCTTGACCCGCTGCGCCTCGCCGCCCGACAGCGTCGTCGCCTGTTGCCCGACATGGATATAGCCGAGGCCGACGCGGACCAGCATCGCCATCTTCTCGCGGATCGACGGCACCGCCTTGAAGAATTCGGCGGCATCCTCGACCGTCATGTCGAGCACGTCGGCGATGCTGTGGCCCTTGAACTTTACCTCCAGCGTTTCGCGGTTGTAGCGTTTGCCGTGGCACGTCTCGCACGTCACATAGACGTCGGGCAGGAAGTGCATCTCGATCTTGATCAGGCCGTCGCCGGTGCAGGTTTCGCACCGCCCGCCCTTGACGTTGAAGCTGAAGCGCCCCGGTTTATACCCGCGCGCCTGGCTTTCGGGCAGCCCGGCGAACCAGTCGCGGATGATCGTGAAGGCGCCCGTATAAGTCGCGGGATTGCTGCGCGGGGTGCGGCCGATTGGCGACTGGTCGATGTCGATCACCTTGTCGCAATGCTCCAGCCCTTTCAGGCTGTCGTGCGGCCCCGCGATCATCCGCGCCCCGTTGAGCACCCGCGCCGCGCTGGCATAGAGGGTGTCGATGATCAGGCTCGACTTGCCGCTGCCCGACAGGCCGGTGACGCAGGTGAAGGTGCCGAGCGGAATTTTCGCGGTCACATTGTTCAGGTTGTTGGCACGCGCGCCCTTCAGCACCAGGTCGAAGCCATTGCCCTTGCGGCGGTGCTTCGGAATCTCGATGCGCTTGGTGCCGTTGAGATACGCCGCGGTCAGGCTCTTGTCGCTTTTCAGCACCTCTTCCAGCGTTCCCTCGGCGACGATCTCGCCGCCGTGCAGCCCCGCGCCGGGGCCCATGTCGACGACATAATCGGCGTGGCGGATCGCATCCTCGTCATGCTCGACGACGATGACGGTGTTGCCGAGGTCGCGGAGGCGCTTGAGCGTCGCGAGCAGCCGGTCGTTGTCGCGCTGGTGGAGCCCGATGCTGGGTTCGTCGAGGACGTAGAGCACCCCCGACAGCCCGCTGCCGATTTGCGAGGCAAGGCGGATGCGCTGGCTCTCGCCGCCGCTCAGCGTCCCGCTGGTGCGGTTGAGGTTGAGATAATCGAGCCCGACATTGTTGAGGAAACCGAGCCGTTCGTTGATTTCCTTGAGGATCGCCTTGGCGATCTGGCGCTGGGTGTCGTTCAGCTTTTCCTCGAGGGTGGAGAACCAGTGGAGGGCGTCGGCCACTGACCGCTGCGCCGACAGGCTGATGTCCTCACCGGCGATCTTGACCGCCAGCGGTTCGGGGCGCAGTCGCGCGCCATGGCAGGTCTCGCACGGCTGCGGCGTCTGATATTTGCTCAACTCCTCGCGCATCCACGCGCTCTCGGTTTGCAGCAGGCGGCGATTGAGGTTGCCGATGACGCCCTCGAACGCCTTGTGCGTCGTATAGCTGCGGCGCCCGTCCTTGAAGGTCAGCTCGACCGGCTTGCCGCCGCTGCCATAGAGGATGATCAGCTGCACCTCACCGGGCAGATCCTGCCACGGCGTGGTCAGCTCGAAGCCATAGGCTTTGCCCAGGCTTTCCAGCACCTGCATATAATAAGGCGAGGGCGGGTTCGATTTCGCCCACGGCACCACGGCGCCTTTTTTCAGGCTCAGCGCATGGTTGGGCACGACCAGATCGGGGTCGAACTCCTGCCGCTCACCCAGCCCGTCGCACGCGGGGCAGGCGCCTTGCGGCGCGTTGAAGCTGAACAATCGCGGTTCGATCTCGGCGATCGTGAAACCGCTGACCGGGCAGGAAAATTTCTCACTGAAGATCAGCCGGTTCGCGGGGATGCCCGCGCCCTTCATCGCGCCGCCGGTGTCTTCCTCTTCGCGCCCTGGCACCGGGCCGTCGGCAAGATCGACGTAGGCGAGCCCGTCGGCGAGCTTCAGCGCGGTCTCGAAACTGTCGGCGAGCCGCGTCCCCAGCCCCTCGCGCACCGCGATGCGGTCGACAACCACCTCGATGTCATGCTTGTACTTCTTGTCGAGCGTCGGCGCCTCGCCAATCTCGTAAAACGCGCCGTTAATGCGGACGCGCGTAAAGCCGTCCTTCTGCCACTGCGCCAACTCCTTCTTATACTCACCCTTGCGCCCGCGCACGACGGGGGCGAGCAGGTAAGCGCGGGTGCCTTCGGGCAATTGCATCACACGGTCGACCATCTGGCTGACCGTCTGCGCCGAAATCGGCTCGCCGGTGGTCGGCGAATAGGGCACGCCGACGCGCGCCCACAGCAGGCGCATATAGTCGTAGATTTCGGTGACCGTCGCGACGGTCGAGCGCGGATTACGCGACGTCGTCTTCTGCTCGATGCTGATCGCCGGCGACAGTCCGTCGATATGCTCGACGTCGGGCTTTTGCATCATTTCGAGGAACTGGCGCGCGTAGGCGGAGAGCGACTCCACATAGCGCCGCTGCCCTTCGGCATAGATGGTATCGAACGCGAGGCTCGATTTGCCCGAACCCGACAGACCGGTGATGACGACCAGCGCGTCGCGCGGCAGATCGACGTTGACGCCCTTAAGATTGTGTTCGCGCGCACCGCGCACGGAAATGTGGGTGAGACTCATGGGAGGGGTATGTTCCAGATTTGTTCTTGATGCGCAAGGGGCGCGGTGGCCGCAACATAGTGACGCGGAAATGCTGCCACAATGGAACAAATTTGGCGTTTCGGTCCAATACAATTATCGCGTGCGCTTATTCACTCCCACCGTTCTGGGGGGAGAATTGTCATGAAAATTGCGTCTTTACGTTCGCTTGTCGCCGCCTGCGCGGTGGCGTCGTTGCTGCCGGGCTGTACCAGCGTAGAAGGATTGCGCCCCGACATCGCGGCCAAGCCCTTGCCCAGCCGTCTGGACGAGATCGCTTATATCAACGCACTGCGCGGCGCTTACGAAATTTCCACCGCCACGCATTGTTTTACCGGCGCGGATTTGCGGGCGTTCAAGGCGAAACTGGCACAGGGTTATCGTGAAACCGACGATCCCGAAAACTTCATGAAGGACGATCCCTGCGTCAACTTCAAGACGGTCGATGGCACGAACAGCTCCGGAAAGACCGCGTTGACCAACTATCTGACCGCGGGTTTCGGGCTGACCGACCTTTATTGCAAACGCTTCTTCACGATCGCGAGCGAGTCCCAGCAGAATCGCATTTTCGGGCGGAATCTGACCAATGGGGTCGATACGCTGGTCGGCTCGATCCTGACGCTGGCGAGCGCGGGCGATACTGCGATCGGCATCGCCAACGGCTCGTTCGGCCTGATCAACGGGACGTTGGAGGGCTTTGACGCCGCCTATATGGTGGGGCCCGACATGCCGGAGGTCGAACGGCTGGTGAAAGCCGAACAGACGCTGTTCAAACAGACCGTCTTCGCGACCGACGGAAAAGCCTTTCCCGCCACCTATGCCGGGGCCCGGTCGGTGATCGAATCCTATGCCGGCATTTGTTCCTTTACGGGCATGCGTCAGCTGGTCGCGAAATCGGTCGCCGACAAGACCGAGACGCTCAACCAAAAGGTTCAGGACAAGCGCGACGGCGGCAACGGCCAGGGGCAGCAAGGCCAGCAGGGTCAGCAAGGCCAGCAGGGGCAGGGCGGTCAGCCCGCAGGGGTTCGGGGCGAATCGGGCAACCTGCCGCAGGCGACGATGGTGCCGGTCGGTTAAGCCGCCACCGCGTGCGATAGCGGCAATCCGAAATGAAAGGGTGAACCCATGGGCGACCTCGATCTGTTTCATGCGGGGCTGTGGAGCGAGCTTCGTTTGCGCGAACAGCGCGAGCGTGATCGGGGCGCGTCTTGGGCCGAAGCCTCATCGCCGCTGACGATCGAATGGCTCGACGACAATGACGAAGCGATCGGATCGCGATACTCCGTGCCGGTACCGCCGGTGGTCGCGGTCGAGCATCCGGGGCTTCCCGGTTCGATGACCGCCACCGCCTTGCCGCAGCCTTTGCGCATGGCCGATGCCCCGCCAGCAGGTGCGGTCGCGGCGCGCCTGTTCTTCGCCGGCGAGTTTCTGGCGAAAAAGGAGATGCGACCACCGCCGCCAGCCGGTTATGCGGCGCTGGCGGGCTATGAGACGGATCGCATGGGCGCCGCGGCGCCGCGCTTCATCCTGCATGTCGTGGCGGAACGGTTCTCGGATAGAGACCGGTTTCTGGGGCGGGTTGACGAATTCTGGGGCGCGATCATGGCAGCGCGACCGTTCAACCGCCAAGGCGTCCGCGATGGCCTGGCGCTCGCATGGCATTTTGCACCCGCGTTCGATGCGGACGGCCATTTCGAAACGCGCGATCCGGTCCAGGGTGTCGATGCCCACCATGACGCACGGCTGTTCATGGGCGACCGGGCGTGTGCGGAAGAATTGCTGCGGCCTTTGGCTTCGGCTTCGTCGCGCGCGGTCGTCCTGATCGACAGCCGGATCGGGGGCGGAGCCGGGGGTTCGGTCGTGCGGTGGCAGGGGCACGACTATTATTACCCCTCCTGGTCGTCGATCAAGTCGCGCCGCGGCGAACAATGGTGGCAGATGTGCCTGCACGAACTTGGCCATGGCCTGGGGCTGGGCGATGAATATAGCCATGCCTATCCCGACGCCGACTTCGATCCACTCGACCCGGCGATTGCCTTGGAAGGCAATGTGTCGCGAACCGGCGCGCTGGCTGACGTGAAATGGCCGGTCAACGTCCCCGCGGCGCACCACGCCGACTGGCGTCAGATTCCTGCGCTCGCGCAGGATCCCGATACCGTCGCGGCGTTCGAGGGCGCGCGATATACACCGCACGGCCTGTATCGCCCGATGCTGCGCTGCCGGATGAACCAAACCTGGGACGAATTTTGCGACGTCTGTCAAAATCTGATCGCCGAGCGCATCGCACTGCCTTGAGCGCCGTAGCGTGCCGACTTTCCACCAACTTCCCAATGTCTTCGACCAGCGTCATCCCCCTCGCTTGACCCTTTGGCAGCGCGGGCGGACAGTCGCACTATGGCCGTTGTCCGGTTTCGGGCGACGCGGGGACATAGGGAGACTGGGGAATGATGAAATATCTGGGCGGGGCCGCGAGCCTTGCGATCGCTATCGCATTGGCCGCGACACCGGCGCTGGCGAAGGATGCACCCGCGGCCGCATCGCTGCATGCAGCCGGTGCCGAGGAAGCGGCGGGCGACGCTGAATCGCTGAAAGCACTGACCTTCGGGACCTGGGGTGTCGATCTGGGGGCGCGCGATCCGGGGGTCAAGCCTGGCGACGATTTCGACAAATATGCCAATGGCGGCTGGTTCGCGCGCACCGAAATTCCTTCGGACCAGGCGTCGGCGGGGGTCGGTTACGACGTGTACAACCTGACCCAGCGGCAACTGCGTGCGGTCGTCGCGGGGGCGCCGGCGACGAGCCAGGTCGGCGGGCTGTATCAAAGTTTCATGGACGAAGCACGGGTCGAGGCGCTCGGTGCCAAGCCGCTGTTCGCCGACATCGCCGCCGTCGCGGCGATCAGGGACAAGGCCGAAATGGCGCGGTTCATGGGCGGCACGCAGGGGACGTTCGGCGCGACGATCGTCAGCGGCGGGCCCTATGCCGACACCGCCGACCCCACGGTCAATGTGCTGTGGCTGGGACAGGCCGGACTTGGCCTGCCCGAACGCGACTATTATCTGACCGACAGCTTCAAGCCGCAGCGCGATGCGTACCGCGCCTATATCGCGCGGACGATGACGATGGCGGGGCAGGCCGATCCAGAAAAGGCAGCCGATGCGGTGCTGGCGTTCGAGATCGAGATTGCAAAAGTCAGCTGGGCGATCGCCGACCGCCGCGACATCGGCAAGATCAACAACCCGATGTCGTCGGACGAGCTGGCCGCCTATGCGCCCGGGCTCGACTGGGCGGCATGGTTCGCGGGCGCCGGGATCGGGCCGCAGAAACGCATCATCGTCAACGAAAAGACCGCGGTGCGCGACATCGCGGCGCTTTATGCCAAAACGCCGCTCGACACGATCAAGCTGTGGCAGCAGTTCCACGTCGCCGACAATGCCGCGCCTTATTTGTCCAAGCCCTTCGTCGACAGCCGGTTCGAATATTCAAAGGCGCTGAGCGGCGTGTCCGAACTGCGGCCGCGGTGGAAGCGCGGGCTGACGCTGGTCGACGGCAGCCTGGGCGAACTGGTCGGTGAAACCTATTCGGCGCAATATTTCCCGGCGAGCGCCAAGGCGAAGATGGAAGTGCTGGTCACCAATCTGAAGCTGGCGATGGGCGATCGTATTCGTGCGAACAGCTGGATGGCGCCGGCGACCAAGGACGCGGCGCTGGCAAAGCTCGCAAAGATGGACGTCATGGTCGGCTATCCCGACAAATGGCGCGACTATGCGGCGCTCCGGATCGATCCGGCCGACCTTTACGGCAATGTGAAGCGCAGCTCCGCGTTCGAATATGCCTATGCGCTGGGCGATCTGAACCAGCCGGTCGATCGCAAGAAATGGGCGATGAACCCGCAGGAAGTGAACGCCTATAACGGCGGGCTGGAAAACAAGATCGTGTTCCCGGCGGGCATCTTGCAGGCGCCCTATTTCAGCGAGAGCGTTGACGATGCGGTCAACTATGGCGCGATCGGTGCCGTCATCGGCCATGAGATCATCCACGGCTTTGACGATCAGGGGCGCAAGATCGACGCGGACGGCGCGGTGCGCGATTGGTGGACCGCCGAGGATGCCGCAAAGTTTGACGCCGCGGCTAAGGCGTTCGGCGCGCAATATGCGACCTATGAGGCGGCGCCGGGCGCGTTCATCAACCCCGATCTGACGATGGGCGAAAATATCGCCGATCTGGCCGGGCTGGAGGTTGCCTACGACGCCTACCACCGTTCGCTCGGCGGCAAGGAAGCGCCGGTGATCGAAGGTCTGACCGGCGACCAGCGCTTTTTCCTCGCCTTTGCGCAGGCGTGGCGCGACAAGGCGCGCGACGACGCGGTCAAGCAGCAGGTCGCGAGCGATCCGCACAGCCCGGCGCGCTGGCGGATCATCGGGCCGGTGCGCAACGTGGACGCATGGTATAAGGCCTTCGGTATTCAGGCCGGGGCGAAATATTATCTGAAGCCCGAGGAGCGCACCAAAATCTGGTAAGTCCTGATGCCGCTTTCTCAGGATTGGGCGGGGGCGGCTTCGTGCCGTCCCCGTGCTGCCGTCACGGTCAGCGACAGCGCCGCGCCGATGATCACGAACAGCGCGGGAAAGCCGCCCAATACCGACATCATGCGGATGCCGTCGATGCCGCCGCCCGCGACCAGCACCAGCGCGACCAGCCCGACGGTGATGCCCCACACCGCCTGCACCCCGAACGGAGCTTCGGGGGCATCGGGGGTGATGCCGCGTGTCGACAGCGCGCTCATTGCCGAAACATTGGCGTCGGCGCCCGCGACGTAAGAGAGGAAAATCGCGAACAGGACGACCGCCGCGACGCCGGGGCCGCCGCCCAGCGCGCTGAACAGGCGAAACAGCACCGGATCGGGGCCTTGCGCGGTCAGGATCGCATAAAGGCTGGCGCCGCTTTGCTGGTCGAGCGCGATTGTCGCCCCCGCGATTGCGGTCATCCACACCGCGCCGAACAGCGACGGCAGGATCAGATTGTAAAGGATGAAGGCGCGGACGCTGTAGCCGACGGCGAGACGGCCGAGAAACAACGCCGTCACCGGCGCCCAGGCGAACCAGTTGGCCCAGTTGAAGATCGTCCATTGCCGGTGCCAGTCGGTATCGACGTCGAGGCCCAGGTTGCGGGGGATGAAGGTTTGAAAATAATCGGCACCGCCGCGCAGCGAAAGCCCCAGCATCTCGGCGGTCGGTCCGGCAATCAGCACAAAGGCAATAATTGCAAAGAAAATCCAGGTGTTCAGCACCGACAGCCCGGCGATCCCCTTTTGCAGGCCGGTCGCTGCGGAAATGAGAAAGCTGCCGACGATCGCCGCGGCGATCGCCCAGCGCAGCGCGGTGCCGCCCGCAAAGCCGCCAATCCCCTCGATCCCGCCCGCCAGCGCCAAGATGCCCGCGCCCATCGACGCCGCCATGCCGGCGACGAGCGCGTAGAGGCAGATGATATCGACGCCGGTGCCGACCGGCCCATGCGCGCGCCGACCGAGCAACGGGACGAACAGCGACGACAGGCTGAACGGTTCGCGGCGGTTGTAATAGACGAGCGCGAAGGCGAGCCCGGCGACGGTGTAGATCGCGTAGGGGGTCAGCGTCCAATGCAGGAACATCGTCGACATCGCAAAGGTCGCGGCGGCATCGCTGCCCGGTTGCAAGCCGAGCATCGCGGGCGGATCGTTGAGGTGAAACAGCGGCTCGGCAGCGCCCCAGAACAGGATGCCGGTCGCGATGGTGGTGCAGAGCGTGACCGCGAACCAGCGCCAGCGGCTCAAGATCGGCTTCGCCAGCGGCCCGCCGATGATCCGCCCGCCCAGGGGCGAGAGCGCAATGCCCGCGAGCAGCGCCAGAAAGGCGAGTCCGGCCCAGGCGAACAGCGGCGAGAAATAGCGCAGGATCCAGTCGTTGATCGCGGTTTCGGCGGCGAGGACCGCGGCACCCTGCCACAGGCTGAGGATCACCGCGGCGAGCAGGATCGCGAGCGGGGTGAAAAATACCGGACGATTGAGCGGATGCTTCGACGATGCTGGCAAATGGTGGGCCGATCGGACAGGGTGAGGCGGCAACATGGCGCTTGCCCGCGGCAAGGTCAATTCGATGTCGGGAACGCCCCATCGGGCCAAGCGTTGGAGCGGCAGAGAATTGGATTGCAGGAGAGCTTCGATGACCAGGATAATTTGGGCCGCCACCGCCGCGCTGGCGCTGATGGGCGCTGGCCAGGCTGCGGCCTTTCAGGCGCCGACCGAGGCGTCACCGGCCGCAACGCCCGCAACGGCTGCCGCGAAGAAGCTGCCAGACGGCACGACGGCTGAGGAACGGTCCAACACGGCGCGGCTGAACGCCGAGCAGGCATCGCGGGCGAAGGCGGAAACCGTGACCTATCAGCAGGAAGTGTCGGCCGCGGCGCAGCAGGTTGCGCATGACCAGAGCGAGTTTGCCGAAGAAACCGCGGTTTATGAAGCCGAAAAAGCGCGCGTGGCCGCGATGTCGGCCGAAGAGCGGATGAAGTGGGAGGCCGATGTCGCGGCTTGCAAGGTCGGCGATACGACGCGCTGCGCCAAGCCGGCGACGCCGCCGCGCTGAACGATCCTTATGCTGAACGATCCTTATTCCGCGGGCGGGGACGGGATTGCGTCCGCTGGCATCCCATCATTGGTCGGCGGTGCTGCGGTAATCGGATCTACGGACGGCGCGGCGCCCTGCTCGTGCGGTTCGGGGTCCGGAAAACGGCCGCCGTATCGATGGTCGTCGATGGGGTCCACCGGCAGCGGCGGATCGACATCCACCGCCCCCAGTTCGCGAAATTCATCGCTCATCCGCTGGTCGCGATCGGCGCGCAGTCTGGCGCCAACGCCATAGCTGTCGGGGCAATCGAGGCAGGGTGTGGCGCTTTTGCCCTGCGCGTTTTGTGCGTCGGGATTGGCGCTGAGGCCTGAAAAAGACGCGGTCGCGGCGGCGCGCTGGTCAGCAAGGGGGCCGACGGCAATATTGCCCAGGATGATGCCGCCAACCGTACCGGCCAGCGCGACGACCGACCAGCGGGCAAACCGGTTGCCGCCTCGCCGGTTGCCGCGCGATCGACTCGCGGTGAAAGATAATTTCCGCATCATTGCCGGATTTGGTCATGTCGGGATGTCGGATGCAAGCCGGACGCCATGAAATTTCCCATCGGTCGTCCGTTCGTCGATCGGTGAACGGCTTTCGTCCGTCAATCGAGCGGCCGTTTGCGCCGATCGATCCAAACGCGATTTTGATGACGTCTAGGGGGTATCACCCCTTTGCGGGATATCGGACCGACGGTCTCCCCGGTCCGCGATCCGGTATCCCGCATCCCTTGAAGAGAGGACTCCCCCATGGCGAAACTTTCCCTGATCCTGCTGAGCGCGCCGGTGGCGTGTGTCGGCCTGAGCGTTCCGGCCGCGGCCGAGGATGACTTTGGCGAACGACGGACCGTTGTCGTGCGCTACAACGACCTGAATCTGGCCAGTGTCGAAGGCCGCGAGCGGCTCAATGCGCGCGTCAAATCGGCGGTGCGGACGGTGTGCAACAGCCGCCCGCAGTATCGGCCCAGCCTGCAGGAGCGCGCGATCGCCGAGACTTGTGAGGCCGCCACAATGGCCGATGCCGACGTCAAGCTGGCGAGCCTGCTGAATGGCAGCGGCACCCGGCTGGCCGATCGCAGCCAGACGATCTTTGTTTCCGCGCCCTGACGGCGCGGCAACGGCGAGCAAAAGAGGAAGGCGGCCGTGCACCCCCGGTGGCATGGCCGCCTTTTGCCGTTCAGGCGTGCATGATCGCCTTGACGTCGTGCAGATAGGTGCGGCCGATGCGGTGGACGCCGCCTTCGCCGAGGTCGACGCTCCAGGCGCCGTCGCCATGATGTTTCAGCCCGACGATGCCGTCGCGGCGGACCATTTTCGAGCGGTGAATGCGCATGAACTGATCGGGGTTCATTCGCGCTTCCAATGATTTGATCGTCTGGTGGATCAGCCAGCTACGCGCGCCGAGATGGAGGCGCATATAATCGCGCTCGGCCTCGATCAGGTCGACCTGGCCGGCGTCGATACGCAGCATTTCGCCGCGGTTCTGGACCCAGAATTCGTTGATCCATTTGCTTTTCTGACTTGGCGCGCGTTCGGTCGCACGCCACTCGCGAACCCGCGCGAGCGCGCGGGCGAGGCGATCGGGTGATACCGGTTTGAGCAGATAATCGACCGCCGCGACGTCGAAGGCGGCGACCGCATATTGGTCGAACGCGGTGACAAAGATCACCGCGGGGGGATTGTCGAGCCGGTCGATCGCGGCGGCAACCTCCAGCCCGTTGAGATCGGGCATCGCAATGTCGCAGAGCACCAGGTCGGGAGCGAGCGCATCGACCATGCGGAGCGCCGAGGCGCCGTCGCTGGCGGTGCCGACCAGCGACACCCCATCCTGTTGTCCGGTCAGGATTTGCAGACGCTCGATCGCCAGCGGTTCGTCGTCGACGATCAGGGTGCGCAGCGTCTGGATCATGGGCAGGCCTCTCGTGACAGCGGCAGCCACAACGATACGACGAACCCGCCATCGTCCGACGGTCCCCATTCGCACCCGGCGGTTGGGCCGTAACGGGTCAGCAGCCGCTCGCGAACATTGCCGAGGCCAAGGCCGGTCCCCGAAGGCGGCGCCGGCGCCTTCGCGTCGATGTCATTGTCGATCCGCAGCACCAACAGGCCATATTCGGCGCTGGCGTGCAGGCGGATGGCGATTTTGCCCTTGGTCGGCGCGACGCCATATTTGATCGCATTTTCGATGATCGGTTGCAGGATCAGCACCGGGACACAGGCATTTTTCAGCTCGTCGGGCATCGTCACCTCGACCTGCAGCCGGTCGGGAAAGCGTGTCTGTTCGATATCGAGATACAAGCGTTGCAGCGCGATTTCTTCTTCAAGGCTGACCAGCTGTTCGGGATCGACCGCCAGGCTCGATCGCAGGAAGGACGACAGATTCATGATCATCGTCTCGGCCTCGCTTTTCGATCCTTTGAGGACCAGGGTCGACAGCGAATTGAGGGTGTTGAACAGGAAGTGCGGATTGACCTGGTAATGCAGCGCCCGCAGCTGGGCATTTTTGGCCTCGAGCCGGAAGTGATTGGCGCGCCGTTCGACCGCGCGCATTTCATTGGCATAGCCGAACGCGACATAGAGCGCCGCCCACACCGCAAAAAAGAAATACCAGCGGATCGAGCTATCGAGGATCAGCACCGTTTCCCAGGCGCCCGGATATTTCGCCTGCATTTCTTCGATGATCCTGGCGGCTTCGGATACCGGGAACCAATAATAAAAAACCAGCAAATTGACCGACGCATAGACGATGACGAGCGGCACCGCCGCGCCGAGGGCGGCCGCAAGGCGGGCGCCGAAACTTTGCGGCTGGGCGCGCTGAAGCAGCTGGTACAGCACAAAGGTACACAGGATGCCCGCGACGACGACAATGCCGCGGCGGCCGGCCGACGACCATTGTTCGGATACGCCGGTGAGCAGGCCGAGCCCGGTGGTGATCAGGAAATAGATCAGCCACATCGCGACGATCGAGCCGATCGCGACGCGCGGGTTGACGCGGGCGTCGGAGGCGCGCCAGTCGGGCGCCGCCGCCAGCATCTTGGCACGCTGGTCGCGCAGCGCGTCTTTGCGAGGGGTCATGTTCATTGCGCCTGCTTTAGCGCCAAAACCGGCAGGAAGGCTAGCAGGCACCGGGCCGCCAGTCGAAGCGGCGCGCGCTTTGGTCGAAAGCCGCAGCGTCAGCCAGCGGCGGGTTGGGGCAGGTCGCGGCGCCAATTGCCGCGACGATAGATAATCCACGCCATCGTCATCGACGCGAGCATGGAAACCAGAAAGCTCCACCAGATCGCGTCGCCGCCAAGATAGGGGTACGTCAGGTAATAGAGGCCGAGGCGGATCGGGAACGCCGACAGAAACAGGATGATCAGCGGCGGGACAACCGAACCGTTGGCGCGCAAGGTACCAATCAGCACGATCGTGGTCCCGAACGGCAGGAAACCCCATGTCGCAATCAGCTGGATATGGCGCGCGACATCGATCGCCGGGCTTTCGCGGCCAAGGAACAGCGCGAGCGCGGCGCGATCGAAAACGAGCAGCAGCGCGATCAGGACGCCGGTCATCGCCAGGTTGACGGCGATGCCGCTGTTGGTGATCGTCGACACGCGATCCCAGCGGTTGGCGCCGATATTCTGCGCGACCATCGCGCTGACCGCGGCGCCGACGGCGAGCGCGGGCATCTGGACATAGTTCCACAGTTGGAGGGTGGCGCCATAAGCGGCGGCGGTGACCAGCCCCTCGCGATTGACGAGCCCGACCATGACGAGGCCCGCGCCCGAAATCACCAGCATCTGCGCGCCCATCGGCAGCCCGCGCGCGATGATGAAGCGCAGTTCGCGCCAGCTGGGCGCCAGATAGGCCAATTCGCGGCCGCGCAGGCGGAGCGGGTGATCCTTGGCATAGAACCAGATGATCATGCCGATCAGGCTGATCGTCCCGGCGATCGCGGTCGCGAGCGCGCTGCCCGCGATGCCAAGGCGCGGGACGGGGCCGAGCCCGAGGATCAGCACCGGGTTCAGGACAATGTCGATGACAACGGTCAGCACCATGAAACGCAGCGGGGTGACGGCATCGCCCGCGCCGCGCGACGCCATCATCAGCGTGACCGAAATCATGCTGGCGGGGATCGCGACAAAGGTGACGCGCAGATAATCATGTGCCAGCGCAAAGGCTTCGGGCGGGGTTTCGAGCAGGCGCAAGATCGCGTCGGAGGCGAACCAGCCGACGGCCGCGATGACCACTGCGAACAACGCCGCCAGCCCGATCGCACCGCCCGCGGCGCGGCGCGCGGCATCGATGTCGCCGCGCCCGATCGCTTGTCCGATCAGCACCGTCGCGGCCATTCCGAAGCCAAAGAAAGTGGCGAACATCAGGAACATGATGATGTTGGCATTGGCGGTCGCGGCAAGCGCGCTGTTGCCGAGGAACTGCCCGACCCAGATCGAATTGACTGAGCCCGAGAGAGTTTGCAGGATGTTCGAGGCGAGCGTCGGGAGGGCGAAGATGATCAGCGTCTTGGCGATCGGCCCGCTGGTCAGGTCCATCCCGCCGCGCGCGGTCTGGCGCGGCGGGACGGGATTGGCGGCGGGGTCGGCCGCCGCGGCGACCGGGGTCGGCGTGACGGGCGTGTTGTCGGTCAACCGAGCCTTGCCAAGGCGGCGGTCAGGCGGTCGGCTTCGGCTTCTTTCGCGGCGTGATCGGCGCGCGCCTTGTCGACCGCTTCGGGCTTGGCGCGTTCGACGAACGACGGGTTGTTCAGGCGGCCCGCAAGGCCGTCGCGTTCCTTCGCCGCGGCGGCGAGCGCCTTGCTCAGGCGGTCGCGTTCGGCGGCGATATCGATCACGCCTTCGAGGGGAACTATGATCGTTTCGCCCTCGACGACGAGCTGCGCCGAGGCGCCCGCGGGGGCGGGATCGAAGCTGATGGTTTCGAGGCGCGCGAGGCGGTCGAGCTGCGCGGCGAGCCTGTCGGTGCGGCCTTTGAGTGACGCCGGGAAATGCGCGGTCAGGCGCGCCCCGGGCGGGAGCCCGAGTTCGGCCTTCGCGCCGCGCAGTTCGCTGACCAGCTTGATCAGCCAGTCGATGTCGGCGCTGGCATCGCTATCGCGCACGCCGTCCGGCGCAGGCCATTTGGCGGTGATCAGCGGATAGTCTGCGCGGTCGCCCAGCCCGGTCCACAGCTCTTCGGTGATGAAGGGCATGAAGGGGTGGAGCATCACGAGGATCTGGTCGAGCACCCAGCCGGCAACGGCGCAGGTTTCGGCGACATCGTCCCCCTCCCGCTCGCGGGAGGGGTTAGGGGAGGGCATGTGATCAGCCGTCCCATCCTCCGAAACAGGCCCTCCCCCGACCCCTCCCGCAAGCGGGAGGGGAGAAAGAACGGGCTTGATCAGCTCAAGATACCAGTCGCAGAACCGGTCCCACGCGAAGCTGTAGATCGCGTTCGCGGCTTCGTCGAAGCGGTAGGCGGCGAAGGCGGTTTCCATCGCGGTGACGGTCGCCGCCACCTCGCCGATGATCCAGCGGTTGACGGGCAGGGTGGCGGCCGGGGCTACGAGGCTGGTCGAGGCCGAGATGCCATTGGCTTCGCAGAAACGCGCGGCGTTCCACAGCTTGGTCGCGAAATTGCGATAGCCCGCAAGGCGCGCGTCATCCATCTTGATGTCGCGGCCCTGGCTTTCCATCGCCGCCATGAAGAAGCGCAGCGCGTCGGCGCCATATTGATCGATCAGCCCGAGCGGGTCGACAACATTGCCCTTTGACTTCGACATCTTGGCGCCGTCGGGCGCGCGGACGAGGCCGTGGAGGTAGAGCGTCTTCCACGGGACAATTCCGTCACCGTTGTTATCGCGCATGAACTCCATCCCCTGCATCGCCATGCGCGCATCCCAGAAGAACAGGATGTCGAAGCCGGAGATCAGGACGTCGTTGGGGTAATGGCGTTTGACGAGGTCGGTGTCTTCGGGCCAGCCGAGGGTGGCGAAGGGCCAAAGGGCGGAGGAGAACCAGGTGTCGAGGACGTCCTCGTCGCGCGTAAGCCCAACGCCGGCACCGGCCTCCGCTTGTGCTGCCTCTTCGGTTTCTGCGACGAAGATACGGCCGTCGTCGGCGTACCAAGCCGGAATCCGGTGTCCCCACCACAGCTGGCGCGAGACGCACCACGGTTGGATATTCTCCATCCAGTTGAAGAAAGTTTTTTCCCACGTCTTGGGGACGATGTTGATCCGCCCGTCGCGCACCGCCGCCATCGGCGGCTGCGCCAGCGTTTCGGCGTCGACATACCATTGGTCGGTCAGCCAGGGCTCGATCACCACGCCGCCGCGGTCGCCGAACGGGGTCTGGATCGTGCGCGGCTCGGCGTCGTGCTCGACGACGTCCCCCTCTTTTGAAGTCACGATATGCGGGATGAGGAAGCCGGCTTCCTTCATCCGCTGCACGACCAGTTCGCGCGCGCCGTCCTTGCCATCGCGCTTGAAGCGATGGAGGCCCAGAAATTCGGCCGGGATCAGCCCGTCGCTCGTCTGGATGACGTTCGCGTCGCCGTTGAGCATGTTGAGCATCTCGGCGGGTTTGAAGCCCGCACGCTTGCCGACGTCGAAGTCGTTGAAATCATGTCCCGGGGTGATCTTCACCGCACCCGAACCCAGCTCGGGATCTGCATGTTCGTCGGCCACGATGGGCACGCGGCGCCCGGTGATCGGCAGTTCAACAAATTTGCCGATCACGCTTTGGTAACGCCCATCGTCGGGGTGCACCGCGACCGCCATGTCGGCGAGCATCGTTTCGGGGCGCGTCGTAGCGACCTCGATGTAATCGCGCCCGTCGTCGAGCGTCACGCCGTCGGCGAGCGGATATTTGAAGTGCCAGAATCCGCCTTGCACCTCGTGCGTCTCGACCTCGAGGTCCGAAATCGCGGTCTTGAGCTTGGGATCCCAGTTCACGAGGCGCTTGTCGCGGTAGATCAGCCCCTTTTTGTGAAGGTCGACGAACACCTTGACCACCGCGGCGGTGAAATGCGGGTCCATCGTGAACTGCTCGCGGCTCCAGTCCATTGAGCAGCCGAGGCGGCGCAGCTGGCCGGTGATCTGGCCGCCGCTTTCCGCCTTCCACTGCCACACCTTGTCGATGAAATCTTCGCGGCTGTAATTGGTGCGCTTGTCTTGGCGCGCCTCCAGCTGGCGTTCGACGACCATCTGCGTCGCGATGCCGGCATGGTCCATGCCGACGACCCATAGCGCGTCCTTGCCGCGCAGGCGTTCGTAGCGGACGAGGACGTCCTGCAACGTGTTGTCGAGCGCATGGCCGATGTGCAGCGCGCCGGTGACGTTCGGCGGCGGGTTGACGATCGTGAAGGGGGTGGCGTCGGGGCGATGCGGGCGAAACAGCCCGCGGCTTTCCCACTCAGTGGCCCATTTCGCCTCAATCGCGGCGGGATCGAATGTTTTTTCCATCGGCATAATGCGCCGCGCTTTGCCAGCCATGGTGCGGCGCGGCAAGGGGGAACCCATAGAGTTTCCGTTCGCATCGAGCGAAGTCGAGATGTCCATCGTGGGCGCGCGCCTTCGGGGTGTCTCGACTTCGCTCGACACGAACTGAATTGAGAGGTTCTTACTTCTTCAGATGCTTGCCCATCCACCCGAACACGGTCTGATACCATTGCACGCTGTTCTGGCCTTTCAGGATCCAGTGGTTCTCGTCGGGAAAGACCAGCAATTCGCCTTCGACGCCCTGCCGCTGCAACGCATGGAACGCAGCGAGGCTCTGGCTGTAAGGGATGCGGAAGTCCTTTTCGCCATGGATCACCAGCATCGGGGTCTTCCATTTGGTGACATGGTTCACCGGGTTCCATTTCTCGCCCTCGGCGCGCTGCCACCACGGGCCGCCATGATCATATTCGTCGAACCATGTTTCCTCGGTCTCGAACGCCATGGCGCGCAGGTCAAACACGCCAGCATGGTTGACCAGGCATTTGAAGCCGTCGGGCCACTGACCCGCGATCCAGTTCATCATATAGCCGCCGTAAGAGCCACCAAGCGCGCAGGCGTTGGCGGTGTCGACATTGGCGTCCTGCGTCCCAGCGGCGACGAGGCCGAGCTTGAGGTCTTCGAGCGGCTTGCCGCCCCAATCCTGGTTGATGCTGTCGGTGAAGGCCTGTCCGTAGCCGGTCGAGCCGTGGAAATCGACGGTCACCGCGGCATAGCCGGGCGCCGAAAACAGCCGCGGGTTCCAGCGCGTCGACCAGCTGTTGCCAAAGCTCGACTGTGGACCGCCATGGACGAGGAAGGCGACGGGGATTTTGCCCTTGGTATCGGCGGGTTTGACGATCTGCCCCCACACGGTGTCGCCGTTCGCGCCCTTGAAGCTGAAGCGTTTCGCATCGACGGGATCGATTTCGGCGAGCTGGGTGCGGTTGACGTCGGTCAGGCGCGTGACTTTGCCTTTCGCATCGCGGAAGAACAGGTCGGTCGGTACCTCGACGCTATTGCGCGAATAGAGAAGCGCGCCGCCGGGCAGCGGGGTGACGTCGCCGATATTGCCCTCATAGGCTTCGGTGGTAGCCTTGAGCTTTGTCACCTTGCCGGTCTTCACATCGACGCGGAACACGGGGTGATCGAGCACATCCTGCGCGGTGACATAAAGCGACTTGCCATCCGCCGCCCACGCGATCGAACCCACCGAACGGTCCCATGCATCGGTCAGTTTCCGCGTTTCGCCGGTCGACAGGTCGCGCAGCATCAGCACCTGCCGGTCGGCCTCATACCCCGGACGCGCCATGGCGGCATAGGCCAGCCATTTGCCGTCGGGTGAGGGGGTGGGCAGCGTGTCGGTGGCCTTGTTATCCGCAGTCAAATTCTGCGGCATCATCCGGCTGTCGACCAGCCAGCTATAGATATCGAGGTTGGTGGAGGTCGGCTCGTCCTTGTCGGCCTTGCGCAGCGTGAAGAACACGGTGCGACTGTCGGCGCCCCACGCGAGTTCTTCGCCGCCGCCGAAGGGTTTCGACGGGCTGTCACCGGTCAGTCCGCCATCGACCGCGCGCGCGACGCTGGCCTTGCCACCGTCGAGATTGAAGACGAAGGGGCGGCTATAGGTGCCGGGGGTTTCCCAGCTGTCCCAGTGGCGCACGAAACCCGCACCATCCTTGTACAGGCGGCCGGTGCCGGGGCCGGGCAGGGCGCCCTTGTCTTTCGCCTCGCAGCCGAAGTCGGTGCATTCGCGCGGCACATCGCCCCACGCGAGCAGGCGCTTGCCGTCGGGCGAGATTTTGAACCCCGAGACGTCGGCCGCGGTGTCGGTGACCTGCGCCGCGGCGCCGCCGACCTGGGGATCGACCCGCCAAACCTGGCTTTTGCCCGAGGCGTTCGAGAGGAAATAAAGGCTGCCATCGGGGTGAAAGGTGGGGGCGGTTTCATTCTTGTCGGCGGTATCGGCGACGCGCACCGGCGCGGCGTCCTTGGCATTGCGGTCGACCAGCCACAGTCCGGTAGCGCGCTTGTAAGTCGCGGTGTCGGTCTCGGTCATCTGGAACACCACCCAGCGGCCATCGGGCGACGCGGTCGGCGCCGCGACGCGCTTGAGCATTGCCAGATCGACCTCGGTCATCGGCCGGGCAAAAGCGGGAGTGGACAGGGCGGCGGCGAGCGCGATTGCGCTGGTCAGGATATGGTTTCGCATGAAAGCGGTTTAGCGGGGTGGCGCGTGGGTTCAAGGACGAACCGGTCGCGGTTGCCATCCGGTCCCGGGAGGTGACCGAAAAGCAGGCTTGGCGATGATAAACCAAACCTCTCTGGCGCTGCGATGCCTGGCACGCCATCGGGCCGCTTCCAAAGGAGGCATGTGTGGCCAAGCCCGATTCGAGTCGGATTTTTGTTCCCCTGTTAGCGGGCGCCAGCCTTCGCGACCGCTTCGTCGCGAGTGTTGGCGCGCTGGTCGGGATCAGTCTGGCGGGCATGATCTGCGCCGCCCTGTTTCCGGTTTCAATGCCGTGGATCATCGCCCCGATCGGCGCGTCGGCGGTACTGCTCTTTGCGGTTCCGGCGAGCCCGCTGGCGCAGCCTTGGTCGATCGTCGGCGGCAATGTGATATCCGCGATTTTCGGGATCGTGGTGGCGCAGGCGATTGGCGAACCGGCATTTGCCGCGGCGCTGGCGGTGTCGACGGCGATCCTGGTGATGTCTCTGGCGCGTTGCCTCCATCCCCCCGGCGGCGCCGTCGCGCTCAGCGCGGTTCTCGGCTGGCCGAGTTTTTCGAGTCATATCGGTGATTTCCTCGTGCCGGTGCTGCTCAACTCGCTGATTCTCGTTGCGATCGGCATGCTGTTCCACCGCTTTTCGGGACACAGCTATCCGCACCGGGCAAGGCCGGTCGATGGCAAGGCGGTTGCCGAGGAGCCCGCCGGTTTGCTGATGGACGACATCGACGGCGCGCTCGCCGATCTGGGTGAAACCTTCGACATCAGCCGCGAGGATCTGGCGTTGTTGCTGGAGCGCGCCGAAATTCATGCCGCCGCCCGGCGTCGCTAGCGGCTGAGCTCGCCACCTTTCGCGATGCTTGCTAACCTTCTTTTAACCAGCGAACTCCAACAGTCGCATATGCCAATTTTCGGACATTTTCTGCCATCGACGTCCAGTGGCGACAAACGTCATGAACCGCGCCGAAAACTCAGCCTGCTGGCGCGCGGCGTGCAGCATGACGGCACCGGCATCGAGGTGCAGATCCACAATATCTCGGGAACGGGCTTGCTGTTTGAAAGCGATATCAAGCTGGCGGCCTGCGACCGGATCGAAATCGAGCTTCCGCATGGCGGTGATATAACGGCGGTCGTCATCTGGGCCAGCGGGCGGCTGTTCGGCTGCCAGTTTGAAGGTCCGGTATCCCCGGCGACGCTGAGCGCGGTGGAACTGAAAAGCGCCGTCGCTCCGATGCCCGAACTGGTCCCCGAATTAGTCCCTGAACCGGCCCCCGAACTGGCTAGCGCCGCCGACCCGGCGCCCAGCGCCGACGAAAGCCGCGCGGCGCCGGTGATCCACGAAACCTTCGGCGTCCGCCTTCAGCGGCTCCGCACCAAAGCCGGGCTCAGTCAGGCCGATGTCGCCAAACAGATGGGCGTCAGCGCGCCGACGGTTTCCAGCTGGGAAAAGGATCGGTCGCGCCCCAAGCGCGGCCGCATGGTGAAACTCGCCGCCATTCTGGGTGTCCCGGTCGCTGACTTGCTCGGCGATGCGGCGCCCGAGGACGTTCAGGAACTGATCAACCGTAGCCGCGATCAGATCGCCCGCGCCGTCGGCCTCAGCGCCAATCGGGTCCGGATCATCGTCGAATATTAGCGCAGCAATCCGGGGCGGCGCCCGCGTTGTCCGGACAATGTCGCTAACGAACGAGCCCGCCACCCTTCATCACATGGTCGATCTTTTCCAGCGCCGCGATGTCGGCCAGCGGGTCGGCCTTGACCGCCACTATATCGGCAAAACGGCCCGGCACGATCGCGCCGATGTCATCGCGGCCCATCTCGACCGCGGCGCGGCCGGTGGCGGACTGGATCGCCTGCATCGGGGTCATCCCATAGCGGACCATGTAGCGGAACTGGCGCGCATTCAGCCCGTGCGGATAGACGCCGGCGTCGGTCGCAAAACCGATATTGATCCCCAGCGCGACGGCGCGGCGAAAGGCGGCGCGCTGGGCGTCGGTAGTCTCGCGGTTCTTGCGCAGATATTCGGCGGGCCAGCCCTCCTTGGTGCCGACATCCTCGATATAATCGCCGTTGTAGATGTCCATCGCGAGCCACGTGCCGTGCTTTTTTGCAAGTTGGAGCGTCGCTTCGTCGGCGAGGCTCGCGTGTTCGATGCTGTCGACTCCGGCGTTGATCGCGTTCTGGATGCCAATCGCCCCATGCGCGTGCGCGGTGACCTTTCTGCCACGCGCATGAGCAACGCGGACGATGGCGCGCAACTGATCGACGGTCAGTTCGGGGGCGCCGGGTTCGGTGCCGATCGCGAGCACCGCGCCGGTCGCGATCGTCTTGATGAAATCGGCGCCATGGTCGAGCAAATAGGTCGTCTTTGCCGCAGCTTCCTCGGGCGTAGCGGCGACGCCGAGGCGCATGTCAGGCGGCAGTTCCTCGTTCGGAACCACGCCGTTCAATTCGCCGCCGCCCTTGGGGATGGTCAGATAGGCGCCCGCGACCCACATCCGCGGCCCCGGCACGTCGCCGCGCTCGATCGCGTTGCGCAGCGTCACGTCGGTAAGGCCGCGATAGGTGCCGACGTCGCGCACGCTGGTGAAGCCCGCGTTCAGGGTGACGCGGGCGTTGCGCGCGCCGACGAGCGCGGTTTCGGCGGGCGACGCCTTGATCGGCGCGGCCAGATCGGCGCTCTGGCCAAGGTCGGCGAGGTGGGTGTGGAGGTCGATCAGGCCGGGCAGCACGGTGAAGCCCGACCAGTCGAGCTGGGTGGCGCCCGCGGGCGGCTCCCCGCATGGCGCGACTGCCTTGATCCGTTCGGCCTCGATCGTGATGCACTGGCCGGTCCGCGCGTCGTCCGAAACGCCGTCGATCAGCCGCCCGGCCTGGACATAGAGCGACTGCGCCGCGGCGGGCGTCGCGGTGAGCGCCGCCGCGAACGCCGCGATCAGATGGCGGTGTCGAACGCGTTGCACTGACGCGGATCCCCCGATTGCAGGCCGCGGCGCAGCCAGCTCATCCGCTGTTCGCTGGTGCCGTGGGTAAAGCTTTCGGGGACCGGACGCTGACCCGCCGAACGCATCAGCGTATCGTCGCCGATCGCGTTGGCGGCGCGCATCGCTTCTTCCATATCGCCCGCTTCGAGCACCGGCTGACCGGCGCTGTTGCGCGCGCGCGCCGCCCAGACGCCGGCGTAGCAATCGGCCTGCAATTCCATGCGAACCTGCAACTGATTGCCCTCGGCCTGCGACGCGCGTTGCTGCGCCTGGCGGACCTGGTTGGAAATACCGCTGATCGTCTGGATATGATGGCCGACCTCGTGCGCGATCACATAGGCTTGCGCGGCGTCGCCCGCGGCGCCGAATTTTTGTTCGAGCTCGCGGAAAAAACTGGTGTCGAGATAGACGCCCTGATCGGCGGGGCAATAAAAGGGGCCCATCGCGGCCTGTGCCGGGCCACAGTCCGAACTGTTGCGGTCGGTGAAGAAGTTGAGCGTCGGCCTCTGATAGCCGCTGACCAGCCCTTCCCATACTGTGTGCGTCGATCCAAAAACGTTGCAGGCGAAGCGTTCGGACGCGGTGTCGCAGGCAACGCCGCCGCCACCGCGGCTGTCGGCCGCGGGGTCGGCGGTGCCGCCGCCACTGCTGAGCATATTGGCGCCGGGGCCGAGCAGGAAAAAGGCGACCGCACCGATCAGCAGGATCGTGCCGCAGCCCATCTTGCGCCCGAGCAGCATCGGCAGGAAACCGATCAACAGCCCGCCAAGGCCGCCGCCACCCCCGCCAAAGCCGCCGCCACCGCCGCGGCCGAGGTCGCGAATGTCGTCGCCGGGATCATAATCGTCGAGGCGCATGGGGGTTCTCCGCCGCTAAAGTGTCTGTTTCATCCCGACAGTTACAGCAGCGACCGGCAATTGAAAGAGACTTCGCGCGCGACGCGGCGCTTGCATTCGTCTATGCTGCGGCGCACCAATCGCGCTTTCGCGGACCAAAGGAACCACCGAGTCCATGCCACGCCGTGCCATCCCTGCCGCGCTTCCGCTCCCCGACCTCGTCGTGCTCGTCCTGCAGGGCGGCGGCGCGCTCGGCGCATTCCAGGCGGGGGTGTATGAGGCGATGATCGAGCTGGGGATCGAGCTCGACTGGGTCGCGGGGATTTCGATCGGCGCGGTCAACGCCGCGATCATCGCGGGCAATCCGCGCGATGAAGCGGTGCGCAAGCTGCGCGAATTCTGGGACGGGGTGTCGTCGGTGCTGCCGTCGCTGCCGACCGCCGACAATGACTGGGCGCGCGAGTGGGCGCATATGGCCGCCGCGGGGCAGGTGGCGGCGTTCGGGGTGCCCGGTTTCTTTACCCCGCGCTGGCCGCCGCCGAGCTTTGCCGAGCGGCAGACCCCCGAGGCGGTGAGTTTTTACGACACCGCGCCGCTCGCCCAGACGCTCGATCGGCTGGTCGACTGGGACCGCGTGAACAAGGGCAATGTCCGGCTGTCGGTCGGCGCGGTGGCGGTCGAAACTGGCAATTTCCGCTATTTCGACACCAAGTTAGAAACGCTCGATGCGCGGCACATATTGGCGTCGGGGGCGCTGCCGCCCGGGCTGCCGCCGGTCGAGATCGACGGTTGCTGGTATTGGGACGGCGGCCTCGTGTCGAACACCCCGCTCGAGCATGTCGTCGATGCCGCGAAAGAGGATATGCTGGTGTTCCAGGTCGACCTGTTCCCGGCGCGCGGCGACCGGCCGCACGATATGGAAGAAGCCTGGTCGCGCGAGAAGGATATTCGCTACTCCAGCCGCACCCGGCGGATTTCGGACGGGCTGGTGCGGCGGCGCAAGGAACATCGGCTGATCGACCGGATGCTGGCGAAACTGCCGCCGGAGTCGCTCGACCTGCCAGAGGTCAAGGCGGTGCAGCGGATGGTCGATTGCAAGGCGCTGAATGTCGTCCAGTTGATCCACCAGCCGCCGGTGTGGCAGACCGGGGCGCGCGATTTTGAATTTTCGCGCTCGACGATGGAGGTCAATTGGGCGCTGGGCCGCGCCGCGGTCGAGGCCGCGATGAAGGACGGTCACCTGCTCGCCGACAGCATCGCCGAGGGGCGGTCGGGCAGCTTTGCGGTGCAATCCGACGCCCTGCGGCCCAAGGCCGACCCCGACATCAGCTGATACTCCCCCACCGAAAGGACTCCCAATATGCGTCTTAAAGGAAAAACCGCCCTCGTCACCGGATCGACGTCGGGCATCGGACTTGGCATTGCCAAGGCGCTGGCGAGCGAGGGCGCGAATGTCATCATCAACGGGTTCGGCGATGCGGCGGCGATCGAGGCCGAGCGCGTTGCGATCGAGGGGCTGAGCGGCGGCAAGGCGATTTATGATGACGCCGACCTGACCAAGGTCGATGCGATCGCCGACATGTTCGCGCGCGCCGACGCCGACATGGGCGGGGTCGACATCCTTGTGAACAATGCCGGGACGCAGTTTGTGTCGCCGGTCGAAGATTTTCCGGTCGACAAATGGGACCTGATCCTGGCGCTCAACCTGACGTCGGCATTCCACACCATTCGCCATGCGGTGCCGGGGATGCGCAAAAAGAAATGGGGCCGGATCATCGGCACGGCTTCGGCGCACTCGATCGTCGCCTCACCATTCAAATCGGCCTATGTCGCCGCCAAGCACGGGCTGGTCGGGTTGACCAAGGCCGTCGCGCTGGAAGTCGCCGATGCCGGGATCACCGCCAATTGCATCAGCCCCGGCTATGTGTGGACGCCGCTGGTCGAAGGGCAGATCCCTGACACGATGAAGGCGCGCGGAATGACGCGCGAACAGGTGATCAACGATGTCCTGCTGGCCGGCCAGCCGACCAAGCAGTTCGTGACCGTCGAACAGGTCGCGGCGTTGGCGTCGTTCCTGACCCGCGACGAGGCGGCGAACATCACCGGCGCCAATTTGAGCGTCGATGGCGGCTGGACCGCGGCCTAAGCCTTGAGCATTCTCGTTTCCCCTCCTAAGGTTAATGCAACCGGATCAGGGGAGAGACGGAGAATGTGGGGTCGCACCAAATATATTTTTGCCCTTGCACTGGGGCTGAGCGTCGGCGCGTGCCAGACGGTGCCGAAGCTGCCGCCATCGGCGGCGGACGAGCCGCCCGCTACGGGCAGCTGGCGTGCCACCGCGACCGAGCCGGACAAGGAACGGATTCGCGGCTGGTACGCGAGCTGGGAGGCGGCGCTCGCCGACGCGCGGGCCAAGGGCCATGGCGCCGAGATCGACCGTGAGGGCGTGCTGCTCCAGCCGATGGCGGCGCTGCCGAACCCGCACGTCCCGGCGGGCGAATATCGCTGCCGGACGATCAAGGTCGGCGCCAAGGGGCGCGGCGGGCTGAGCTATGTTGCCTATGGCTGGTTCCGCTGCCGCGTGGCGCCCGAGCAGGGGCTGTCGAGCCTGACCAAGCTGACCGGATCGCAGCGGCCCGTTGGCCTGATCTTTCCCGACAATCTGAAGCGCCAGATTTTCCTCGGCACGCTCGAACTGGGCGACGAGAAGATGGCGGTCAATTACGGCAGCGACCGGATGCGCGACATGGCGGGGCTGGTCGAACGGATCGGCGACAATCGCTGGCGGCTGGTGCTGCCCGCGCCGGCGTATGAATCGCTGGTCGACGTGATCGAATTGGTCCCGGCGGGCTGACAACCGTTTAGGAGGATTCTTTATTCCCGTTCGTGTCGAGCCCTTCGACTGCCTTGCAGGCGCTCAGGGTAAACTTCCGTCATTTGCCGGAAGTCGAGACACCCTGCAGCGTAGCGCGCTCCAAGCGTGTCTCGACTTCGCTCGACACGAACGGATTAGGTTAGGCTCATAGCAACTTGGTACAGGGGAATGACGATGCGGAATCTGTGGACGGGCGCCGCGGCGCTGGCGCTGGCGGTATCGGGGGCATCCCCTGCGGCGGCGCAACTCGGTGGCGAGGTACAACAGCAGATGCCGTCGCTGATGAAAATCTATGACGATTTGCACGCCAACCCCGAACTCAGCTTCATGGAGGTGCGCTCGGCGGGCATCCTCGCGGCCGAGGCGCGCAAGCTGGGGTTTGCGGTGACCGAAAAGGTCGGCGGCACCGGCATCGTTGCGGTGATGAAGAACGGCCCCGGGCCGGTGGTGCTGATCCGCGCCGACATGGACGGGTTGCCGGTGACCGAGCAGACCGGCTTGCCTGGCGCCTCGAAAGTCCGCGTCACCACGGCTGAAGGCGTCGAGACCGGGGTGATGCACGCGTGCGGTCACGACACGCATATGACCGCCTGGGTCGGCGTCGCGCGGCTGATGGCGGCGAACAAGGCGAACTGGTCGGGCACGCTGGTGATGATCGGCCAGCCCGCCGAAGAACGCGGCGCGGGCGCGCGGATGATGCTGGCGGACGGGCTTTATACCCGCTTCCCCAAACCCGAATACGCCCTGGCGTTCCACGACGCGGCGCAGTTTCCGGCGGGGATGATCGGCTATACGCCCGGCTATGCGCTCGCCAATGTCGATAGCGTCGACATTTTGGTGAAGGGCGTCGGCGGCCACGGCGCCTATCCGCAGACGACCAAGGATCCGATCGTGCTGGCCAGCCGCATCGTATCGACGTTGCAGACGCTGGTGTCGCGCGAGATCAGCCCGCTCGACAGCGCGGTGGTGACCGTCGGCAGCTTTCACGCCGGGGCGAAGCATAATATCATTTCGGACGAGGCGCGGCTGCAACTGACGGTGCGCAGCTATTCCGACGAGGTCCGTAATCACCTGCTCGACGGCATCGCGCGGATTGCCAAGGGCGAAGCGATTGCGGCAGGAATTCCCGACGACAAGATGCCGGTGGTGAGCGTCGCGAAGGACGAGTTCACCCCGTCGACCTTCAACACCCCCGATTTCACCGAAGAGATGGCGGCGCATCTGAAAACCAGTTTCGGCGACAAGCGCGTGATGCAGATTCCGCCGGTAATGGGCGGCGAAGACTTCGGCCGCTTTTCGCGCGACGACAAGGACATCAAGAGCCTGATCATCTGGGTCGGCGGGGTGCCGCAGGCCGAATATGACGCGGCAAAAAAGGAAGGCCGGACGCTGCCGAGCCTGCACTCGCCGTTCTGGGCACCCGAAGCGGACAAGGTGATCGCGACGGCGACCGAGGCGCTGACGGCGATGGCGATGAAGTTGATGGGGAAGTAAGGGGGCTTCTACCTCAGAAACTGGGGCAATTGAGACGCCCCTCGCGGGTGCCGCTTTGGGCGGCGCTTTCGCAAGGCTTGCTTTAGATCGGACATCAAGCTAGGCGCCGCGTCACTCGCATGGACCCGGTGCAAATCCGGGTGGCTATTCCGGCCGCCGATCCGCCGGACGACATCACACATGAAATCCTGTTCGCGTCCAAGCTGGCGCCATGTGCCTTGTTGTGGATTTTCAATGTCTGTTTCCTTGTCTTCCTATCGCCAGCAGTGGTTCACCGACGGCGCGTCGCTGCGCCGCGAAATTCTGGCCGGGATCGTCGTCGCGCTGGCGCTGATTCCCGAAGCGATCGGCTTTTCGATCATTGCCGGGGTCGACCCGCGCGTCGGGCTGTATGCCTCGGTGGCGATTGCGATGGTCGTTGCCTTTACCGGCGGGCGCACCGGCATGATCTCTGCCGCGACCGCCGCGGTCGCGGTGCTAGTGATCCCGCTGGTGCGCGATCATGGCGTCGAATATCTGTTCGCGGCGACGATCCTGATGGGATTGATCCAGATCGTCGCGGGGCTGCTGCGGCTCGACCTGTTGATGCAGTTCGTGTCGCGGTCGGTCATTACTGGCTTCGTCAACGCGCTGGCGATCCTGATCTTCATGGCGCAGTTGCCGCAGCTGACCAACGTCGGGTGGCAAACCTATGCGATGGTCGCGGGCGGGCTGGCGATCATTTATCTGTTGCCGCGCCTGACCAAGGCGGTGCCGTCGCCGCTGATTGCAATCCTGATCCTGTCGGCGATCAGCATCGGTTTCGGCCTGCCGGTCAATACGGTGGGCGACATGGGCAAATTGCCCGAAGGTCTGCCGACCTTTGCGTTGCCGAATGTGCCGCTGACGTGGGAAACGCTTCAGATCATCCTGCCATATTCGCTCACCATGGCGGCGGTCGGGCTGCTCGAAAGCCTGCTCACCGCGCAGATCGTCGACGACATGACCGACACCGACAGCGACAAGCAGCGCGAATGTGCCGGGCAGGGCGGGGCGAATATCGTCGCGGCTTTCTTTGGCGGGATGGGCGGCTGCGCGATGATTGGCCAGTCGGTGATCAACGTAACCTCGGGTGGGCGCGGTCGGTTGTCGACCTTTACTGCGGGGGCATTCCTGCTGTTCCTGCTGGCGGCGCTTGGTCCGTTCGTCGGGCAGGTGCCGATGCCAGCGCTGGTCGCGGTGATGATCATGGTGTCGATCGGCACATTCAGCTGGAATTCGATTCCCAATTTGCGCCGCCATCCGCTAACATCGTCGATCGTCATGTTGACGACGGTGATCGTGGTGGTGGCGACGCATGACCTGTCGCTCGGCGTCCTCGCCGGAGTATTGTTGTCGGGGGTTTTCTTTGCCGGCAAGGTGCAGCGGATGTTCGCGGTTGAGCGTCACGTGTCGGCCGATGGAATGACCGCGACCTATCGCGTCACCGGCCAGATATTCTTCGCTTCAGTAGATCGCTTCACCCGCGCTTTTCAAACCGAGGACCGGACCAACAATGTTCTGATCGACGTTTCGGCAGCGCATTTCTGGGATATTTCGGGAGTCGGAGCACTCGACAAAATTGTCGCCAAGCTGCGGCGCGATGGGCGGGGGGTGGAGGTTGTCGGATACAATCGTGCCAGCGCCGACATCATCGACAAATTCGCACTTCACGACAAGACGGGTGTAGAGATTGGATTGGCGCCGCATTGAACGTCTGCGGCAGCGCTCGGAAAATTTTCTGGAGCCCATGAGCGGGGTCTTGAAACCGTCACATGCCGCACCTAAATCGGACTCATGCGGGCCGGGCCCCTCTGGCGTCGGCGGGATCTTTCCTGCCACGTGATGTCGGACCGCATCGGGTGACACCGATGCTCTGGGCCTACCTCCCCCCTCAAACCCTGGGTCCGGCATCGGCGTCACCTGCTTGATTTTCAATCAGGAGGCCCATTTTCATGACGCTTAATCCCAATCTTTATCGGCTTACCATGTTGCACCGCCAGCTCGACGAGGCGGCGCGCCGCGAAGCGCGGCGGCGCGGGGCCGATCCGTTTCGGCTGCTACGGCTGAAAACGCTGAAGCTCGCGGTCAAGCGGCGCCTGACGGCGCTGTCGCTGCGCCCGGCGCTCGCGCGCTAATCCATCCTAACCAAGACCGGAAGCGTCGTCCCGCCGGGGCGGCGCCTTCTGGCGTATCCAGGGAATATCACCATGGAATTTCTGTTTGCCGACTGGCTGGGCACCCCGGCCTGGTTCTGGCTGGCGTTTATCACGCTGGTCATCGCGCTCACCGCCTTTGACCTTGGCGTCCTCAACAAGGAGGACAAGGAGATGGGGATCAGCGAGAGCTTGCGGCTCTCGGCGCTCTACATCGGCATTGCGATGGCGTTTGGCGCCTGGGTCTGGGCCGCGAAGGGCGGCGAGGCGGGGCTGCAATATTATACCGGTTTCTTTATCGAGAAGGCGCTGTCGATCGACAATATCTTCGTCATCTCGCTGATCTTTGCGACCTTTGCGATCCCACCGCGCTACCAGTATCGCGCGCTGCTCTGGGGCATCGTCGCGGTGATCGTGCTGCGCGGGATCATGATCGCGGGCGGCGCGGCGCTGGTCACCGAATATGAATGGCTGCTCTATGTGTTCGCCGCGTTTCTGGTGTTCACCGGGATCAAGATGCTGTTCGCGGGCGACAAGCCGATGGACGTCGCGGGCAATCCGGTGGTCAAATGGCTGTCGCGGCACATCCCGATCACCAATGAGCTGCACGGCGAGAAATTCTTTGTCCGCGTGCCCGATAGCAAGACCGGCAAGCTGGTGCTGGCGGCGACGCCCTTGTTCCTTGCGCTCGTCGTCATCAACCTCGCCGATCTGGTGTTCGCGGTCGATAGCGTGCCGGCAATCTTTGCGATCACCACCGACACGTTCATCGTCTACACGTCGAACATCATGGCGATCCTGGGCCTGCGCGCGCTGTATTTCGCGCTGTCGGCGATGGTGCACCGCTTCCATTACCTCAAATATGCGCTCGCGCTGGTGCTGGTGTTCATCGGGTCGAAGATCTTCGTCGCCGATTTCATCCTGGGCGGCGACAAATTCCCGCCGCTGGTCAGCCTGGGCGTCACGGTGGGCTTGATCGCGGGCGGCATCATCTGGTCGCTGGTCAAAACGCGCGAGGAAGAGGCCGCGGCGCAGCCATAAAAATGTCCGCCGGAGGCCTTGCGGCTTCCGACGGACAGGCTTTCCTCCCCAGGAAAGCTCGGGAGGCGCGAGGGCTGGGTCGCTAGCCCTCGCGTCAAGCTCGTGAATTAGGCGGCGAACTGGTTCACCCGCGGCCTTCAGGCCGCAAACTGGTTCATCGTGTTGTCTTTACCGGCAGCCTTCAGGGCCGCTTCGCCCGCGAAATATTCCTTGTGGTCGTCGCCGATGTCGCTGCCCGACATATTCTGGTGCTTGACGCAGGCGATGCCCTGGCGGATTTCGGCGCGCTGGACGCCCTTGACGTACCCCAGCATCGCTTCGTCGCCGAAATAGTCCTTGGCGAGATTGTCGGTCGACAGCGCCGCGGTGTGATAGGTCGGTAGGGTGATGAGGTGGTGGAAAATCCCCGCCCGCTTCGCCGAATCGCGCTGGAAGGTGCGGATTTGATTATCGGCTTCGTCGCCGAGCGCGGTGCCGTCATAATCAACGCTCATCAGGCGGGCGCGGTCATAGGCGCTGACGTCCCGGCCGTCCTTTTCCCACGCGTCGAACACCTGCTGGCGGAAGTTGAGCGTCCAGTTGAAGCTGGGCGAATTGTTGTACGCCAGCTTCGCATTGGGAACGACTGCGCGGATGCGGTCGACCATGCCGGCGATCTGTTCGATGTGCGGCTTTTCGGTTTCGATCCACAAGAGGTCGGCGCCGTTCTGCAGGCTGGCGATGCAATCCATCACGCAGCGGTCTTCGCCGGTTCCGGCGCGGAACTGATAGAGGTTCGAGGGCAGGCGCTTCGGGCGCATCAGCTTGCCATCGCGGTTGATCAGCACGTCGCCGGGGTTGCCCGCGCCATCGACCTCTTCGCAATCGAGGAAGCTGTTATACTGGTCAGCCAGATCGCCGGGGGTTTTCGAGAAGGCGATCTGTTTGGTCAGACCGGCGCCGAGGCTGTCGGTGCGGGTGACGATGATGCCGTCCTCGACGCCGAGTTCCATGAAGGCGTAGCGGCAGGCGCGGATCTTCGCGATGAAATCCTCATGCGGCACGGTGACCTTGCCGTCCTGATGACCGCACTGCTTTTCGTCGGAGACCTGATTTTCGATCTGCAGCGCGCAGGCGCCAGCCTCGATCATCTTCTTGGCGAGGAGGTACGTCGCCTCGGCGTTGCCGAAGCCTGCGTCGATGTCGGCGATGATCGGCACGACGTGCGTTTCATGATTGTCGATGCTCGCCTGGATCTGCTTCGCCTTGAGTTCGTCACCCTCGGCGCGCGCGGCGTCGAGTTCGCGGAACAGGCCGCCGAGCTCGCGGGCGTCGGCCTGGCGCAGGAAGGTGTAGATTTCCTCGATCAGCGCCGGGACGCTGGTCTTTTCGTGCATCGACTGATCGGGCAGCGGGCCAAATTCGCTGCGCAGCGCCGCGATCATCCAACCCGACAGATAGATGTAGCGGCCCTTGGTGGTCCCGAAATGCTTCTTGATCGAGATCATCTTTTGCTGCGCGATGAAGCCGTGCCAGCAGCCGAGCGACTGGGTGTAGTTGGCGGGGTCGGCGTCATAGGCGGCCATGTCGGCGCGCATGATGCGCGCGGTGTAGCGAGCGACATCGAGGCCGGTCTTGAACTTGTTCTGGGCGCGCATGCGGGCGATGCTCTCGCTGCTGATGCCGTCCCAGGTGCCGTCGTAATCGCGGATCAGGCGGCCGGTCTGCGCCATGTCTTCTTGGTAGCCCATCGTCTTTGTCCTTGTGAGGAGGTGATGGGTGGATGTTGGCGAAGGTGGCGCGGAAAGTGAAAATCTTTGTCAATAATATTTGTGAAATATGGCATAACGGTGTAAATTGGCGTGTAAAGCAGTAAAGAAAGTTACAAGTGATGGCGGAGCGGCGGGTGTTTGCGGGGCCGGCAGTGCGCAAGGTGCGGCGCGAGGCGGGGATGACGCAGGCGGCGATGGCCGAGGCGCTGGATATTTCGCCAAGCTACCTCAATCTGATCGAGCATGGCCAGCGGCCGCTCAGCGCCACGGTGATCGTCAAGCTGGCCGAGCGGTTCGGGTTCGATGCGGCGACGTTGGGCGCCGATGCGCTGCCGGGGGGATTGGCGGGACTGCGGCGGCGTTTGTCCGATCCGCGCTTTGCCGATCTGGGGATCGGGGCGCAGGAGGTCGAGGAGTGGTTGCAGACCGCGCCGACGACCGCTGCGGCGTTCGCCCGCCTGTTTGATGCGGCGCCCGAGGGCGGCGCGGCGTTACAGGAAGAAGCCCCCGAAGTTGCCGCAGTGCGCCGCGCGATCGAGAAATGGCGCAACCATTTTGCCGATCTGGATGCCAAGGCGGAGGAACTGGCCGATGAACTGCGGCTGGCGGGCGGCGATCTGTACGGGACAATATCGGAGCGGCTGCGCACCCGGCATCAGCTGGGCATCCGCATCCTGCCGAGCGATGTGATGCCCGACCGGCTGCGCTGGCTCGACTGGCATGCGCGGCAATTGATGCTGAGCGAGTTGCTGCGCCCCGCGTCGCGAACCTTTCAGGCGGCGGCGACGCTGGCGCAGATCGAAGCGAAGGCCGAGATCGACGCGCTGGTCGCGGGCGCTGAATTTGCCGAGGCTGCAGCGGCGCGCTTGTTCGAGCGGCATCTCGTGCATTATTTCGCCGCCGCGCTGATGATGCCCTATGGCCGGTTTCTGCGCGCCTGCGATGCGACAGGCTATGATTTGCTGCTGCTCCAACGGCGTTTCGGCGCGGGCTATGAGCAGGTCGCGCACCGGCTGACGACGCTGCAGCGTGTCGGCGCACGCGGGTTGCCGTTCTTCATGCTGCGCATCGACCGCGCCGGGCAGGGGAGCAAACGCTATGCCGGGGCGAGCCAGTCGCCGCTGGTCGATGGCGACACGCGCTGTCCGCTGTGGGGCGTCCACGAAGCCTTTGCCCGCCCCGGCGAAGTGATCGCCGACCTGGTCGAATTGGAGGATGGATCGCGCTGGTTCACCCAATCGCGGTCGGTCGCGGCACCGGGCGCGGGCGGCAGCGGCACCCCGGCGCGCTTTGCGGTGTGCGTTGGGGTCGATGCGAAGGTCGCGGCGCCGCTGATCGCGGCGCGCGGTATCGACCTGATGCGCGAGCGGGCAACGCCGATCGGCCTCGGCTGCCGCCGCTGCACGCGCACCGGCTGCGTCCAGCGATCGATGCCGCCGCTGGGCCGCCCGCTGCGGTTCAGGGATGGCGAACGCGGGGTCAGCGCGTTCGACTTTGCCGGGGATTAGACGGCGACGACGCCCGCCGTTGCCGCGGCCATGCTAGCGACGACCGCGGCGACGAGCAGGCGCTGGAGCAGTCGCTTCGGGCGCGGTTCGGGGCGGATGATCATCGTCAGCAGCGGGATGGCCACCGTAAGCGTCCAGAAGATCGCGATCATCGGCGCGCCGTTCCCAATGACGATGCGGGCGAGGAAGGTGAGGGTGAGGGCAAGCGGGACGCCCCATATGACGCCGTCCCACCCCGCCCGCAGCCGAGGTTCGCGAAGTCCGCGCCGCTGCCGTTTGCCGAGCCAGATCGAGGTGCCGGTGGCGACCACGACCGTGAGTGCGAGCCCGAACAGGAGATAAGCCAGCTTGACTAGCAGCCCGCCATAATTGCCGAAGTGGAGATTATAGGTCGAGGCGGCAAGCTGTTGCCCCATATGACCGTCCGACAGGCCCACCTTGCCATGATAGCTGCCGTCGGCGCCGAATTCATAGGTTTCGCCATAGATCAGGCGGCGCGGATGCTCGGCGACGATCTGGACATGCTGGCCGCGCGTGCCGGGGTCGTGAAGGATGACATAGGTTGGGCGAACCTGCGGATGCTGCGTCGCGATCCAGGCGAGCGGGGCGGCGACGGTCGCGAGCGGAGCAGGATTTGGATCGGGTTTGGCTTCGTCGCCAAAAATCGGGGCATAGGCTGCCTCGACGTCATTCTTGTAAAAGGCGGCGGCGAGACCATAGGCGCCGACGACGCCCAACCCGATCATCGCGCCGGTGAGCGCCATGGCAAGCGAGAAGGGCAAAGTCCACACGCTAAGCCGGTTGTGCCAGTCGGCGAGGCCGATGCCATGACTATCGCGGACTCGCAGGCGAAAGGCGTCCCGAAAAATCCGCGGGTGCGCGACCACGCCCGACAGCGCAAGCGCAAGGATCATCACGCCAAAGATGCCGACGATCGTCATGCCGACGAGCCCCGGAATGTTGAGGGCATAGTGCGCACCGAGCAGAAATTCGGACCAGGCGTTTTCTTCTGGTCCGGCGATGCGGCCGTCGGCATCGACGTGAAACGCCTGATGATCGGTGGTGATCGTCGTGCGCGGCAGGCCGTCGACGGGCATATGGACATAGAGGTGGGTGGTGGCGGGTTTGCCTTTTTCCGTCGCAAGCACCGCGACGACCGCGCGCTGCACCGCATCGGGATCGATCGCTGCCATTTCGGGAGCGCCCGGCTGTTCGATGCGCTGCCATTCCTGATAGAAGACGACGACGGAGCCGGTGAGGCAGATAAGATAGAGAAGCGCCGACGCGAGCAGGCCGATCGCGGCATGCGCCGACAGTGCGCGCTGGACACTGTCTTTTGAAAAAGCGAGGGTCACAGCGCGCCTCCGATCCAGATCAGGCCAAGGCCGGTTGCTGCGGGTGCCGCGAGCCAGGCCCATTGGGCGCGGCGATGCGTCTGCATCAGCAGCCAGAAGGCGAGTATGCCCCAGAGGAGCGGCAGCAGGAGGAGCGCCATGGCGTTGCCGTCGGCGTCGTTCCAGCCCGCGAGTCCAGCCAGGGCTCGCGCGCCAAGCGCGACGAGCAAGGACGCCGCGAAGGCGAGCGGTACAGAGAGCAGGAACGTGAGCAGGCGGCGGCCGATCTGGCGTGGCTCGCCCTTTTCGGGCAGCATATGCGCTTTGCGAGCCGACGCGCGGCCCTTGCCCGGTCGCGCTGTCCATCCGGCGTGGGCGAGCAGCAGCGCCGCGACGATCATGCCGCCGAGCGAAGCCACGGCAACCCCCCACGCGCCATCACCCGCGAGAGCAAGCGCCGTGCCCGCCAACATCAGTGTCCAGCCGATGCCATTCTGCACCGCCGACCGGCGCGGCAGCGCCCACGCACGGCGGAGTTGCAGCACCGCGGCGACGATCGCCGCGGTACCGATCCAGACCAGAGGTGCGGTGCTGCTCACCGGAAGCGGTAGCCAAGCGTCGCCATCACGTTGCGCGGCGCGCCGACGAAACAGTCGCCGCGCGCGAGACAAGACGCGAAAAACTTGTTGCCGAGCAGGTTGGTGGCGTTGACCGCGACGCGCCAATTGTTCCAGCTGACCTCGGCGAGCGCGTCGACCGTGGTGTTGGCGGACGTCGTGATGTTCCAGGCCGGACCGTCCGACCGGCGCTTGCCGGTGTAGACGACACCGGCGCCCAGGCGCAGCTGCGCTTCGTCGGGCAAACCGAAGGTCTTGGTCGACCAGATCGAGGCGATGTGACGCGGCAGATAGTCAAGATCGGTGCTCGTTTCCGAACGCAGCTTGTTGTAGCCATAGTTGACCAGCAGGTCGAAATCGCCGGGCAGGCTGTGGCTCGCCTCAAACTCGATGCCCTTGGTGGTCAGTTCGCCCGACTGAGTGGTCGAGCTTCCTGCGCCGTAAAGGACGCGGTTGCGCTCCTTGATGTGAAAGGCTGTGACCGTGACCAGCGTCCCCGGACCGGGCTGCCATTTCAGACCGCCTTCGAACTGGGTTCCAGTCTGCGGCTTGAAGGGATCGCCGATGTTGCCGTTGACGTCGGTCAGCGAGCCCGCGATGGGCAGGAAGCTCTCGGTATAGCTGAAAAAGGGCGAGATGCCGGCGCCGATATCGCCGATGATGCCAGCGCGGAACGTGGTGGCATTGTCCTTGTTCCCCACCGACGATGTTACGCGGTCACGCCGCGCGCCGAGGACAACCGAGACCCGGTCGAAAAAGCGGATCTGGTTCTGCACATAGACGCCAAGCTGTTTCTGTGACGTCTCGGCGAAGGGGCCGGTCGGATCATAGGTCCGCAGTGCATCATAATCGATGTCGTAAAGATCGATGGTTTCGAACCCGAAGACGCCGCGTTTTCCGACCTCGTTCCAGCTGTAGTCGACGCCTATCAGCAACTTGTGCTCGATATTGTCACCGGTGTTGAAATTGAACTGCAGGTTATTGTCGGTCGAAAACACGTTCATTCGCGCGTCGCTGGCATCGGCATAGAGGCCGATGGTGCGGCGGTCGGCGGCAAACGGATCGGTCGGATTGCTGTAGCTGTTCGTGTAATGGGTGAAATACTCCAAGTCGCTATCGATATAGCGCGCCTTGAGGCTGAGCCGCACCGCGTCGGAAAAGTCGTGCGTGACGCTCGCCATGCCCTGCAGCGACCGGCCTGCATAACGGTCCCAGCCCGGCTTGCCGACAAAGGTGAACCGGTCGAGTTGCCGCGGCGCGCCGGGATTGGGGCGGAAGGTGCCGACGATGGGGAGGAACTGTGACGTCGATCCGGTGTCATCCTCCTGATAAAGGCCGGTGAGCACAATATCGGTGTCGGGGGTCGGCTTCCAGCGCAGCGAGGGCGCAAACATCACCCGGTCATCAGGTACATGGTCGACATAGGTATCGGCGTCGCGAGCCCGTCCGACAGCGCGGATCGCAAAGCTATCGGATAGCGCGAGATTGACGTCGGCCAGCACTTCCTTGCGATCATAGCTGCCGTACACAAGATTGATTTCACCCTGCGTGTCAAAGTCGGGGCTTTTCGACACGAGGTTGACGAGGCCGCCGATCGAGCCCTGTCCGAAGAGGACGGAGGCCGGGCCGCGCACGATTTCGACGCGATCGAAATTATAGGGATCAGAGGTGATGCTGGCATAGAAAGAGAAGATGTCGCGCATTCCGTCGCGAAACTGCAGCGCGTCGATACCGCGGACGTTGAAACCATCGACCCGGGTGTCGCGGCCATAGGGGTTGGCGAGCACGCCGGCGGCATATTTCACCGTGTCGCTGATGTTGATCGCCCCCTGCGCCTCATATTGGTCGGCGGTGATGATCTTCACCGGCTGTGGCAGTTCCATCAGCGCGGTGTCGGTCTTGGTTCCGGCATAGCCGGTGACGACAATCTGATCCTGATCCTCGATCTCCGCCGAGGCAGCCTCGGCGGCGAAGGCGCCGCCGCTCGCCAAGGCGGTGCACACAAGCATGCCGATACGCGCGGTTTTCACGTGGATATTCCCCTGAAGATTAAAACGAGTCGCGCCTCTGACTAATGCGATGCAGTCGCATTAGCAATAGATGCTGGGCCGGTTCGTCGCATTTGGCGGTGCCGGGACGCCCCATCGTCGAAGAAGGACGGCCGCGACCGGTTCTTACGGCGCAAGATATCTAACCCACTTAAAAGCATGGCCTCTCCGGTCGTTAAGCGAGAGTGGCATTCGCCGCTCAGGACCGGACCCGATGTTGCTTCATCTCAAACCCGAACAGGTCGAAATCGGCATGTTCGTCGGCGGGTTCGACGGGCGCTGGATCGATCACCCGTTCTGGCGCAGCCGGTTTCTGGTCGAAACGGCCGACCAATTGGCGCGCATTCGCGAGTCCGACGTGACCGCGGTGATCGTCGATCGCGACCGCAGTCGCGTCGTGTCAGGCGCCAGCGAAGAGATGTTTCCCGTCGAGCGGCGGACCACGATCCCCAGCGGCATGACACCGCCCTATCGCGGGGTTGAGCGACGCCGCGCGGCGATATTTGCGCCGTCGCCGCGCGCCCGTGCGTTCCGGCCCGCGACCTATGCTCAGGAGCGCCGCCGCGCCGCGCGGGTGATCGACAAGTCGCGGCGGGCGGTGATCGACCTGTTCGAATCCGCCCGACTGGGCCGCGCGGTTGATGGCGACAAAATAGCCCCGCTGGCGCAGGCGATCAGCGATTCGATCGCACGCCATTCGCGGGTGCTGCTCAATCTGGTGCGGTTGAAGCAGAAGGACGAATATACCTATCTCCACTCGGTTGCGGTGTGCGCGCTGATGATCAACTTTGGCCGTCACCTGAAACTGAGCGAGGCCGAGGTTCAGGAATTGGGGGTCGCGGGGCTGCTGCACGATGTCGGCAAGGTCGCAATTGCCGACGACGTCCTGCTCAAGCCCGGCAAATTGACGCTGGGCGAGCGCGTGTCGGTGGAGGGGCATCCGTTGGCGGGGCATAGCTTGCTGGCGCAATCGTCGGACATTCCCACCGCGGCGCTGGAGGTGTGCCTGCGCCACCATGAAAAGATGGACGGGACGGGCTATCCCGGCGGTTTGAGCGGTGAAGCGCTGTCGCTCTATGCGCGGATGGGGGCCATTTGCGACGTCTATGACGCGGTGACGTCGGACCGGCCGTATAAAGCGGCGTGGACGCCGTGCGAGGCGCTGAGCGCGATGCAAAGCTGGCCGGGTCATTTCGACCCGCGCCTGCTCGACCAGTTCGCCGACAGCCTGGGCATATTTCCGGTCGGCACGCTGGTAAGCCTATCGACCGGCGTGTTGGGCATTGTCACCGGCAGCGCGAGCGAGAATGGCGAGGCGATTGTCGTGCGCGTCTTTTTCGATTGCGACCTGCTGGCGGAATGTGCGCCAGTCGACTGCGAAATTCCGCCGACGGCCCGCGAGCCGCGCATTGTCGGCCGCGCGAGTCCAACATTCTGGCGCTTTGACGACTGGCCGGCGATGGTGCAGCGGGTGCTGGCGGCGACGCCGGACGTTGATCCGCAGCCCTAGATTGCGGCGCAGCCCCCGCGTCACAGCAAATAGGATATGGCGTTGCCGAAGTTGTGGAGGAGGATCGGCAGCGCCAGGCTGCGCGTCCGCAGCACCAGCCAGACCGCGAGGAGCGACGGCACTGCGGTCAGCGCCAAGAAGAGCGGATCGAACGAGAAGGTGCCGTCGGAATAGCCGAAGGCGTGGGCGAGGCCGAACAGGACGCACGACAGGATGGCGCCCCAGTTCCACTCGACGCCGAGAAACCGGACGCGCGCCGTAAACGCCTGCGCCAGCGCGAACAGCAGGATGCCGCGATAGAAGGGCTCTTCCTCAAACCCCGGCATGGTGAGCTGAAAGGCGATCGATTCGGGCGACCCCGCCTCGCTGGGAAACGCCAGCGCCAGCGCGGCGAAGAAAGCGCAATAGAGGATGGCGACCGGGATTGCGGCTTTCCAGCTTCCCGGTGCCTGCCGCAGGGTCAGGCCGACCCGCCGCCAGCCAAAGGCCGGCAGCGCGGCGATGGCGAGCGTCGCGGTCAGGGCCAGTATCTTGCCCTCCCAGTTCCAGTCGCTGTCGGGCAGGACGCTGGGGATCAGCCCATAGGCGCGGGTGAGCAGCAGATCGTTGATCAACACCAGTGCTGCGGCGACAAGGAGCCAGCGGATCGAAAAACTGTCGCGGCGGATCAGGCCGAGCGCGGTGCCGGTAACGAGCAATATGACGATAATCGCGGCGATCGAGATTAGCCCGTCCATCTGTATCCCCCGACCGAGGCGACCCGGCGCCTTCGCGCTCTGCTGCGCCGCGGCTTAAGCAATCCGGTGCCGCCGCTCAAATCCAGTGGCGTACCGGGTCATGAGATCGTGGCGGCATGGACGTCCAGCGATCAGGCCTGCCGCTCGGCGACCCAGCGATCGATCACCGACTCCAGCACCGAAATCGGCATCGCCCCCGCCGCGAGCGCGGTGTCGTGGAAGCTGCGGAAGTCGAATTTGTCGCCCAGTGCGGCGCGCGCCTTTTCGCGGATCGCGACCCAGCTGACCTGTCCGACCATATAGCTGGTCGCCTGGCCCGGCCACACGCAATAACGCTCGATCTCGGTCACGTTCGACGCTTCGGAGGTGCCGAGCACTTCGTTGTAATAAGCGATCGCCTTTTCGCGGCTCCAGCGGAAATGGTGGAGCCCGGTATCGACGACGAGCCGCGCAGCGCGGAACATATAGGATTGCAGATAACCAAGCTGGCCGAACGGATCGTCGGCATAGGCACCCATTTCGTCGGCGAGTTGTTCGGCATAAAGACCCCAGCCTTCGGTATAGACCGAGTAAGCGGGCAGGCGGCGGAGGCGCGGGATGCCCGTCGCCTCCTGCGCCAGCGCGATCTGGTGGTGATGCCCCGGGGTCGCTTCGTGATAGGTGAGGGTGGGCAGCGTCCACGAGGGGTTTTCGGCGGTGTCGCGCAGGTTGATATAATAAGCGCCGGGGCGCGAACCGTCGAGCGCCGGAACCTGATAATAGCCGCCGGGCGAGCCCGCCTCAATCTCCGGCGGGACGCGGCGGATATCGACCTTGGCCTGGGGCAGGCGGCCGAACATTTCGGGCAGCCGCGTTTGCATTTTCTGGATTTGGTCGTTGAGTTCGGCGATCAGCTTCGTCTTGCCCTCGTCGGTGTTGGGAAAGATGAAGCGCGGATCCTTGCCCAGCGCGCGCAGCCGTTCGGCGACGGTGCCTTTCGTCATCCCCTGTTTGCGAAAGATCGCGTCGGCGCGCGCCGACAGTTCGGCGATGCGGTCGAGCCCGAGCTGGTGGATTTCCGCCGCGCCTTTGGTCGTCGTGGTCGCATAGGCCAGCGCATAGGCATAATATTCGTCGCCCTTTGGTAGCCGCCAGACGCCCGCGTCGTGGGTGGCGCGGGGCCGGACGGCGGTGAGTGCGGCGATCTGGCGCTGCATCGCGGGATAGATTTGGTCTTTGACAATCGCGGTGCAGCGGCCCGCCCAATCGCCCGGGATGTTTTTGGTCTTGGTCTGAAGATTGGTGGTCAGCAGATTGGCCTGCGGCGTCGGCGCGATGACGGCGCGATATTGCTGAAGCGTGCGGTCGATGATAAAATCGGGCGGGATGATGCCCGCGGCATGTTCGGCCGTGATCCGCGCGGTTTCATGGTCGAGTTCGGTGGCGAACGCCGTGCAGCGCGCCAGATAGGCCTCGGCATCGGCGGCATTGGCGATGCTGTGCTGATTGGCGAGGAAGTCGGGGATCAGGCGATAGATACCGCTGAGCTGGGTCACCGGATGCGGTTCGGGCCAGCTGTGGAGGCCGTAGCTGAAGCTATCGTAAGCGTTGACATAGGTTTCCCACGGGCCGCGGAAGGTGTCGTAGTTGACCCGGTCCATGCCCGACAGCTTGGCAGGATCGAAGCTCTTCAGTTCGGCGAGCCCCTGACGATAGAGATTCTGGCCGCGCGCGATCCCCGCCGGCGAGCGGTCGGCCAGGCGCGATTTTGCGGCGGCGCGGTCGCCCTTGTCGAGCCCGAGCGCGGTGGCGAATTCGGGGTCGAGGTCGAGCAGCATGTCATAGATGCGCTCATATAGCGCCGTGAGCCGGGCGCCCTCTTCAGCAGGCGACGTCGCCAGGGCGGCGCGAGCGGGCGAACGAAGGCCCGCGAGCATGGAGGATGCGGCGGCGGCGGCAAGCAAGGTTCGGCGGTCGAGCATGGTGCGATCTCCAGAATAGCGTCTGACGTGGACGTCTATCCGCGGCGCATCAGCCCTGTATTGTAACCAATTGACGCTGGCGCAAGCGCCCCGGTGTACTACCGGTCAACGCGGCGATCGCGCGGGTCATATGTGCCTGGTCGGTGAAGTGCAGCCGGTGGGCGATCGTCGCCAGCGTTTCGCCCGTCGCGCGGATCGCCGCCAGCGCGGCACGGGCGCGAACATGGGCGCGATACGCCTTGGGCGTGCAGCCATAAGCGGTGCGAAACCCTCGGCTGAGCGTTTCCGGGCGGACGCCGTAGCGATCGGCCCAATCGGTCAGCGCGAAGACCGCGCCGCGCCGCAAATCATCGGCGAGCAGGTCCGGCCAGTCGAGCGGCGGCGCCGGCGTCGCCACGAAGGTTTCTGAAAAGAGCGCCGCCGCCGCCCGGCCGTCGCGTTCGGCGAGCTGCACGAGCCGGTCGGCGTCGCCGACCCGGCCGCGGACACCGGTCGTGCCGGAAAGTCCGGGCGGCAGGTCGAGGATGAGGACGCGCGCGCCGGTCGCGCCAAAGCGGTCGAGATGCGATTCAAACGCATGATGGATCAGCGCGTCGCCCGGCCGCACGTTCCAGCGACCCTCATCCCCAGCTTCCTGATAGCCGCCTTCGAGGACGACCGCGACGAAGCTGTCGTCATGGCGGTGGCGTTCGCGCCGCTCGTTGGCGCCATGGCGCATCAGCCCCAGCGGAGCGGCTGCAAAATCGGAGCGATGCGTCATGCGGGCGGCAACGGCTATTCGCGCGCCTTGGCCGCGGCGCGGACGTCCTGCGACCGGGCGAGCGGCATGACGAGAATATCGTCGCCGTCGACGATCACGGCAATATTGTCCATGCCGATCAGCGACACGCGCTTGCCGCCGCTGCGAACAAGATTGCCGTGACTGTCGTGGAGGAAGGTTTCGCCGGTGACGGCGTTGCCGACGGCGTCCTTTGGCGCGCGCGTGTGGACGGCCTGCCAGCTGCCGAGGTCGGACCAGCCCATCGCCGCGGGGATGACGGCGACGCGGTCGTCCTTTTCCATCACCGCATAGTCAATCGAGTCCGACGGAGCCCGCGCGAAATGGACGGCATCGGCATAGAGCGCGTCGCCGTCGATAATGGCTGCGGCGACGGCGGCGTCGGCGGCCTCGAAAATGGCGCGGCAATGGGTGAGCATCGCATCGCGCATCCGGCCGGCGCGGAACAGGAAGATGCCCGCGTTCCAGCTGTAGCCGCCCGCCGCGAGCATCGCCTCCGCCTCGGCGAGCGGTGGCTTTTCGATGAAGCGGTCGACGGCGAAACCATCTTCGCCGAGTGCGTCGCCATTGGCGATATAGCCAAAGCCGGTTTCAGGGCCGTCGGGGGTGATGCCGAAGGTGACGATCCAATCCTGCTGTGCCAGCTGCGCGCCTTTGGCGATTGCGGCGTGAAAGGCGGGGACGTCGACGATGACATGATCGCTGGGCATCACCAACAACAGCGTGTCCGCATCGGCGCGGGCAACCGCAAGCGCGATGGCGGCGGCGGTCCCGCGCGGCATCGGTTCGACGACCAAAGCGGCCTCGCGTTCGTTCATCTGGTCGCGCACCGCGGCGACATGGGCGTCGCCGCACAAGATGATCGGCGGTAAAAAGGCGGCGCTGGCGGGGGTGCGCTGCACCGTCTGCTGGAACAGGCTTTGCGTGCCGGTCAGCGGCAAGAACTGCTTGGCACGGTGGCCGCGCGATTCGGGCCACAGCCGGGTTCCGGCACCGCCGCACAAGATGAGGGGTTGGATCATCACGGTCATCGCGCCGGTCTATCGCCTCCGGCGCCGCGGGTCACCCCTGCTTGGGCAAATGGCAAGTGTAAAATTAACCGACAGTTGACGCCTCGACTGTAGTATCGGGGATGCGAAAGGGCTGCGTAATTTTTCATGTTCCGGCTGTTCAAACATTATGTCCCGCACGCCGTCGTCTGGCTGGCGTTGATCGAATTTTTCGCGCTGCTCGGCTCGGCCGAGGGGGCGTGGCATCTTTATGCGCATCAGGCGGGCTTCGACGCCGGGCCGCTCGCCGACCGGTGGCTGCCGCTCGCGACCTTTGCCGTCGCCAATTCGCTCGCGATGATGGCGACCGGTATGTACGGGAACGAGGGGCTGCGTTCGATGCGCTTTGCCACCGCGCGCCTGCTCGCCGCGATCTCGCTCGGGGTGATTTTCCTCTCGGTGCTCGGGTTTCTGTTGCCGACCGCGACGCTGTGGCGCGCCAACAGCCTGTACGCGATGGCGCTGGCGATCGCGGCGCTGTTTGTCATCCGTCTGGCGCTGACCCAGTCGGCGGGAGCGGAGGCGTTTCGTCGCCGCATCCTGGTGCTGGGCGCCGGACCGCGCGCCGCGCGACTGGCGGCGCTCGCCAATGCGCCCGGCAGCGGGCTGGAGATGGTCGGCTTTATCGCGATGAGCGACGCCGAAAAGGCAGTCTCCGGCGCGGTCGCGCGCGAGACGATCCCCAATCTTTCCGATCATGTTGTCACGCTCCGCGCCGGCGAAGTCGTGCTGGCGCTGGAAGAGCGGCGCAACGCGTTGCCGCTGAACGACCTGCTGCGCGTCAAGACGACCGGCGTCCATGTTAACGACATCGCGAGCTTTATCGAGCGGGAGACGGGGCGCGTTGATCTGGCAACGACCAACCCCAGCGGGCTGATCTTTTCCGACGGATTTTCGGCGGGGCAACGGATTTCCAAGGTCGGCAAGCGGCTGTTCGACATATTGGCCAGCCTGATCGTGCTGGTCGTCGGCCTGCCGCTGATCATCGTTGCCGGAATCGCGGTGATACTCGACAGCCGCGGGCCGGTGTTTTACCGCCAGCCGCGCGTCGGGCTGTTCGGCGAACCCTACGACATTTTCAAAATTCGTTCGATGCGCACCGATGCCGAGGCCGAGGGCAAGGCGGTGTGGGCGAGCGAGAATGATCCGCGCGTCACCCGCGTCGGACGGATCATCCGCAAACTGCGCATCGACGAACTGCCGCAGACCTGGTGCGTCCTGAAGGGCGACATGAGCTTTGTCGGGCCGCGCCCCGAGCGCCCCTGTTTCGTCGAAGAACTCGAACAGAAAATGCCCTTTTATGCCGAACGGCACATGGTGAAGCCCGGGCTGACCGGCTGGGCACAGATCAACTATCCATATGGTGCGTCGGTCGAGGATGCGCGGGTCAAACTGGAATATGACCTGTATTACGCGAAAAACTACTCGCCCTTCCTTGACCTGTTGATCCTGTTGCAAACAGTGCGCGTTGTGCTGTGGCCTGACGGCGCGCGCTGATCATGCTCGGCGGCGTGTCGGAAATTCTCTCGGTGCTGGCAATGGTCGGCTTTTCCGCGGTCGCGCTGTGGCTATTGGCGCGACCACCAGCGCGGATGGCGGCATTGATGCCGGCGCCGCGGATGCTGACGCTCTCGGCCGCCGCTACCGCGCTATGGTGCGCGGTGCTCGCGCTGTTCACGCCCGGATCGTCGCAGGCAATGGTGGCGCAGCCGCTGCGCGACCTGGCGATGCTGGGCTGGCTGGCCACGACCTTCTGGTCACCGGGGGCGCCGATGTCGCGGCCGCTGCGGCTGATCCTGCGGATGCTGGCGACAATTTGCCTGCTGACCCTGGTGCTGGGCGCGGCAGCGCATTGGCGGGCCGGCGCCGCGGCAGAGCCGTGGATGACGCCAACGCTGACCTTTGCCGCGATGATCGTCGCGACCGGCGGGCTGTTGATCGTCGATAGCGGGGTCCGCCACGCGAGTGCCGGCCTGCGGACGCCGGTGATGGCGGTCGCCGGCGGGTTTGCGATGCTGTGGGCCTATGAACTCAACGTCCAGCTGATCGGGGCGCTGACCGGCAAGAGCGCCTCGACCTTGATCCAGTTGCTGCCTGCGGTCGTGCTGCTGATGCTGCCGACCTATATCGTTGCGGCGATGGATATCGGGCGCGAGCGGATGCAGCTGTCGCGGACCGCCGCGATGCGCACGCTGATCTTGCTGGCCGTCGCCGCCTATCTGATCGTCATCGGGTTGACCGGGGCGATCGCGCGGCTGGTCGGCGGCGATTATGCCGAACTGGCCCAGGCGGCATCGCTGGTCGTGGCGCTGGGCACCGGCGGATTGCTGATCGCGTCGGCGCGGGCGCGTGCCTGGCTGTCGGTGATGATCACCAAACATCTTTTCGAACATCGTTACGACTATCGGACCGAGTGGATGCGCTTTACCGCGACGCTGGGTCAGGGCGGCGGCGAGGATGATCGCAACCTCCATCGCCGGGTCGCCAAGGCGCTGGCCGAGCTGACCGGCAGCCCCGGCGCGCTGTTGATGCTGCCCGCCGCCGGGGGCGGCTTTCGTGTTGCCGAACAATGGCATTGGCCGGTCGATGTCGACGCGGACGATGCGGCGCTGTCGTTGCGATCGGCATTCATGTTGCAGGAAACGCGGCACATCGTCGACCTGGATGCCGAGCGCCGGGGGCAATCGGACGAGAATCTGGCGATCCCCGATTGGCTGATCGCCGACCAGCGGGCGTGGGTCGTGGTCCCAATCCTGCATTTCCAGCGCATGATCGCGGTCGTCGTGCTGCACCGTCCACCGGTGTCGCGCGCGCTGGATTGGGAAGATCTCGACGTGCTGCGCATCGCGGGGCAACAGGCGGCGAGCTATCTGGCCGAATCGCAAAGTCAGGAGGCGTTGTCCGAGGCGCGGCGTTTCGACGAATTCAACCGCCGCTTTGCCTTCATCATGCACGACATCAAGAATCTGGCGAGCCAGATCGGCTTGCTCGCGCGCAATGCCGAACGCCATGCCGACAAACCCGACTTTCGCGCCGACATGGTCGAAACGCTGAAGATTTCGGCGGGGCGGCTGAGCGACCTGTTGGTCCGTCTGGCACCGCGCGGGCGCGGACCGGCGGCCGAGGCCGGACGGGTCTTGATCGAACCGATCCTGAACGACATTGCCGCCGAGGCGCGGCCGCGTCGGGCGCTGTTCGTCGGTTGTCAGACCGGCCTGTCGGCGTGGGGCGATGCGGAATCGGTCCGGCAAATTGTCCAGCATCTGGTCGCCAATGCGATTGATGCCTCGGACGCCGGAACCCCGGTCCAGGTCGTCGCGGTCGCCGAGCACGGCCGGGCGCGCATTGATGTGATCGACCAAGGCAGTGGCATGACGCGCAGCTTCATTCGCGACGAGCTGTTCAAACCCTTTGTCTCGACAAAGGACGGCGGGTTTGGATTGGGCGCGTTCGAGGCATTGCAGATCGCGCAGGCGATGGGCGGCGCGATCGGCGTCGAGAGCGAACCAGGCAAGGGGAGCAGCTTCACTTTGTGGCTGCCGCTGGCCGACGCGCATGAGGGTGCGGGCGTCGATGCCCGAATGATGAAAGTGACATCGCAATGAGCGAACCCGCCACCCATATCCGTAAGCTGCTGGTGGTCGAGGATGACCCGGGGCTGCAGACGCAGCTCAAATGGGCGTATGAGGATTATCAGGTGCTGATCGCGGGCGATCATGACGCCGCGATCGAGATGCTGCGCGCCGAGGAGCCCGATGTGGTGACGCTCGACCTGGGGTTGCCGCCCGATCCCGACGGAACGCGCGAGGGCTTTCGCACCCTGACCGCGATCCTCGAGGCGAAGCCCGATACCAAGGTCATCGTCGTGTCGGGACATGGCGAACGCGCCAGTGCGCTGGCGGCGATCGCCAGCGGCGCGTGGGATTTTTACCAAAAGCCGATCGACATCGACGAACTGGGGCTGATCGTGCGGCGGGCGTTCCACGTCCGCGAGTTGGAAGTCGAGAATGCCCGGCTGGCGCAGCAGGGGAGCATCGACAATCGCGTACTTGGCGGGATGATCAGCGGCGCGCCCGAAATGCAAAAGGTCGCGCGGACGATCGAGCGCGTCGCGAACCTCGATGTCAGTGTGATGCTGCTTGGCGCCAGCGGCACCGGCAAGGAATTGCTGGCGCGCGGGCTACACGAGGCAAGCGGGCGCCGCGACGGCGCGTTTGTGGCGATCAATTGCGCCGCGATCCCCGAAAATCTGCTGGAAAGCGAATTGTTCGGGCATGAAAAAGGGGCGTTCACCGGCGCGGTCAAGACCACCGAGGGCAAGATCGAGCTGGCGCATGGGGGCACTTTGTTCCTCGACGAAGTCGGCGATATTCCGCTGCCGTTGCAGGTCAAATTGCTGCGCTTTCTGCAGGAACGCACGATCGAGCGGATCGGCGGGCGCAAGCCGATCGCGGTCGACACCCGCATCGTGTGTGCGACGCACCGCGACCTCGACGCGATGATCGCGGCGCAGAGTTTCCGCGACGACCTCTATTACCGGCTTGCCGAGATGGTGGTGAAAATTCCGTCGCTGGCCGAACGACCGGGCGACCCCGTGCTGTTGGCGCGGCATTTCCTGCACCAATATGCGCCTGAGATGAATCCCGCGGTGCGCGGCTTTGCCCCCGATGCGCTGCAGGCGATCGATGAGGGGCTGTGGCCGGGCAACGTCCGCGAACTGGAAAACCGGATCAAGCGCGCGGTGATCATGGCCGACGGCAAGCTGGTCGCGAAAGACGACCTCGACCTGACGAACGGCGCCGCGCAGGACGGCGAGCAGGCGTGGCTGAACTTGCGCAGCGCGCGCGAGGCAGCCGACCGCGTCGCCATCCGCCGCGCCATGACGCAGAGCGAGGGCAATATTTCGGCCGCCGCCAAGCTGCTCGGGATCAGCCGCCCGACGCTGTACGATCTGCTGAAACAATATCGGATGCACGCCTGAATGAAGCTGGGCCGCGTCTGGACGAGCGCGCTGTTGATCGCGGCGGTGCTGGCGGGATGCGGCGCGCCGCGTCCCGACGCGTCCCGACGCGCCTTTGCCGAGCGCCGCGCCGAATTGCAGGCGGCGATTGCCGATAACCCGCAGGCGATTGCAGAGCGCGTCGAACTGGCGCGGGTCGCGATCCGGCTGGGCGACGGGGTCGGTGCCGAGGCGGCGGTGAAGGGCGCGCTCAGCGCGGGCGGCAATGCCGCGGCGCTGCGGCCGCTCTTGGCGCGCGCCTATGCGATGCAGGGCGAGGGGCAGCGCGCGCTGGAGGCGATCGACGCGGGGCCGGTCATCCCCGAAATGATCGGCGAGGCGGCGTGGGTCGCGGGCGACGTCCATCTGGCGCGCGGCGACCTTGGCGCGGCGCGCGATGCTTACGACCGGGCGGTGCGCGAACTGCCGCGCAACTCGGCGCTGTGGGTCGATGTCGCGCGCTTTCGCGACGCCAATGCCGACACCGCGGGCGCGCGCGATGCGGTCGATTTTGCGATCGAACTCAACAAGGCGAACAGCGCCGCGCTGGCGTACAAGGCCAATCTGATCCGCACCGAGGATGGGCTGACCGCCTCGCTTAAATGGTATGACGATGCGCTGGCGGCCGATCCCGACAATGCCGACGCGCTGATCGACCAGGCGGCGACGCTGGGCGATCTGGGGCGCTATCGCGACATGCTGGTCGCGCTGCGCCACGCCGCGACGATCGTGCCGCGCGATCCGCGGCTGTTCTACCTGCAAGCGGTGCTCGCGGCGCGCGCCGACAATTACCGGCTGGCGCGCAGCCTGCTCCAGCGCGCCCGCGGCGAGATCGACGACGTGCCGGGCTTCATGCTGCTGAGCGCGGTCGTCGAGCTGGAACTGGGCGGTGAGGCGGTGGCGGCGACCTGGGCCGACCGGCTGCTCGCCGAACAGCCGTATAATTTCACCGCGCGGCGCATCCTGGCGGTCGCCAACTGGGCCGATGGCGATGCCGACGGCGCGATCGAGGCGTTGCTGCCGATCGTCGACCGCCCCGACGCCGACAGCTGGTCGCTGTTGATGGCGGCGCGGGCGGCGAGCGAACTGGGGCGGCGCGGCGAGGCAGCCGATTTTCTGGCGCGCGCCGCGACGCTGACGCGCGGTGACGCGCTGCCGTTTGCGCCGGGTGACGACTATGGGCTGCTGACGCAAGCCGCCGATGCCGAGCCGCTGAACCCGGCCGCCGCCATCCCGGCGATCGCCGCCGACATTTTGCGCGGCAATGATGCGTCCGCGATCGCGCGCGCGGCGCGGCTGCGCGATGCCAACCGCGGCGTTGCCGACGCGCATATCCTGCTCGGCGACGCCGCGCTCGCGGGTGGGCGGTTTGACCTGGCGGTACAGGCGTATCGCACCGCGCGCGACCTGGATGCAGGCGAGCGCACGACGCTGCGGCTCGCCAATGCGCTGTTCCGCGCCGGCGATGCCGCGGGGTCAGGCGCCGCGATTCTCGCGCTGCGCGACAGCCAGCCATCGAGCATCGCCGCCGACCGGTTGGCGGGGCATCTGGCAATGGATATCGAACATTGGGACGAAGCGATCGCGCATTTTCAGCGCGTGCGCGACCGGATTGGTGACCGCGATGTGGTTGTCCTGCGCGAATTGGCGCGGGCGTGGGCGGCCAAGGGCGAGGCCGACCGGGCGCTGCCGCTGATCGACCGGGCGTACCGGCTGCAACCGCTCAATGCGGGGGTGATGGGCTTTTACGCTGATTTGCTGGAGAAGCGCGGCAACCGGCAGGCGGCGGCGGATCTGCGCGACAAGGCGGCGCAGGTGGGGCGGTAACCCTATCGTCGCCCCCGCGAAGGCGGGGGCCAGAGACCGTCACGCCTCGGTCAGATCCAGCAACGTCCGTGCGTCGAGGCCGATGCGGCGCATCTGATCGGCGACCGGCGGCCAGACATTGGCGAGGAAATCGGCGCGCATCAGGTCGCGCAGGCGCTCGGTTGCGCCCGGGGCGACGAACATGCCGACGCCGCGCTTGACCGTGACCAGCCCTTCGTCCTGAAAGGTCTGATACGCCTTGGCGACGGTGAGCGGGTTGGCGCCTTCCTCGGCGGCGAGCGAGCGGACCGACGGCAGCATGTCGCCGTCGCGAAAACTGCCATCAAGGATCGCGTTGGCGATGACGTCGCGCAGACGCTGATATACGGGTTTGGACTGATCGAGCATGCCGCCTTAATGCCATAAGACAGCAGCACAGTCAAATGTCGGTTATTACAAAAGGGTGCAGCAGGACGTAACTAAATTTCCCAAGCCCGAACAACATCATCATATTCGGGGCGTGGCCGCTCGTCGAGCGGGCGCGACGGCGAGCCGATGAAGAAATAGCCGACGATCGTGTCGCCGTCCTCCGCGCCGAACGCGGCGGCGACTTGCGGGCTATAGGCGGCCCAGCCGGTCAGCCAGCTGCCGACAAAGCCGTGGGCGTGCGCGGCGTGGAGCAGGTTCATGCCGACCGCACCCGCCGACATCTGTTGCTCCCACACCGGAATCTTGGCGCCCGCGGCCGGGGTCGACAGCAGCACGAGCAGGCTGGGCGCCTGATTCGCGAACTGGTCGAGCGCCGACAGGTCGAGCCCGGCGGCGCCGGGATTTTCCTGGACCCACGCGGTTTTGAGCAGCGTCGCCAGGGCTTCGCGCTGGTCGGCGGCGACGGTGACGATGCGCCAGGGGGCGAGCTTGCCATGGTCGGGGGTGCGGAGTGCGAGGGCGATGATGTCGTGCAATGCGGCGGCGTCGGGGCCGGGGGCGATCATGTCGCGCGCCTTGCCCGATCGGCGGGTCGCGAGGTGGGAGCGGAGCGAGGTGGTGTCGTTGAACATCGCGTCCATGTGGCGGCAGGGCGGGGCGCACGCAACCCCGACAATGCGTCGGACCGATGGTTTCACGCGCAATTAGATTCTTCCCATACGCAATTTTCGCGCTAGGTTGCCCCATTCGCGCGGCGGGGAGCCGCGTCTACGATAATAGCGAAAAGGGACGCTTTGATGAAAGATATGGGCCTTTGGGACGAAGGCGACTGGATTGCGGTGATTGCGCTGGTCGTTTTGGGTGCCTTTCTAAGCGCCGGCGCGTTGATTGCGGGCAGCAAAAAACCCGAATTCGCCGGCCACCCCAAGGGCCTTTACATGCTCTTTTTTGCCGAGATGTGGGAACGCTTCTCCTATTACGGCATGCGTGCGATCCTGATCTTCTATCTTACCCAGCATTGGCTGTTCTCGGACAGTAAATCGAGCCTCGTTTATGGTGCCTATACCAGCCTGGTCTATATTACGCCGGTGCTCGGCGGCTATCTCGCCGATCGGTATCTGGGCCAACGCAAGGCCGTGCTGTTTGGCGGCTTGTTGCTGGCAGTCGGCCATAGCCTGATGGCCGTCGAGGGCGTGGGAGGGCAGGATGATCCGACGATCAACGTCTTTTGGGCCGCGCTCGCTTTCATCATCGTCGGCTCGGGTTTCCTGAAAGCCAATATCTCGGTGATGGTCGGCCAGCTGTATCGGCTGACCGACGTTCGCCGCGACGGCGCCTATACGATCTTCTACATGGGCATCAACGTCGGCGCGGCGCTCGGCACAATCCTGGTTGGCTATCTGGGCCAGCGGATCGGCTGGGGTTATGGCTTCGGTCTCGCCGGCATCGGTATGCTCGCCGGGCTCGTCGTGTTCGTGCTTGGCAAGAGCGCGCTCAAAGGCGCTGGTGAAGCGCCCGCTCCACTGTCGCGTCCGCGCGAACTGACGCTCTATGCCGTCGGCCTCGGCGCCGTCGCGGTGATCTGGGCGCTCGTCCAGTATCAGGACATCATCCAGAACCTGTTGCTTGTCTCGGGCATCTTGTTGCTGGGTTATGTCGTCATGGTGGCGACGTTCCAGCTGCCCTACGGATCGATAGGATCAGGCCCGCGCAGCCGGGTCAACGTCGCGATCGCGGGCCTAGTGCTGATGCTGTTCCTGCCGCTGGCGCTCATTCTGGAACTCGGCATTGCCAGCGGCCCCGTCGCGCTCGGGCTTGCGCCCGCGGCATGGGTGGCGTTGCTCGGCTTTCTCCTGCTCCTTGGCGTGATGGTGATCGAGAAGTTCAACCGCGAGGACCATGCCCGCGACCGGATGTTCGCGATCCTGTTCCTGATTGCCTTGAACCCGCTGTTCTGGGGGCTGTTCGAACAGGCGGGCGGATCGATGAACCTGTTCACCGACCGCTATGTCGATCGCGGCGCCGTTCCGGCTTCTATCTTCCAGTCGATCAACCCGATCTACATCATCCTGCTCGCCCCGATCTTCGCAGTGTTGTGGCAGTGGCTGGGCAAAAATGGTCGCGAGCCTTCGGCACCCGCGAAGTTCGGTCTGGCGCTGGCGCAGATGGGGCTCGCCAACCTGATCCTCGTGTGGGGCGCTCAGGCCTTTGGCGTTGCCGCGATGACGCCGGTCCTCTTTGTCTTCCTCTATTATCTCCTCGCGACCACCGGTGAGCTGTGCCTCAGCCCGGTCGGCCTTTCGGCGATGAACCGGCTGGCGCCGACGTTCGTCGCTTCGCTGATCATGGGCGCGTGGTTCTATATGACCGCGGTCGGCAATTTCGTCGCCGGCAAGATCGGCGAGGCAACCGGCGGGCATGGCGGCGAGATGAGCAAGGCCAAGCTCTTGGAGATTTACGAGATGTTCGGCTGGATCGCGATTGGCGCGGCGGTGGCGGTACTGCTGGTCAGCCCGATCGTGAAGCGGTGGATGCATCTCGACACGCTGCGCGATCGCGACGAGATCGCAGGGGCAGGCGAACTGGGCGAACCGCAGGCCGCGGGCGTTCATCCCGAACCCAAGGGAGCATAGTCGATGATCCGCGGTGTGAAGGGCAGCCTGCTGGCTGCGGTGTCGCTGGCGCTTGTCGGCTGCGCGGCGAGCGGCAGCGAGGCGAAATCGGCGAGCGACAAGCCCGCTGCTGCCGAAAAGCCGGTCAAGTTCGACAAGGATCCCTATCCGTCGACCTATCGCCCCTATGGCGGGCGGCCGACCGCGGTGCGGGGCGTGACGATCTTTGACGGCGAAGGCGGACGGATCGACAATGGCGTCGTGCTATTTGCGGGCGGCAAGGTCGAGGCGGTCGGCGGCGCCGACACCGCGATCCCCGCCGACTTCGACGTGATCGACGGCAGCGGCAAGTTCGTCACCCCCGGGATCATCGACATCCACAGCCATCTGGGGGACTATCCCTCACCCAGCGTCGAAGCCCATTCGGACGGCAATGAGGCGACCAGCCCGACGACCCCCGAAGTGTGGTCCGAACATAGCGTCTGGCCGCAGGATCCGGGGTTCAGTCGCGCGCTCGCCAATGGCGGCGTGACGGCGCTGCAGGTGCTGCCGGGCAGCGCCAATTTGATGGGCGGTCGCTCGATCACGCTGAAAAACGTGCCGTCGCGCACGGTGCAGGGAATGAAATTCCCCGGCGCGCCTTATGGTATGAAAATGGCGTGCGGCGAGAATCCGAAGCGCGTCTATGGCGGCAAGGGCCGCGCGCCGTCGACCCGCATGGGCAATTTCGCGGTCAACCGCGCGACCTGGCAGAAAGCCGCGGCGTACAAGAAAAAGATGGACGACGGGAAGGCCGTCGATCGCGATCTGGCGATGGAGACGCTGGCCGGGGTGCTGGCGGGCGAAATCCTGGTCCACAACCATTGCTACCGCGCCGACGAAATGGCGCTGGTGATCGATATGTCGAAGGAATTCGGCTATAAAGTATCGACCTTTCACCACGCGGTCGAAAGCTACAAGATCGCCGACATTCTGGCCAAAGAAGGCATTTGTTCGGCGATGTGGGCCGACTGGTGGGGCTTCAAGATGGAAGCCTATGACAGCGTGAACGAAAATATCCCGCTGGTGTACAAGGCAGGTGCGTGCACGATCGTCCATTCGGACGACGCCAACCAGATCCAGCGGCTGAACCAGGAAGCCGCGAAAGCGCGCGCCGCGGGGCGCCGCATGGGGATCGACGTCAGCGACGAACAGGCGTGGACCTGGCTGTCGTATAACCCCGCCAAGGCGCTCGGCATCGGTGACAAGACGGGCAGCCTGAAGGCGGGCAAGATGGCCGACGTCGTGCTGTGGAACGGCAATCCGTTCAGCGCCTATACGCGGCCCGAAAAAGTGTGGGTCGATGGCGCGTTGATGTTCGATGCGTTCGATCCGAAACGCCGCCCGGTGAGCGATTTCGAGCTGGGCCAGCCCGGCGAGGGAGATGTGAAATGATGCGGGCGCTGTTTCTTTCCGCCGCGGCGCTGATCGCGGTTTCCGCCGCGGCCCAAGACATCGCCATTACCAACGCCAAGCTCGTCATCGGTGACGGCAGTGCGCCGATCGAGGGCGGCACCGTCGTTGTGCGCGGCGGCAAGGTCGTTGCCGCGGGCGCCGGGGTTGCGGTTCCCGCCGGGATCGAGCGGGTCGATGCCGGTGGCCGCTGGGTCACCCCGGGGATCGTCGCGGCGTTCAGCCGCGTCGGGCTGGTCGAGGTCGATGCGGTGACCGGCACCAACGATCGCAATGCGCCGCGGACGCGCTTTTCGGCGGGGCTCGACATCGCGCCCGCGCTCAACCCGATGGGATCGCCGGTTGCGGTCAACCGCGCCTCCGGCGTCACCCGCGCCATCGTCGCGCCGGGGGGCAGCAGCAATTTGTTCGCCGGCCAGGGCGCGGTCGTTGATCTGGCCGATGATATGGACATGGTGACCAAGCCGCGCGCGCTGCAATTTGTGGCGTTCGGCGAGGCGGGATCGGCGAAGGCGGGCGGCAGCCGCGCCGCGACCTTCCTGTTGTTCCGCGAACAATTGCTGGCCGCGCGCAGCTATGCCCGTGGGTCCGCGACGCTCGCCGAATGGGGCAATGACGCGATGATCCAGCGCGCCGATGCCGATGCGCTGGTGCAGGTGATCAATGGCACGACGCCGCTGTTCGTGCGCGTCGACCGCGCCGCCGATATCGTCAATGTGCTGAAACTGCGGCAGGAATTTCCGGCGCTGAAACTGGTGCTGGTCGGGGTCACCGAAGGCTGGCTGGTCGCGCGCGAACTGGCGGCGGCAAAGGTGCCGGTGCTGGTGTCGCCGCTGACCGACCTCCCGGCGAGTTTCGAGCAGCTGGGCGCGACACAATCGAACGCGGGCCGCTTGAAGGCCGCGGGGGTCGACGTGTCGGTTGGGGTGTTCGACGACGATGACGCGCACAAGATGGGCTATGCGACCCAATATGCCGGCAATCTGGTCGGGCTGGCGCGCCTGCCCGGCGCCAGCGGGATGACGTGGGATCAGGCGTTCGCGTCGATCAGCAGCGCCCCGGCGCGCGCGGTCGGCATGGAGGCCAGCATCGGGTCGCTGCGCCCCGGCCGCGTCGGCGACGTCGTGGTGTGGGACAATGACCCGCTCGAGCTGGGCAGCCGCCCGACCGCGATCTGGATCGACGGCAAGGCGCAGTCGCTGACGACGCGGCAGGACCGGCTGCGCGACCGTTATGCAACGCCGGGCGAAGGCGCATTGCCCAAGGCTTATGATCGGTAGGTTGGACGTCAATCGCTTTGTTCGTCATCCCGGCGAAGGCCGGGATCTCACCGTGGCTCGATAACGCAGCGGCGAGATCCCGGCCTTCGCCGGGATGACGTGACATGATATGGGCGTCCCTTGGCAGAGGAGGGGCTTTTCCATGCAACCAATGTCGCTTTTGATCACCACCTGCGTGTTGTTTGTCGGCTCGCACCTCGCTTTGTCGCATCCGCTGCGCGAGGGGCTCGCCACCCGGCTTGGCGAGCGCGGGTTTCAGATCGTCTATTCGATCGTCGCGATCGCGTGCCTGATCATGCTGGTCCAGGCGTGGCGCGGGATGCCGCCCGAACCGCCTTTATGGGCGGTCGGCGATGCGCTGTGGATCATCGCGTCGGCGCTGGTGCTGTTCGCGAGCATCCTGTTCATGGGGTCGCTGATCGGCAATCCGGCGCTGCCCGCGCCAAGCGCCGCCGCGGCAGCCCAGAACGCGCCGCGCGGGGTGTTCGCGATCACCCGCCACCCGATGATGTGGGGCTTTGCGCTGTGGGCGGTGGCGCATGTCATGGTGATGCCGACTGCGGCGCAGATCATCCTGTCGGGCACGGTCGTGTTTCTGGCGCTGGTCGGTTCGGCGGGGCAAGATGTCAAAAAGGCGCGGCTGATGGGCGACAGCTGGCGGCATTGGGCGGCGCGGACGAGCTTTGTTCCCTTTGCGCGGCAGATCGGCGGCGCCACCCCGTTGGGCGACACGATCCCGCGTCCGCACGCGCTGTTCGGCGGCGTCGTGCTGTGGCTGGTGGCGACATGGGGGCATGGCGCGCTCGGTTATATGGTTGCAGGCATCTGGCGCTGGATGGGTTAGGGTGTGAACGCCGACGCTCATGCCTCCGACCTCGCACTACGGCTGCTCGGACGGTCTTATGACGAGCTTGATGCCGAGGAGCGCCGCGTCATTGCCGCGATTGCCGCGCATGAACCGACGAGCCGCGATGCGGGAGATATCGACGACAGCCAAGCAAGTTTTGGCGCGCGCCTGTCCGATCGCGTCGCCGCGGTCGGCGGCTCATGGGCCTTCATCATCCTGTTCACCGTCGTGCTGCTGGGGTGGATGTTGCTCAATTCGGAAGTGCTGGCGCGCGGGGGGATGGCGTTCGATCCCTATCCGTTCATTTTCCTGAACCTGATGCTGTCGACGCTGGCCGCGGTGCAGGCGCCGATCATCATGATGAGCCAGAACCGCACGTCGGCAAAGGACCGGCTGGCGGCGAGCCTGGATTATGAAATCAACCTGCGCGCCGAGCTGGAGATCATGCGATTGCATCACAAGATCGATGCGTTGGTGGAGAAGGTTGACGGGTTGGGGAGCGAACCAAAGGGCTGAGATTGGCAGCTTTGACGAAGTGCGCTGCCATTGCCGTTCTCGGTTGCCTCGGGCTAGGGCCGCGATCCGGTCGGCGTGTGCTCCGGGCCATCATGCCAAAGTTCAGTAAAGTTTCGCCTAGGTGTTTGGTCCCGGCATTTGATGGTGCATTATTCAGCCAGGAATGGAAGGATGCACTAAGGGCCAGATGGTCACTTCCCCGAATCGTTCAACCCGCATAGCGTCGCCGCCATGGCCTACAGCCCCTTTGTCCCCCTGCGCGTCTTTTCCAGCTACACGATGCTCGAAGGAGCGATCGAGCCGAAGGCGATCGCCAAAGCCGCGCGTGAGCGTGGATTTCCGGCGATTGCGATCTGCGACCGCAACGGGCTGTACGGCGCGATGGCGTTTGGCGACGCGTGCAAGGCGGCGGGGGTGCAGCCGATCGTCGGCGCGCTGCTCAGCGTCGCGCGGCCGGGGCAGCGGCTGGCGAACGGCGCGCCGCTGATCGACTGGCTGGCGCTCTATGCGCAGGATGCGACCGGTTATGGCAATTTGTGCGCGCTGGTGTCCGAAGCGCATTTGGGCCGTCCGGTCGAACTGGATCCGCACGTTACGCTGGCCGCCATGGCGGGGCGGACCGATGGGCTGATCTGCCTGACCGCGGGCGGCGAGGGGGCGTTGACGCGGCTGCTGGCGGGCGAGCAGGCGACCGCGGCGAATGACTATGTCGAGCAGCTGGAGGCGCTGTTCGCCGGGCGGCTGTACATCGAACTGGCGCGGCGCGGTGACGCGGCCGAAATGGCTGCCGAAAAGGCGCTGATCGACCTGGCCTACGCACGCGCGCTGCCGCTGGTCGCGACCAATCCGGCGAGCTTTGTCGAACCGCAATTCCACCCCGCGCACGACGCGATGCTGTGCATCGCGCAATCGGCCTATGTCGAAAGCACCGACCGGCGGGTGAGCAGTCCCGAAGCGTGGCTGAAGCCCGCCGAGGCGATGGAGGATGCGTTTTCGGACCTGCCCGAGGCGATGTGCAACAGCCTGGTGGTCGCGCAGCGCTGCGCCTTCATGGCGCCCAACCGCGCCCCAATCCTGCCGAGTCTGGCCGGAGACCGCGAGGCCGAGGCGGCGCAGCTGGCGCGCGACGCGCGCGATGGGCTCGAGGTGCGGCTGGCGCTCTATGCCGAGCTGTCGGACGACGAGCGCCAGACCTATATCGATCGGCTCGATTTCGAGGTCGGGGTCATCACCCAGATGGGTTTCCCCGGCTACTTCCTGATCGTGGCCGATTTCATCAAATGGGCGAAGGCGCATGATATTCCGGTCGGGCCGGGGCGCGGGTCGGGCGCGGGTTCGGTGGTCGCCTGGGCGCTGACGATTACCGATCTCGATCCGTTGAAACTCGGGCTGCTGTTTGAACGCTTCCTCAATCCCGAACGCGTGTCGATGCCCGATTTCGACATCGATTTCTGCGAAACGCGGCGCGGCGAAGTGATCCGCTATGTGCAGGAGAAATATGGCCGCGACACCGTGGCGCAGATCATCACCTTCGGAAAACTGAAGGCGCGCGCGGTGCTCAAGGACACCGGGCGCGTGCTGCAGATGAGCTATGGCCAGGTCGACCGGCTGGCGAAGCTGGTGCCCAATCATCCGACCGATCCCTGGACGCTCGAACGCGCGCTGAACGGCGTCAGCGAGCTGATGACGGAGTATAAGCAGGACGACGGGGTGCGCCGCCTGTTCGACATGGCGCGCCAGCTGGAAGGCCTGCCGCGCCACAGTTCGACCCACGCCGCCGGCGTGGTGATCGGCGACCGCCCGCTGGACCAGCTCGTCCCGCTCTATCGCGACCCGCGGTCGGACATGCCGGTGACCCAGTTCGACATGAAATATGTCGAGAGCGCCGGGCTGGTGAAGTTCGACTTTCTCGGGCTGAAGACATTGTCGGTGCTGAAAGAGGCGCGGCGGTTGCTCGCGCTGCGCGGGATCGACGTCGATCTCGACACGCTGGCGTGGGACGACAGCGCGGTTTACGAGTTGCTGCAACGCGGTGAGACGGTCGGGGTGTTCCAGCTGGAATCCGAAGGGATGCGGCGCACCCTGTCGGCGGTGAAACCAACCAATTTCGGCGACATCATCGCGCTCGTCGCGTTGTATCGTCCGGGGCCGATGGACAATATCCCGCTGTTCGGGGCGCGCAAGAACGGGCGCGAGGCGATCGCCTATCCGCACCCGCTGCTCGAAGAGATCCTCGCCGAAACCTATGGCATCTTTGTCTATCAGGAACAGGTGATGCAGGCGGCGCAGATCCTTGCCGGTTACAGCCTCGGCGGCGCCGACCTGCTGCGCCGCGCGATGGGCAAGAAGGTCCAGGCCGAAATGGACGCGCAGCGCGACACCTTTGTCAAAGGGTGCGGCGAGCATAACCAGATCGAACCCAAGGCGGCGAACGAGCTGTTTGATTTGATCGACAAGTTCGCGGGCTATGGTTTCAACAAGAGCCATGCTGCGGCTTATGCGTTGCTGTCCTATCAGACCGCTTGGCTGAAGGCGCATTATCCGCACGAATTTTTTGCGGCATCAATGTCATTCGACAGCCATCAGACCGACAAGCTGTCGATCTTTATCGACGACATGCGGCGGCTGGGCATCGACGTCGCGCCGCCGTCGATCAACGACAGCGAGGCCGATTTTTCGGTCGGACAAAGCGGCGATGCGCTGATGGTCCGGTTCGCGCTGGGCGCGCTGAAGGGCGTCGGCGAAAAGGCGATGGAAGCACTGGTCGCCGAACGGCAGGCAAGGGGTGATTTCGCCTGCCTTGACGATTTTGCGGCGCGGATCGATCCCAAGCAGCTCAACCGGCGCCAGATCGAGGCGCTGGCGGGGGCGGGGGCGTTCGATAGCGTCGAGCCCGACCGGCCGCGCGCCTTTGCCGGTGCCGAGAGCCTGCTGGCGTGCGCCAACGCATCGGCGCACGAGCGATCGACCGGGCAGGGCGGACTGTTCGGCGGCGATGTCGACGTGGCGCCGGTGCTGCAACTGCCCGCGGCCGAACCCTGGACGCTCGCCGAGCGGATGACGCGCGAAAAGGAAGCCTTCGGTTTCTATTTCTCGTCGCACCCGGTCGAGCAATATGAAGCGATTGTCGCGGCGCGCGGCGCGCGGACCTATGGCGACATTTGCGCTCAGGTCGAAATGTCGCCGGGCACGCGCATCCCGATGACGATGGCAGGGATGGTCGAAAGCGCCAAGGCGCGGGTGTCGCAGCGCGGCAACCGGTTCCTGAACCTGACGCTGTCCGACCGCAGCGGGCAATTTCAGTCGAGCTGTTTCGACGAACAGACGTGCAAACTGCTGGAAGCGCTGGCGGTCGATGGCGGCTGCGCGATGTTGGCGGTCGAACTTGACCTGCTCGAAGGCGAAGAGACGCCGCGCGTGACGGTGCGCGGCGCGCAGCCGCTGGCCGAGATCGCGGCGACGGCGGCGCTGGAACTGACCTGCCGCGTGGCGCTGCCCGAGGCGATTGCCGAAATGACGCGCCTGTTGGAAAGGCGCGACGATGCGCGGGGCCGCGTGATCATCGTGACCGAGGATTTGGCCAGCGGCGACGACATCCGCGTCAACCTGGGCCGCGGCTTTGCGCTTGGCCCCGATGTCGTCGCGCGGTTGGCGATGGTTGCGGGGATCACCGAAACCGCGCTGTCGCTGGTGACGCCGCGCGACTTTCGGGTGCGCTAACCCCCTTCGCGCTTGCGCCGGGCGCGTTCCTCGCCTTATTCTTGGGGCAAACAAGAGAGGAATGCCCAAATGTCCGGAATGCAAAGCCAGCCGCTGCTGGTCACCAGCCTGATCGACCATGCCGCGCGCGAACATGCGGGGCGCGAAATCGTGTCGCGCTGGGCCGATGGCAGCGTCACGCGATCGAACTGGGGCGAGGTCGGGCAGGATGCGCGGCGCTTTGCGGCAGCGATGGTCAGACTGGGCATGGCCAAGGGCGACCGCATCGCGACGCTGGCGATGAACCACGGCCATCATCTGGTCAGCTGGTACGGCAGCGCGGGCATCGGCGGGGTGCTGCACACGGTGAACCCGCGGCTGTTCGACGAACAACTGGTCTATATCATCAACCACGCCGAGGACCGCGTGCTGCTGTTCGACGCGATGTTCCTGCCGATCGTCGAGCGGCTGCGCAGCCAGTTGCCGACCGTCGAGCATTTCATCCTGTTCGATGCGCCCGCGCAGGACGGTTATCTGGCGTACCGCGACCTGATCGATGCCGAGGATGGCAGTTTTGCGTGGGTCGAGCTCGACGAGCGCGATCCGGTCGGGCTCTGCTACACCAGCGGCACGACGGGCAATCCCAAGGGGGTGCTCTACGAGCATCGCTCGAACGTCATCCACGCGATCACCGAAATTCAGCCCGACGTGTTCGACATGTCGAACCGCAGCGTGATCCTGCCGATCGTGCCGATGTTCCACGCCAACAGCTGGGGCATTCCCTTTGCGGCGGCAACGGTGGGGGCGAAGCTGGTCTTTTCGGCGACCAATGATGCGGCGGTGCTGTGCGATCTGATGCATAGCGAGGGGGTTACGCATAGCGCCGGGGTGCCGACGGTGTGGATCGCGATGTTTGCGCATATGGACGCGACCGGGATTGATTATGGCAAGCTGCACCGCGTCATCATCGGCGGGTCGGCCTGCCCACGCGCGATGATCGAACGCTTCATGAAAGCGGGGATCGACGTCGGCCACGCGTGGGGGATGACCGAAACCAGCCCGATCGGCACGATGGGCAAGCGGCCGTGGAACTGGGACGAGATGAGTTTCGACGAGCGCGTCGATGTTGTGGCGCGGCAGGGCTGTCCGCCGTTCGGGGTCGAGCTGCGCATCGTCGACGACGCGGACAACGAACTGCCGCGTGACGGGGTGACGAGCGGGCGGCTGCAGTGCCGCGGGCCGTGGATCATCCAGCGCTATTTCAAGGCCGACAGCGACGCCGCTGACGCCGACGGCTGGTTCGACACCGGCGACGTGTCGGTGATCCACCCCGACGGCGTCATGCAGATCACCGACCGCGCCAAGGATGTGATCAAGTCGGGCGGCGAATGGATTTCGTCGATCGAGCTGGAAAATGCCGCGGTCGGCGCACCGGGGGTGCAGGAAGCCGCCGCGGTCGGCGTCTATCACCCGAAGTGGGACGAGCGGCCGATTCTGCTGATCGTCAGGAAACCGGGTGCCGAGGTGAGCGAGGCGAGTGTCGTCGAATATCTGAAGGACAAGATCGCCAAATGGTGGCTGCCCGACGAGGTCGTGTTCGTCGATGAGCTGCCGCACACCGCGACGGGCAAGATTTTGAAGCGGCAGATCCGCGACGATTATAAGGATTACAAGCTGAAGTCGCTGGCCGAGGCCTAAAATAGCTCCATCTGCCCATCCCTTTCCGGCGGCCTAAACAGGTCGCTCCGCAGCGGCGGGAAGCGGCGGTCCATGCCATGTTCGCGCGCCGCGCGTTTGACGCGGGTGCGGATCAGCTGGGCCCAGACGCCTTGTCCTTTCATCCGCGTAAAGAACCCCGCGTCATTGTCGCGGCCGCCGCGGATGTCCTGGACCATATGCATCACCTTGTCGGCGCGATCGGGATAATGCGCGGCGAGCCATGCGCGGAACAGCGGCGCGACCTCATAGGGCAGACGCATCAGGATATACGAGGCACGGATCGCACCGGCCTCGGCGGCGGCGGCCATGATTGCCTCAATCTCGTGATCGGTGATCGCGGGGATGATCGGCGAAATATTGACCTGCGCCGGCACCCCGGCGTCGATCAGTTGGCGGATCGCGGCGAGACGGCGGCGCGGGTGCGGTGCGCGGGGCTCCAGCGTCCGCGCAAGGACCGGGTCGAGCGTGGTGACCGAGACCGCGACCCCGACCAGATTGTCGCGCGCCATCGCCGCGAGCAGGTCAACGTCGCGCAGCAGCCGGTCGGACTTGGTGGTGATGAGCAGCGGGTGCCGCGTTTCGGCAAGCACTTCCATCACCGACCGCGTGATGCCCCATTCGCGCTCGATCGGCTGGTAACCGTCGGTGTTGGTACCGATCGCCAGCGGCGCCGCGCTGTAACCGCGCTTCGCCAACTCGGCACGCAGCAGCCTGGCCGCGTCGGGCTTTGCGAACAGGCGGCTTTCAAAATCGAGGCCGGGCGACAGGTCGTGAAAGGCGTGGGTCGGGCGCGCGTAGCAATAGATGCAGCCATGCTCGCAGCCGCGATAGGGGTTGATCGAGCGGTCGAAACCGATGTCGGGCGAGTTGTTGCGCGCGATGATCGTTTTGGGATGCTCGACGGTGACTGTGGTGCGCAGCGGCGGCAGCGCGCCGTCGATCAGCTCGGCTGTATCGAGCCAGTCGCCGTCGGCCTCGCGGTCGAGCGATCCGGTGCGCGTCGGGCGCGGGTTATTGGGCGCGCCGCGGCCCGAGATCGGGGGGAGGGGTTCGGTTGAGTCCATCGGCGAAGAATATCGCGCCAACCAGAACAAAGAAAGAACATTTGCACTCGTCATTCCCGCGAAAGCGGGAACCCAGTCCCGCCCTTCCAGGCATGCGCCACGCCGCTCTGGGTCCCCGCTTTCGCGGGGATGACGAAATTAGCGTGGGGTCATTCCATCAACCGCGGCATCAGTTCGACGAAATTGCACGGCTTGTGGCGGCTATCGAGCTGGGTTGCCAAAATGCCTTCCCACGCATCGGTCACCGCCCCGGTCGAACCGGGCAGCGCAAAGATGTACGTGCCCCGCGCGACGACGGCGCAGGCGCGCGACTGGATCGTCGAGGTGCCGATCGTCTGATAGCTGAGCCAGCGGAACAGCTCACCGAAGCCGGGAATATCCTTGCCGTCGAGCCGGTGCAGTGCCTCGGGGGTCACGTCGCGGCCCGTCAGCCCGGTGCCGCCGGTGGTGATGACGACGTCAACCTCGGGGTCGTCGATCCAGTTGTGGAGGCGCGAGACGATCAGGTCGGTTTCGTCGCGGATGATCGCGCGCGCCGCCAGAATATGCCCCGCGGCGGTCAGCAAGTCTGCGAGCTTATCGCCCGAGCGATCCTCGGCCGCGCTGCGGCTGTCCGAAATCGTCAGCAGCGCGATGCGGACCGGTTTGAAGACAAGGCTTTCGTCGATCGGCATCGGGCGATGATCAATCGGCGTTGCCGAGGCCGCCGGCGTAGGTCAGGCGGATGCGATCCTTGCCATCGGGGAAGCGCGGCATTTTTCCCTGCGCCAGCGCGGCGCGGCTGTCCGAGGGTTTGCCCTGCTGCGCCTCGTACATCCAGTAATTGCGCAGCACGATGCCGACATAGCCGCGCGTTTCCCAATAAGGGATCGATTCCATGTAGAGCAAAGGATCGCCGCCATCGCGGATTTCCGACTGCCAGCGCGCGATCGGCGTCGGGCCGGCGTTGTAGGCGGCGATGACCTTGAGCAATTGCCCGCCGGTCGAGCTGTCCTTGCTGAGATATTGCAGATAGCGCTGGCCGAAATCCATGTTGACGGCGGGGGTCTTGAGGTCGCCGGGACCGCGCCCGTCGCCGCCCCAGCGCGCCAGATCGGATGCGGTGCCCGGGCGGACCTGCATCAGCCCGGTGGCGCCCGCGGGGCTGACCGCGGTGCGCTGAAAGCGCGATTCCTGAAGGGTGTGGGCAAAGACCAGCGCCGGATCGACCTTCCACCCGCCATTGGGCTCCCATTTGGGCTGCGGATAGCGGGCCTGCGCCGCGGGCTTGCGCCCCTGCGGGGTGTTGTGGGCAAGATAGAGTTGGGATTCGGGCAGGCTGAGTGCCCCGGCGATACTGAGCAGCTGCTCGTGCTGGCGCGCGTCGCCGATCCGCGCCTGGTGGCGCAGCACCGCGTCGGCATATCGATCCTCGCCAATCTCCGACAACGCCATGGCGGCGCGGACATTGGGCAGGTCGGCAAGCGCGCGCCACGCGCTGCGGTCGGCCCGCACGCTTTCGCGCTGGCTGGTCGTTTCGACGCCCAGCGTCTCGACCGCGAGCAGGCCGTAAAAGGTTTCTTCGTTGGCGGCGGCGGCGCGCAGGCGCGATTGCACCGATGCCGGGTCGCCGGCGGCGATCGCGGCGCGCGCCGACCAATAATAGCCGGCGGCGCGCAATTCGCTGTCGGGGGCTTCGCGCGCGACCCGGTCAAAGGCGGTCAGTGCGGTGCGATAGTCGCGGGTGCGCCACGCGGCGAGCCCCTGGACCCATGCGCCCTGCGTCGACCAGGCGCTGCGGCCACCCGAACATTCGGCGGCAAGGCGTAGCGCGTTCGCATCGTCATTTTCGATATAATAGGACCAGGCAACCTTCTGGCGCCATTCGTCGCGCGCTTCGGGGGTCAGCCGGTCGGCCACCGCATTGAGCAATGCTTCGGCGCCCGCGGGATCGTCGTTCTTGATCCGGTCGGGGATGCTGCCGGCCAGGCTGGCGGCGACCGGGTCGCCGCCCACGGCATCGGCGCCGAGTCGCCGCGGCGCGCTGCCTGCCCAGGCGAGGCGCGCCTGCAACGGCAGGCTCGGCAAGTCGGTCGCACCGCGCTTGGCGGCGAGGCGGCCAAGCTGTTCGGCCTGCGGCAGATAGGGCGAGCGCGAAAGGATCGGCACGATGTCGGCCACCTCGGCGCGCGGGCTGCCGGCTGCGGTCAGCAGTTCGGCGCGCAGGAAGTCGGCAAGCGGCCCCCCCTTTTCGTCGGCCTCGGCGCCGTCGAGCAGCGCCTTTGCGTCCGCCCAGCGCTGGCCGCGGATCGCGGTCAGCACCTGCGTATAAAGCTGTTTCTGTTTCGACGACAAAATGTCGGGCACCGTTTGCGGCGCCGACGCCAGATCGCGGCTGCCGGCATCGGCGGCCCATGCGGGGACCGCGCCGATGGCCATGGCCAAAATTGCGCTTGATAGAAAAGTCCTGGTCGTCATTTTCATCTGTCAACGTCCCCGGTTGAACAGTTTCAGGCTGTCCCAGGCCGCCGCCTTTTGCGCGGGCCGGGCCAGGAGCATCGCGGGATGCGCCACCGCCACTGTCGCCACCTTGCCGCCTTCTTGGTTAATATCCAGTAACTTCCCGCGCGTGTCGGGCAATTCGCTTGCTGCGGCCATGCGAACGATGTCGCTGCCGATCAACAGCAGCCGTCCGGGGTTCGCCAGCCGCAGATGATGCCACAGCAACCGGTCGAGTTCCGCCGCCTCGTCGCCGTCGCAGCGGCCGCCCGCGGGGCGGGTGACCGCAAGGCTGGCGACATAGCAGTCGGCGCGTGCGGTTCCGATCGCGAGCAGCATCGCGTCGAGCAATTGTCCCGCGGCGCCGCTGAACAATGTCCCGTCGCGCTGGTCGTCGATTTCGGGCCAGGCGGTGAGCAGCATCAGCGGCGCGTCCGGCTGGCCGACGGGCAGCACGCGGCGCGCGTCCCATTGGCTGCCGGGAACATCGCCGCTCGTCGCCAGCCATTGCTGGAAATCGTACCAGCCGTCGGGAAAGGCCACGGGGCCTTTGGTTTCAGCGGGTTGCGGAGCGTCCTTGCGCTGCAATGCGGCGGGCAGCGGCGCCAGTTCGGGCTCGGAAGCTGCGGGCGGCTTAGGCTTGGGTGCCGCAGCGTCATTCGCCGACGGCAGAACCAGCCAACCGGCAGGTTCCTCGCCGACCAGCGCATCGACGCCCGCCAGCGACCACCAGTCGGTTATGCTTTCCGCCAGCGCCAATGATTGCGACCCACCCATGTGATTTATCCAAACAGGCTGTTGACGGACACGTCAATTGGCGGGCATCGCAATTCGTGACAGAATGAGCGCCGCTTACGATGAACGATCGGCGCCGGGACGGCAGAAAGGTATTTGCGGTGAGCGAACGGGAATCGATGCCCTATGACGTGGTCATCGTCGGCGCAGGTCCGGCGGGGCTTTCGGCGGCGATCCGCCTCAAACAGCTGGCGAACGAGACGGGCAGCGAATTGTCGGTCTGTATCCTGGAAAAAGGGTCCGAGGTCGGCGCGCATATCCTGTCGGGGGCGGTGATCGATCCCAAGTCGCTCGACGAGTTGCTTCCCGAATGGCGGACCCAAGGCTGCCCGATGGCCGAGGTGCCGGTGAACGACAACCAGCATTGGGTGCTCACCAAAACGAAGAAGTTCGGTATGCCCGAATTCATCACCCCGCCGTTCATGCACAATGTCGGCACCTACACCGGCAGCCTGGGCAATCTGTGCCGCTGGCTCGCCGAGCAGGCCGAGGAGCTGGGGGTCGAGATTTTTCCCGGATTTCCGGCGGCCGAGATCCTCTATAACGACGATGGCTCGGTCAAAGGCGTCGCGACCGGCGACATGGGGGTCGCGCGCGACGGCAGCCACAAAGGCGATTATGCGCCGGGGCTGGAACTCCATGCGAAATATACCTTCTTTGGTGAAGGGGTGCGCGGCCACCTGACCAAGATGCTCAAGCCGCAATTCGCGCTCGACAGTGATTGCGAGCCGCAGGTTTACGGTCTGGGCGTCAAGGAATTGTGGGACATCAATCCCGAAAACCACGCGCCGGGCCGCGTGATCCACACCCAGGGTTGGCCGCTCGACGAGAACGCCAATGGCGGCGGTTTCCTCTATCATCAGGCGAACGGACAGGTCGCGCTGGGGTTCGTCACCTGGCTCAATTACCGCAATCCGCACATCTCGCCGTTTCAGGAGATGCAGAAGTGGAAGACCCACCCCGCGATCGCCGCGATCCTGAAGGGCGGCAAGCGGGTGTCCTATGGCGCGCGCGCGATCAGCGACGGCGGCTATCAGTCGGTGCCGAAGCTGGCGTTTCCGGGCGGCGCGCTGATCGGCGACAGCGCCGGTTTCCTCAACGTCCCGCGGATCAAGGGCACCCATACCGCGATGAAATCCGGCATGATGGCGGCGGAGGCGGCGTTTGCGGCGGTGATCGCCGGGCGGAGCGGCGATGTGCTCGATGCCTATCAGGCGGCCTATGACGCCAGCTGGGTCAAGAAAGAGCTGAGCGTGGTGCGCAACGTGCTGCCGCTCGTCGAAAAATGGGGCGATCTGGGCGGGACGATCCTGTCGGGGATCACGATGTGGCTCGAAACGCTCAAGATCAAAGTCCCGTTCACGATGAAGCATCATCCGGACAATGAGAGCCTGTACCGCGCCGACATGATGCCGAAGCCCGATTATCCGAAACCCGACGGGGTGCTCACTTTTGACCGCCTGTCCTCGGTGTTCGTGTCGAACACCAATCATGAGGAGGATCAGCCGGTCCATTTGCAGCTGAAAGACCCGTCGATTCCGGTGGCGTACAACCTGCCGATGTATGACGAACCGGCGCAGCGTTATTGCCCGGCGGGGGTCTATGAAATTGTCGGCGAGGCCGAGGGCGACCCCAAGTTCGTCATCAACGCGCAGAATTGCGTCCACTGCAAGACGTGCGACATCAAGGATCCGACCCAGAATATCAACTGGGTCACCCCCGAAGGCGGCGGAGGCCCCAATTACCCGAACATGTAAGCTCGCGCGGGTTTTTCTGGCCGTCGGCGCGCTCGCCGCGGCGGCGCCCGTGCAGGCCGCGGACGACGGCGGCGCGGCGCTGAACGCGCTGGTGCGGGCGCGGCTGGCCGAGGAGGGCGGCGAACCCGCCGCGGCGCTGGCGGCGCTGACCGATGTGGCGAGCCTGGCGCCCGACCTGCCCGGGGTGCGCGGACGGATTTTGGAGCAGGCGATCCAGGCCGGCGATCTGGCGGCGGCGCGCACCGCGGCGCTGAGGTTATGGACGGCGGGCGACCGCCGTTTCGATGCCCAGCTGGTGCTGATGGTCGATGCGATGCGGCGATCGGACTGGAAGGCCGCACGCGACATCATGGCGGGGCGCGGCGACAAGACCGGCGCCGACACGATTGCGCGACTGATCCTGCCGACCGTCAATGCGTGGATCGACGTCGGCGCGCGCCAAAAACTGCCCGAACGGCATTTGCTGGCGGCGAACAATCGCGCCCGCCCCGAACCAGTGCTGGCGTTGCAGATCGCGCTGGTGCAGCTGGCGACGGCGCGCACCGCGGACGCCGCAGCGCTGGCTGACGACACCACGCTGACCGATCGGACGAGCCAGCTCGTCGGTCTGCGTCTGGCGGCGACACTCGACCGGGCGGGGCAGCGCGATGCGGCCACCCGGCTGCGCGGAAAGATCGCGCTGGCGTCGGGACGGCGTGAGGATCCGATGCTGCTGCTGCCCGATCAACCGGTGTCGACCCCGCGCGCGGGGGTCGCCCAATGGCTCGGGCTGCTGGCCGACGGGCTGGCGCGCACCCCGAACGGCAACAGCAAAGTGCCGCTGCTGTTCTCGCGCGCCGCCGTTTGGCTGAATGATCAGGATTGGGCGGTGCGCGCGACGTTGGTCGAGGCACTCGAGCGCAATGGCCAGCGCGGCGACGCGATGGCGCTGCTGGACAACGATCGCGCGGCGCTGCCGCCGGTGCTGGCGATGCGCCGCGCCGAGCTGGTCGCCGATGCTGGCGACCTGCCGGGCGCCGCAAAACTGGCCGAGGCGGCGGCCGCGGGCGATGCGCCGCGCAGCCTGCTCGTCCGGCTCGCCGGCATCGCGGGGCGCTCGAACGATCCCAAGGCCGCGGCGCGTGCTTATGAGCGGTTAGAGGGCACGCTGGCTGACGGTGCCGACGACCGCGCGCTGCGCGGCACCTTGCTGATCGCGCGCGCCGAATTGCTGTTGCAGGCGGACGAATGGGACGCCGCGGCGCCGTTGATGGAAAAGGCGGTGGCGCTGCGCCCCGACGATGCCGCGGTGCTGAATTTCGCGGGCTATTCGGCGCTGGAACGCCGCAAGGATGTCAAACAATCGCTGGCGCGGATCGAGGCGGCATGGGCGCAGGAGCCGCAGAATGCCAGCATCACTGATTCGCTGGGCTGGGCCTATTTCCTGACCGGGCGCACCGACGATGCGGTGGCGCTGCTGGAGAAAGCGCAGCGCGGCGAGCCCGCCAATGCGGTGATCGTCGAACATCTGGGCGATGCCTATTGGCAGGCGGGGCGCAAGTTTCAGGCGCGCTACACCTGGCGCGCCGCGGCGCTGCTGGCCGAGGCGGAGATGGCGACGCGGCTGGCGGCGAAGCTGCGCGACGGGCTGACCGCGGCGACGACCGCGCCATGACCGCCGTGATGCAGGACACCGGCTGGGCCAAGATCAACCTGGCGCTGCATGTGCGCGGTCGGCGCAGCAATGGCTATCACGACATCGAAACCTTGTTCGCTTTCGTCGACGGCGGCGACGGCATCGTCGCCGAAGTGGCCGCGGCGGATAGTTTGACGATCGTCGGCGAGTTTGCCGAGGGCTTGAGCGCGGGCGCCGACAATCTGGTGGTGCAGGTGTTGGCGCTGCTGCGCGCACGCTATGGCGCCGATCGGGTGCCACCGCTGGCGGTGACGCTGACCAAGCTGCTGCCGGTCGCGGCGGGGATCGGCGGCGGGTCGGCCGACGCCGCAGCGACGGCGCGGCTGGTGCGGCGGCATTTTCTGCCCGAGCTGGGCGATGCGACGCTGGCTCGGATCGTCGGCCCGCTCGGCGCCGATATTGCCGCGTGCGTTGCCAGCGCGACCTGTCTGGGGATCGGGGTTGGCGAAGACTTGCGCGCGGTCCCCGACCTGCGGCTGGCGGGCACCCCGGTGCTGCTGGTCAATCCGCGCCAGCCGGTTGCGACGGGGCCGGTGTTTGCCGCATGGGACGGGATCGATCGTGGGTCGCTGTTCAGTGATCCGGCGGGGCGGGCGCAGCTGCTGGCGGCGCGCAATGATTTGCAACGCGCCGCGATCGCGCAATGTCCCGCCATCGTCGATGTCCTGACCGAACTCGGCGCGCTCAGCCCCTGGCTGGCGCGCATGTCGGGGTCGGGCGCGACCTGTTTTGCGCTGTTCGACGCGCTGGCCGAACGCGATTTGGCAGCAGTGCGTCTGGCACAAAGCCATCCTCACTGGTGGCAGTTGGCGGGCGTGCTACGATGAGCAGCGGGATGAGCGAAGCGTGGCGCCAGCTGGGAACGCCGCGCGCCGCCGGCATCCTGCTGATCGCCGATCATGCGTCGAACCATGTTCCCGCGGACATCGACCTTGGCATCGATCCGGCGCTGCTGACCAATCATATCGCGATCGACATCGGGGTGGCCGAGGTCGCGGCGCTGCTGGTCCAAGACGGCGCGGTCGATGCCGCGATCTTCGGCGGGGTGTCGCGGCTGGTGGTCGATTGCAATCGCGAGGAAGAGGCGCCGGGGGTGCTGCCAATCGCCAGCGATGGGCATGCGGTGCCGGGCAATGCGTTGGACGCCGCCGCCCGCGAGGCGCGGCTGGCGCGGTTTTTCCGCCCCTATCACGCGCATATCGCGGCGACGATCGCGGCGCATCGCCCCGCGATGATCCTGTCGCTGCACAGCTTTACCCCGGCGCTGGCGGCGCATCCCGATCAGACGCGGCCGTGGCACGTCGGGGTGCTGTATAATGAAGACGACCGGTTGGCGGAGGCGGCAATTGCGGCACTAGCGGCCGAGGGGCTGAACGTCGGCGACCAACAACCCTATTCGGGCAAGCTGCTCAACGCGACGATGAACCGCCATGCCGAGGGTAACGCCATTCCCTATGTCGGGATCGAGATGCGGCAGGATCTGGTCGGCGATGCCGCGGGGCAGGCGCTGTTCGCCGCGCGGCTGGCGCGAATGTGCAAGAAAGTGGCGTTGAACATTCGGGCCTAGGCGTGTAGAGGCGCTTTCAGTCGCTCAATATTGTAATAATATTTCTAGGAACCGAAAAAATGCCTTCTTATCGTTCGCGCACCACCACCCATGGCCGCAATCAGGCCGGCGCGCGCGGGCTGTGGCGCGCCACCGGGATGAAGGACGGCGATTTCGGCAAGCCGATCATCGCGGTGGTCAACAGTTTTACCCAGTTCGTCCCCGGCCATGTCCACCTGAAAGACCTCGGCCAAATGGTGGCGCGCGAGATCGAGGCGGTCGGCGGAGTGGCCAAGGAATTCAACACGATCGCGGTCGATGACGGTATCGCCATGGGCCATGACGGGATGCTCTATTCGCTGCCGTCGCGCGACCTGATCGCCGATTCGGTCGAATATATGGTCAACGCACATTGTGCCGACGCGATGGTGTGCATTTCCAACTGCGACAAGATCACGCCCGGGATGCTGATGGCGGCGCTGCGGATCAATATTCCCGTCGTCTTTGTGTCGGGCGGGCCGATGGAGGCGGGCAAGGTCGTGCTGAAGGGCAAGACGGTCGCGCTCGATCTGGTCGACGCGATGGTCGCCGCTGCCGACGAAAGCTATACCGACGAGGAAGTCACCGCGATCGAACAGGCGGCGTGCCCGACCTGTGGCAGCTGTTCGGGGATGTTCACCGCCAATTCGATGAATTGCCTGACCGAGGCGCTGGGGCTGTCGCTGCCCGGCAATGGCTCGCAACTGGCGACCCACGCCGACCGCAAGGAGCTGTTCCTGCGCGCCGGGCGGATCGTCGTCGAGATGTGCAAGCGCCATTATGAGGAAGACGATAACAGCGTGTTGCCGCGCAATATCGCGACCTTTGAAGCGTTTGAAAATGCGATGAGCCTCGACATCGCGATGGGCGGGTCGACCAACACAGTGCTGCACCTGCTCGCCGCGGCGTTCGAGGCCGGGGTCGATTTCACCATGACCGACATCGACCGGCTGTCGCGCCGCGTGCCGTGCCTGTCGAAGGTCGCGCCCGCCAAGAGCGACGTCCATATGGAGGATGTCCACCGCGCCGGCGGGATCATGGCGATCCTGGGCCAGCTCGAACGTGCGGGCCTGCTCCACGCCCATTTGCCGACGGTGCACAGCGCGACGCTGGGTGACGCGCTGAACAAATGGGACATTTCGCGGACCAACGATCCTGAGGTGCAGAAATTCTTCATGGCCGCGCCGGGCGGCGTGCCGACGCAGGTCGCGTTCAGCCAGGAGCGGCGCTGGGACTCGCTCGACCTCGACCGCGAAACCGGCGTGATCCGGTCGGCATCGCATGCGTTCAGCCAGGACGGCGGGCTGGCGGTGTTGTCGGGCAATCTGGCGGTCGATGGCTGTATCGTAAAGACCGCGGGCGTCGACGAATCGATCCTGAAATTTTCGGGCCCGGCCAAGGTATTTGAAAGCCAGGATGCGTCGGTTGCGGGCATCCTGACCGGCCAGGTCGTCGTCGGCGATGTGGTGGTCATCCGTTACGAAGGACCGAAAGGCGGGCCGGGGATGCAGGAAATGCTCTATCCGACAAGCTATCTGAAATCGAAAGGACTGGGCGCCGCCTGCGCGCTGGTTACCGACGGACGTTTTTCGGGCGGTACGTCGGGGCTGTCGATCGGCCATGCTTCGCCTGAAGCTGCCGAGGGTGGCTTGATCGGGCTGGTCGAAGACGGCGACCTCATCGAGATCGATATTCCGAACCGCACGATCAACCTCGCTGTACCCGATGCCGAACTGGCTGAGCGGCGGGCGGCGATGGAAGCCAAGGGCGATGCCGCCTGGCAACCCGCCAAGCCGCGTCCGCGCAAGATTTCGGTAGCACTTCAGGCCTATGCCGCGATGACGACGAGTGCTGCCAGAGGAGCAGTGCGCGACCTGTCGCAGCTGAAGGGTAAATAATGAAACGATTGGGGGGTGTCGCCGGGTTCCTGCTGCTTGCGGCGTGCGGCGGCGCACCCGACAATGGCGATCTGGTCGAAGCCGAAGCGCGCGGATCGCGTGACGCGGCGGAGAACGGCCGTATCGAATGTGCGCTGGAAGGCGCCAAGCTGTTCGATCGCACCTGCACCGTCGAAGAGATGAGCGGGCAGGACGGCGCCGTCCTGGTCGTCGGGCGCGCCAATGTCGGGTATCGCCGGTTGCAGATTACGACCGACGGCCGCGGCGTGGTGTCGGCCGACGGCGCTGAACCGGCGAAAGTCAGCGTCGTCGGTGATAATATGATCGAGGTCGCAGTCGGCAACGATCGGTATCGCTTGCCTGCGAACACCAGCGGCGCGAAATAGCAATATCGTCATTGCGAGCGAAGCGAAGCAATCCAGAGCGGTGTATGCCACTCTGGATTGCTTCGCTTCGCTCGCAATGACGACGCGGGATGACAGAACGCTTCCATCGCGATTTTTCGCTGGCCGTGATAGTCTGAACGCCATGTCCGTTCCCGCCGACGCCCCGATCCTGACCCGCGCCGCGATGCGCGAGGCCGAGGCTGCGTGCGCGGTGCAAGGCACGCCGCTGTCCGAATTGATGGAGCGCGCCGGCGCCGCGGTGGCCGACACCGCGTGGCGGATGGCGGCGGGGGCGCCGGTGCTGATCCTGTGCGGGCCGGGCAACAATGGCGGCGACGGCTATGTCGCGGCGCGGTTGCTGGCGGGCCGCGGTGCGGCGGTGCGGGTGGCGGCTTTGGCTGAACCCACCACCGATCTGGCGCAGGCGGCGCGCGCGGGGTGGAGCGGTCCGATCGAACCGATGGATGCCGCGCTGGCCCCCGCGCCGGTGATCGTCGATGCGCTATTCGGCGTCGGACTGTCGCGGCCGTTGGCCGACGATCTTGCCGATACGCTGCGGGGTTTTGCCGGACGCCGCGTGCTGGCGGTCGACGTGCCGAGCGGGATCGGCGGCGACGGCGGCGCCGAATGGATGCCGCCGCTGCCCGCCGATGTCACGCTGGCGCTGGGCGCGCTGAAGCCCGCGCATGTTTTGCTGCCGACCGCCCCCGCCTGCGGCCGCGTGCTGCTCGCGTCGATCGGGATTGCTGCGGGGGCCGCGATGCGGACGCTGCCAGCGGCGAAGGTGGCAACGCCCACCGCGGCGGCGCACAAGTTCAGCCGCGGCATGGTGCTGGTCTTTGCCGGGCCGATGCCGGGCGCCGCAGGTTTGGCGGCGGCGGCGGCGCTGCGCGCGGGAGCGGGCTATGCTGTGCTGGAGGGTAGCGCGCGGGCGCCGCTGGCCGCGATTATCACCGAAAGCGACGCGCGCTTTGGCGAACGGCTGAGCGATCCGCGCGTCGGCGCGGTGGTGATCGGGCCGGGCTTTCCGGCGAGCGATGCGCTGTTGTTCGACGTCGAGGCCGCGCTCGATTCGGGCAAGCCACTGGTGCTCGACGCCGCGGCGATTGCCGCCGCGCTGCCGCGCCTGTGCGAAACACCGGGCCAGGCGATATTGACCCCGCATGAGGGCGAATTCGCCCGCACCTTTCCCGACTTATCCGGCAGCAAGATCGACCGCGCCCGGGCGGCGGCGGTGCGCACGGGGGCCGTGGTCGTCTATAAGGGCGCCGATACCATCATCGCGGCGCCCGATGGCCGTGTCGTCGCGGCTTGGCCGGGCAGCCCGTGGCTGGCGACCGCGGGGACGGGCGATGTGCTGGCGGGGGCGTGCGGCGCGATGCTGGCGCGGGGCGGCGATGCATTCGATGCCGCGGTCGCGGCGGTGGGGTGGCATATCGCGCAGGCCGCGCGTATAGGCCCCGGCCTTGTCGCCGACGATCTGGTCGCCGACGATCTCTTGAAAGCATGATGTGACCGAAACCGCCCTGATTACCCGCATTGCCGCGCGCGGCGACGGCGTCACCGACGATGGCCGCCATGTCGCGGGCGCGGTTCCGGGCGACCGGGTGCGCGACGACGGCATCATCATTCCGGGGCCAAACCGCGCGCAGCCGCCCTGCCGCCATTTCGGCAAATGTGGCGGCTGTGAGTTGCAGCATGTCGCCGAACCGGCGCTCGCCGAATTTGTCCGCGACCGGGTGGTCGGCGCGCTTGCGGCGCAGGACGTGCAGGCGGGCGAAGTGCTGCCCGCCCATCTGTCGCCGCCGCAGAGCCGCCGCCGCGCGGCCCTGACCGCGCTGCGCACCGGCAAACAGGTCGCGATCGGGTTCAACGCCGCGCAGAGCAACCAGATCGTCGATATGCGGCAATGTCCGCTGCTGCTGCCCGAATTGTTCGCGCTGATCGCGCCGCTGCGCGACCTGCTGGCGACCATCGCGCAGCAGAAAAGGCCCGTGAAGGTCAAACTCCAGATGCTCGATCAGGGTGTCGAGGTGATTTTGGAGGGCGTCAAGGCCGAGGGGCTCGACGCCGCGATGGCGCTACAGGATTTCGCCGGCGCGCATAAGCTGGCGCGCTTTGCCGTCGATCAGGGGCATGGGCTGGAAACGCTGTGGCAGCCCGAACCGCCGACCGTTCGCTTTGGCGATGTGACGGTCGAGGTGCCGGCATTTGCGTTTCTGCAGGCGACGACCGCGGGGCAGGCGGCGCTGGTCGATGCCGTGACGCGCGCGGTCGGTGACGCCGGGGCGATTGCCGATCTGTTCGCGGGGGTCGGGACGTTTGCGCTGTCGCTCCAGAAAGGGCGGAAAATCTATGCCGCCGAAGGCGCGCGCGATGCGATTGCGGCGCTGAAGGCGGCGGCAAACCGCGCCCGCGCGCTGGTCGCGACCGAGCATCGCGACCTGTTTCGGCGGCCGCTGATCCCGGCGGAATTGAACCGCTTCGGCGCGGTGATCCTCGATCCTCCCCGCGCCGGCGCCGAGGAACAGGTGGCGCAGCTGGCGGCATCGGACACCCCGGTCATCGCCTATGTCAGTTGCAACCCCGCGAGCTTTGCGCGCGATGCAAAGCTGCTGGTCGATGGCGGTTACACCCTCGATTGGGCGCAACCGGTCGGGCAGTTCCGCTGGTCGACGCATGTCGAACTCGCGGGGCGGTTTTCGCGGTAGCCGTCGCCCCCGCCTTCACGGGGACGACGCCACTTTGTCAGTGCAGCACGAACCCCATAAACGCATGCACGCACAGCGCGAGCAGCGCGAGGCTGGCCAGCGCGAACACGCCAAAGCGCCACAGCACGCGGTTGACCGTCACCTGGATCAGGCTGTGGATGATGCGCAGGGCGACATAGGCCCAGGCGATCTGGGTGTTCAGCCCGCCGCCCATGCCGCCGACTGCGAGCGCCAGCGCGACCGCATAGAATACCGTCGGCTGTTCCATCAGATGATTGTAGTTGTGCGCCTTCCACTGCACTTCGGGCGGCAAAACTTCGTCGAGGCCTCTGCCCGTTGTGCCCACCAGATTTTTTGCATCGATCTTGGCGCGGCTCATTGCCGGGATGCGCGTGGCGTACATCCACACCCACATGATCATCGACCACAGCGCCAGCGTCGCGACCGGCCCCAGAATAGCATTGGTTTCCATGACAATTCCCCCTCAACCCAAAGTGGCGATCACCGCCAGCACGGCCAGCACGATTAAACAAAATGTCGAAAGCCCGAAGATGGCGAAGCGTACTGGAATTCGGTTGACCGTCGCCTGCCAGAAACTGTGGACGATGCGCAGCGCGACATAGGCCCACGCCAGCCCGCGGGTCACGTCGGTGCTGCCGCCCGACAGATGCAGGAAGACGATCACCGCATAAAACAGCGTCGGCTGTTCGAGCAGATGCGTATAATTGTGCGATTTCCAGTTGATCGTCGGCGGCAGCACATTTTCCAGATCGACCCCGCGGCCGCCCGGCGGCGCGGCTTTCAGGTCGACGCCGGCCTTGGCCATCGCGCCGAACCGCGTCGCGGCGACCCAGCCGAGCATGATCAGCGTCCACAGCGCGAGCACCGCGCCGGGCGCGAGCAGATTTTCAGGCATATGTCCCCCTTCTTATTATCGCGCGATGCTAGGGCGCGCGGACGACAATGCAATGATCGATATTCAGCCGCGGCGCTCGGCCAGTTCGGCGCGGATCGCGGCGCCGTCGCCGTCGACCCGGGGCGCAAAACCCAGGTCGCGCGCGGGCGCGGCGCCATATTTCACCGGCGGCTGCATTTCGTGAAAGGCGCCGACGTCGGGGTGGGTGCGGTGGCGGAAGAAGCCGGTCGCGGCGAAATGCGGATCTTCTTTGACGTCTTGCAGGTCGCGCGCGGCCATCGCGGGAATGTCGTTCGCGGCGAACAGCGCCAGCCATTCGGCGGTGGTCTTGGCAGGGGTCTTGCGGGCGATCTCGCTATAGACGATCGGCATATGCTGCCCTTTCGCCTTGGCGGCTTCGAATTCGGGGGTTTCGGTGAGGCCTGCGCTGCCGAGCAGCGCCATCAACCGCGCGGTCGATTCGGGGGTGTAGGGGACGATCGCCAGATAGCCGTCGCGGGTCGGGAAGGGCTGGCGGGTCGGATCAAGCTGGCGCGGATAGCCCGCGGGGCCGAGCGGCGGGTCGAGCGCCGCGTCGCGCAGATGTTCGGTCAGCATGAAGGATGCAAAGCATTCAAACATCGGTACCTCGACCGCCTGCCCCTCGCCGGTGCGCAGTTTGTGGATCAGTGCGGCGAGGATCGCCTGCGCGCCGAACTGGCCCGCGATCTTGTCGGCGATCAGCGACGGGAAATAGCGCGGACGCGGGTCGCCATCGACGCGCGGCAGCAGGCTGGTGGTGCCGGTGGCGGCCTGAATGACGTCGTCATAGGCTTGCAGGTCGGCATACGGGCCGTCCTGCCCGAACCCGGTGCCATGGACATAGATGATGTCGTCCTTGATCGCCTTGCAGCCCGCATAGTCAAAGCCCAGCTTGGCAATCGCCTTGCCGCGGACATTGTGGAAAAACACGTCGGCGCCGGCGACCAAGTCGCGCAGCACCTCGGCATCTTCAGGTTTTTTGAGGTCGAGTGCGATCGAGCGTTTTCCACGGTTCACCGTCAGGTGGATCGACCCCATCGTCGGATCGGGAACCCCACTGCCCAAATATCGCGAGATGTCGCCCAGCCCCGGGGTTTCGACCTTGATCACCTCGGCGCCCAGATCGGCGAGCATCTGCGTCGCATAGGGGCCGAAGATCACCGTCGTCAGGTCGATGATGCGGATGCCGGACAACATGGTCATGCTGCTGTCACTGCTTTTCCAAGAATCACAACGGCCACGCGGCATCCCTCCCTTTGCTCTTTCGCCAAGGATAGAATGATTTCGAAGTGAAACGGAAGAGGCGATTGCCTGCTATTATTGGGGAGGGACGGTAGTGGTCGCCGCGGCGTTTCCGGTGACATAGGCGCCGGAAATCTGGCGATAGGATGTCGAGCGGAAGGCAGCGATCGTTGCGAGCACGCCGAGCACGCCGGTGATCGTGAACACGATCGCGATGCCGCGTTCGGCGCCGCGCCCGTACCAGTCCCCAATCATCTCGGCCCCGGCGCCGTTGGTCATCAGCGGGACAAAGATGAACTGGGTCAACGGCGCGATGAGGAAGGCGGTGAGCGGCGAGGCGGCCTGCTCGACCGACTGGGCAAAGCCGAAAACGCGCCCCTGCCGCTCGAATGGCACCACCTTTTGCAGGGTGGTCTGCTCAGCCGCCTCGGCATAAGGGCCGAGGAACAACCAGATGAAGCAGCCGACGGTCAGCAGGATGATCGACGACTGAACGGTGAACAGCGCGGCGACCGCCCACACGATCAGGTTGACCAGCAGCAGCGTCCGCACCGGATTGGCGCCCAGCCCGGTGCGCGCAATCAAGGCGCCGCTGAGGATGAACGCGCATGAGACAAAGGCCCAGAGCAGCCCCCATTGTTCAACCTTCATCAGCGACAGGCCATAAGCGTCCATCAACGCCATGAAGACGCCGCCGAGTAGATTGTTGAACGCGGCGAACAGGATGAGCGCAAACAGCCCGGGAATGGCGGTCACAATGCGAAAGGTACCGGCGAGGTCGATGCGGCGCGGGGCGTCATGCGCGCCGGTGTCGCGCGGTTCGTCGACGGGGACGAACAGCAGGTGAAGCGCGGCGAGCAGCGAAAGCAGGATCGCGAACGCCAGGGTCGCGACCATGCCGCCCCACGCGATAAGATAACCGCTGATGGCCGAGGTGGTCAGGAAACCGATGCCGCTGACCATCCCGACCAGCCCGTTCGCCTTGTCGCGGCGGTCCTCGGGCACCAGCAGGGTGACGAGCGTCGGCAGGGCGATCATCCGGATATTGCCGACGATCACCCCCAGCATCGTCAGGAGGACGAACAGCCACAAGGTGATGCTGGATACCCGCGCGGCGGCAATGGTGGGGTCCAGCGCATAAGCGCCGAGCGCCGCGGTATAGATTGCGAGCGATACCAGGCTGGAGACGAGCATCATGCTGCGTTTGCGGTGATGATCGACCAGACTGCCGAACCAGATGCCGAGCGCCCCGGTGAGCACCAGATAGATGCCCGCGATCATCCCCGTTGCGAATACCGATCTGGTTTCGAGGAATATCCAGAAGGTGATCGCAAACCACACCGTGAAATTGGTGATGTTGGCGACGAGGTTATTGATCAGAAGGTGGTGGAAGGGGCGCATGCGGCGGGAAACCTAGCAGGGCCATTTGATCAGGCTAGTCCAGAATTCGGGTCGGGCGTGTTTCACTTATCATTTCGATTATAGTCGAAATATGGGTTGACCTCGATATTCAATTCGATATTTCGACAAATATCGAATCAAAACTGTTATCGCGGACTTTGCTGCGGTGCCAGCCGATGGCTCTATTTCAGAAAAGGACTGCCCAATGACGTCAATGGTTGAATCGCCTAGCCCGTGGCGGGGTGATGTGTTGCAAGCGCAACCCGGGGAATGGCTCTATGAATTGAGCGCCGACGAAATCGAGACGATCATCGCCGCCGCCAATGCGGTCGTTGGCCGGGGTATCGCGCTCGATGCAGTATCGCGCGACCGTTATCCGCTGGCCGGATTGACGGTTGCGCTTGCGGATTGGCGCGATCGTCTCGATCACGGCCATGGCGTGGTTTTGATCCGCGGGCTGCCGGTGCGCGATATCGGCCGCGACGTCGCCCGTGCGGCCTATTGGCTGATCGGGCTGCATCTGGGGCAGCCGACGGCGCAGAACCCGGCGGGCGAGTTGCTGGTCGACATTCGCGACACGGGTGCGTCGGCGAGCGATCACAATGTCAGGCTGTACAAGACGCGCGCCGAGCTGGCCTTTCACACCGACGGCGCCGACATCATCGGGCTGCTGTGTCTGCGCGGTGCGAAATCGGGCGGGGTGAGCCGGGTCTGTTCGTCGGTCGAGGTCTATAATCAGGTCGTCGCGCGGCGACCCGAACTTGCGCCATTGCTTGAGCAGGAATTTCATCACCACGCGCATGGGCAATTGGGTCCGGACGGCCCTAAGACCTTTCGCTATCCGATCGTGAGCCGCGAAGACGGGATTTTCCGGATGATGCTGCTGACCTGGTACATTCGCAACGCAGCCGAGGATTTTCCCGAAATCGCGGCGCTGAGTGATGCGGAGCAGAGCTTGCTCGACCTGCTCGAATGGCTTCCCTTCGAACCGGGCACCGCGCTGGACATGAATTTCCAGGAGGGCGACATGCAGTTCTTGAAAAACTCGGTCGTCCTGCATGCGCGGACTGACTATGAAGATTGGGACACGGCTGAGGAGAAGCGGCATCTGTTGCGGCTGTGGCTGAATGTGCCGGAATTTGCCGATGGCGACGACCGGTTGCGGCATGGATTTGCCAAAGAGACCAATGCATGACCGATCATCAGTTTGTGGTGATCGGGGCCGGACAGGCGGGGCTGGCGGCGGCGCGCCTTTTGCAACGCGCGGGCGCCGACTTCCTGATCGTCGATGCGGACCGGACCGTCGGTGGCTCGTGGCGCCACTATTACGACAGTCTCGAGCTGTTTTCGCCGGTGCGCTATTCGTCATTGCCGGAATTCGGCATGCAGGGCGCGCCCGATGCCTATCCAACGCGCGACGATGTTGTCGATTATTTGCAGCAATATCGCGATCATTTCGCCTTCCCGGTGAAACTGGGAACGCGAATATCGTCGGTCACCCGCGAGCCCGATGGATTTGCGTTGATGCCCGAAGGCGGAAGGCCGATCCGCGCGCAAAAGCTGATCGTCGCGTCGGGAGCCTTTGGCGCGCCAAATTTTCCACAGATTTTCGGTCAGGGCGACTATCGGGGCCGCATCATGCATTCATCGGAATATCGCAATCCAGATGCCTATCTGGGTCAGCGGATCATTGTGGTCGGCGCCGGAAATTCGGCGGTGCAGATTGCGGTTGAACTCGCGGGTCATGCCGATGTGACGCTGGCGGTCCGACACAAGCTGCGCTTTCTGCCGCAGCGGGTGTGGGGTCACGATATTCATTGGTGGTTCGACAAGCTGCGCCTCAACGGCCTGAACCTGTTTTCGGACCATGGCGTCCCCATCGTCGACGATGGCCGGTACAAGGCCGCGTTGCGCGCCAATCGGCCGCCGGTCCGAAAGATGTTCCGTGCTTTTACCGCGGACGGCGTCGTCTGGCCCGACGGAACGCACGAGCGGGTCGACCAGGTCATTTTCGCTACCGGCTTTCGCCACGCGATGGCGTTTCTGCGGCCGTGCGGAGCTTTGGACGCCAAGGGGGAGCCGCTCCACCGCCGCGGTATTTCAACGACCGTTCCCGGGCTCGGCTTCGTCGGCTTGTCGGGACAGAACGGCTTTGCCTCGGCGACGCTGCGCGGCGTCGGGCGTGACGCCGATTACGTCATCCCCCGCATCGCTGCGATGTAAGGCCACTGCCGCGCGGCGGCGATCAAAACAGCTTGGTCACTGTTGCGCTGCGGCGTTCCGGTTCGACTTCGCCGGTGTACAGGCTGACCATCGGCTCGTCGCTGACGACATGCGTCTCGTCGGCGCCGAAGCCGTTGAACTTGGTCCGCATCGCGCAGCCATAGGCGCCGAGCATGCCGATTTCGATGAAATCGCCCGCCTTGATGTCCGCCGGCAGGAAGAAGGGCCCGGCCATATGATCGAGGTCGTCGCAGGTCGGGCCGTAAAAGCTGAACGGCACCAGTTCGGCATCGCTGCCGCCGTCGCGGAGCAGCGAAACCGGAAAGCGCCAGCCGACATGCGCGGCGTCGAACAGCGCGCCATAAGCCCCGTCGTTGATATACAACTCGTCGCCGCGGCGCTTTTCGACGCGGACGATCAGCGAGCTATACTCGGCCGACAGCGCGCGACCGGGTTCGCACCACAGTTCGGCCGAATAGCTGATCGGCAGGCTTTCAAAGCTGCGGTGGATCGTGTCGAAATAGGCGCCCAGCGGCGGTGGCTCCATGCCCGGATAGGACGACGGAAAGCCGCCCCCGACGTCGATGATATCGACGGTGACCGAGGCTGCGACGATCGCCGCGCGGACGCGTTCCATCGCCTGGGCATAAGCATGCGGCGTCATCGCCTGGCTGCCGACGTGGAAGCAGATGCCGAGTGCGTCGGCGGCTTGGCGGGTTGCCATCAGCAGTTCGACGACCTCATCGGCTTCGGCGCCGAATTTGGCCGCGAGGCTGAGCTTTGAATGGTCCGACGAGACGCGCAGGCGCACGAGCAGATTGAGATCGGCCGCGCCTTCGGTCGCGCGCACGATCTTTTCGAGCTCGTCGAGCGTGTCGAGCGAAAAAGTGCGCACGCCATGCTTCCAATAGGCTTCGGAAATCGCTTCCTCGGCCTTTACCGGATGCATGAAGCACAAGGTCGCTTCGGGCAGGGTGCGCGCGGCGAGACGCACTTCGGCGATCGACGCGACGTCATAATGGGTGACGCCCGAATCCCACAGCACGCGCAGCAGGTCGGGCGACGGATTCGCCTTGACCGCATACAGGGTGGTGCCGGGAAACCGGTCGATGAAGAAACGCGCTGCGCGCCGTGCCGCATGCGGACGGACAAGCGTGACAGGTTCGACCGGCGAAAGTGCCTGAATCAGCCCGTGGGCGCTATGATGCTGGTGCAATGCAAGGGACCCCCAAAAGTGTAATGGTAAACGACAAGGCTGCCTTGCGGTTATTGGAAGTCCCCCTGGGGCAGCGGGGGGCGATATATGCAGGGGTGCCCCCCCTGTAAAGACCCAAACGCGCAATTTTGTAATAGAGCGGTAACATGATGGGCGAACCGGGGCCGATGTGCGCCGAGCCGGGCAAAAGCGCGACAAGGCGGCGGTTCCGCGCTAGGACAGTACGAACCAAAATCCGATAAAGGACATGCGCGTCATGGTCTCTCCCGCCGATGTGAATCACACGTTTAGCGACGCCAAGCTCGACGAACTACGTGCTTTCGGCGCCGTCGAATCGCATCGCGCCGGCGAGTTGCTCGTCGCCGAAGGCACGATGGCCCCTGACTGCATCGTCACCCTGTCAGGCTATACCGACATTTACGCGATGACCGATGAAGGATCAAAACGCGTCGGCTGGATGGAGCGGGGGCAGTTCGCGGGCGACCTGTCCGTGCTGACCGGACAGCGCCACCTGTCGCGTGTCGAGATGGGCGCCGATGGGGAAATTTTGCGGATCGCCCATGCCGATTTCCAGCGGTTGATCGCGGGCAATTCGCATTTTTCGGACATATTCGTCCGCATTTTTGCGGCGCGGCGCGAGTTTAGCAGCCGTCGCGGCTTTGCAGCGATCATCGTGATCGGGGCGGCGATGGACCGCAGTGTCTATGCGCTGCGCGACCTGCTGGCGAAGCATGGCGTTGCGCATCGCTGGTTCGATCCCGCCGATGGCCCGGTTGCGGCGCATCTGATGGCCGAGCGCGGATTGATCGACGAACAACTGCCGGCGGTGATTTTGGGCGCCGCCGACGTGCTGGTCCAGCCGACCCCCGAACAGCTCGCCGCGAGCCTTGGGCTCGACCTGCTGCCCGATGGCGCCACCGCCGACGTCATCGTCGTCGGCAGCGGGCCGGGCGGCCTTGCCGCGGCGGTCTATGCCGGATCCGAAGGGCTGACCGTGATTGCGATCGACGCGCTGGCGCCGGGCGGACAGGCGGGGACGTCGTCAAAGATCGAAAACTACCTGGGCTTTCCGACCGGCATCTCGGGCAATGAGCTGGCGCGGCGGGCGACGGTGCAGGCGCAGAAATTCGGCGCGCGGCTGGTCGCGCCGGTGCGCGCCGCGGCGATCGACCGCGACAGCGATGCCTATTGCCTGAAGCTCGCCGACGGCCGTAAATTACGCAGCCGCGCGGTGGTGATCGCCAGCGGGGCGCAATATCAGCGCCTGCCGATCGACGGCATCGAACATTATGAGGGCCGCGGCATCTTTTACGGTGCCACCCCGATGGAGGCACAGCTGTGCGGCAATGCCGAGGTGACCGTCGTCGGCGCTGGCAATTCGGCGGGGCAGGGGGCGATCTACCTCGCCAATGCGGCGCGCAAGGTCCATGTCATTTTCCGCCGCCCGGCCTTGCGCGAGACGATGTCCGAATATCTGGTCAAGCGGCTGGAGGAGCATCCCAACATCGAACTGCATGCGATGACCGACGTCGTCGCGCTGCGCGGCGCCGATGTTTCGGGCGGGTGGCTCGACGGCATCACCTATCGCTGCCGCGACACCGGGGTCGAGAGCGGCTGCGACTGCCGCTTTCTTTTCCTCTTCCTCGGCGCCAGTCCGAACACCGGCTGGCTGCCAAAGGAAATGATGTGTGACGAGCGCGGCTTCGTCAAAACCGGGGCCGACATCGCGCCGCTCGAACTGGTCAAGGCAGGCTGGTCATTGGACCGCATGCCAAGCCGCTACGAAACGAGCTGGCCGCGCATCTATGCGATCGGCGATGTCCGCAAAGGGTCGGTGAAGCGCGTCGCGTCGTCGGTGGGCGAGGGATCAGTCGTGGTCAGCGACATCCATCAGGCGCTGGCGGAGATCGAAACGACGGCCGAATAGGCCGCGACCGAGCCCTCGCAATGGCGTTCGAGCCATGTCTTCATCTTGCGAGTGCTTTTGGTTGTTGCTGCGTGGCGCAGTGGATGCCGCCGCCCGATTCACCGATTGCGTCGATTTCGAGCATTTCCACCGTCCGCCCCGGATAGAGCGATTGCAGCATTTCGCGCGCATGGCCATCGGCCGTCTCGTCGCCGAACTGCGCCGCGATGACCGCATCGTTGCAGACGTAATAGTTGACATAGCTCGCAACGAAGTCGGGTGCGGACGACCGGATGTCCCACGGATCGGGCAGCCGAAGAATCTCCAGCTTGCGTCCCCGGGCATCGGTCGATTGCCGCAATATCTCCAGCGTCTCATGCCCCGATACCGACCAGGGGTCTTCGGGATCAATGGTGTCGCCCAGCTGGATCAGCAGCTTGCCCGGTCCGACAAAGCGGGCGAGCGCGTCGATATGGTAATCGGTGATGTCTTTCCCCGCGATGCCGGGGGCCCAGATCATTTTCTGGCCGCCCAGCGCCCGCAGCAGCTTTTTGCCAATCTCGTCCTGGCCCATTCGGTTGCGGTTGACATTCGCCCAGCAGCTGGCGTGCGCGAGCAGCGTCCCGGCGCCGTCATGTTCGACCCCGCCCTGCTCCCCGACCAGCCCGGTATCGATCAGGGGAAGGCCAAGCCGCGCTGCTACACGCGCGGCAATTTGTGCATCTTTGGCGTGTGGTTGCTTATTGCCCCAGCCGTTGAACCGGATGTGGGCGACGGCGAGGCCGCCGGCGGGGTCGCGGACAAAGGTCGGCCCGGAATCGCGGCACCACAAATCGTCGGTCGGAATGTCCCAAAGCTCGACATCGCCAGACAATAATGTGCGCGCACTCGCGGCGTCGGCTGCCGCAACCAGCATCGCGACGGGTTCATACTCCACGATGCGGTTGGCAACGCGCGCAATGGCGCGTTGGACGCGCGCTAGCGAACGCCGGTCATAAATGTCCCGATTGACCGGCCATTGCATGAGGGTCCGCTCATGCGGATCCGATTCCAGCGGCATGTGATAGCCTAGGTCCGCATGGGTCATGCCGTTACCGGGATCGGCGCAACCCCATATCGTCGGCGCCAAAGCGATTCCGGCACTGGCGCGCAGAAAATGTCGCCGTTCCAATCGCGCCTCTCCCTCGTCCGCCGTCCCGCGCGCTTAGCTCAGCCGCGTCTTGAAATCCTCATATCCAAACGCCCGGACCAATTCCAGCGCGTCGGTTTCGCTGTCCCACAGCCAGATCGACGGCAGCGGGACGCCATTGAAGCTGTTGGTCTTGACCATCGAATAATGCGCCTGGTCGAGGAAGGCAAAACGCTCGCCGATGCGGGCGCCGCCGGGCACGCGATAGTCGCCGATGACGTCGCCCGCGAGGCAAGAGGGGCCGCCGAGGCGAACGGTGATGCCTTCGCTGCCTTCGTCCAGCATGGCGGGGCGATAGGGCGCCTCGATCACGTCGGGCATATGGCAGGTCGCCGAAATATCGGTGATGCCGATCGGCATGCCATTGTCGAACAGGTCGAGAATTTCGCCGACGAGGATTCCGGCGTCGAGCGCGATCGCTTCGCCGGGTTCGATCATCACGTCGCAGTCGGTTGCGGCGCGCACCTGTTTCAGGAAAGCGATCAGGTCGTCGATTTGGTAATCGGCGCGCGTGACATGGTGACCGCCGCCGAAGTTGATCCATTTGAGCTGGCCAAAGAAGGGCCGCAGCATCGGCTGCACGGCGTCCCAGGTCCGTTGCAGCGGCGGGAAATCCTGTTCGCACAGGCTGTGCATATGGATGCCGTCGATACCCTCCATATGGTCGGGCAGCAACTGGGTAACCGGAAAGCCGAGGCGGCTGCACGGCGCCGCCGGATCGTATTTCGCGGTTTCACCTTCGCTGTGCATCGGGTTGATACGCAGGCCGATATCGAACGTCACGCCCTGCGCGCGAAGATCGTCGAGCAGCGGACGGAAGCGGGCGATTTGCCCTGGCGAATTGAAGATCAGATGATCCGACAGCCGTGCGATTTCGGGCAGGTCGGCTTCCTTGTAGCCCGCGCAATAGGTGGCGACTTCCCGGTCGCCGTCGGGGCCGCCATATTCCTCGCGGCCGAGTTTCGCTTCGTAAAGCCCCGAAGCGCAGACGCCGTCGAGATAGCCGGCGACCGTCGGTCCCAGCGACCACATCGAAAACGCCTTGAGCGCCGCGAGGACCCGCGCGCCGGAGGCGTCGCCGATGTGGCGCAACAGCGCCAGATTCGTGCGCACCTTTGCCGCATCGACGACGAACGCGGGCGAGGGGACACGGGTGAGGTCGAAATGGGCAAAGGCCCCGGGGTCGCCGGCTCTGGTTTCCATGCGCGCGCATGTAGGAGGTTTGCGGCCGCGAAGGAAGGGGGCGGCGCCGGGCCGATCCGAATCCTCCGCTAAAGCCGCGATACTATGCCACGGGCACCTTTATATTGCCCGCCGCGGTGTGGACCGAATAGCTGAAGGGGGTGTCGGCCCAGCCCGTCTTGGCACCGCCATGCACGCCGTCGCGGCGGATCACCGCCATGCCGCCGTCGATCCGGTAGCCCGCGTCTGCGATCCGCTTGATCGTCGCCTCGGCGGCTGCCTGCGGCTCCATGCCACCGCGCATCAGTTCGACGGCGTGATAGGCCGGCAGAAAGCGCATCATCACGTCGCCGTTGCCGGTCGCGACCGCGGCGCCGACCGCCTGATCGACATAGGCGCCCGCGCCGATGATCGGCGAATCGCCGACGCGGCCCGGAATCTTGAATTCGCGGCCGTTGGTCGAGCAGCCGACGCACAGATTGCCGGCGGCATCGAGCGCGATGCTGCCGACGGTGTCGTGGCCGGCCAGTTTGGGATTCTTGCCGATCGGTTCGGGGTCAAAAGCGTTCGTTTTCTCGCCCTTCGCGGCCCATTTGTCCCACGCCTGCTGCGACACCACGCTGGTGAGCGATGTTTCGGCGAACCCCATGCGCGCCGCAAAGCGCGTCGCATCGTCGCCGACGATCAGGCTGTGCTGGGTTTCCTCCATCACCTTGCGCGCGACCGAAATCGCCTTTTTGATACGTTTCAGGCAGCCGACGGCGCCGGCATCATGCGTCGGTCCCCACATGATCATCGCGTCGAGCGTCGTTTCGCCGACCTCGTTCGGCACGCCTCCGGCGCCGACCCAATAGTCGCCGAGCAGTTCGACATGGTTGATCGCTTTTTCGACAACATCGAGCGCCGACGCGCCCGCGGCGAGCATCGGCCAGCCGATGGCATTGGCGCCGGGGCCGAAATCCCACGTCGTCAGGATGAAGGGCTTGCCGGTCGCGATCGTTTTCGGCTTTGCCGGTTTCGCCGATGCCTGCGCCGCGCCGAGGGTGGCCAGTCCCGCCGCGCCAGCGCCAAAAGCCCGCCGCGAAATACCCCTGTCATCTGTTGCCATCGCCCATCCTCCTGATCGCGAGGCTAGCGGGGTGCGGATCAAGCTGCAATCGGTCCCTTGACGATGAAGAACACGCCCGCCGCGATCAGCACCGCGAGCCACAGCGGCCGCGAGATAAGCGGTCATAAATTCCCTCGCTGGAACGAAGTCCCGGCAAGCGCCGGGACTTCGTTCCGCAATCAGAATTCGAGCGGCCCGTCCAGTTCCTTCACCTGCCACGGCAGGCCGTGCTGGTTCAGCATCTCCATGAACGGATCGGGGTCCATCTGTTCCATGTTGAACACGCCGTCGCCAACCCAAGTGTTCGTCACCATCATCGCGGCGCCGATCATCGCGGGGACGCCGGTGGTGTAGCTGACCGCCTGATTGCCGGTTTCGGCAAAAGCGTCCTCATGGTCGCAAATATTGTAGAGGTAGAGCGTCTTTTCGGTGCCGTCCTTGGCCAGGCCGGTGGCGATGACGCCGATGTTGGTCTTGCCCTTCGTCGTCTCACCCAGGCTCGACGGTTCGGGCAGCACGGCTTTCAGGAACTGGAGCGGAATGATCTCGCGGCCTTCGTAGATGACCGGGTCGATGCGCGTCATGCCGACATTCTGCAGCACGTTGAGGTGGGTGATATACGCCTCGCCAAAGGTCATCCAAAAGCGGATGCGTTTGATTTCGGGCAGGTGGGTTTTCAGGCTTTCGATTTCCTCATGATACATGAGGTACATCGTTTTTTCGCCGACCGCTTCAAAGTCGAACTGCTGCTTGACCGACATCGGCGGGGTTTCGACCCAATCGCCATTTTCCCAATGGCGCGCGACCGCGGTCACTTCGCGGATGTTGATTTCGGGATTGAAGTTGGTCGCAAAATGCTGGCCGTGATCGCCGCCGTTGCAATCGAGAATGTCGAGCGTGTCGATGCGGTCGAAATGATGTTTCTTCAGCCAGGTGGTGAACACGCTGGTCACCCCCGGGTCGAAGCCCGACCCGAGCAGCGCCATCAGCCCGGCATCCTTGAAGCGGTCGTGATACGCCCATTGCCAATGATATTCGAACTTTGCCTCGTCGCGCGGTTCGTAATTGGCGGTGTCCATATAATGGGCGCCGGTCGACAGGCACGCCTCCATGATCGTCAGATCCTGATAAGGCAGCGCGAGGTTGACGACATGCGTCGCGCCGATATCGCGGATCAGCGCCGCGGTGGCGTCGATATGGTCGGCGTCGACCTCGGCGGTGTTGATCGTGACTCCGGTGCGCGCCAGCACCGATTCGGCAACCGCATCGCACTTGAACTTGCGGCGGCTGGCCAGCGTGATGTCGGGAAAGATGTCGGCGTTCATCGCCATTTTATGCACCGCGACCGAACCGACGCCGCCCGCGCCGATCACCAGAACCTTGCTCATCGAAAATCTCCTGTCGCGGACCTTTGCCGCCTTGTCTTGTATGACGGGCGCTATAGGACGAAGCGATGACACAGCAAAGCCCCGATCCCCTCCTCAGCTCCGCCCGCGCCCCGACGCTGGCGGGGGTCGAACGCGCCGCCGCCAAGGTCGCCGAACTGCTGCCGATGACGCCATTGTTGCCGCTGGAAATCGACGGTCGGACCATCTGGTGCAAGGCCGAATGCCTGCAGCCCGTCGGCGCGTTCAAGATCCGCGGCGCATGGCACCGTCTGACCGACCTGACCCCCGAACAGGCGGCGGCCGGCGTGGTCGGGGTGTCGAGCGGCAACCATGCGCAGGGCGTTGCATGGGCGGCAAAGCGACTGGGGATTCCGGCGACGATCGTGATGCCGAGCAATGCGCCCAGAATGAAGCTGGCCGCGACGCGCGCGCTGGGGGCCGAGGTCGTGCTGTACGACCGGGTGACCGAATCGCGCGATGCGGTGGCGGCCAAACTGCTCGCTGAGCGCGGCGGGACGCTGGTCCATGCTTACGGCGATCCGTGGATCATCGAGGGGCAGGGGAGCGCGGGGATCGAGGCGCGAGCGCAGCTCGCAGCGCGCGGCATCGCCGGACCCGATCAGGTGATTGCGTGCTGCGGCGGCGGCGGATTGTCGGCGGGGCTGGCGCTAGCCTGTCCCGATGCCGAGATCATTGCGGTCGAGCCCGAGGGCTGGGACGATGTGACGCGCAGTCTGGCCGCAGGGGAAATCCTGTCGGTCGAGGATCTGGCCTATCCGACCGAATGCGATGCGTTGCAGACACCGCAGACCTGGCCGATCAATTTCGCGGTGCTGCAGGCGCGCGGGGTGCGCGGCGTTGTCGTCACCCGCGACGAAGTGCGGCACGCGATGCGCGCCGCGTTCGAGCGGCTGCATCTGGTGGTCGAACCGGGCGGCGCGGCGGCGCTGGCGGCGGTGCTGGCGGGCAAGGTTGTGCTGGGCGAGGCGACTTTGGTCACCCTGTCGGGCGGCAATGTCGACCCGCAACATTATGCGGAGATTCTGGCGGGCTAAGCGGATACTTATCGGCGCAGGTGCGTTGGGACGGGGAAGGAGAAGCGTGATGCAAAAGAGCTTTCTGATCGGCGCCGCGGCACTGGTGTTGCTGAGCGGCTGCGAAAAGGCGGAGGCGCCTGCGCCCGCCGACACGACGACAACCGAAGTGCCTGACGAATCAGCGCCGTCCGAAACGGCCGATGCTGCAATCGCCCCGCATCGCTTCGCCCCCTGGGCGGGCAAATGGACGGGAGTCGAGGGCATGTATGTCACGATCACGACCGCCGAGCCGGGGAAATACAAGCTGGAGATGCAGTCGGACCTCGACACCAAGGGGACGTATGATGGCAGCGACAGCGAGGGCGGCATCGCTTTCAAGCGCGGCGCCGAGACCCTGACGCTGGCGGCATCGACCGGCGATGCGACGGGCCTCAAATATCTGGCGGGCAAGAAAGATTGCCTGAAGGTCAAGGATGGCGAAGGCTATTGCCGCGATTGATTTCCTAGATCTTTCGTCATTGCGACCCCGGACCAAGTCCGGGGTCGCAATGACGATAGGGGAGGGGCGGAATGGACCAAATCAGCGTTGCTACGGCAACGGACCAGCCCGCGCTGATCGAAACGCTCGCGCAGGCGTTCCAGACCGACCCCGCGCTGTCATGGATCTTGCCCGACCCCGCCCACCGCGCGCGGGCGCTGCGCGGCTTGTTCCGCACCCTTGTTCCCGCTGATATGCGCGCCGGGGTGGCGCTGCGGGCGAGCGGCGACGAAGCGGCGGCGCTGTGGCGCGCGCCGGGGCAAGCGCATGGCGGCACGCTGGAATTCCTCCGCACCGTCGTGCCGCTGATCGCGACCTTCGGCACCGCCTTGCCGCGCGGGCTCAAGGTGCAAAGCGGCATTGACGCGCACCGTCCCGCGGGACGCTTTTGGTATCTCCATTATGTCGGGGTGCGCACCGCGCATCAGGGCAAAGGTCACGGCGGGCGGATCATCCGCGCGCAAACCGCGGTCGCTGACACCGAGGGGCTACCGTGCTGGCTGGAAACCGCAACGCCCGCGAATGTCCCACTTTATGAGCGGCTGGGATTCGTCACGCAGGTCGAATGGGACGTGGCGGGTGGCGGGCCGCATTTCTGGGGGATGATGCGGCCGACTGCCGCTTGAATAATCCCGCCACCGCTCTACGACTTGGCGCGGTGAGCGACATGCAATGGCCATCGAGCGCGGACGAGGCGCGAACCCGACTGGTGGCGGCGCTGACCGCGGTCGGGCGCGGCGATCGCGCGGCGCTGCGCCAGGTCTATGACATGACCGCCGCGAAACTATTTGGAATTTGCCTCCGTATCTGTGGCGAGAGGGCCAGCGCGGAGGATGTTTTGCAGACCGTCTATATCAAGGTGTGGGAGCGCGCAGGGCAATTCGATGCCACGCGCGCCAGCCCGATCACCTGGCTGTCGACGATCGCGCGCAACGGCGCGATCGACTGGCGGCGGTCGGTTGCTGGCCGGGCGGTCCGTGATACCTTGCCCGAACAGGCGGCCTTTGCGGTGGCCGACGACAGCCTACGCGCCGACCAGTCGCTGGTGGCGGCAGAGGAGGGCGAGCGGCTCCACCACTGTCTGGATGAACTCGAGGGCCGGACCCGCGCGTCCATCCGCGCCGCCTTTTTCGATGGCGCTACCTATGCCGAGCTGGCGGCGCGCGAAAATGTGCCGTTGGGGACGATGAAAAGCTGGATACGGCGCGGGTTGCTGCGCCTGAAGGATTGTCTTGGCGATGGATGACCATCTGACGCCCGCCGAGGAGCGCGACGCGCTCGCCGCCGAACTGGCGCTTGGCCTGCTCGAAGGGCAAGCGCGCGCCGATGCGCTGCGGCTATCGCTCAGCGATCCCGAATTTGCGGCGCTGGTCGCGGCGTGGGAGGCCAAGCTGGCGCCGTTGCACGGCGAGTGGGCCGATGCTCAGCCCGGCGATGCGGTGTGGGACGGGATCGAACGGCAGCTGGTGGATGCGCCCGCCGACAAGGTTACGGCAATCGAGACCCGACTGCGCCGCTGGCGCGCCGGGGCGCTGGTCTCGGGTGCGGTCGCCGCGGCACTGGCGTTCGTGCTGGTCACCCAGCCGGTACCAGCGCCCATGCCCGCCGCGCCGCAACTCGCGGTGGCGCGGATCGAAAGCGATGCGGCGGGGCCACTGGTGCTGGCGCGCTATGACCAGAGCAGTGGGCTGATGCAGCTGCGCATCCATGGCTTTAAGCCTGGGGCGCTGGCCCCCGAATTGTGGGTCATTCCCGAAGGCGGCGCGCCCGTCTCGCTTGGGCAGATCGGCCATGCGGGTAAGGCCGAAATGACGATGCCGCCGCCGCACCGCCTGTTGATGACCGAAGGCGCGACGCTGGCGATCACGATGGAGCCGGTGTCGAAGACGCCGCATTCAGCACCGAGCGGCCTCGCGGTCGCGTCCGGAAAAATCATCACAATCTGACGCTGCTGTGCATCCGCCGCTGGGGCACCGCCGTAGCTGCGGCGCATCCCGCATTTCCGGGCTGCCAGAAACCAGAGGATTGTATGATGAAACTTTCCAAACTCTCCGCGTCGCTCGCTGTTTTGATGATGGTTGCCGGGGGCGGCGTCGCGCTGGCCAACCCGATGGTCGGCGGGGCCGCGATGTACGAAACCAAGAACATCGTCGAAAATGCCGTCAATTCAAAGGATCACACGACGCTGGTCGCTGCGGTGCAGGCTGCCGGGCTGGTCGATACGCTCGCCAGTCCCGGGCCTTTCACCGTCTTTGCCCCGACCAACGCCGCGTTCGGCAAGCTGCCCGCCGGCACCGTCGACACGCTGCTGAAGCCCGAGAATAAAGGCACGCTGACCGCGGTGCTGACCTATCATGTCGTGCCCGGCACGCTGACCGCCGCCGACCTGGCCGCCAATGCCAAGGCCAATGGCGGCAAGGCCGTGCTGACCACGGTGCAGGGCGCGACGCTGACCGTGTGGGGCAAGGATGGCAAATGGTATGTCACCGACGCCAAGGGCGGCAAGGCACAGATCACCATCGCCGATGTCCGGCAGTCGAACGGCGTGATCCACGTCGTCGATGGCGTATTGCTGCCGGGCTGAGACCCCTTTCCCCGGCACAGGTGCGGTCCGTCCACTTCCCTCCCGGGACGGGCCGCATTGTGCCAACCTTTATCGTCTTCAGAAATCAGCGAACCGCATCGTGATATTCCCGGGATCAGGACGCCGGGCGCGTGGCGGTGAACGAAAAGGCGATATCGACGGTCCCCGCGATCACGTCGGTAGCAGCCCATTCGCCCTGCCCGACGCCGAAAGCGGTCCGATCGATAAGCGCGGTTCCGGCGACACGCGCCCTGTCACCGTCGATGCGCAGCGTGAAATGCAGCGTCGCCGGCTTGCTGACGCCACGCAGATCGAGCGACCCGCGCGCTTCATGGCGATCCCCGCCCAGATGTCGGATGTCGCGCGCCATGAAGACCGCACTTGGATGAGCGCTGGTATCGAAGAAATCGCTGCCTTTTAGCGTATCATCGCGCTGGCCCTCGCCGGTGTTGGCGGATGCGAGATCGACGGTGACGCGTATCTGCGATTTGGCGAGGTCATCAGGGCTGAAGCGGATGGCGGCACGCCAGCGGTCGAAGCGGCCGTCGACTGCTTCGCCGTTCCAGCGGGCGGTGAAGCCGAGGCGCCCGCCCGACGCGATCGTCCAGTCCGCGAGCGGCTGGGCCGCATCTTCCGGCGCGACCTCTTCGGCTGGCGCGGCCTTGTCGCTTTCGGCGGCGGGGATCAGAGCCGTGGTCGGCGCCGCGGCGGCCAGGGGCGGCGCTGTTTTTCTGGCGACGGGAGGGCGAGCCTTGTCGGGGTAAACCATCTGGCCGGCGGCAAATGCGGCTACGACGAGCAGCAGCGCACCGACCGCGACGCCGACGGCCTTGTCGTGCGCGAAGGGGATGACCCGCTGGAGTTCGGGTTTGCCAAGCAACCACTGATGGCGAAGCGCGCCCGCAATGTGGAGGACGAACAGTCCGATCGCGAGCCACGCCATGGCGCCGTGGATCGCCTCGGCCGGTTCGTGCCAACTGCGACCGACGGGCAAATGGGGCCAAGGAATGATCCCGTAAACTAGGGTCGGGACCTGAATGCGTGCGGTCGACACGAGCAGCCATCCCGTGATCGGGCCGAGAATCATCACGAGATAGAATAGCCAGTGGACGATGCTCGCCGACGCGCGCGTCCAGGTCGGCCCTTCTGACGCGGGCGGACGGGTTGCAAACAGGCGAGCCGCAAGACGTGCGAGGCTGAGCAGCAGGATCGAGATGCCTACTGACTTGTGCAACTGATAGCGTGCGAACAATTCCGGACTGCTGTTGCCTTCGAGCGCCCAGCCGAGCGCGATTTGGAACGCCAGCAGCAGGGCGATGAGCCAGTGTAGCGTGATGGCGGTATAGCTATAACGCTGCGCTGGCATAATAATCTTTCGCGATGAGGGTGTCAGGATTTGTGGCTCATTCTATCGGATGCCCCAATCATGTCGAAGGTGGACGACCGCGTCGGCGACCGCCGTCAGTCGTCGAACCCAACGAAGCGCGCCGCGGTTTCGACGCTCTTGCGGTTCGATACCACCGCATTGGCGGGAAAGCCCTCGTCGGGCCAGCCGAGCGCGACGCAAATCATGATCACCTGATCGTCGGGGATTTTGGCGTGTTCGCGCACCACCGGGCTTTGCATGATGCCCTGGCTGTTGATGACGCAGCCCAGCCCGCGCGACCAGGCGGCATTGACCAGCGCGTTGGTCACCGCGCCGCAATCAAACGGCGCGATGTCGCTGCCGAGCAGCACGCGATCATAGGTGACGACGATGCTGACCGGCGCGTCGAACTGGCGAAAACCGCGCAGCACCCAATCCTGCCGCCCGTCCTTGTCGTCGCGGTCGATGCCCATCGCGCCGAACAACTGCTTGGCGACCTCGATCTGGCGGCCGCGATGTTCGTCGGGGATTGTGGTGAAACGGCGAAACTCGCGGCTGTCGGGCGTGCCCGCCAAAATGCCCTCGGTGTTGCCGCGGCGGATCGCATCGAGCGGCTCGCCGGTGACGACCGAGAAATTCCAGCATTGGTTGTTGAACGACGAGGGCGCGCGCATCGCGACCTCGATGATCTCGGCGATCAAGTCCTTGGGGACAGGTTTGTCGAGGAAGCCGCGGATCGAGCGGCGCCCCAGCACGACATCGTCAAAACCCACTGCCTCGCTCACGCGGCTTTCTGAAGCCCCAGCTCCAGCCGGCCCCAGATTTCAACAAGCGCGCTCGTCAACTCGCGCATCATCGCTTCGTCATGCGCCGGGCCGGGGGTGAAGCGGAGGCGTTCGGTGCCGCGCGGCACGGTCGGGAAATTGATCGGCTGGACGTAAACGCCATATTCGGCGAGCAGGATGTCGCTGATCTTTTTCGCGCGCACCGGGTCGCCGACCATCAGCGGCACGATGTGGGTGGTCGAATCCATCACCGGCAGGCCGGCGTCGCGGAAGCATTGCTTCAGATAGCCCGCATTAGCCTGCTGCGCCTCGCGCTCCACGCTCGAGCTTTTCAGATGGCGGACGCTGGCGAGCACCCCGGCGACGAGCACCGGCGACAGGCTGGTGGTAAAGATGAAGCCCGGCGCATAGCTACGGATGACGTCGATGATATTCTTGTCGGCGGCGATATAACCGCCCATCACGCCGAACGCCTTGCCCAGCGTACCCTCGATAATCGTCACGCGGTCGGCGGCTTCGTCGCGGTCGGTGATACCGCCGCCGCGCGGGCCGTACATGCCGACGGCATGGACTTCGTCGCAATAGGTCAGCGCGTTGTACTTGTCGGCCAGATCGCAGATCGCGTGGATCGGGGCGACGTCGCCGTCCATCGAATAGACGCTTTCAAAGGCGATCAGCTTGGCGGCTTCGGGATCGTCCTGCGCCATCAATTCTTCGAGGTGCGCCAGATCATTGTGGCGCCACACCCGCTTTTCGCAGCCCGAGTTGCGGATGCCCGCGATCATCGAGGCATGGTTGAGCTCGTCCGAATAGATGATGCAGTTGGGCAGCAATTTGCCGAGCGTGCCAAGCGTCGCCTCGTTCGAGATATAGCCCGATGTGAACAGCAGCGCGCCGTCCTTGCCGTGCAGGTCAGCGAGTTCATGCTCAAGGTCGATGTGATAATGGGTGTTGCCGCCGATGTTGCGTGTGCCGCCCGAACCGGCGCCGACGTCGTGCAGCGCCGCTTCCATCGCTTCGACGACCTTGGGGTGCTGGCCCATCGCCAGATAGTCGTTCGAGCACCAGACGGTGATCGGCTTCGGCCCGTTATGACCGGCAAAGCAGCGCGCGTTGGGGAAGGAGCCGCGGTTGCGCAGGATGTCGATGAAGACGCGGTAGCGCCCCTCTTCGTGCAGCCGGTCGATCGCGCGAGCGAAGATATCGTTATAGTTCAATTTCCAGCCCCGCAGTCAGGTGCCAAATCCAGGCATGTTTGCCGCTCCTTCAGGGCGGCACTTAACAGGCGGGCCAATAACGGTGAATCGGGCTGAAATCCAGTGCGAACGATTCGCAAACTATTCCATCGATCTGTGTGATCGATGCGTTGCCACACCCCTTATTGTCGCGTACCGGTCCGCCGACCTGCATTGCAACGACATCGAAATTGCGGTTGAGATCGTTTTTGACCATGCCGTCACGGCGCGGTTCGCAGGAGCCATCCTATGCGTTTGGTCACAATTGTCTCTCTGTCGATCGCCGCGATGGGGCTGAGCGTGTCCGCCTCCAAGCCGGCGCCCGCGCCGTTCGAGGGAACGTGGCTGCGGTGCGATACCAATGCCGGTTACCGCGTTTGTGGCTATGCCCAGACGACCCAGCGCGGGAAGCGCGTTTGCGGCGTCGAGGGTTATGTGGCGACAAACAGCTTCTACCACACCCGGTTCGTTGGGACCGCCGAAGGAACGTCGGCGCGGATCGATAAAATCTGTGGACGGCCCGGATCGGAAACCGACACCCATTGTGCCGATCAGGCGCCGCGCGACCTCGATCCGGGCGAAAAGGTCGGCTGGGGGACGTCGCGCAACAAATTCCATGTTTGCAAGGACCGGATTCACAGCAGACCCGGCGATCAGGTTTTCGATTGTGCGACGGCGGTCCGCGATGCCGGGATGCCCAAAGTTCGTCGGCTACCCAAAAGCGACGGCCCGGACGAAATCGAGCGCGCCTGGCTGGCGTCCTGCACCGCCGGACGCGAATAGGGCGTCAGATCGTCTCGATCCGGTCGATGCCATAGGGGGCCAGCGTTGCGAGCGGTGGTGGCGGGCGGTCGGCGCTGCGGGTGAACACCGCGAGGCCGGGGGTAACGGCGGCGGGCCATGGCTGGCCCTGTGTCAGATCGGCGATCCGCCGCGCGATGCCCCCGGCACCGTCGATCAATGTGACGCCCGGACCCGCTGCGGCCTGCAATTCGTCGGCCAGCAACGGGAAATGGGTGCAGGCGAGGACGATGACGTCGATCGCATCGCCGCCCGGTTGGTCGCGGAGACCCGCAATCGCGCGGGCGATCACCGCGGGATCGACCGGCTCGCCGCGCAGTTTGGCCTCGGCCCCGGTGACCAGGCCCGGACTGCCGTGGCGCAGCACGGTCTTGCCGCCCGCAAAGCGCGCGCTGAGGTCGTCGACATAGGGCTGGCGCACCGTCGCTTCGGTGCCGAGCACCCCGATGACGCCGGTTTTGGTGAGTTTTGCGGCGGGCTTGATCGCGGGGACGGTGCCGACGATCGGCAGGTCGAGCGCGGCGCGAACATGCGTCAGCGCGATCGTCGACGCGGTGTTACACGCGATCACCGCCAGCCGAGGCTGGTAACGTTCGACGAGGCGGCCGAGCAGCGCCGGGACGCGCGCCGCCAGTTCTGCCTCGCTTTTCTGGCCATAGGGCAGCCCGGCATAGTCCGCGGCATAGACTATTCGCGCGGTCGGCAACAGCGCGCGCGTCGGGCCAAGGACGGTCAGGCCGCCGAGGCCGGAGTCGAAGAACAGGATGGGGGCGTCGGGGGCGGGGGTCATGCGCGGCGATTAGCAGGCGCGGCGATCGCTCTCAATTGCTTACGGTCGCCCCCCAGCCGTCGCGAGGCGACGATGATGAGTCCATTCTGGCGATCAACAGCATCGAATCCGTTGCTTGCGCCCGCCAACTTCGCCACTATCGCCGCGAACGGAGCAAGGATCGCCATGACGACTTTATCGCTGATCGCCATGGGCTATCTGCTCGGCTCGATCCCCTTCGGCGTCATCCTGACCCGCCTGTTCGGCGCCGGCGACCTGCGCCAGATCGGGTCGGGCAATATTGGCGCGACCAACGTCCTGCGCACCGGGCGCAAGGGGCTGGCGGCGGCGACGCTGATCCTCGACGGCGCCAAGGGCGCGGTGGCGGTGGTGCTGGCGCGGTACTTCATGCCCGAACTGGGTGAACAGGGCGCGATGATCGCGGGCGCCGCGGCGATGATCGGCCATTGCTATCCGGTGTGGCTGAAGTTTCGCGGCGGCAAGGGGGTCGCAACCTTGCTCGGCCTCGCGCTCGCGCTGGCCTGGCCGATCGGGCTGGTCTTTGCCGCGGTGTGGATCGGCGCGGTGCTGTTGCTGCGCATTTCGTCGCTCGGCGGGATGCTGGGCGCGGTCGCGGCGCCGGTAGCGGCGCTGGCGCTCGGTTATCCAATCTATGCCATCGGCCTCGCGGGGCTCGCGGTCATCGTGCTGTGGCGGCATCGCGAGAATATTGCGCGGCTACGCGCCGGGACCGAGCCGCGGATCGGTGCCAAAAAGGACGGCTCGAAAGAGGTTGGCGGGGCATGACTCCAGCCGAACGGCTGGCGCGGCTGCGGCTGATCCGCACCCCGCATGTCGGCCCGGTCAGCTGGCACCAGCTGATGCAGCGGTTCGGATCGGGCGAGGCGGCGCTCGACGCGCTGCCCGACCTGGTGCTGCGCGGCGGGGCGGGGAAGGCGCGGATCGCCTCCACCGAAGTTGCCGAGCGTGAGTTTGCGCGCGCCGCCGAATTGGGGGCGCGACATATTTTCAGCGACGAGCCCGATTATTCGCCGCTGCTGCGCGAGGTCGAGGGCGCGCCCCCGGTGATCGTCGTGCGCGGCGATACCGCCATGCTGCGGCGGCCGTGTGTCGCGATCGTCGGCGCGCGCAATGCCTCGGCGATTGCGTGCCGTTTCGCGCGCCAGCTTGCCGCCGACCTGGTGGCGCGCGACGTCACGGTGGTCAGCGGGCTGGCGCGCGGGGTCGATACCGCGGCGCATATCGGCGCGCTCGGCGGATCGACCGTCGGGGTGATTGCCAGCGGCATCGACATCGCTTTTCCGCCCGAAAATGCCGCGTTGCAGGAAAAGATCGCCGCCGATCAGCTGCTGATCGCCGAACAGCCGCCGGGCAGCGAGCCGCTGGCGCGCCATTTTCCTTCGCGCAACCGGATCATCGCCGGGCTGGCGCATGGCACGGTGGTGATCGAGGCAGCGCCGCGGTCGGGGTCGCTGATCACGGCGCGCCGCGCGGGCGATTATGGGCGCGAGGTGATGGCGGTGCCAGGCTCGCCGCTCGACCCGCGCGCGCAGGGCTGCAATTTGCTGATCCGCGAGGGGGCGACGCTGATCCAGACCGTCGATGACGTGATCGAGGCAGTCGGATCAATCGACGCGCGCATGGTCCGCGAACCCGCGCGGCGCTACACCGCGGTACCGGCGTGCGGCGATGCCGGCGATGGCGAGCGCCGGACGGTGATCGACCTGCTCGGCCCGACCCCGGTAGCGGTCGATGAACTGGTGCGCCAGTCGGGGCAGGCGGCGGCGACGGTGCAGCTCGTGCTGCTCGAACTGGAACTTGCCGGGCGCATCGAACGCCATGCCGGAGCGCGGGTCAGCCGTGTCTAGGGTCAGGACCCTAAGCCCGATCAGGGCACGAATTTCCCTTCGTGGATCCAGCGGGAGGCTATGAACTTGGTGCCGCTGGCGATCGGTTGGCCGGCATGTTCGGACATCGGATCGACGGCGCCATCGGGCAGCGTGTTGCGGAACAGGAGCAGATCGCCCTTGCGCCCTTTGACCTTCAGGCCGGTCTTGACGAACGCGGTTTCGCCGCCCTTGTAATCATGGTTGAGGTAGATGAGCGCAGTAAGGCTGCGCTGGTTTTCCAGCATCGGGTTGTAGTCATAATGGGCGCGATACTGCTGGCCCGGGCGATAGCGCAGCAACTGCATCGCCTCGCCGCGATCGGCATCGCTGTCCGCCACCGCAGCGATGCGGCGGTTGATCGCATGGATCACCGGATCCTCGATCAGCCAGTGGATGGTGAACTCGTCGCTGTCGCGAATCGGGTCGCGCCGCGTGCCGCCGCGACCATCGCGGATTTCGGCGGCGCGATAGCCGCGGCCACCCACATCGAGCAGATAGGCGCATTCGGCCGCGGTGCAGAAGCCCGGGAAGCGCACGACATCGGGCGCCGTCGATAGCCGCTCGCCGTCACGCAGCTTTTCCGGGTTGCCGCCGGTTGTCAGCGCCATTCGCCCCAGCAGATCGATCTGGGCCTTGCGTCGCGGATCGATTGCGATTTCGCTCGCAAGCCGGGTCAGCGCGGTCGGCCAGTCGCGCGGTCCGGCGATGCCGCTGGCCATCAAATTGGTCGTCAGAACGCGCGCGGCGCGATGGCCGGCTTGCGCGGCCAGCGCAAACTGCTCGCGCGCCGCCACTGGATCGACTGCGATCAGCCCGCCGCCCCACAACATGCGACCCAGCGCAAACAGGCCGTCGGGATCGCGCTGCGCCGCAAGCTGGCGGATCAGCAGCACGGCTTCGTCGCTGCGTCCGGCGCCCGCCAGTGCCTCCGCGCGGGCCAGGATCGGATGCGGTTGTTGGGGGCTATGCTGCGATGCCATGCGCCGCTCCTTAGCGCAGCACCATCGGCGATGACAATGTGATTGCCGCCATAGTCGGCTGGGCGCAATTCACACATGGTTCACCGCAGCGGTCGCAGGTCATGTCCGGGTCCGCATCAACCTTTGTAGCGAAAGTCGGGGAACCTCCATGAAAAGCAAGTTTCTGACATCGGCCACATTGTTTGCGCTCCTGGTGACTGGTGCCGATCCGGTGCCGGTTGCGGCGATACAGACGCGAGAAGGGCTGGGGCAAGGCTTCTGCCGCACCGCCGATCCGCTGCCGCGTCTCGATCCAGAAGCCCAGCAGCCGCGGCAACAAGCGAATGGCGTCACCAAGACCAAGCGCGGCGGCGCGCGCGACCGCGATGCGTCGCTGGCATCGGAACCCGCGCCACCGCCTCCTCCACCACCTCCTGCGCCGCCGCCGCCCCTGGCGTCGGTAGCACCGGGCTATGGCGATGTGGACGACGCGGCCGACGTTATCGTGTCGGGGTCGCGTAGCTCCCTCCCAGCATATGTTTCACCGAGCCCGGCGACCACGATCAGCGCCGACGACGCGGGCGAGGCACGATCGGTGGCGCCGCCGGTCACGAAGTCTTCGGCCGACGCGCGCATCGCGCCACCATACCCGCCGCGCCCTTATCCGCGCCCGCAGCCGCAGTCGGGCGTCCTGACCGCCGGCGAGCATGACGATTTGCTCAATCCCGAGCTGTACGCCGCCTATGTCAACCGCAGCGGCGATCTGGGGCAGGAGGTCCGCAGTCTGCCGCGCGTCGACACGACGCGGGTCGTGACGGTGAAGGTCAACGACCGCAGCGGCCAGCCGATCCCTTTTGCCGACGTCGTCGTGACGTGCAGCGACGGCAACAGCATCACCATGGCAACGCAAGCTGATGGCAGCGCGGTTTTCTTCCCGGGCCTCGACCGGCTGAGCGAGCGGATCACCGTAAGCGCGCGGAAGGCGGGGCGCACGATTGCCGACGCGCGCCCGGTGCTGGTTGCCAATGCGGCGGGCGGCCAGCTCGTTGGCCTCACCGCAAATCAGGCGGCCACGAAAGTGACCAAGCTCGACCTGATGCTGGTTGTCGATACAACGGGCAGCATGGGCGACGAGATCAGCTTCCTGCGATCCGAGCTGCGGTCGATCATTTCGTCGATCACCGCCAAGCATCGCGATCTCGACATCCGCATCGGCTTTGTTTTCTACCGCGATCTCGGCGACGATTATGTAACCCGCACGGTTGCGTTCGACCGCGACGTTGGGCGGGTGCAGGGTGCGCTGGCGCGGCAGGACGCCAATGGCGGCGGCGATTATCCCGAGGCGATGGATCAGGCGCTCATCCGTGCGGTCGGGCAGGAGTGGCGCCCCGATGCGGTCAAGTCGCTGCTGCTTGTCGCCGACGCGCCGCCGCATGATCAGCTGTTCGGGCGGACCTGGCACGCCGCCGAAGCGGCCCGCGCCAAACGCATCCACATCACCCCGGTTGCCGCGTCAGGGGTCGCCGACAAGGCCGAATATGCGATGCGCGCGATGGCGGCGGCGACCCAGTCGCGCTATTTGTTCCTGACCGACGACAGCGGGGTTGGCAACCCGCACGCCCCGCCGGCGATCGATTGCTATCTGGTGACAAAGCTCGACGCGCTGGTGCGCCGCGTCATCGACACCCAGATCAGCGGCCGCCGGATCGAGCCCGAGGATCAGGAGATCATCCGCAGCGTCGGTAAATATGATGCGGGCAAATGCATCCTGCCGGCCGATTTCAAATGGCAGAACGGGTGAGGAAAAATCCGGCTTGACGGCAACAAGCGATCCCCGCCACCCTCGCGCGTACATGTGAGAGCCGGTGACGGGGATAGTTTTTAATGCAGTTGGTAATTGTTGAATCGCCCGCCAAGGCCAAGACGATCGAAAAATATCTGGGGCGCGATTTCAAGGTGCTGGCCAGCTATGGCCATGTCCGCGACCTGCCGCCTAAGGACGGATCGGTCGATCCCGACGACGGCTTTGCGATGCAGTGGCTGCTGTATCCCGACAAGGCCAAGCGGATGAAGGAAATCCAGGACGCGGCCAAGGGCGCCGACCGCCTGATCCTCGCGACTGACCCTGACCGCGAAGGTGAGGCGATCAGCTGGCATGTTCAGGAATTGCTGCGCAGCAAAAAGGCGCTGCCCGCCGCGGTCGACCGCGTCACCTTCAACGCGATCACCAAGGACGCGGTGCTGACCGCGATGGCGCAGCCGCGCGCGCTCGACGACGATTTGATCGACGCCTATCGCGCCCGCCGCGCGCTCGACTATCTGGTCGGCTTCACCCTGTCGCCGGTGCTGTGGCGCAAGCTGCCCGGCGCCAAATCGGCGGGGCGTGTCCAGTCGGTGACGCTGCGCATGATCGTCGAACGCGAGCGCGAGATCGAGGCCTTTGTTGCGCAGCAATATTGGTCGGTCACCGGGCTGTTCGAAATGTCGGGGACGCCGTTCAAGGCGCGGCTGGCGCGCTGGCGCGGCGACAAGATCGAGCGGCTGACGATCACCAACGAAGCCGACGCGCGCGCCGCCGAGGCCGATGTGAAGGCGGGGCATTTCACCGTCGATCTGGTCGAAACCAAGCCGCTGACGCGCAACCCGCCGCCGCCGTTCACGACCTCGACCTTGCAACAGGAAGCGGCGCGCAAGCTGGGCTTTTCGGCCAGCCACACGATGCGGATCGCGCAGGGTCTGTATGAGGACGGCGCGATCACCTATATGCGAACCGACGGCGTCCAGATGGACGGCAGCGCGATCAGCGCGGCGCGCAAGGCAATCGCGACGCGCTACGACGGCGGCTATGTCCCCGATCAGCCGCGGCAATATCAGACCAAGGCAAAGAATGCACAGGAAGCGCATGAGGCGATCCGTCCGACCGATTTCAGCAAGGACAAGACCGGCGGCGGCGACCATGCGCGGCTGTACGAGCTGATCTGGAAGCGCGCGATGGCGAGCCAGATGGCGTCGGCGCGGCTGGAACGCACCAGTATCGACCTGACCGACGGCACCGGGAAGACGATGCTGCGCGCGACGGGGCAGGTGATCAAATTCCCGGGCTTCCTCGCGCTCTATGACGAAGGTCGCGACGACGCTGTAAACGGCTCTGGCAAAAATGCCGACGCCGGGGACGACGATGACGCACGGCTGCTGCCCGCGATGGCCAAGGGCGATGCGCCCGCCAAGACCGGCGTCGAAACCGAAAGCCACGAGACCCAGCCGCCGCCGCGCTATTCGGAAGCAAGCCTGGTCAAGAAGATGGAAGAGCTCGGCATCGGGCGCCCATCGACCTATGCCGCGATCCTGCAAGTGCTCAAGGACCGCGCCTATGTGACGGTCGAAAAGAACCGCTTCATGCCCGAGGAAAGCGGGCGCTTGCTCACCGCCTTCCTCGAACGTTTCTTTGAACGCTATGTCCAATATGATTTCACCGCGGGGCTGGAGGAAGAGCTCGACGATGTGTCGGGCGGCCGCGCCCAGTGGCAGGCGGTGCTCGAACGCTTCTGGCGCGATTTCAAACCGCGCACCGGCGAGGTGATGGAGCAGAAGCCATCGGAGATTACCGCCGCGCTCGACGAATTTCTCGGCCCCTATCTTTTCCCCGACAAGGGCGACGGCAGCGACCCGCGCCTCTGCCCCAATTGCGGCACCGGCAAGCTGGCGCTGCGCGGCGGCAAGTTCGGGCCGTTCATCGCGTGCAGCAACTATCCCGACTGCAAATTCACCCGTAAATTCGCGCAACCGGGCGGCAGTGACGGTGCCGACACCGGCCCCGAGACGATGGGCAATGATCCCGACAGCGGGCTGGAGGTCACCAAGCGCAGCGGGCGTTTCGGCCCCTATATCCAGCTTGGCGACGGCAAGGACGCGAAACGCTCGTCGATCCCCAAGGACATTCCGGGCGAGGATTTCGATCTTGATTATGCACTGCGGCTGCTCAGCCTGCCGCGCGAAGTCGGGACGCACCCCGAAAGCGGCAATGTCATCATGGCGGGGCTGGGGCGTTACGGCCCCTATCTGCTCCACGACGGCAAATATGCGAAGCTGACCGGCACCGCCGAAATCTTTGACATCGGCATGAACGCCGCGGTCGTCCGCATCGCTGAAGCTGCGGCGGGCGGCGGGCGGGGGCGGACCAAGGCCGAACCGCTCAACACCTTTGGTCCGCATCCGACCAGCGGCGGCGAGATGAAGTTGATGGAGGGGCGCTTTGGCCCCTATGTCACCGACGGCACGACCAATGCCACGCTGCCCAAGTCGATGGAGCCCGCCGCCTTGACGCTGGAGGAAGCAATCGCGCTGATCGATGCGCGCGCCGCGAAGGGCCCGGCAAAGGGCAAGAAGAAGGCGGCGCCGAAGAAGGCGGCGGCGAAGAAGCCGGCGGCGAAGAAGAAAGCCCCGGCGAAGAAGGCCGCGGCGACGGAATAAAGCCCCCACCTATCGTCATCCCGGCGAAAGCCGGGATCTCGCCGTTGGTGTCCGACGCTACGGTGAGATCCCGGCCTTCGCCGGGATGACGCACTGGTTTGAATATGTTAGCATTGCGCATCCGGGGAGACCGTCCATGCGCCACATGCTTACCGCCGCTCTGCTCACCATCCTGTCGATCTTCGCGCTGCCCGCCGCGGCGCAGCAGGCGGGGCGCCTGATCTCGGCCGAACCGATCGTCGATACGCCCGCCGGGGTGCAGGCATGGCGCGTCCAATATTGGACGACCAATCAATATGGCCAGCCGTTCCAGGTCACCGGCATCGTCGCCGCGCCGCGCGAGCCGATCCCGCCGCGCCCCCGCCGCGTCATCGCCTGGACCCACGGCGCATGGGGCGTCGCCGAAAAATGCGCCCCGTCGCTCAGCCCGAATTTCTTTTCCGCGACCGCCGGGATCGATGCGGTCAACCGTGGTTATGTCGTCGTCGCGCCCGATTATATCGGTCTTGGCAGCCCGACGATGCACCCATTCCTCGTCGGTCCCGACACCGCGCATTCCGTGCTCGACGGGGTGCGCGCGGCGCGAGAGATTTCGGGTGCCGCGGCGGGCAACGACTTTGCCGTGTGGGGCGAGTCGCAGGGCGGCCACGCCGCGCTGTGGACCGCGACCGCCGCGGGTTCCTACGCCCCCGACCTGACGCTGATTGCCACTGCCGCCGCCGCGCCGCCGACCGATCTCGCTGCCAATCTGCGCGAGGGCAGCGACAAAAATGCGCGCGCGTTGTTGCTCTCCTTCACTCTGCACAGCTGGTCGACGCTGTACGGTTTCTCGATGGATGGCGTTGCCAACCGCACCAATCAGGGGATCATCACGCGACTGGCGCAGAATAATTGCGTCAGCCTCGACAAGAAACCCAAGCTCGGCACGATCCTCGGCATCCTGACCATCGTCCGCGCGACGAAGAACAAGGACATCGCGAAGATCGAACCCTTTGGCAGCTTCGCGCGCGCCAACAGCGTCGATGCCGCGCGCGTACCGGGACCGCTGCTGATCGCACAGAGCCGCAACGACACGATCGTCGCGCCGTCGGTCACGCGCAAATTCGCCAAGTCGGTGTGTCGGCGCGGGACGGGCATCCGCTGGATCGATATGACCGGCGACCATGGCAATAGCGCGCGCGAGAGCGCTCAGGAAACGATCGGCTGGATCACCTCCCGCTTCGACGGTAACTCGCCGCCGAATGATTGTCGGCGGATTTAGGCTATTTCGGTAAAGGCAATGACGGATCTTTTGCGTTCCACCAATATTTTGTGATTGGAGGAGGGCGACTTTGAAAACGCCCTGCCTGTCGCGCTTCGTCAACGATCATGTCGAGAAATTTGCTGTCCTCTACTGATAGGAAGTCGTGGACGCGCCACCCTGCGTTGCGGGTTCCAGTTTCTTCGACGGGAACTAGAAACATGCGTGCAAACGCAACGCCCGCGGGCGGGAGGCGTCGGGCGCCGCAGCCCATGCTCGGACGCACGAGCAGCATCTCATATTCGCGGTCGGAACGACTGATCACATATTCCCGCTGGTCCGGGTTTCCAATGAAGACTTCGTCAGCCCGAATAACCTCTGGTTGCTTACCCTTCGCATCGACTGAGCGAACGATTTCACCGCTGATCAATACACCTTTTGAGGCAACCTCACTGACCATTTCGTCGATCGGAGGCGGCATGAGTGAGCAAGCCTGCGCAGGTGATGGGGCCACTGTCACAATGAGCAATAAGCACGTAAGCCATCTCAACATAGAGTCACTCCATCCGCCGCGAGTGCCGTCGTCGTACTAGGCGTGTCGTGCGGCAGATATGACATCGATCACTTGGTGGCCCGTTAGTCTCAATCCACCCAATCCAGCCCCATGTCACGATAGACGCTGCGGTCTTCGTCCCAGTTTGCCTTGACCTTCACATGCAGGAACAGATGGACCGGGCGCCCCAGCAATTCGGCAAGCTCGGCGCGCGCCTTGCTGCCGATTTCTTTGATCCGCTCGCCCTTGTGGCCCAGGATGATCGCGCGCTGGTTGTCGCGCGCGACCAGGATCTGCTGGTGGATTTCCGCGCTGCCGTCGGGGCGGGTGGTGAATTTCTCGGTCTCGACGGTCGATTGATATGGCAGCTCCTCGTGGAGCTGGCGGTAAAGCTGTTCGCGGGTGATTTCGGCGGCGAGCATGCGTTCGGGGGCGTCGCTGACCTCGTCCTCGGGGAAATGCCACGGTCCTTCGGGCATCAGTTTTGCCAGATGCGCCTTCAGTTCGGGAACCCCGTCACCGGTGCTCGCCGAGACGAAGAAGGTTTCGTCGAAATTGACGCGCTCGTTGAGCGTCGTTGCGGTCGTCAGCAATTTGTCCTTGCGGGTCAGATCGACCTTGTTGAGGACGAGGAACTTCTTTTCCGGCCGCCCCTCGATCCCCTGCAGCACGCGTTCGGCGCGCTCGCCGAGCTTGGCCGCGGCGTCGATCATCACCAGGATAGCTTCGGCCTGATCGAGGCTGTTCCACGCCGCGGCGACCATCGCGCGGTCGAGGCGGCGGGTGGGGGCAAAGATGCCCGGCGTGTCGATCAGCACGATCTGGGTTTCGCCGTCCATCGCAACCCCCATCAACCGGGTGCGCGTGGTCTGCGCTTTGGGGCTGACGATCGCGACCTTCTGGCCGACGAGCGCGTTGACGATCGTCGATTTGCCCGCGTTGGGCGCGCCGACGACGGCGACAAATCCGCAGCGGTGGGTCATATTTTCATTCCTTCGAGTTCGGCAAGCAACGCCGCTGCGGCGGCCTTTTCGGCCGCCTGTTTGCTGGTCCCTTCGGCCTCGGCGCGCGCGAGCTTGCCGACGCTGACGGCGACACGAAAGCGCGGCGCGTGGTCCGGGCCTTCGCGCGCGACGATTTCATATTCGGGCGGGCGGCGTTTGCGGGCAAGTGCCCATTCCTGCAGCGCCGCCTTGGGGTGCTTGGGTGCGGTTGCCTGGCCGTCGACCATGTCGCCCCAATGGGCAAGGATGAAGGCGCGCGCCGCGTCGATACCAAGATCCAGATAAACGGCGCCGATCAGTGCCTCGATCGCGTCGGCGGCGATATTGTCGCTGTAGCGCCCGCCGTCATTGCGGGCCTGCGCGCCAAAGCGAACAAGATCGGTCAGGTTCAGCCGCTGCGCGATGGCGGCGCAGGTCGCGCCCGACGCCAGAACGTGCAGCCGCGACGACATCTCGCCCTCGCTGGCGTTCGGGAAACGGGTGTAGAGTTCGGAGGCGATCACCAGCCCGAGAACGCGGTCGCCCAGAAACTCGAGCCGCTGATAATCGGCGCGCCCGGTGCTGCCATGGGTCAGCGCCAGATCATAGAGCGTCAGGTCGCCCGGGGTGCAGCCGATGATCTCGGCGAGCGCCCCGGTGTCGAGGGTATCGCTCAAAAACCGTCCCCGATGCGGCTCCAGCGCGCGGCGGTGAGCCAGCTGATCGGATTGAGCCAGCTGGCCGACCCGTCGGTCGAGAACATGCCGACCAGCGCGTGACCGACCAGATTTTCCTCGGGGACCAGGCCGATGCCCTGATTTTCCATCGCCGGGAAGCGGCTGTCGGCGCTGCGGTCACGGTTGTCGCCCATCAGGAACAGGTGGCCCGCGGGAACGATGGTCAGCGGGGTGTTATCCTCGGTGATGTCTTTGATATCGAGGATGTTGTAGCTTTTGCCGTTCGGCAGCGTCTCGCGGAACTGCTTGTAACGGCACTGGCGCTGGCCAGCAGCGTCGACTTCCTCGAACTCCATCGAAAAGCAGGGCAGGGTGCCGGTGGCGCGCGATGCTTCGACCATGTTCGGGGTCACCGGAATGACGAAATCGGCGATCGCCTCGCGCTTGAGCGGCGTACCGTTCAGCCAGACGATGCCGTCCTTTACCTGCACGCTGTCGCCGGGCAGGCCGATGACGCGCTTGATATAATCATTGTCGGCAACCGGCGGCGCCTTGAACACGACGACGTCACCGCGTTCCGGCGTGCGTGCGAAAATGCGCCCGGGAATCAGCGGCGCGCTGAACGGCAGGCTGTATTTCGAATAGCCATAGGCCATTTTGTTGACGAGCAGATAGTCGCCGATCAGCAGCCGCGGCTGCATCGATTCCGATGGAATGTTGAACGGCGACAGGAAAAAACTGCGGAAAATCAGCACCGCAATCGCCAGCAGCGCGAGGAAGCGGACGGTATCGACCGCCTCTTCCTTGGCGGACACCGGCGCGGGGGTGGGAGCGGGCGGCGCGGGCTGGCTTGCGGGCGCGTTATCGGCAGTAAAGCTGGCTTCGGTCATGCCGCGGCCTTGGCGATGAATAGGTTGCCACGTCAAGCAAATATCGGCGGATGGCGCTGGTGTCGGGAGGGTGGGATGCTTAGAGAAGGGCTGACATCTCATCCCCGTTCGTATCGAGCGAAGTCGAGATACCCATCGGTGGCCCATGACCTCTCGGTGTCTCGACTTCGCTCGACACGAACGGAAAACTGGAAAGACGCATGATGACCACCGCCGACCAAGCCTGGCAGGCACTCGCCGACTGGCAGCCACAGAAACTGACCGGTCTGGTAGGCGCCGATCCTGATGCCCGGCTGCAGGCGCTGGTGCGCAGCGTCGCCGACATCCGCTTTGATTTCGCCAAGACGCATCTGGATGACGCCGCGATCGCAATCCTGTCGGGCCTTGCCGCCGCGCAGGATTTCGACGGACGGCGCAAGACGCTGTTTTCCGGCGGCATTGCCAACCCGACCGAAAACCGCGCCGCCGAACATAGCGCCGAGCGCGGCGACGGTGCCCCTGAATCGGTTCACCGGGCGCAGGCCATGCACCAGCGGACGCGGATGATGATCGACGCGATCGAAGTGGGCGCGTTCGGCGAGATCCGCCACTTGCTCCACATCGGCATCGGCGGGTCGGCGCTGGGCCCCGACCTGCTCGTCGATGCGCTGGGACGCCACAGCGACCGTTATGACGTCGCGGTGGTGTCGAACGTCGATGGTGCGGCGCTCGACGAAGCCTTCGCCAAATTCAGCCCCGAACATACGCTGGTCGCGGTCGCGTCCAAGACCTTCACCACCACCGAAACCCTGCTCAACGCCAATTCGGCGCTGCAATGGCTCGACGAGGCGGGGGTGGATGATCCGCTCGGCCGCTTTATCGCGCTGACCGCGATGCCCGACCGCGCGATCGAATGGGGCATCGACGAGACGCGCATCCTGCCGTTCAACGAGAGTGTCGGCGGGCGTTATTCGCTGTGGTCGTCGATCGGCTTTCCCGCCGCGCTCGCACTCGGCTGGGATGCGTTCGAGGATCTGCTCGAGGGCGCTGCCGAGATGGACCGCCATTTCCGGCTGACCGACGGCACCGACAATATCTGCCTGCTCGCCGCCTTCGTCGATCAGCTCTATGCCAACCGGCTGGGGTGCCAGACGCGCGCGGTGTTCGCCTATGACGAGCGGCTGCGGTTGCTGCCAAGCTATTTGCAACAGCTGGAGATGGAATCGAACGGCAAATCGGTGACCTTCGACGGCAAACCGCTGGCGCAGAACAGCGCGCCGATCACCTGGGGCGGCGTCGGCACCGACGCGCAGCATGCGGTGTTCCAGCTGCTCCATCAGGGCACCAATCTGGTCCCGGTCGAATTTGTCGTCGCGCGCGAGCCCGATCATCTGCTCGACGAGGCGCATCACGAAACGCTCGTCGCCAACTGCATCGCACAAGGCGCGGCGCTGATGACCGGGCGCGCCAGCGCCGACGGTGCGCGCAATTACCCGGGCGACCGCCCATCGACGACGATCCTGCTCGATCAGGTCACCCCGCACGCGCTGGGCGCGCTGATCGCCTTTTACGAACATCGCGTGTTCGCCAATGCGGTGTTGCTGGGGATCAATCCGTTCGACCAGTTCGGGGTCGAGCTGGGCAAGGATATGGCGAAGGGGCTGGCCGAGGGGACGGTCGAATTCGACCCCGCCACGCAGGCGTTGAGGGCCGCAGCGCTGGGCGAATGAGACCGCGCCACTGTCTGTGATGGCAAAAATCGATTGGCATCGGGCTGCTGCGTAACCACATATGCGCCGGCTGCGAATGTCAGCCAATCCAAATTCAGGGGTCTCCTTCATGAGCAATTTCGACTTTGACCTGTTTGTCATCGGCGCCGGGTCGGGCGGGGTCCGCGCCTCGCGCGTCGCCGCCTCGCATGGCGCGCGCGTCGCGGTGGCGGAGGAGCATCGGGTCGGCGGCACCTGTGTCATCCGCGGCTGCGTGCCCAAAAAGCTGCTCGTTTATGGCGCCCATTTTGCCGAGGATCTGAAGGACGCCCGCCATTTCGGGTGGGACGTTCCCGACTGCAAGTTCGACTGGGATCGGCTGCGCGACAATGTGCTGGCCGAGGTGACGCGGCTCGAGGGGCTCTATGGCCAGACGCTCGACAACCACAAGGTTACCTTGTTCAAGACGCGCGCGACGATCGTCGGGCCGCAAAAGATACGGCTGGCCGACGGGCAGGAAATCAGCGCCGAACGCATATTGATCGCGACCGGCGGCTGGCCGTTCGTCCCCGAATTTCCGGGCAGCGAACATGCGATCACCTCGAACGAGGTGTTCCATCTCGACAAGCTGCCGAAGCGCGTCGTAATCGCGGGTGGCGGTTACATTGCCAACGAGTTTGCCGGCATCTTCAACGAATTCGGCAGCAAAGTGACGATCGTCAACCGCGGCGACACGATCCTGCGCGGCTATGACGAGCAGATCCGCGACCGCCTGCTGCAAATTTCGATGACCAAGGGCATCGAATTCCGCTTCAACGCGCCGTTCCAGTCGATCGAGAAAAAAGCGGACGGGTCGCTGACCGTAAATCTGGGCAACACCGACCCGATCGACGCCGACATCGTGCTCGTCGCCGCCGGGCGCGTGCCGAACACGAAGGGACTGGGGCTGGAAGACGTCGGCGTCGAGCTCGACAAAGAAGGCGCGATCAAGGTTGACGAGACCAACCAGTCGTCGATCCCCAGCATCTATGCCGTCGGCGACGTCACCAACCGCATCCAGCTGACCCCGGTGGCGATCCGCGAGGGGCAGGCTTTTGCCGACAGCGTGTTCGGCGGCAAGCCGACGGTCGTCGATTACGCCAATGTCCCGAGCGCAGTGTTCAGTCACCCGCCGATCGGCGCGGTCGGGATGACCGAGGCCGAGGCGCGCAACAAGCTGGGCACGGTGCGCGTGTACACGAGCGATTTTCGCGCGATGAAGAATGTCCTCGCGGGCCGCAACGAGCGCGCGTTGTACAAGATGGTGGTCAATGAGGCGACCGACCAGGTGGTCGGGCTGCACATGATCGGTCCCGATGCGCCCGAGATTCTACAGGCAGCCGCGGTTGCGGTGAAAGCCGGGCTGACCAAGGCCGATTTCGACGCGACGGTGGCGCTGCATCCGAGCATGGCGGAAGAGTTGGTGTTGTTGAAATAGCGTATCGCAGAATCAACAATTCCGTTCGTGTCGAGCGAAGTCGAGACACCCCTCAACCTTGCTCGACCCAGATGGGTGTCTCGACTTCGCTCGACACGAACGGGCTTGGGTCCGCTTTTTGTTTCGGCTAGCCAATCCGATACGGCACCACATCGCGCCGATCCGGATCGACCAAGATCGGTCGATCGCTCGGCGGAAAGGCGCGCTGGTCGCAATCGTCGCGCGGGCAGATGCGGCACGACAGGCCGATGCGCGTCGCCGCTTGCGGCGCGGTGACATCGACCCCGTCGGCATAGACGAAATCGCCAGCATATTGCGCCTCGCACCCCAGCGCCACGGCATAGCGGCGCGGGCTGCGCGCGTAACTGCCCGACGGTTTCACCAACCCCTTCGCCATCGAAACATAGCGCAGCCCATCGGGCGTCTCGGCGAGCTGGAACAGGATGCGGTCGGGGATCGCGGCGGCCTCGTGAACGATCCACAGCGGGCAAGCGCCGCCGAAGCGGGCGAACTGGAGCCGCGTCGCGCTGTGCCGCTTGGTGATATTGCCCGCCATATCGACGCGGCAGAAAAACATCGGGATGCCGCGCGCCCCGGGGCGCTGGAGGGTCGAGAGGCGGTGGCACGCCTGTTCAAAGCTGACCCCATAGTCCAGCCGCAGCCGGTCGATGTCGTGGCGCACCGCGCGCGCGCTGGCGCGGAAGGGGGCGTAGGGCATCAGCACCGCGCCCGCGGCATAGTTGGCGAGGCCGACGTGGAGCAATTGCCGCGCCGCCGCGGTGCGCAGCGGCGACGCTTCGACGACCGCCGCGATCTCGCGTGCCAGCGCCAGCGCCGCCAGCTGGTGCGCGAGTTGAAAACGGCGGCTTTCGGCGGGCTGCGACGGGTCGATCACCAGATGCCGCATCGTTGCGTCGAAATCGCGCAGCGTCTGGGTCTGTTGATAGACGATCGAGATGCCCAGCGCGTCGCGCAGCCGCCGCTCGATCGTTTCGACCGCGGGCGAGGGGTCTTTGCCGCGCAGCTGCCCGGCCAGCGCTTCCGCCGCCCGGTCGATGCTGTCGACATAATTGCCCGCATCGTGAAACCAGTCGCGCACCTCTTCCCACGGCAGGCGACTGCCCTCGGCGGTGCCACCGGTCAGCGCCTCGTCGATGATCTGCAGCCGCTGTCCGGCGCGGCGATAGGCAGCGTGGAGCGCGACGAACTGGTCGGCGAGTTGCGGCTGCTGCAGCGCCGCGCGCTCCAGCTGTTCGGGGGGCAGCGGCGCGGCGGCGAACAGCGGATCGGCGGCGGCTTCCCGGAGCGCTCCGGCGCGCCGATCGCCCGCGTCGGCGGCGACTTCCTCCCATTCGAGCGGGAACAGGCGCTGCAGGCGTTCGAGCAGCGCCGGGGTCAGCGGGCGGTCGTCATGCTCGATCTGGCTGAGATAGGAGGGCGAGATGCCGAGCTTTGTCGCGAAGTCCGACTGGCGGAGGCTGCGGGCTTCCCGAAGTTGGCGAAGTTGCCGCCCAGCGTAGAGTCGGTTGAAGGTCATGGCGCTCCTCTTCCTCTCCCCTTGCGGGAGAGGATATGGAGGCTTGGCGGCTTTGCCGCCTAGCCGGAATTGGAGAGGGGACGGGGCGTCGGCCCCCTCTCAGGACTTGCTAGCCGGCAAGCCGCCAAGCCAAGTCTTTCCCTCCCGCAAGGGGAGAGAGGTTTGTACTTTGCAAACTTGCACTTTGCAACTTTGCAAATTCGCATTTGCCTGCGCGGTTCTATGCGGGCAAATGACGCTTTGAAGTGCGTTGGGAGAGCCGAATGTCCGCCAATATCGCCGAAATGGAACGCCGCCGCGCCGCTGCCGCTCTGGGCGGCGGGCAGAAGCGCATCGATGCGCAGCACGCCAAGGGCAAGCTGACCGCGCGCGAACGGCTCGACGTCCTGCTCGACGAAGGCTCGTTCGAAGAGCTCGACACCTATGTCGAGCATAATTGCACCGATTTTGGCATGGCGGACCAGATCATCCCCGGCGACGGCATCGTCACCGGATCGGGGACGATCAACGGCCGCCTCGTCTATGTCTTCAGCCAGGATTTCACCGTTTTCGGCGGGTCGCTGTCCGAGCGCCATGCGCAGAAGATGATGAAGGTCATGGACAATGCCATGAAGGTCGGCGCGCCGATCATCGGGATCAACGACAGCGGCGGCGCGCGCATTCAGGAGGGCGTCGCGTCGCTCGGCGGCTATGCCGAGGTGTTCCAGCGCAACGTGCTGGCCTCTGGGGTGGTGCCGCAGATCAGCCTGATCATGGGGCCGTGCGCCGGCGGCGCGGTTTACAGCCCCGCGATGACCGACTTCATCTTCATGGTGAAGGACAGCAGTTACATGTTCGTCACCGGCCCCGATGTGGTCAAGACGGTGACCAACGAGGTGGTGACGCAGGAAGAACTGGGCGGCGCGATCACCCACACGACCAAAAGCTCGGTCGCCGACATCGCGTTCGAAAATGATATCGAGGCGCTGCTGGCGACGCGCGATTTCTTTGATTATTTGCCTGAAAACAACCGCAGCGGGGTGCCGGTGCGCCCGACGAGCGATCCATTCGATCGCGCCGAACCCAGCCTCGACACGCTGATCCCGCCCAATGCGAACCAACCCTATGACATGCACGAGCTGATCCGAAAAACGGTCGACGAGGGCGATTTCTTCGAGGTGCAGCCGGCGCATGCGGGCAACATCATTTGCGGTTTCGGGCGGATCGAGGGGCGGACGATCGGCATCGTCGCGAACCAGCCTTTGGTCCTCGCGGGCGTGCTCGACATCAATTCGTCGAAAAAGGCGGCGCGCTTCGTGCGTTTCTGCGACGCGTTCGAAATCCCGATCATCACCTTCGTCGACGTCCCCGGCTTCCTGCCCGGCACCGCGCAGGAGTTCAACGGCATCATCAAGCATGGCGCGAAGCTGCTGTTCGCTTATGCCGAGGCGACGGTGCCCAAGATCACGGTAATCACGCGCAAGGCCTATGGCGGCGCCTATGACGTGATGGCATCAAAGCATCTGCGCGGCGATTTGAACTATGCCTGGCCGACCGCCGAGATCGCGGTGATGGGCGCGAAGGGCGCGGTCGAGATCATCTTCCGCAGCGACATCGGCGACCCCGAAAAGATCGCGCAGCGGACGAAGGAATATGAGGACCGGTTTGCGAACCCGTTTGTGGCGGCGTCGCGGGGGTATATCGACGAGGTTATCCACCCGCACAATACGCGGAAACGGATCGCATTGGGGCTCAGGAAGCTGCGGAACAAGCAGTTGGAGAACCCTTGGAAGAAGCACGACAATATTCCGTTGTAGGGGGAAGTTTGATGATTAATTTGGGAATGATCGTCGGCGCGTTCATCGCGACGTTCGTTCTGGGCCTGCTGTTTAATTGGGCCATCTACAAAAGGCTCAAAATATCGGCCCAAACAGCAGTAGTTCTATCTTCTCTTACCGCGATCGTCGCGGCGATCGTATTGTACGGTTTCGGGAATGCCGATGGTGGGCCATGGAACCCCGGTGATGGGGTTGTAAGCTACGTGATCGGCGGCTTGCTTTCCGGCGCCGTCCGCTTCTTCACGGCGGGCCGCGGCACCACAGCGGGCCGCGGCACCACAGCGGATGCCGACACTTTTAAGTAGCGGAAACTCACAAGATGGACGTCGGTGATGGATGTCGGATCAAGTCCGGCATGACGAAGTTAGAGAGTTTGAAATGAAACTAGGCCGCCTCAACCATATCGGCGTCGCGACGCCATCGATCGCCGACAGCATCGTCTTTTACCGCGATGTGATGGGGGCGACACAGATTCACGCGCCGTTCGACCTGCCAGAGCAAGGGGTGAAGGTCTGTTTCGTCGATACGCCGACTGACAGCGGGCTGAACGGCACACAAATCGAGCTGATCGAACCATTGCCGGGCAATGCATCGATCGCCGCTTTCCTGCAGAAGAACCCCGCGGGCGGGCAGCATCATCTGTGCTACGAAGTGCCCGACATCCACGCCGCCAAGGCCGCGTTTGAGGCGCTGGGCAAGCGGGTGCTGGGCGAGCCGCGGATCGGGGCGCATGGGACGTTGATTTTCTTCCTGCATCCCAAGGATATGGGCGGGGTGCTGACCGAGATTATGGAGACGCCGAAGGGGGCGCATTAATTGCTCCTCCCCCCTTGCGGGGGAGGAAAGTGGAGGTTGGGGACTTGTCCCCTACCGGAACTTGGAGAGGGGTTGGTTGGCGAGCCTGCGGCTCGCGACCCCTCTCCCAGCTACGACTAGGCGGCAAAGCCGCCAAGTCTTCGCATCCCTCTCCCGCAAGGGGAGAGGGGGTTTGGGACTAGAGACTGCATATGACCAACAAACCGACCCTGGACCAATGGGCTGAAGCCGCCGCCAAAGAGGTGAAGGGCAAAGACCTCACCTGGCACACGCCGGAGGGGATTGCCGTCAAGCCGCTCTACACCGCGGAGGACGTGCGAGAAGACCCCGGCCTCCCCGGTTTCGCGCCCTTCACCCGCGGCGTGCGCGCCTCGATGTATGCGGGACGGCCATGGACGATCCGGCAGTACGCTGGCTTTTCGACCGCCGAGGAATCGAACGCTTTCTATCGCCGCAACCTAGCTGCGGGGCAGAAAGGCCTCAGTGTCGCCTTCGATCTTGCCACCCACCGCGGCTATGACAGCGACCACCCGCGCGTCACCGGCGACGTCGGCAAGGCGGGGGTCGCGATCGACAGCGTCGAGGATATGAAGATCCTGTTCGACGGCATCCCGCTTGATCAGATGTCGGTCAGCATGACGATGAACGGCGCAGTGATCCCGATCCTGGCGTTCTTCATCGTCGCGGGGGAGGAGCAGGGGGTCGATCGCAAGCTGCTCGACGGGACGATCCAGAACGACATTCTGAAGGAGTTCATGGTCCGCAACACGTACATCTATCCGCCCGAACCGAGCATGCGGATCATCAGCGACATCTTTGGCTACACATCGCGCGAGATGCCCAAGTTCAACAGCATCTCGATCTCCGGCTATCATATGCAGGAAGCCGGCGCGACGCAGGTGCAGGAGCTAGCTTTCACCATCGCCGACGGCATGGAATATGTGAAATATGGTGTCGCGTCGGGGCTGGACATCGACAAGTTCGCCGGGCGGCTGAGCTTCTTTTTCGCGATCGGCATGAATTTCTTCATGGAAATCGCCAAGCTGCGCGCAGCGCGGGTGTTGTGGCACCGCGCGATGACCACGTTAGGAGCGCAGGACGAACGGTCGAAGATGCTGCGCACGCATTGTCAGACGTCGGGCGTGTCGCTGACCGAGCAGGATCCCTACAACAATGTGATGCGCACGACGATCGAGGCGATGGCGGCGATGCTGGGCGGCACCCAGTCGCTGCACACCAACGCGCTCGACGAAGCGATCGCACTGCCGACCGATTTTTCGGCCCGCATCGCGCGCAACACCCAGATCGTGATCCAGGAAGAGACAGGGATGACCAAGGTCGTCGATCCGCTCGGCGGCAGCTATTATGTCGAGGCGCTGACGCAGGAGCTGGTCGATAAGGCGCAGGAGATCATCGACCGCGTCCAGTCCGAAGGCGGCATGGCGAAGGCGGTCGCGGCAGGCTGGCCCAAGGCGATGATCGAGACCGCGGCGGCGGCGCGGCAGGCGCGGGTCGATCGCGGCGACGATGTGATCGTCGGAGTGAACAAATATCGCCTGAAGGACGAAGACCTGCTCGAAACGCTCGAGGTCGACAACGCCAAGGTGCGCGATGGTCAGATCGCGCGGATCAAGAAGACAAAGGCGAACCGCGACGAGGCGGCGTGTCAGGCGGCGCTGACGGCGCTGCGCGATGGCGCGGCCAAGCCGTCGAGCATCGAGAACAACCTGCTGGCGCTCGCAGTCGAAGCGGCGCGCGCGCGCGCGACGCTGGGCGAGATTTCGTCGGCGATGGAGGAAAGTTTCGACCGTTACGGCACCCAGCCGACCCCGGTGAAGGGCGTTTATGCCGCGCCTTACGAGGGCGACGCGCGCTGGGCGCAGGTGCTTGACGGGGTCGAGGCGGTGACGCGGCGGCTCGGTCGCAGGCCCAAGCTGCTCATCGCCAAAATGGGGCAGGACGGCCACGACCGCGGCGCCAATGTCATCGCGTCGGCGTTCGGCGACATGGGGTTCGACATCGTGTCGGGACCGCTGTTCCAGACCCCCGACGAGACGGTGGTGCTGGCGCTCGACAGCGGCGTCGATGTCGTCGGCGCGTCGAGCCTGGCGGCGGGGCACAAGACACTTATCCCCGAACTTATCCACAGGCTGCGCGAAGCCGGGCGCACCGACATCAAGGTGATCGCGGGCGGGGTGATCCCGCCGCAGGATTATGATTTCCTGCGCGATGCCGGGGTGCAGGGGATTTATGGGCCGGGGTCGAATGTCGTCGAATGCGCCGCCGATGTGCTGCGCTTGCTGGGGCATAATATGCCGCCGATTGGAGAAGCTGCGTGACTGAAGAACTGACCAAATCCCCCTCCCGCTTGCGGGAGGGGCTAGGGGAGGGCATGTCTGCGTCGCTCTCCACTAAACAGGCCCTCCCCCGACCCCTCCCGCAAGCGGGAGGGGAGAGCAGGACCGACTGGACCCGCGAAGAAATCGCCACCCTCTTCGACCTCCCATTCGACGAACTGATGTGGGAGGCGCAAAGCGTTCACCGGCGGCATCATGCGCGCGGCGAAATCCAGCTTTGCACCCTGCTCAGCATCAAGACCGGCGGCTGCGTCGAGGATTGCGGCTATTGCTCGCAGTCCAAGAGCGCCGACAGCGGGCTCAAGGCCACCAAGCTGATGGACGTCCGCGCGGTGCTGCAAGCCGCGGCGCAGGCGAAGGATTCGGGGTCGCAGCGCTTCTGCATGGGCGCCGCGTGGCGCAACCCCAAGGACCGCGACATGCCCGCGATCGTCGAGATGATCGAAGGCGTGCGCCAGATGGGCATGGAAACATGCATGACGCTGGGCATGCTGAGCAAGGAGCAGGCGCAGACGCTCGCGGTCGCGGGGCTCGATTATTACAACCATAACATTGACACTTCGCCGGAAAATTACGGCAATGTCATCACGACGCGCACGTTTCAGGAACGGCTCGACACGCTGGAGGAAGTACGCAGCGCCGGGATCAACGTCTGTTCGGGCGGCATCGTCGGCATGGGCGAGACGCGCGCCGACCGCGTCGGCTTCATCCACGCGCTCGCGACGCTGCCCGAACATCCGGGCAGCGTGCCGATCAACGCGCTGGTGCCGGTGAAGGGGACGGTGCTCGGCGACATGCTGGCCGACACCCCGCTCGCCAAGATCGACGACATCGAATTCGTCCGCACCGTCGCGGTCGCGCGCATCACGATGCCGCTGAGCATGGTGCGGTTGAGCGCGGGGCGCGAGAGCATGTCGGAGGCGACGCAGGCGCTCTGCTTCATGGCGGGCGCGAATAGTATCTTCACCGGCGACAAATTGCTGACAACGGCGAATGCGGGCGACAGCAAGGACGCGGCGTTGTTTGCCAAGCTGGGGCTGCGGCCGATGGAGAGCGAAGAGCCGATGCGGCAGAGCGCGCAGATGGAGGCTGCGGAGTGATCCTCGCTGCACTCCTGCTGCTTGTCCCGACAGCCGATGATCCGCCGATCGATTGCGACAATCAGCGCTATCAAGTCGAAATGAACTATTGCGCGCAGAAGGATTATGGTGCCGCCGACGCCGAACTCAACGCGCAGTACAAGCAGACCGTCGTGGTGCTCAAGGCGCGCGACAAGGATATCGACCGCAGCTACGACACCCAACCGACGCATTACGAAGCATTGCTGGCGGCGCAGCGCGCGTGGCTGACCTACCGCGATCAGCAATGTCTGGGTGAGAGCTTTGCGGCGCGCGGCGGCAGCATGGCGCCGATGTTGCACAGCGGTTGCATGGCCCGACTGACCAAGGCGCGGACCGCCGAACTCCAGGCACTTGTCGAGGAATATTGATGTTCAAGAAAATCCTGATCGCCAACCGCGGCGAAATCGCCTGCCGCGTCATCAAGACCGCGCGGCGCATGGGCATCGCGACCGTCGCCGTTTATTCGGACGCTGACGCGCGCGCGCCGTTCGTGCAGATGGCCGACGAGGCGGTGCATATCGGGCCGTCGCCCGCGTCCGAATCCTATCTGGTCGCCGACAAGATCATTGCCGCGTGCAAGGCGACCGGCGCCGAGGCGGTGCATCCGGGCTATGGCTTTCTGTCCGAACGCACCAGCTTTGCCGAGGCGCTGGCGAAGGAAAATATCGCCTTCATCGGCCCGCCGGTGAACGCAATCGCGGCGATGGGCGACAAGATCGAGTCGAAGAAGCTGGCGAAGGAAGCGGGGGTTAATGTTGTCCCCGGTTTCGTTGGCGAGATCGACGACACCGAACATGCCGTGAAAATCTCCAACGAGATCGGCTATCCGGTGATGATGAAGGCGTCGGCGGGCGGCGGCGGCAAGGGCATGCGGCTCGCCTATGACGAAAAGGACGTCCGCGAAGGCTTCGAGAGCGTCAAGCGCGAGGGGCTCAACAGCTTTGGCGACGACCGCGTCTTCATCGAGAAATTCATCCTCAACCCGCGCCATATCGAGATCCAGATCCTCGGCGATCAGCACGGCAATGTGCTGTATCTGAACGAGCGCGAATGTTCGATCCAGCGTCGCCATCAGAAGGTCGTAGAAGAAGCGCCGTCGCCGTTCGTGACCGAGAAGATGCGCAAGGCAATGGGCGAACAGTGCGTCGCGCTGTCGAAGGCGGTCGGCTATTACAGCGCGGGCACCGTCGAGCTGATCGTGTCGGGCGCCGACCCCACGGGCGAGAGCTTCTACTTCCTCGAAATGAACACGCGGCTGCAGGTCGAGCATCCGGTGACCGAGGCGATTACCGGCATCGACCTGGTCGAGCAGATGATCCGCGTCGCCGCGGGCGAAAAGCTCGCAATGACGCAGGACGACGTCAAGATCGACGGCTGGGCGATCGAGAACCGCGTCTATGCCGAGGATCCCTATCGCGGCTTCCTGCCCTCGACCGGGCGGCTCGTACGCTATCGCACGCCGGTTCCGGCGTGGGCGGGCAACGCGCGCGGCGAGGACGGGGTGCGCGTCGATGCGGGGGTCGAGGAGGGCGGCGAGGTGTCGATCTTTTACGACCCGATGATCGCCAAGCTGGTGACTTGGGGCGAAACGCGCGACGAGGCGGCCGACAAGCAGATCGCGGCGCTCGACCGCTTCGAGATCGAGGGGCTCGGCCATAATATCGATTTCGTGTCGGCGATCATGCAGCACCCGCGCTTTCGCTCGGGCGAACTGACGACGGGCTTTATCGCCGAGGAATATCCCGACGGTTTCCACGGCGCCGCGACCGAGGCGCATATCGTCCGCGCGCTGGCGGCGATTGCGGGCTTCATGGCGTCTGCCGAAGCCGACCGCGCCCGGCGCACCGACGGCCAGCTCGGCGACCGGCTCGATCCGCCGGCCAAATGGCAGGTCACCGTCGGCGGGACCGAGCATAAGGTGAAGCTGGGCCACAAACACATCAAGGTCGATGACGACAAGATCGACATCGCGCTGGAATATACGCCGGGCGACCGACTGGTGATCGCCGAGATCGACGACAGCGAGCTGGCGGTCAAGGTTGCGAAGACGCGCACGGGCTGGCGCATGACGACGCGCGGGCGCATCCATGACGTGCGGGTATTGCCGTGGCATGTCGCGCCGCTGACCCAGCATATGATCGAAAAAATTCCGCCCGATCTGTCGCGCTTTCTGATCTGCCCGATGCCCGGCCTGCTCGTCGCGCTGCATGTCGGCGCGGGCGACAAGGTCGAGGCGGGGCAGCCGCTGGCGACGGTCGAGGCGATGAAGATGGAGAATATCCTGCGCGCCGAAAAGACCGGCACGGTGAAGGCCGTCAATGCCGCGCAGGGCGACAGCCTGGCGGTCGATGCGGTGATTTTGGAGATGGAGTGAGACTGAAGCTCCTCGTCATTGCGAGCGTAGCGAAGCAATCCAGAGCGGTTTACGCCTAGTCTGGATTGCTTCGCTACGCTCGCAATGACGGAGTTTGTTGGAATGCACATAAATCATGACGCCGACGCGGTCGCGGCACCCGAAATCACCTTCGACGACTTCCTCCGGGTCGACATTCGCATCGGCACCATCGTCGAGGCCGAACCCTTCCCCGAAGCCCGCAAACCGGCGTTCAAGCTGAAGATCGATTTCGGTCCCGCCATTGGCATCAAGAAAAGCAGCGCGCAGATCGTTGATCGCTATGCCATCGAAGACTTGCCGGGGCGACAGGTCGCCGCGGTGGTCAATTTCCCGCCGCGCCAGATCGGCAAGTTCCTGTCCGAAGTGCTGACGCTCGGCTTTGCTGACGAGGACGGCGCGGTGATCCTGTTTGCGCCCGACGTGCCGGTCCCGAACGGATCGCGGCTGTTCTGATCGCCCCGGCGGACTAGCTCATTTGCGGTGCAGCGCGGCGGCGCGCGAGCGGTTAGCTAGCCCCCACTTGTCGAGCCCCGCCCGAATGGCATAGGCTTGGCGCAAAAGACAATCAGGGGAGATCGGCAATGGCGTTTCGGGCAGTGATGATCGCGGCGGCGATCACGATCGCGTTGGCGGCGCCGACCGTGGCGGCGCAGGAACCGGCCAAGCGCGCCTATGATGTCATGGTGACGCGCGATGTCGTTTACGGCCGCGCTCCGGTCGGGGTGGCGACCGACGGTGCCAAGGCCCGCGACCTGCTGCTCGATGCCTATCGCCCGGCGGCAGACGGCAAGCCGCTGACCGATCGTCCCGCGATCGTCATGGCGTTCGGCGGCGCGTCCACCGCGGCAGCAAAGGCGATTTTGTCTTTACGTCAGAGGGCGCGCAGGACAGTTCGATGGCCGATTATTGCCGCACCTTCGCGCGCGCAGGCTATGCCTGTTTTTCGATCGATTACCGCCTGATCCACGAAGTGCCGGGCCTCGTCCGCCCGCTCGACGACAAACGCATCGTGCCCAGGGCGATGAACCTCGCGCCGCAGAATATCGAGCGGATCGAGGAGGTGCGGCGGCTGATGGCATTGCCGCCATTCGACGAGACGACGCTGACCCATTATTGGCACACCACCTTTGCCGCTGCCGACGACATGGCGATGGCGGCGAATTTCGTGCGCACCCGCGCCGCCGAATATGGCGTCGATGGCGAGCGACTGGCGCTCGGCGGCTTTTCGGCGGGGGCGATCACCGCGCTCAACACCGCTTATGGCATCGGCGTTCCGGCCAAAGCGGTGGTGTCGCTGTCGGGCGGGATCAGCGGCTATAATCTGTACGAAACGACGCAGAGCGGCAGGGCGCCGGCGCTGCTGATCCTGGGGCAGAATGACTTTGCGGGGGTGCTGAACGGCACCCGGCATACTGCTGCGGCGCTGGCGGGCAAGGGCGTCGCCGCCGAGATCGCCTGGGTACCGGGGTTCGGGCACTTCTATCCGATGGGATCGGTCAGCCTGGGCGACAAGGTCAGCCGCGGCCCGGTGTCGGAGCGGATCCTGCAATTCCTCGATACCGAGCTGAACAAAAAGCCACGCGAATAGGAGCGATTGGTCGTGCCAAGCGGCGCCGGGTCGGTTAGGCTGTCGGGCAGGATCATTGGGGGGAGACAGAATATGACCTTGCCGGTAACCGCCTTTGTCGGCGCCGTTTGCGCGCTGCTCTTGTTGTTCACCGCGATGCTGACGGTGCGCCAGCGGCTGCGCCTCAAAGCTGCGTTCGGCGATCATGGCGACGCCAAGCTGATCGCCGCCAGCCGCAGTCATGGCAATCTGGCCGAACATGCACCGATCGTCGTCATCCTGCTCGGCCTGCTCGAAACCGCGCGCGCCAATCATATGGCGCTGATGGTGATCGGCGCGCTGTTCCTGATCGGCCGCGTCGCGATATCGCGGGGCTGCATGCTCCGGTCGAGCCTGGCAAGCCGCCGGTCACGCGGCAGATCGGGGTGGCGGCGACCTGGATTACCTTGCTGGCGCTCGGCGGGTGGACGTTGTCGATGCTAGCGACGGTGAATTTGTAATCGGCCTTAAAGGCGGATTTGGGGTGGGAAGTGGCCATGATATCCTCTCCCCTTGAGGGAGAGGATAGCGCAGCTTGCTCCGCAAGGAGCTAGCGAAGCTTGGTGAGGGGGTGGACCGCCCGCGGGGTAGACCCCCTCTCAACTGCGGCTAGGCAGCAAAGCTGCCAAGCCTTCGTATCTCTCCCTCAAGGGGAGGGAGGAAGAATGGGCTATGTCCGCAATCGGTCGATTTCGGTCATTCGACAACGCCTAAAAAGGCGCCCGAACCTCAATCCTCGACAAACGCCACCGCCCGGATCCACCCGGCGCTCGCGCGTTCGATTTTTACCGGAAAGCAGCTGAAGGTGAAACCCGTCGCCGGGATCGCCGCCAGGTTGGTGAGCTTTTCGATCTGGTAATAGGGCCGGATGCGCCCTGCCTTATGCCCCTCCCAGATGATCGCGGGGTCGCGTGTTTCGGCCCAGCGCCGCGCGGTGTGGCTGAACGGCGCGTCCCAGCTCCACGCATCGGTGCCGACGACCTGGACGCCGCGCTCCGTCAGGTACAGCGTCGCTTCGGCGCCCATGCCGCAGCCCTGATCGGTGAAATTGTCGGTGCCGTACACGGCGCCCGACTGGACAAGGACGATATCGAGCGGTTGCAGGTCGTGACTGATGCGCGCGAGTTCGGCTGCAACCTCGGCGCCGCTGATGACATGGCCGTGCGGGCGGTCGGAGAAGTCGAGCTTCACCCCGGGACGAAAGAACAGGTCAAGCGGTGCTTCGTCGATCGACGGGGCAGGGGTCGCGCCGCTGTCGGTGGTCGAATGATAATGCCATGGCGCGTCCATATGGGTGCCATTGTGGGTGCTGAGCGTCAGGCTCTCGACCGCCCAGCCTTCGCCATCGGGCAGGTCGGCCTTGGTCAGGCCGGGGAAAAACATCGCGATCTGCTCCCACGTGTTTTCGTGGGTCATATAGGTGATGTTCGGCCGCATCACCGGCGGGTCAGAGATGACGTCGTTGGTGATCGGAATCGACAGGTCGATAAAGCGCGTCATGGCGTCGATGCTGCGCCCAAGCGCATGCTTGTGCAAGGCCGAACAGTGGCTATTACAGTCGCAGAACAAAGCGGGCGGGGGAGCCAAAATTACATGACCGAAGCCAGTGCCGCGGGCGCCATCTACGAACCGACCCAGAAAGAAATCCGCATGGTCATCGCCGCCTCGTCGGCGGGCACGGTGTTCGAATGGTATGATTTCTTCATCTACGGCACGCTCGCCGCGATCATCGGCAAGGCGTTTTTCCCCAGCGACAATGCGACGCTGGAAACCTTGCTCGTCTGGGCGGGGTTTGCGGTCGGCTTCGGCTTTCGTCCGCTCGGCGCGGTGCTGTTCGGCTTCCTCGGCGACCGGCTGGGGCGCAAATATACGTTTCTGGTCACCGTCACCCTGATGGGCGTCGCGACCGCGGGGGTCGGCATGATCCCGTCGGCGGCGACGATCGGCATCGCGGCGCCGATCATCGTCATCCTGCTGCGTATTTTGCAAGGGCTGGCGCTCGGCGGCGAATATGGCGGCGCGGCTGTCTATGTCGCCGAACATTCGCCGCCCGGAAAGCGCGGCTTCTACACCAGCTTTATCCAGGCGAGCGTCGTCGGCGGCTTTGTGCTCAGCCTGATCGTGGTGCTGGGGTGCAAGGCGCTGATGCCCGATGCGGTGTGGCAAAGCTGGGGCTGGCGGGTGCCGTTCCTGTTGTCGCTGATCCTGCTCGCCATTTCGCTGTGGATGCGGCTCAAACTGTCCGAAAGCCCGGTGTTTCAGGCGATGAAGGCGCAGGGTGAACTCGCGAAGAACCCGCTCAAGGAAAGTTTCACCTATCCGGGCAATCCGCGCCGCATCTTTATCGCGCTGTTCGGGATCGCCGCCGGCCTGACCGTCATCTGGTACACCGCGATGTTCTCGGGCCTGTCCTTCCTGAAAGGCCCGATGAAGGTCGAGGACACCGCCGCCGAAATCATCGTCGGATTCGCCGCCGCGGTCGGCATGGGCTTTTTCATCTGGGCTGGACATCTGTCCGATCGCCTGGGGCGCAAAAAGCCGATTGTGTGGGGCTATGCGGCGACGCTGGTGCTATTGTTTCCGCTGTTCTGGTGGATGGGTAGCGTCGCCAACCCGTCGTTGCAGGCCGCCGCCGCACGCGCTCCGGTGACCGTCGCCGGATCGCAGTGCAGTTTCGATCCTTTTGCCCAGAAACAAGAAACCGCGTGCGGCAAGACGCTGGGCGAGCTCACCAAGCTGGGCGTGCCATACACCGTCGCCCAGACCGACAGCGGCTTCGACAGCGTCAAAATCCGCATCGGCGACCGCGAGGTGGCGAGCGAAGACCCGGCGCTGCTGCAACCCGCGCTGGAGGCAAGCGGCTATGATTTCGCCAAGCAGATCCCCGGCTGGGGCAGCATCGCGGTGATCTTTCTCGCGCTGCTCGGGCTCAGCGCGCTGTCGGGCTTTACCTATGGCCCGGTCGCGGCGCTGCTGTCGGAGATGTTCCCGCCGCATGTCCGCTATTCGTCGCTGTCGATCCCCTATCATATCGGCACCGGCTATTTCGGCGGTTTCCTGCCGCTGATCGCCAGCTTCATCATCGCCAAGACCGGCGATGCCTATGCCGGGCTGTGGTACACCTGGTTCGTGGTGCTGGTCGCGTTTCTGGTGACCGCCTTCATGCTGAAGGATCCGGTCGAGGGGCAATGGGACAAACGGCCGTCCGCGCCGCCGCCCGCGGCCTGATCCAGCCCATTGGCGCCATCTGCGAACCCGTATAAGGGCACGGGCATGATTGACGTGCCGTCACCGCTTCGCCTGCGCCTTTCGTCCGACGCGCTCGTCGCCAACTGGCGCTGGCTGGCGGCACAGGGCGGCGCGGCGGCGTGCGGCGCGGCGCTCAAGGCCGATGGTTATGGCCTTGGCGCGCGCGACGTGATGCGGCAGCTGGTCGGCGCGGGCTGCCGCGATTTTTTCGTCGCCACTTGGGGCGAGGCCGCGGCGCTGATGCCGCTGCCCGCGGGGGTGTCGCTGTCGGTTCTGCATGGCGTGGGTGAGGGCGATATGGTCGCCGCGCGCCTGCTTCCGGCGCGTCCGGTGCTGAACAGCGTCGAACAGGTGCGGCGCTGGCGCGCGGCGGGCGAGGGACGGCCGTGCGACGTCATGGTCGACACCGGGATGAACCGGCTCGGCTTGCGGATCGACGAGGCGACGGGCGGCGCGCTCGACGGCCTCGCGATCGAAACGCTGCTCAGCCATTTGGTGTCGGCGGACGAGGATAGCGATCAGAACGCGCGGCAACTTGCGGCCTTTCGCACGCTCCGCGACCAGATTCCAGCGCGGCGCTACAGCCTTGCGAACAGTGCGGGCATCTGTCTGGGCGCCGACTATGGTTTCGATCTGACCCGGCCCGGGCTTGCCCTTTATGGGGGAACACCGCGCGCCGAGGCGGCAGGGCATATCCGGCAGGTCGTCTTTCCCGAGGCGCGGGTGCTGCAAGTGCGGACAGTCCCGGCGGGCGAGACGGTTGGCTATGGTGCGACATGGACCGCGCCGCGCGACAGCCGGATCGCGGTGGTGAATATGGGCTATGCCGACGGCTATCTGCGCTGCCACGCGGGCAACGGGGGTGCGACGTGGCAAGGGCAGGCGCTGCCGCTCGTTGGCCGCGTGTCGATGGACCTGACCGCTTTCGATGCCAGCGAAGCACGAGGGCTGAACGAGGGCCACTGGCTGACGATCGATTACGACCTTGCTGCCATCGCCGCGCGCAGCGGGCTGTCGCAGTATGAGCTGCTGACGGGGCTGCGGATGCGGTTCGAGCGGGGCTGGTCCTAAATAGGTCTGACGACCGATGGCCAAAAAAAGGGGCGCCCCGAAAGGCGCCCCTTCTTGGTTTCCGCGGTGTTCAGCCTCAGAACTTAGCGCGTGCGCTGATCTGGAAGCGGCGGCCGAGCGTATCGTTGAAGCTGGCAGGGATCAGCTCACCAAAATAGCTTTCGCCCTGGCGATCGAACAAATTGGTCACCGACAGCGTCAGCCGGAAATCATCGACCGGATCGAAGAAGATCCCAGCGCTGACCACGACATAATCTTTCAGCTTGTCGATTTCACGCGCATCCGGACCCGATCCGGCCACCCCGGTCGCGCGATTCAAACGGTTGAAAAGCTGCTCGCCGGTATAAGTAACCGTTAGCGTAGTGCCGAAGTCTTCTTGCGCATAGCGAAGGCGGGCCTGACCCGAAAATTCCGGATCGCCGATAATTCCATCGGTCCGGCTCGGTGCCACGCCCGTTATGTCGACCAGGCGGCGGCGCACATAGAGCATGTCGCCACCGAGCGAGAGCGTGCCTGAGAAGAGCGGCACATTATAGTCGATCGTTCCCTGGATGCCGCTGAACTTGATCTGGTTGCCGTTGACGAACCCGCTGATCACCGCCGGGTTCTGCGGATCGCCTTGTACGCGACCATTTGGCCCATAATTGATCTGCGAGCAGAAGCTGTTTCCGTTGGCCGGGTCCGAGGCATCAAAATTCGCATTGTCGAAACAGCCCGACGCAATCTGGGCGATGGTAAGGTTCGCAATAGGATCATTCAGCGTGATGTCGATATAGTCGGCGGTGATCGAAAGGCGCGGAATGAAGCGCGGGCGCAAGATCACGCCAAAGCTGTAGCTGTCCGCCTGTTCGTTCTTGAGGTTCGGGTTCCCGCCCGACTGGGCCGGAACGCTGGCTGTCGATGCAGGATCGGGCGAATTGAAGTCTGTCCCAGGAAACGCAGCGATGAACGCCGCGCAGTTGGCGGCACGGATCGCCGGCGCCGGGCCGGCATTTCGGGCAGACGGCTGGCACAGGTCAGGCACGAAAGCGAAGGTGTTGACCGTCGGCAAAAACAGTTCGGTGATTGCCGGCGAACGGAACGACTTGGTCAGGTTCCCTCGGAACTCGATATCCGGAATGGGGGCAATATTGCCGCCAACGGTGTAGGAGAAGAATCCGCCGTTCACGGTGTTGTCCGAATAGCGGCCGCGGCCGATAATCGATGCACTGTGAATGACCGGAACATCATTCTCTTCGCTGACCAGCGGGATCGAGAGTTCGCCAAACACCTCATTGAGGGTATACGAACCTGCCAACGCCGTAATCGGCACCGAGCGGCCACGGCCCGCTTGCTGGAAATCGCTGGGCGTGAAGCTCGCAAATTCCTTGCGATACTCGTAACCGAGGTTGAAGCCGACCGGCCCCGCCCACAGGTCGAACAGGGAGCCACCGAGGTTGGCCTGGAACACCGTCTGGCGCTGCTCGCTGACGGTCACGAAATCCTCGATGATATAGTCACGCGCGGCTTGCGAGGCACGCCCCTCGCCGAAGACGTTGAGCGGCACGCAGTTCGGATCGGCAATCGGGGTGCCGCCCGGAGCAGCAAAACCACCGGGTCGTGTTTGTGCGGTGGTGCAAACAATCTGACCGTTCACGGTGGTCACATTGGTTGCGTTGATGAAATTCTGAGCATTCAGATCCTGCCCGAAATCGCGGCTCTTGGTGCTGCCGTGGCCGAGATAGGTTTCGAAATTCAGCGACTTGCCGAAAATACTGAAGTCGCCCTTGAAGCCCCCGACAAGGTTGTAAAGCCGGGTCTTGTTGAACCCGGTCAGGTCGGCATAATCATCCGATGCGCGCGAGACACTGAATGTTGTGACCCCGCGCGACACCAGCGCGTTCCGCGCCTGCGTGGTCAGGAACGGATTGTCGACCGAGAAAGTCAGCGCGCCGCTGAGGCCGCCGAACAGCGAGCTGTTGAACGTCGGCTGCTGCGTCAGTTCGTCGGCACGCGACCGGTAATATGTGCCTTCGAAAAAGAACTGGACATTCGGGGTCAGGTCGAACGTCAGGAAAGCGTTGCCGGTGGTGCGGTTCAGGTCCGACGTGATCTGGGTGTAGTCGGCGAAGGTGAAGCCATCGCCGCCCGAACCCGATGTGCCGGGGAAAACAATGCCCTGGTTGAACGGAACAAGGTTGCCGTTGGTGTCAAACTGCAAACCAAACGCCGTGCGAACGCCGAAAGGAACCGCCGGGTTGAGCGGATTGGTCCCCGCGCCGGCCAAATTGGTGCCGGTGATCAGGCCGCCGGGCGTCAGGAAGGGGATATTGACTTCGCGGATCAGGACGACGCCGGGATTGCCGTCGGTCGCGCTGTTGTTGAAACCGATACCCGTGTTCAGGCGGCCATCGTTGGTGGAGTTGATGCCGGGGAAGCGCAGCGAGCCATTTTGCGCGGTCGACGGGTTGGTTGCACCGCCGATGCGACGACGCAAAAATTCGCGGTCGTTGAACACCACGCCGTCAACCTCGTCATGCGAAAACGCCAAGGTGACGTTCAGCCGGTCATCGAGGAAATTTTTGCCGACGATACCGGAGAAGTTATAATTCCCGTTGTCGCCTTCTTCCGTAACGCCCGCTTTGACCGCAAACTCGGCTCCGGTCATCCGTGTCCGCAGGATGACGTTTACGACACCCGAAATAGCGTCAGAACCATAGGTCGGCGCACCGCCGACGCTCAGCGTTTCGACGCGGTCAGTCAAGATGCTTGGCAGCACGTTGAGATCGACCTGCGTACCGGCACCGGCGTTCGCAAAGATCGTCGCGACGTTCGAGCTGACGAAACGGCGGCCATTGAACAGTGTCAGGGTGCGGTTGGAGCCCAAGCCGTAGCTGTTGACGAAATTGACCCCCTGGCCAAAGCCCTGGGCGCCTTGCGGCGTCACGCTGCCGCGAAAGTTGGGCAATTCGTTCAATGCATCAGCGACGTTGGTAAAATTGCGCTCGCGAAGCTGGCGATTGTCGAGAGTCGTGGTCGGCTCGATCGACTCCAGATTGCGAAGACGAATGCGCGTGCCGGTCACCACGATGGTGCCACGGTCATCGTCATTGGCTTCGGAATCGCAGACACCGTCGTTGTTGGCATCGACGCACGCAGCCGTGTCGGCTGCCGCATCTTGCGCAAACGCAGGCTGGCTTACAGAAATCGCTACTGCAAAGGCAGCAGCACCCAGAAACAGGTGCGACTTGGTCATTATATACTCCCCGGTTGGCCGTCCGACAAAGCAGGACGGCTTGGCGACAAGAAAGCGTGAAAGTGGCGGCCGCACAAGAGTTTGATGGCATAAATCTTACACCGGTACGCTTAGCGTCTGCCGCTGTGCCATTTTTGCAACAAGCCGCCGGACGCGGGCGCGCCGGGGAGGCGGGGCGGTTTGATCGCGCGGTGAAATGAATGGCTTGTCACGAACTATTCATGCCTTCGTTTATGTCGATCAATCGGTTTCATGGGAAACGATCTTGCTTAAACGCCAGAAAACTGCCGAGGCACGGGCGAGGGTCGCCAGACGCGCCGCCAATCGATGCAGGACGCTGCGATCCGGGCGCGCGGGCTGGAACCCGCCGAATCGGGCAGCGCTCGCGGGGCCATCGCGACGCCATGTTGCGATGCATCATAAATTGATGCTATTGACCGGCTATACGGTTACGCCCGACGCGACGAAGTCGATTGTCTCACGGGCCATGGGAGCAAAACAGACATGGCGAAGTCCAAGACGGCAGCAGATGATGGCGTCGTCACGATCAAGAAATATGCCAACCGACGGCTCTATGATACCGAGCGCAGCTGTTACATCACGCTCGAGGATCTCGGCACGATGGTCCGCGACGGCCGCGAGTTTCGTGTCGTCGATGCCAAGAGCGGCGAAGACATCACCCACAATGTCCTGACCCAAATCATCATGGACGAGGAAACGCGCGGCGAAACGCTGTTGCCGGTCAATTTTCTGCGCCACCTGATCGGCATGTACGGCGACAAGATGCAATCGATGGTCCCGCAATATCTGGAAGCATCGATGACCGCGTTCCGCAAGAACCAGCAGGATGTCCGTGCCGCCTTTGACGGCGTGCTGGGGTCGAACCCGCTCGCCGAATTGACCCGGCGCAATATGGAAATGTTCCAGCAGGCGGCGGGTGCCTTCATTCCAGGCGCGGGCGGCAGCAAAGCCAAGGACGCCGAGATTGCCGCGCTCAAGGCCGAAGTGGCCGCGCTCAAGGCGGAACTCGCAAACAAGTAAACGCCGGGCGGTTCCCCGCCCGCCACGACAGATATAACGGATATTCCATGGTCAAGCATGCGCTCAGCGTAACCCGGCAGGCCGATTTCGCGGCCTGGTATCAGGATGTCATTGCCGAAGCCGATCTGGCCGAGGAATCGGGGGTGCGCGGTTGCATGGTGATCAAGCCATGGGGCTATGGCATCTGGGAACGCATCCAGACGGTGATGGACGCCGCGATCAAGGATGCCGGGGTCCAGAATTGCTATTTCCCGCTGTTCATCCCCTTGAGCTTCTTTGAGAAGGAAGCCGACCATGTCGATGGTTTTGCCAAGGAAATGGCGGTCGTCACCCATCACCGCCTGATCGGTGACGGCAAAGGCAAGCTGATCCCCGATCCCGAAGCCAGGCTGGAAGAACCGCTGATCGTCCGCCCGACATCGGAGACGGTGATCGGCGCCGCGATGAGCCGCTGGGTGCAGAGCTGGCGCGACCTGCCGCTGAAGGTCAACCAGTGGGCCAACGTCGTCCGCTGGGAAATGCGCACCCGCATGTTCCTGCGGACCAGCGAATTCCTGTGGCAGGAGGGGCATACGGCGCACGCCGACAAGGATGACGCGATGGCCGAAACGCTGCGCGCGCTCGAAATGTATCGCGCCTTTGCCGAAGGCGTGCTGGCGATGCCGGTGATCGCGGGCGAAAAGCCCGAGAATGAGCGTTTTCCGGGCGCCGTCGCCACCTATTCGATCGAAGCGATGATGCAGGATGGCAAGGCGCTGCAGGCCGGCACCTCGCATTATCTCGGCACCGGTTTCGCCGAGGCCGCAGGCATCCGCTATCAGGACAGGGACGGCGGCCATTCGCTGTGCCACACGACGAGCTGGGGCGTGTCGACGCGGATGATCGGCGGCGTGATCATGACCCATGGCGACGACGACGGCCTGCGCTGTCCGCCGCGCATCGCGCCGCACCAGATCGTCATCGTGCCGATGCTGCGCGACAATGAGGAGGATCAGGCGATCCTCGACTATTGCCGCGGCATCGAAACCGAGTTGAAGGCGCTCGACGCCTTCCGCGAACCGCTGCGCGTCCATCTCGACGCGGGAGCGAACAAGGCGCAGACCAAGCGCTGGGGCTGGGTCAAGAAGGGAGCACCGATCATTCTGGAAATCGGCCCGCGCGACGTCGCGGGCGGCAATGTCGCGGTGATCCGCCGCGACCGGCTGTACAAGGACGATGGCAAGCTCAATTCGGCTTTCGTCGCGAAGGGCGATTTTGTTGCCGAAGCGGTCGCGACGCTGGAGGATATCCAGACGAGCCTGCACGCCGAGGCGAAACAGCGTCTCGACGCCAATATCCGCCGCGACGTCACCGACCTTGCCGCGCATTTCAAGGGCGACGACAAGTTCGTCGGCTGGGTCGAGGTGCAATGGTCGCGCCCGACCGGCGCCGCGCTCGACAAGATCGTCGAGCAGCTCAAGGCGCTCAAGCTGACGATGCGCAACACCCCGCTGGGCGCCGCGCCCGCGGACGGCACCTGCTTCTTCACCGGCGAACCCGCGGTCGAGCGCGTGCTGATCGGGCGGACCTATTAATTGGCGAAACGGCAACAGCCTGCTGGTCTTCCCAGCCCGGATCAGATCCTGCGCTTTATCGAAGAGAGCAAGGAGGCCGTCGGCAAGCGAGAGATCGCCAAGCATTTTGCGCTGCACGGCAATGACAAGATCGCGCTGAAGGCGCTGCTCAAGGACATGACCGACGAGGGGCTGGTCGATCTGGCGCCGGGCCGCGCGTTCCACAAACATGGCGGATTGCCGCGCGTGACGGTGCTCCGTGTGGCGTCGATCGATGGCAGCACGGTCTGGGCGGTGCCGGAACATTGGGAAGCCGCCGGCCCGGCACCGCGGCTTCGCGTCATGGAGCAGGGCCGCAAGGGCGCTTTGGGTGTCGGCGACCGCATCCTCGCACGCACCGAGGAACGCGGCAGCGGCCATGCCGCATATCCGATGAAAAAGCTGCAATCGGGCGGCGAAACGGTGATCGGCGTCCTCGTCGAGGATATGGGGCCGGGCGGCAAGCCGATGCTGTGGCTGCGCCCCGCCGACAAGCGCGCGCGCTATGATTTTGCCGTCGCCGACAAGGGCGATGCCAATATCGGCGACCTCGTGCGCGCCGAACTGACCGGGCGCGGCCCCGCAATCAAGGCGAAAGTCGTCGAACGCCTCGGCGATCCCTTCGCGCCCAAGTCGCTGAGCATGATTGCGATCGCGCGCCACGAAATCCCGCACGTCTTTGGCGCGGAAACGCTCGCCGAGGCCGAAGTGGCAGCGAAATTGCCGCTCACTGCCGATGGCCGCGAGGATTTGCGCGACCTGCCGATCGTCGCGATCGACCCGATCGACGCGCGCGACCATGACGATGCGGTGTGGGCCGAACCCGATCTGGACGGCCCGAACAAGGGCGGCTTCCGGGCGATCGTCGCGATTGCCGATGTCAGCTATTACGTTCGCCCCGACGGCGCGCTCGACCGCGAGGCGCGGCGGCGCGGCAACAGCGTCTATTTCCCCGACCAGGTCGTCCCGATGCTGCCCGAAACCTTGTCGGCGGGCGTCTGTTCGCTGAAAGCCGGGCAGGACCGCGCGGCGATGGCGTGCCATCTGGTCATCGACAAACAGGGTAAAGTGACGTCATGGCGGTTCAGCCGCGCGCTGGTGCGGCTGCGGGCGAACATCGCGTATGAGCACGCGCAGGCGGCGTATGATAGATCCACGTCGCCCCAGCGAAAGCTGGGGCCGCAGGAGGCCGGGCAGGACGCCAGCGATCCCAGCATTCGCTGGGATGACGACATAATTCCGGCCCTCCAGAACCTCTGGGCCTGCTGGGCGCTGCTCGCCAAGGCGCGCGCCGCCCGCGCGCCGCTCGACCTCGACCTGCCCGAACGGCAGGTAATCCTCGACGAGCAGGGCGGCATCGCCGAAATCCGCGTCCGCGACCGGCTCGATTCGATGCGACTGATCGAGGATTATATGATCGCGGCGAACGTCGCGGCGGCCAAGGCGCTCGAGGCGAAGAAATCGCCGGTGATGTACCGCATCCACGAACCGCCGAGCCGCGAGAAACTGGTCAGCCTGAAAGATTATCTCGAAACCTTTGAGCAGAGCTTTGCACTGGGGCAGGTGATCACCCCCGCGGTGTTCAACCGCCTGATCGACGGTTTTTCCGAAGACGACCGGCTACCCGAGATCATGCAGGCGATCCTGCGCAGCCAGACGCAGGCCTATTATGGCCCCGCCAATGCGGGCCATTTCGGCCTCGCGCTGGGCAGCTACGCGCATTTCACTTCGCCGATCCGCCGCTACGCCGATCTGATCGTCCACCGCGCGCTCGTCGATGGCTACAAACTCGAAGTGCCGGGCAAGCCCAAGGGATTGCCCGAACGCACCGGGCTGGGCGAAGCCGACGCCAAAGGATTGTCGCGCATCGGCGAGGCGATCAGCGCGCTCGAACGCCGCGCGATGGAGGCCGAGCGCGAGACGGTCGATCGTTATGTCGCGGCCTATCTGTCGGCCAAAAAGGGCGAGATCGTCCAGGCGCGCATCACCGGGGTGCAGCCGTTCGGCTTTTTTGCGACGGTCGACGGGCTTGGCGGCGACGGGCTGGTGCCGGTGTCGACCTTGGGCAGCGAACGCTTTTTCTATGACGAAAAGGCGCGGACGCTAGATAGCGAGCATGGCCGGGTCAGCTTCACCACCGGCGAGCGGCTCGACCTGCGGCTGATCGACGCCAATCCGATCAGCGGCGCACTGCGCTTTGAACTGCCCGATGCGCCGGAGGGCGGATACCGCAATCGCGGGCCGCGGCGTGACGGGATGAAGGACAAGGCGGGCAAGCATGTCGTCGGCAAGCGTGGGCGGCCGGCGAACATCAAGCACAAGGGGCGGCGACGCTGACCTGATTTCCCTCCCTTCTAGGGAGGGGTTAGGGGTGGGTCGCCGCAGGCGTTGTTTCCGGCCGCTTACCCACCCCGCTGCGACTAGGCAGCAAGCTGCCAAGTCTCCACACCCCTCCCTTTCAGGGAGGGGAGATCATTTCCCCGCCAGCTTCGCTAACAACACGGCACTCTCTGCATCGGCCGGAAAAAACGCTTCGATCGCCAGCTCTGACAGCGTGATATCGACCGGCGTGCCGAAAATCGTCACCGTCGATACGAACGAAATCCGCCCGGCGTCGGTGTCGAGCACCAGCGGCACCGCAATGCTGCTGGCATGGCTGTCGCGCTGCTCGCCGCTGTGGTCGTCGCTTCGCACCGCATAGCCCGCCAGTTCATCACGCAGCGCGATCAGCCCCGCATCACCGCTCGCCGCAATCTGGACGTCGATCCGCTCCAATATATGCGCGCGCCATTCGCCATGGTTGACGATCTGCGGCGCCAGCCCGTCGGGATGCAACGCGATCCGCAGCACATTGACCGGCGGCGCGAGCAGGGCAGGGGCCACCTGCGCGATCAGGATCTCAATCGCGGCGTTCGCGGCGATCATGTTCCAGTGGCGGTCGACCGCCAGCGCCGGGTAAGGCTCATGACCCTTCAGCACATGCTCCACAATCGCGCGGACTCCGGCCATTTCGGGGCTGTCGAGCGGGCGTTCCTGATAGTCGGGGGCGTAGCCGGCGGCGAGCAGCAGCGCGTTGCGCGCGCGGTGCGGGACTTCCAAGCAGTCGGCGATCCGCTGCAGCATCTGCGCGCTCGGTTTCGACCGGCCCGTTTCGATAAAGCTCAGGTGCCGGGTCGACATGTCGGTATCGAGCGCCAAGTCCATCTGGCTCATCCGGCGGCGGCTGCGCCATTCGCGGAGTTGGGTACCGAGCGGTGCGGGTTGCATGATCGTCTCCTTTGCCGCGAGAGCTATACCCCGGCTTTCTGCTTTTCCATTACCTCGCGCGTAATCGACTGGCCGCATTTTCGGCGGCAAATGGAGCGGGTCATCCAAACAGGAGAACCCCAATGCCCCTCTTCAACCTCAAAAACACCCTGCTCATCGACGCCGTCACCTGCACCGGATTGTTCGTCTTTTGCGTCTTTGCGACTGCGACGGTCGCCGCGCTGCTCGGCCTCCCCTCCGAAGTGGTGACCGTCGCGGGCTGGATCGGGCTGCCGTCGGCGCTGCTGATGCTGTTCGTCGCGAACCAGAAGATGCCGAGCAAGGGGCTGGCCAATTTGATCGCGGTCGGCAACCTCGGCTGGGTCATCGCCAGCTTTGCGGTGCTGGCCATGTTTGCCGGTCAGATGACCGCACTCGGCATCGCGGTCGTCGTCGCCCAGGCGATCGGCGTGCTGGTTTTCGCGATCTATGAAGCCAAGGGCGCTGCCACTTTGCCCCGAGCAGTTACGTTCTGAGCAAACCCCGTCATTGCGAGGAGCCGAAGGCGACGCGGCAATCTCCAGCTATCGCCGCTGATGAACGATGGCTGGAGATTGCTTCGCTTCGCTCGCAATGACGGGCGATAAGATGAGGCTAGGACTTAACTCAGTGCGTCGAGCCGGGCGAGGTCGATCGCGCCCGGCACCAGCATCACCGGACAGGGCAGCGTCCCCGCATCCGGTCCGGTGAAATACGCGACCAGCGGCCCGGGCGCGCCCGACGCCGCGGTCGCCAGCACCAGCGCGGCAATTTCGTCGCTGGCGCCGATCACCTCGCGCACGACTTCGGCCGGCTTGCCCGCCTTGATCAGGATCTGCGGCGTCACCCCCGCTTCCTGCACCACCGCTTCGGCAGCGGCAGCAACCAGTTCTTCGGCATGTTCGCGCGCTTCTGCCTCGATCGTCGCCTGGACCCCGCCAAACGCGACAAAGTCCTGCGGCGGGATGATCGCCAGCACGATGACGCCGCCGCCGGTGCGCCCGGCGCGCCGCGCGGCAAAGCGCAGCGCCAGACTCGCTTCGGGACTGTCGTCGATCACCACCAGATATGTCCGCATCGCCCCGACCCCTCGCTATGCTTTTTGTGCGTGGAGATTGCGTCACATTCGTATGAAAGGCAAGTTTGCCCCGATGGACGTTGACGAACGATGCTCTTATGACGAGGGAGAAACCGTAGCGGCAGGCCCGTCCTGCAAGACTCGCGCCCCAGGTAAAAAGGGACAAAAAAGACGATGCCGATCGAACTCAAAATGCCCGCCCTTTCGCCGACGATGGAGGAAGGGACGCTCGCCAAATGGCTGGTCAAGGAAGGGGACGCGGTCAAATCGGGCGACCTGCTCGCCGAGATCGAGACCGACAAAGCGACGATGGAGTTTGAAGCGATCGACGAAGGCGTCGTCAGCCAGATTCTCGTCGCCGAAGGCACCGACAATGTAAAGGTCGGTACCGTCATCGCGGTAATTGCGGGCGAGGGTGAGGATGCGAGGAGCGCGAAGGCTGCTCCGGCGCCTGCTGCGGCGCCCGCGCCCGCGCCCGCACCGGCTGCGGTAAAAGACGTCGCCCCAGCGCAAGCTGGAGCCGCTCCCGTCAGTGCGCCCACGCCAACGGCGCCAGCTTCCGCCGGGACGACGGACAAGGGCGATCGCATCAAGGCCAGCCCGCTCGCCAAACGCCTCGCCGCCGAACGCGGCATCGACCTGGCGACGATCACCGGCACCGGTCCCGGCGGCCGCATCGTCAAGGACGACCTCGACGGCGCCCCGGCAGGCGCCGCGGCACCCGCCGCCACCGCCAGCGCCGCCGCACCCGCAGCCGCAGCGCCTGCAGCCGCAGCGCCTGCAGCAGCCTCCGCTCCCGCCGCCGCAGGTCCGATCCCCGATTTCGGTATCCCGCACGAGGACACCAAGCTCAGCGGCATGCGCAAGACCATTGCGCGCCGCCTGACCCAGTCGATGCAGGAAGCGCCGCACATCTACCTGACCGTCGACATCCGCCTCGACGCGCTGCTCAAGCTGCGCGGCGAGCTTAACGCCAGCCTCGAAAGCCGCGGGGTCAAGCTGAGCGTCAACGACATGCTGATCAAGGCGCTTGCGGTCGCGCTCGAACGCGTCCCCGCGTGCAACGTCAGCTTCGGCGGCGATGTGATGCGCCAGTACAGCCGCGCCGACATCTCGGTCGCGGTCAGCATCCCGGGTGGGCTGATCACCCCGATCATCACCGACGCGGGCGGCAAGTCGATGTCGAAAATCTCGACCGAAATGGCCGAACTCGCCGCGAAGGCGAAGGAGGGCAAGCTCCAGCCCAGCGAATATCAGGGCGGCACCGCCAGCATCTCGAACATGGGCATGATGGGGATCAAGCAGTTCACCGCGGTGATCAACCCGCCGCAGGCGATGATCATGGCGATCGGCGCGGGCGAGAAGCGGCCCTATGTCGTCGACGACGCGCTCGCGATCGCGACCGTCATGTCGGCGACCGGCAGCTTCGACCACCGCGCGATCGACGGCGCCGACGGCGCGCTGCTGATGAAGACGTTCAAGGAACTGGTGGAGAACCCGCTGGGGCTGGTGGCGTAAAATGCCCGTGAGGGGCCAAAGCCCCTCTCCCCTTGCGGGAGAGGGGTTGGGGAGTGGGGTCCGCGCCGCGTCTGCGGCGCATAAGACAGTAACCGACGTTCTCGCCCGCAAGGCACTGTTGCGGGAACGCGCCCGCGAGATGCGGTCGCATCCAACTGACGCTGAACGTCGGCCCTGGTCGATCCTGCGCGCGAAGCGATTGGCCGACCTTCGATGGCGGCGCCAGGTCATCATCGACGATCGCTATATCGCCGATTTTGTCTGTTTTGAGCATCGATTGATCGTTGAAGCAGACGGTGGGCAGCATGCAGAAAGCCCCTATGATGCCGACCGCGATTCCTATCTTGCAGCGCAAGGCTTTCATATTCTGCGCTTCTGGAACAACGATGTGCTGATCAACAGCGACGGTATTGCCGAAGCGATACTGGACGCCATCGATTCTTCTGGCGCGCCGACGCGCGCCGACCCCACACCCCAACCCCTCTCCCGCAAGGGGAGAGGGGCTTTTGAAGGAGCCCATAATGGCTGACACCAACTACGACCTCATCGTCCTCGGCTCCGGACCCGGCGGCTATGTCGCGGCGATCCGCGCGGCGCAGCTTGGGCTCAAGACCGCAATCGTCGAGCGCGAGAATCTGGGCGGCATCTGCCTCAACTGGGGCTGCATCCCGACCAAGGCGCTGCTGCGTTCGGCCGAGATCTATCATTATATGCAGCATGCGGGCGATTACGGCCTGATCGCGCAGCAGATCAGCGCCGACATCGACGCGGTGGTGAAGCGCAGCCGCGGGGTCGCGAAACAGCTCAGCCAAGGCGTCGCGTTCCTGATGAAGAAGCACAAGATCGCCGTCCATATGGGCGAGGGCAAGCTGACCGCACCGGGTAAGATGGAAGTCAAAGGCGAGAAGGGGAGCGAAACCCTGACCGCCAAGAATATCATCGTCGCGACCGGCGCCCGCGCCCGCGACCTGCCGTTCGCGCCCGCCGACGGCAAGCGCATCTGGACCTACCGCCACGCGCTCGTCCCGCCCGAAATGCCGAAAAAGTTGCTCGTCATCGGATCGGGCGCGATCGGGATCGAATTTGCGAGCTTCTACAGCGACATGGGCGCCGAGGTCACCGTCGTCGAAATGCTCGACCGCGTTGTTCCGGTCGAGGATGCCGATGTCTCGGCTTTCCTCGAAAAGGCGCTCAAGAAGCAAGGCATGACGATCTTCACCGGCGCCGGGGTCGAGGAACTGAAGGCGACCGCGACCGGGGTCACCGCCAAGATCAAGACCAAGGACGGCAAGACCGAAAGCGCCGAATTCAGCCACGCGATCGTTGCGATCGGCATCGTCCCGAACACCGAGAATATCGGGCTCGAAGCATTGGGCGTGAAAACGACCAAGGGCCATATCGACACCGACGCGATGTGCCGCACCAACGTCCCCGGCATCTGGGCGATCGGCGACGTCACCGCGCCGCCGTGGCTCGCGCACAAGGCGATGCACGAATCGGTGATTTCGGTCGAAGCGATCGCGGGGGGCCACCCGCACGCGATGGATCCGCGCAACATCCCCGGCTGCACCTATTGCCGCCCGCAGATCGCCAGCGTCGGGCTGACCGAGGCCAAGGCGAAGGAGCTGGGCTATGAGGTCAAGGCCGGTACCTTCCCCTTCATCGGCAACGGCAAGGCGATCGCGCTGGGCGAGGCCGAGGGCTTCACCAAGACCGTGTTCGACGCGAAGACCGGCGAATTGCTCGGCGCGCACATGATCGGCGCCGAGGTCACCGAACTGATCCAGGGCTATACGATCGGCAAGACCGCCGAACTGGTCGAGGATGATTTCATCGGCACCGTCTTCCCGCATCCAACGCTCAGCGAGACGATGCACGAGGGCGTGTTGGCGGCATTCGGACGGCCGCTGCATATCTGACCAAGAGCGAGGGGTCGCGGGGAAGGGGATGGACCGGTGCGTTGCCGGGCTTGCGTCCATTCGCCGCGCCCCTCATTCCACTGGCTGTTGACGCAGCACAGGCGGTACGCCGTGAATCCCACGATCCTTCATTTTTCGCGCACCGGCAACGCGATGAAGATGCTGCTCTTTCTGGGGTTCGCGGTCCTCGCCTTCGGCTTGGCTTATCTGCTGCTCGAAGAAAGGCAGGCAGTGGCGCCGCTGACCCAGACGCTGCCCGGCGGACTGGTGCTGCCGATGCCGACGCCGCGGCCCGATCCGTTTGCGCCGGTGAAAATACCGCTGCTGCTCGCCGCGGGCGGGGTCAGCCTGTTCTATGTCTGGCGCCATGGCGTGCGGCTGATGACCCGCGAGGTCGCGGTGACGATTGCGACGGGGCAGCTCCATTTTCACCCAAGCTACAACATGCTCTCGTCAATCATGCCGATCGCGAACGTCACCGAAGCGATCTTCGATCGCGCCGACCGGCTGCCCGAAGGCAAATGGGAATCGGTGGCGAGCGCCTTTTCCTGGTCAGCGAACCGTGCGGCGCGATCGGGCGCCACGCTGCGTCATGGCCTGTATCTGCGTTACCGGTCAGGGGCGTCGACCGGCGAGGTGCGGCTGATCGACAATGACTTCGACGGCGGCGCCGAACAGTTGCGGCGCTTTGCCGCGCAGATCGAGATGTGGCGCGGGTCGCGCCCGCCCGGCCATCGCTGATCGCAACCGATTGCGCCCCCCGCGTGCCTTCGCCATAGGAGGCGCGTGCCAACCAATCCCACCCGCATCGCTTTTTTTCAGCGCGCCCTGATCGCGGCGCTGCTGCTGTTCGCCCTCGTCAGCGCGGTGACCGCCGCTGGCCTGTTCGACTGCCTTGACCGCCAGATCGGCGCCGCGCTGGCGATGACCGCCGACACGTCGCCGCGCCGGGCGATCCTGTTCATGCAGGCGATCAGCTGGATCGGCGGCGGTTTGCCGCGCTGGGGGATCGTCATCCTGCTGTGTGCGCTGGTCTGGCACTGGTGCGGGCCGCGCTGTGCGGTGGCGCTGGGCGGGGCGTCGTTGCTGGCGAACCTGGCCTCGACGCTGCTCAAAATCGCATTCGGCCGGCCGCGTCCCGATCTGGTGCCGCATCTTGACCATGTCACCAGCGCCTCCTACCCCAGCGGCCATGCGACGAGCGCGGCCGTGGTCTATCTGCTGCTCGCCTGGCTCGCGCCGCGGCGCTGGCGGGGCGCGGCCTGGGCGCTGGCCGCGGCGATGGTCATCCTCAACGCCTTGTCGCGCATGATGCTGGGCGTGCATTGGGCCAGCGACATTGTCGGCGGGACGTTGCTCGGGCTGGCCTTTGCGCTCGCCGCGGCGTGGTGGGCCGGAACGCGCAGCGGCGCGCCGGACGCACTAAGAAAATCGTAAGCTCTCGCTGCTATCAACGCCCCGGAATCACGGGAGCTTCGGCATGAACAATTCCCTCGGCAAAGTGCTTGGCATCATCGGCGGGCTCATTCCGCTCGTCTGGATCGGCTGGCTGCTCTATCATTTCGTCGGCGTCGGCGGCGGCACCGCCGAAGGCGTCGCCGGGATCGGGCTGGGCCCGACGGTGATCGGGCTTTCGATCGTCGGCCTGTTGTTCGCGCTGCCGCTGATCATCAAATTGCTGCGCGCCACGACGGGGGTGAACCGCGTGCCCGGCGCCAGCTTTGACGCCAAGCTCAAACCTGGCGAAGTGGCGGTCGAGCCGGCATTCGACGCCGATGCGGCGTTCGCCAACTATATGCGCAAACGCGACGCGGGCGTGACCGGCGATGTCTCGATCGACCCTGTAGAGAGCGAGCCGTCGGCACCCTTTGCGCCGCGCCCCGGCGGTTTTGGCCGCAAGACGGTTTAGCCACCGCTTCGCTCTCGACAGCCGCGCGCCAGCGGCTACCAATGGGGCATGGCACAAGGCACCCATGATTTCGTCCCCGATCCGCGCAACGACGCGATTCTGATCAACGTCAACGGCACGCTGGTGCCGCGTGCTCAGGCCAGCGTGTCGGTGTTCGACAGCGGCTTCATGCTCGGCGATGGGGTGTGGGAGGGCATCCGCGTCCATGAAGGGCGCATGGCGTTCCTCGACCAGCATCTCGATCGGCTGTGGGAGGGCGCCAAGGCGATCGCGATGGATATCGGGATCGACCGCGCCGCGCTCACCCAGCGGCTCTACGATACGATCGACGGTAATGGCATGGACACCTGTCATATCCGGTTGATGGTGACGCGCGGTATCCGCTCGACCCCTTATCAGGATCCGCGCGTCGTCATTTCGCCCGCGACGATCGTGATCATCGCCGAATATAAGGATCCGCTGCCCGCGACCGTCGAAAGGGGGCTGTCGCTGTTCACCGTCCATGTACGCCGCGGCGATCCGGCGGTGCAGGATCCAAAGCTCAACTCGCACAGCAAGCTGAACTGCATCACCGCGTGCATCCAGGCGGCGCAGGCGGGCGCCGACGAGGCGCTGATGCTCGATCCGCACGGCTTTGTCGCGACGTGCAATTCGACCCATTTCTTCATCGTCCGCAAGGGCGAGGTGTGGACGTCGAGCGGCGATTATTGCCTCGCCGGGATCACCCGCAACAACGTCATCCGCATTTGCCGCGAGAATGATATTCCGGTGTTCGAGAAGAATTTCTCGCTGACCGACGTCTATGGCGCCGACGAGGCGTTCGTCACTGGCACCTTTGCCGGGGTCGTCCCCGCGCACACGATCGACGGGCGCGTGCTGACCGACGGCCGCGGGCCGATGGTCGAGCGGTTGCAAGGATTGTACAAGGCTTTGATCGAGCGGGATATTGCGGGGCGCGACCGTCCGTGACCGACTCCGTTCGTATCGCCATGTGGTCGGGGCCGCGCAATCTGTCGACGGCGATGATGCGCAGCTTCGGCAGCCGCGCCGACACGCATGTGACCGACGAACCTTTCTACGGCGCCTATCTGAGGCAGACCGGCGATCCGCAGCCGATGGCGGATGACGTCATGGCGTCGATGGATTGCGACTGGCACGGCGTCGCGCGCAGCATGACCGGCCCGAACCCGGCGGGTACGCCGATCTGGTACCAAAAGCATATGGCGCACCATATGGTCGGGCCGATCGCGCATCACGACCTGCCGGGGCTGCGCCACGCCTTTCTGATCCGCGATCCGGCGCGCGTTGTCGCCAGCTATGCCGCCAAGCGCGTCGCGGTGCGGCCCGACCATCTGGGCACCGACAAGCAGGTCGAATTCTTCGACCGCGAGGCCGATCGCCTGGGGCATGCGCCGCCGGTGATCGACAGCGCCGACGTCCTGCGCGACCCGGCAGCGATGCTTCAGAAATTGTGCGTCGCGCTGGCCATCGCATGGGATCCGGCGATGCTGTCCTGGCAGGCGGGGCTGCACCCGACCGACGGCGTCTGGGGCACGCACTGGTATGATGCGGTGGCCGCCAGCACCAGCTTTGGCGCGCCCGACAAATCACAACCCGACCTGACGCGCGACGAACGGGCGGTCGCCGACGCATGCCGCGCGGATTATCACCATCTGGCGCAGCATAAGATAGCAGCCTCTTAAGCCTCTCCCGTGAAGGGGAGGGATTGTGAGCCAACGCAATTTTCCGCTGTCCTAACAAGTCCTGTTTTGCCATCAATTGGATGGGCACCCACAACAGGCGGATCAAATATGCAATCGCGAGTGAAGTTCGGCAGTTTTCTGCGGGGAATCGCATTGGGCTCGGTGGCGCTTTTCGCCGTCCCCGCGCTCGGCCAGGAGCCAGCGGGCCAGACGGTCATCACCGCCGCGCGTTATGTCGATGTGCTGACCGGTAAAACGGTCGAATTCCCGGCGATCTTTGTCGGCGCCGACGGCCGCATCACCAATATCGCCGATGCGCGCACGGTGCGCTGGGGCAGCGACGTCAAGCATATCGATCTGGGCGACAAGACGCTGGTTCCCGGGCTGATCGACATGCACGTCCACCTCGACGGGCCCGCCGACATCGGTGGGTATCGCGGGCTGGAGTTCACCGACAGTTTCTGGGGCATGACCGCGGTCAAAAATGCCCGCGACATGCTCGATGCCGGGTTCACGACCGTGCGCAACGTCGGATCGGGCGACCGCAACGACATCGGCCTGAAACAGGCGATCGACGCCGGTTATGCGGTCGGGCCGCGGATCGTCCCTGCGGGTTACGCGCTGGGCGCGACCGGCGGTCATTGCGACAGCACCTACCTGCCGCCCAGCCTGGAAAAGAAGGACGGCAAGGAAGAGGGGATCGGCGACAGCCCCGACGAGCTGCGCTATCAGGTCCGCCGCCAGCGCAAGTTCGGCGCCGAGGTGATCAAGGTGTGCGCGACCGGCGGGGTGTTCTCCCGCAACACCGAACCGGGCCAGCTGCAGGTGCCCGAGGCCGAATTGCGCGCGATCGCCGACGAGGCGCATCAATGGGGGCTGCGCGTCGCCGCCCACGCGCATGGCGGCGCAGGCATCCGCGCCGCGATCGCCGCCGGGATCGACACGATCGAACATGCCAGTCTGGTCGACGACGAGGGCATCCGCATGGCGGTGGCGCGCAAGCAGCCGGTGTGGTTCGCGATGGACATCTTCAACACCGAATATACCCAGGCCGAGGGCGCCAAGAACGGCGTGCTCGAGGATAATCTGCGCAAAGACCGCGAGATTGCGCAGATCCAGCGCGACAATTTCCGCAAGGCGCACCGCGCCGGGGTGCGGATGGTGTTCGCGTCCGATGCCGGGGTGATGCCGCATGGACAGGTCGGCGGCCAGTTCCGCGTCATGGTCGAATATGGCATGACCCCGTTGCAGGCGATCCAGGCGGCGACGAAGAACGCCGCCGAGGCGCTGGGGCGCGAAAAGGATGTCGGGGCGATCGCGATCGGCCGCTATGCCGACATCGTCGCGGTCGACGGCAATCCGCTGACCGATGTGCGCCAGCTGGAAAGCGTCGACGCGGTGGTCAAGGGCGGAGTGGTGGTGAAGGGCGAGTAAGCCTTACAATCGTCGCCCCCGCGAAGGCGGGGGCCGCTGGAGGCCTGTGCCGACATGGCAGGATAAAACGACGGCGGCCCCCACCTTCGCGGGGGCGACGGATGCCTCAATATACCACCAGCTTGTCCACGATCGCATCGCGCATTTCGGGCGTGAAGTTCAGCACCGCCTCGGCGTAAGTCGCCACATCGCCATGGTCGCGGCGCACCGTCGCCAGCGCGGCGTCGAGAAAAATCGGGTTCACCGACATCAGGGTGCGGATCGCGTCGTCGTGGATCTCGGAATTGTAGCGGGCGCGGATGTGGTCGCCGCCCTGCGCAATGCGTTCCTCGATGTTGCCCGCGCTGTTGGTCAGCAGATAGTCGTGCATCAGGTCATCCTCATGCACTCCAAGCAGCCGGTGGACGACCGCGACCGCAAAGCCGGTGCGGTCCTTGCCCGCGACGCAGTGGACCAGGCTTGGCGCGTCATATTCGGCGAGTGCCGCGAGATAGAGCCGCAGGGTGTTCACCAGCACCGGACGATAGGGCATCCCGGCATAGACATCGATCATCCGCGACCGCGCCGTCTCGTTGTCGATGGTGCCGCCCGCGGCCTGCAAATGGGGAGCGAGGCCCGCCGTATTGCCCTCGGCATATAAGACGCGCGCCGCAAAACCTTCGGGTCGCCGGCAGGGATGGAGCGCGCGTTCGTCGTCGCCGCGCAAATCGATGATCGTCTCGATCCCCAGCTTGTCGATTGCCGCCAGATCGTCGTCGTTCGCGTCCTGATGATGCGCCGAACGCCACAACATCCCGCTGCGCAGCCGCCCGCCGCCCTCGACTGCATAGCCGCCATAATCGCGGAAATTATGGATGCCGGTCAGGGGCAGGACGCGCTCGGCAATCATGGTCATTCTCCTGTAAACACCGGCGGGCGTTTTTCGACAAAGGCATTGATCGCCTCCCGGTTATCGGCCGTTTCGTGCACGATTGCCTGATAGGCGGCGCTGAGCTCCAATATGTCGCTCATCCGGCTATGCTGCGCCTCGCGCAGCAGCCTTTTGGTCAGGCGCAGCGCGCGGGGTGGATTGCACACGATCCGTTCGGCAATCGCGACCGCGCGGTCGAGCAGTTCCGCGTCGGGGACGACGTCCGTGACCAGACCATATTCCTTTGCCTGGGCCGCGTCAAAACGGTCGCCGGTCAGGAACAGTTCGGCGGCGCGGGGATAGCCAAGAACGTTCTGGAGCAGCCAGGCGCCGCCGTCGCCGGGGACGATACCGACCTTGATGAAACTGCACGCGAATTTGGCACTTTCGGCGGCGATACGGATGTCGCAGGTGCAGGCAAGGTCGCAGCCGAGGCCGATGGCGTGGCCATTGACCGCGGCGATCATCGGCACTTCGCAATCCATCAGCGCGCGGATCACTGCCTGCACGCCCTTGCGATAGTTGCTGCGGGTCGAATCGGGCTGGTCGAGGACGCCGATGCCGGTGCGATCCTGCATGCCCTTCAGATTGCCGCCGGCGCTGAACGCCTTGCCGCTGCCGGTCAGGATGATCGCGCTGACGCTACGGTCGTCGCCAAGGGTGCGCAGAGTGCCGATGATGTCCTGGCAGTCTTCGTGGGTGCCGATCGCATTCATGCTTTCGGGCTTGATCATGGTCAGGATCGCGATCTTGCCCCGCCGCTCGACACTCAGAAACTCGCCCATCTTCAATTATCCTTTGCTGCCTTTACAAAGCTATTGCATGGCTGGGCGGACATGCAAGGCTTTGCGCTCTATCCCTTCGATCCACCCGGCGACATTGCAGCACTGCGCGCCGAGTTGCGGGCATGGCTCGCGGTGAACCAGCCGCAGGGTGACATCGTCGCGCGTGCCAATTGCTGGGCGAGCTTCGATGCCGATTTCAGCCGCGCGCTTGGCGCCGCGGGCTATGTCGGGATGACCTTACCGACCCGCTATGGTGGTGGCGACCGGCATCCGCTGGAACGCTATGTGGTGATCGAGGAATTGCTGGCGGCGGGCGCTCCGGTCGGTGCGCACTGGATCGCCGACCGCCAGACCGGCCCGCTGATCCTGCGCTACGGCAGCGAGGAGCAGCGGCAGCGTTATCTGCCGGGCATCGCGAAGGGCGAGCTCTTTGCGTGCATAGGCCTGTCCGAACCCGGTGCCGGGTCCGATCTGGCGGCGGTGCGGACCACCGCGCGCGAAACGGCCGAGGGCTGGCGCATCAACGGCCAGAAAATCTGGACCACCGGCGCGCATTTTTCGCACATCATGCTGGCGCTCGTCCGCACCGAAGATGGCAGCGAACGCAATGCGGGGCTCAGCCAGCTGCTGATCGATCTCGACACCCCCGGTATCACGATCCGCCCGATCATCGACATGGCGGGCCACCATGATTTCAACGAGGTGTTTTTCGACGATGTCCTCGTCCCGCACGGCGCGCTGGTCGGGACACGCGGACAGGGGTGGCAACAGGTCACTGCCGAACTCGGGCTCGAACGATCGGGGCCGGAACGCTATCTGTCGAGCCATGCCCTGCTCGCCGCGCTGATCGATGCGGCGGGCGCCGATCCCGATCCGGCGGTGGCGGCGCTGATCGGCGAACTCACCGCCGAACTGTGGACGCTGCGCCAGCTGTCGATGTCGACCGCGGCAAAGCTGGCGGCGGGCGAGGATCCGATGGTCGAGGCGTCGGTGGTCAAGGAATTGGGCAACGCATTCGAGCAGGACATGCCGCGCCGGGTGCAGGCGATCGTAACAAGCGGCTGGGACGATGCGGACGATCTGGCGCGGCTGCTTCGCGCATTGCTCATCGCCTCGCCCAGCTTTTCGCTGCGCGGCGGGACGCGCGAGGTGATCCGCGGGATTATCGCGCGCGGATTGGGCCTGCGATGAGCGCGGCGCGCGAGATGCTGTGCGACACCGCGCGGGCGGTGTTTGCAGAGGCGGCAACGGTGGGGATGGCGCCCATCGACAATGCTGGCTTCGGCCTGCTGCTTGTTCCCGAAGAACAGGGCGGGTTCGGTGGCGATTGGGGCGATGTGAACGCCGTGCTGCAAATCTCCGGCGTGCTCGTGCCTGGTCTCCCGGTTGCGGCGCTGATCGCCAACGCGTCGCTCCAGCCTGCCGCGGCGGTCAGCCTAATGGCGGGGGCGATGGGGCATTCTCTGGCGCTGTCGATCGAGCATGTGAACACGCGCCAGCAATTCGGGCGGCCGCTGGGCAAGTTTCAGGCGGTGCAGCAATCGCTGGCGGTGATGGCGTGCGAAGTACGTGCGGTCGAAGCCGCGGCGGCGGTGCTGGCCGCCCGGCTGGATGCTGTGGGTCTGGACCCGTTAGCCGCCGACTTTGAAATCGCCGCGGCGAAACTGCGCGCCAATCGAGCGGTCGGGGTCGTCACATCGGTCGCGCATCAGGTGCATGGCGCGATTGGCTTTACCCGCGAATATGATCTCAGCCGGGTGACGATCCCGCTGATGCGCTGGCGTGGGGAGCATGGGAATGATGCTTATTGGGCGCAGATACTAGGGCGGCAGGTGGCGGGGTTTGGTGGGCGTGGGCTGTGGGAAGCGCTGACGGCGCGTTGAGTTCCTCCCTGTATTCCGTTCGCATCGAGCGAAGTCGAGATGCCTTTCGGCCATGCGCGACTTCACCGTGTCTCGACTTCGCTCGACACGAACGGAGGTCGGAGAATTAGCGCACCGCACCACCCTCACGCAGCGCCGCGATCTTGCCCACGTCATAACCAAGTCCCGCCAGCACCGCATCGCGATCGGCGCCCACGGCGGGGGCGGCGCGCGGGGTGTCGTTGACGGTTGCCGAATAGCGCGGCGCGGGCGCGGGCTGCACCGTACCGCCGACGGTCACAAACGTCTCACGCGCCACATTGTGCGGATGTCGCGGTGCTTCGGCTAGCGACAGGATCGGCGCGAAGCAGACGTCGGTCATCTCCATGATCGCGCACCACTCGTCGCGGGTCTTCGTGAGGAACAGAGCGGTCAACTTGTCCTTCAGCGATCCCCATTTCGACGGGTCCATCTGCGCGTTGAAATCGGGATCGTCGGTCAGCCCGGTCTTCTCGCGCAGCAGCGCATAGAATTGCGACTCGATCGACCCGATCGAGATGAACTTGCCGTCGGCGCAGGCATAGCTGTCATAGAAATGCGCCCCGCCGTCGAGCATGTTGACCCCGGCTTCGTCCTTGAGCCGACCCGCGGCGCTGAAGCCCCAGGTCATCCCCGCGAGCAACGCCGAACCGTCGGTCATCGCGCAATCGATCACCTGGCCCTCGCCGGTGCGCGACGCATGGACAAGCGCGCTCGCCATGCCGAACGCCAGCATCATGCCGCCGCCGCCAAAATCGCCGACATAATTGACCGGCGGCACCGGCTTTTCACCGGCGCGGCCGATGCCGTGGAGGACACCCGACAGCGAGATATAGTTGATGTCGTGCCCGGCGGCATGGGCGTAGGGGCCGAACTGCCCCCAGCCGGTCATGCGCCCGTAGATCAGCTTTGGATTGTCAGCGAGGAGCACGTCCGGCCCAAGCCCGAGCCGCTCCATTACGCCCGGCCGATAGCCCTCGATGATCCCGTCGGCGCTTTTGCAAAGGTCACGCGCGATCTGCACCGCATCCGGGTTCTTCATGTCGAGCGCGATCGAGGTCCGGTTGCGGCTCAGCGGATCGCGCGGGTCCATGAACCCGCCGGGGCGGTCGATGCGGATCACCTCGGCACCATGGTCGGCAAGCATCATGCCGCAGAAGGGACCGGGACCGATCCCGGCAAATTCGACGATCCTGATGCCTTTGAGCGGTCCGGTCATGCCGTCAGATCCGTTCTATGATGATCGCGGGTGCCATGCCGCCTGCGGCACACATGGTGACGAGACCATAACGACCGCCCGAGCGTTCGAGCTCGTCGAGCGCGGTGCCGATCAGGATCGAACCCGTCGCGCCGATCGGATGGCCGAGCGCCATCGCGCCGCCGTTGATGTTGACCTTGTCGCGATCGAGATCGAGATCGCGGATGAACTTTTCGGCGACAACGGCAAAGGCTTCGTTGATTTCCCAGACGTCGATGTCGTCTTTGGTCAGCCCGGCTTTTTCGAGCACCTTCTTTGCCGCCGGAACGGGGGCGTTGAGCATCAGCGTGGGATCGTCACCGATATTGGCATAGGCGACGACGCGGGCGCGGGGTTTCAGGCCATGCTTGTCGGCATAGTCCTTCGACGCGAGCAGGATTGCCGCGGCGCCGTCGACGACGCCCGAGCTGTTGCCCGCGTGATGGAAATTCTGGATCTCGACGTCGGGATAGCGGCGATTGATTTGCTTGCGGAAGGTGAAGCCGCCGCCGAGGTCGAAATCGGCAAGGCCGGTGAAGGCGGGCTTCAGCGACGCCAGCCCTTCGGCGGTGGTTTCGGGGCGCGGAAACTCCTCATGGTCGAGCGCGACGCTGCCGTCGGGGTTAAGCACGGGGACGACCGACTTGGCAAAGCGGCCTTCCTTGATCGCGCGATCGGCGCGTTGCTGGCTGACTAGCGCCAGCGCGTCGAGCGCCTCGCGGCTGATGCCTTCAATCGTTGCAATCGCATCGCCGCAGACGCCCTGATGCGATTGCGGGTGCATTTCGTCGAGCGCCTCATGGCCCGATCCCATCAGCCGCGGCGGAAGCCCGGCGTTCGCCTGTTCAGCGGCGAAAGCGGTGGTGTAGCTCATCATTTCGGTGCCGCCGGCGATGACGCAATCTTCCATTCCGCTCATCACGCTCGCTGCGGCCAGATTGACCGAGGTGATGCCGCCGCCGCAGAAGCGATCGAGCGTCGTCCCCGATGCCTTGGTGTCATAGCCCGCCGACAGCGCCGCCATGCGGCCCAGGTCGCCGCCCTGCTTGCCGTTCTGGCTTGAGGTAGACCAGATGATGTCGTCGACCGTCGCAGTGTCGAGGTCGTTGCGATCCTTGATCGCCTGCAGGACGGTGGCGGCAAGATGCTGCGGGTGGAGGTGCGACAAAGCACCCTTGCCGGGCTTGCCAATCCCGCGGGGGGTGCGGACGGCGTCGATGATATAGGCTTCGGCCATGGGATATTCCTTTCGGTCGGGGCGTTAGCGGGGGGCCATGCGGATCGCGCCGTCGAGGCGGACCGCCTGGCCGTTGAAATAGGTATTGCGAACCATCTCCATCGCGAGGCTCGCATATTCCTCGGCCTTGCCGAGGCGCTTGGGGAAGGGGACCGAGGCTTCGAGGCTCTCCTTCACCTTCGGGTTCATATTGCCGAGCAAGGGCGTGCCGAACACGCCGGGCATGATCGAATTGACGCGAATGCCCAGATCCATCAGGTCGCGCGCCATCGGCAGCACCAAGCCATTCACGCCCGCTTTCGCCGAGCCATAGATGACCTGGCCGATCTGCGCGTCCTGCGCCGCGACCGACGCAGTGAAGATGATTGCGCCGCGTTCGCCGTCGTCCAGCTCGGGCAGCGTCGCCATGCCCTCGGCGGCGATCGAGCCGATGCGATAGCTTGCGGTCAAAATGCCCGCTACGCCATAGGCATAATCTTCGGTCGGGGTGCGGCGGAAGGTGCGGGTTTCCTTGTCATAGGCGAGCGTTTTGCCGCGGCGCGAGGTCATCGCGCAATGGACGCAAATCCGTTCCTGGCCATGCGCCGCGCGTGCCTTTGCATAGCCGTCCAGCACCGATTGTTCGTCGGTGATGTCGACCTTGCAGAACAGCCCGCCGATCGCCGCGGCGACCTCTTCGCCCAGCGCTTCATTGATATCGAAAATCGCGACCTTGACGCCCGCCGCCGCCAGCGCTTCGGCGGTCGCGCGGCCAAGGCCCGAGGCGCCGCCGGTGACGACGGCTGCGGTGGTCGAATCGAACTTCATGGACTGCGCCTCCTCAGGCCGGAATCTGGTTGAACGGGATGCCCTTGTCGGGGCGATGATCCTGCGGCAGGCCGAGCACCTTCTCGGCGATCGTGTTGAGCAACGTCTCGTCCGACCCGCCGGCGATGCGGCCGGTCGGGGCGTTGATCCAGCTCGACGCCCAATCCTCCTTTTGCGAAGCATGTTCGTCGAAGGCGAAGCCGCCGGTGCCCTGCAGGTCGATCGCGAGTTCGGACAGTTTCTGGCGCGAGCGCACCGCGACGAGCTTGTTGAGCGATCCTTCGGCGCCCGGGATCATCCCGGCCTGCATCATCAGCCGCGCCCGGACGTTGATCGAATCGAGCCCCGACCGCATCGCATAGTTGCGCGCAATCTGTTGCCGGATGCGGCCGTCCGCGATCGCGGGTTTGCCATTCAGTTGGGTGTCTTTGGCCAGATCGACAAACAGGTCGAGATGCGGCCCGAACCCAGCGCTGTCGGTCGCGACATAGCGTTCGATCATCAGCGTCGCGATCGCGACTGCAAAGCCGCCGCCGACCGGCGACATGCGATGATCATCGCTGATCTTCACATCGTCGAAGAACACTTCGTTGACGTGGCTGTCGCCGCCCGCGAGCCTGATCGGGCGCACGGTTACCCCCGGCGCTTTCATATCGACCCAGAAATAGGTCAGCCCCTTGTGCTTGGCGACCGTCGGGTCAGTGCGCACGACGATGACGCCATAGTCGCTATAATGCGCCCAGCTCGTCCACACCTTCTGTCCGTTGATCTTCCACCCGTTGCCGTCGGGTTCGGCTTTGGTGCGCAGGCCCGCGAGGTCGGAGCCGCCCGAGGGTTCGGAAAACAGCTGGCACCAGATTTCCTCGCCCTGCAGCGCTTTGAGCACCCGTTCCTTGACGAAGTCCCGGTCGCTGCCGAACTGCATCAGCACCGGCACCGGCATGCCGAGCGAAATGCCGAAATAGAAGCTGGGGAAGCCGTGCTTCATCTCTTCGGCGTCGAAGGTGACCTTTTCGAGGTGGGTCAGCCCTTGACCGCCATATTCGGTCGGCCAGTTGATCCCGGCATAGCCCGCGTCGAACTTTGCTTTTTGATAGCGGCGCCCGAGTGCGAGGTCGTCGGCCTCGGCCAGTCCTTTGCGCGCATCGCGGCCGAAGGTCGGCGCCATCGAGGCGAGCCACGCCGCCGCCTTGGCGCGATAGGTTTCAAGATTGCTCATGCCGCTTCTCCTGCCAGCCGGTCGACGAGGACATCTTCCCAGAACAGGCTGCTGCCCTGTTCGATCGCGAGGCTGCGTGCGCGGCGCATGTGCAGATGCAACCCGATCTCCCACGTCACGCCGATGCCGCCGTGAATCTGGATGCAATCGCGCGCCGCGGTATCGTAGGCCTCGGTCGCCGACAGCCGCGCCGCCGCGGCGGCGGTGATGAAATCGGCGGCGCCTTCGCGCGCGGCGGCGTGGATACAATTCGCGCGCGCCAGTTCGACCAGCCCGTAAAGCTCGGCAATCCGGTGCTTCACCGACTGGAAGGCGCCGATCGGCTGGCCAAAGGCGCGGCGGGTCAGCGCATAGTCGCGCGCAATCTCCATCAGCATTTCGGCGCCGCCGGTCTGCTCGTGCGCAGTGACGACCGCTTGAAGCGCCAGAATATGGAGCGCCGCATCGCGCGCGGCATGCCCCACCGCCAGCGTCTCAGCGGGCGTCGCGGCAAAGCCAAGGTCGGCCAGGCAGCGGCTGTTGTCGAAGCTGGCGACGGCGGTGCGCTCTACCCCAGCCAGATCGACCAGCGTCAGGACGGGCATGCCGGGGCCATGGGCGAGGACGATCGCCACATCGGCGGCCAGACCGCCCGGAACAGCGCGCGCGGCGCCGTCGAGCAGGTCACCGGTCAGCGTGACGTCGGGCCGGGAGGGGAGGGCGTCGGGTCCGGCCGCGAAAGCGATCGCACCAATGGTTTCACCCGAGGCCAGCCGTGGCAGCCAGCGCGCCTTTTGCGCGGCGGAGCCATAAATCTCAATCGCCTTGGCGGCACCGAAACTTGACGTCAGAAACGGCGCGCCGCTGAGCGAGCGGCCGGCCTGATGGGCAATCAGCCCGAGTTCGACCAGGCGGAGTCCCAGTCCGCCCTGATCTTCGGGAAGCGCGAGCGCGGTCCAGCCCTGTTCCTTCGCGGTGTCCCAAAAGGGACGGTGATAGTCACCGACCGATTCGAGCAACGGCAACAACGCCTCGGTGCTGGTGCGCGCCTCGAGCACCCGCCGCGATTCGGTCGCGATCGCCTGTTGGCCTTCGTCATAGAGGATGGTCATGATGCCATTCGTCCCGCTCCCATTATCTTGTCTTGCCAATGAACCGGACGTTGACGTAAACGTCAAGCCAATTCCGGCGCGGCGGCGACGTAGCGTCAATTTGTCGCGACCGAACATGGGGAAGGACTGTACGATGGCTTTCAAGACACGCATCACCGAAATGCTGGGGATCGAACATCCTATCGTCCAGGGCGGGATGCAGAGCGTCGGCTATGCCGAACTGGCGAGCGCGGTGTCGAACGCCGGCGGCCTGGGCATCATCACCGCGCTGACCCAGCCCAGCCCTGAGGCGCTGCGCGATGAGATCGAGCGTTGCCGCGCGATGACCGACAAGCCGTTCGGGGTGAACATGACGGTGTTCCCGACAATCAACGCCCCTGATTACAAGGCCTATGCGCAGGCGATCATCGATGGCGGGGTCAAGATCGTCGAGACCGCGGGGACGCAGGCGGTGCGCGAAATCTGGGAGATGCTGAAACCCCATGGCATCGCCATCCTGCATAAGTGTACCGCAGTGCGCCACGCTTTGTCGGCCGAACGCGCGGGCTGTGACATCATCTCGATCGACGGTTTCGAATGTGCGGGACATCCCGGCGAGGACGATATTCCCGGGCTGATTCTGATCCCCGCCGCCGCCGACAAGGTGAAGATCCCGATGCTGGCGTCGGGTGGGTTCGGCGACGGGCGCGGCCTTGTGGCGGCGCTGGCGCTGGGCGCCGAGGGTATCAATATGGGCACGCGTTTCTGCGCGACGGTCGAGGCGCCGATCCACGACAATGTGAAGCAGGCCTATGTCGATAATGACGAGCGCGGCTCCTACCTGATCTTCCGCAGCCTCAAGAACACCGCGCGCGTCGGCAAGAGCGAAGTCAGCGAGGAGGTCGTGCGCCGGTTGGCGCAGCCCGACGCGACCTTTGCCGATGTGGCCGAACTGGTGAACGGCAAGGCCGGGCGCGAACTGCTCGAAACCGGCGACCTGACCAAGGGGGTGTTCTGGGCCGGCATGGTGCAGGGGCTGATCCACGACGTTCCGACCTGTCAGCAACTGATCGACCGTATCATCGCTGACGCGGATGCGATCGTCGATCAGCGGCTGGCTTCCATGCGCGGATAGTCCGGCACGCCGTTGAGGCGCTGGCGCGGCGCGCGCGCTTTCGATATGATCCGATTCTTCGCAATTTGATCATATCGGAACCCGTCGGCGTCCTCGCCCGCCGGTGCGCCAAGGGGGATGTTTGAGCCTCATCGAATATAAGGGTTTCGGCGGCGCCCTGCTGCCCGCCGATGTGCTGGGCGATGACAATGACCCCGCGGTGCTGCTGATCCCCGACATCGGGCAGGATCGCGGCGCGTGGCGCGCGGTCGCCGAGGGGCTGGTGCTGTCAGGTCGCCGGGTGGTAAATCTTGATCTGCGCGAAGCCGGTGGACCGGATCAACTGGCGGCGCATATCGAAGATTTACGCCTCGTCCTTGCGCAAATGGGGTCGCGCCCCGTCGTCGTTGCGGCGCGGCACGGCGGTTGGATCGCAACGCGCGCGCTGGCAACCGACGGCGTATTGCTCGCCGGTGGACTTGTGCTGGTCGATATGCCCGAGGATGCCGACGCCATCGCGAGCGGCATCGCGGCGCGCCAGATGGTGCCGACGCTGGTCGTGCGCGGCGGCTTTGCCCCCGCGCAATGCAGCGCCGCAAGCGATGCGTTCAGCGCCGCGCTGCCGATCGGCGAAAGCGCCGACATTGACGAAGCCGATCTGGCACTCGACGCCGACCGGACCGAGGCTTTGCTCGGCCAACTGCTCGAATTTCTTGAGCGGCGTCAGCCGCGCGAAGCGACCGAGTTTCAGGCGGGATCGGACCCACGAACGCTGCGCGATGCGATGGGCTGCTTTGCCACCGGGGTGACGATCGTCACCGCGCTCGATACGACGGGGGTGCCGGTGGGGCTGACCGCGAACAGCTTTACCTCGGTCTCGCTCGATCCGCCGCTGCTTCTGGTGTGCATCGCCAATTCCGCCGGAACCGCAGCCGCGCTGCGCGGGGCGGAGCATTTCGGGGTCAATGTGCTGCAAATCGGCCAGCAACCCGCATCAAACCGTTTCGCGACGCGCGGCGAAGACCGGTTCGCCAACCTGCCATGGGCGCCGGGCCAGACTGGCGTGCCGCTGCTTGGCAGCTCGCTGGTATCGTTTGAATGCGCCCGCGAATCGCTCCACGAGGCCGGCGACCATTTCATCCTGGTCGGCCGCGTCGTGCGCGCGCAATTCGAACCGCACCGCGATCCTTTGCTCTATTTTCGCGGCAAATATCGCCGACTGCATTTCGCGTGATCGGGGTCTGAGGCTCGGCTGGTGGCGGGCAGGGTGGTTTGGCGCACAAGGCGTTCCGGTCTATGTCGCCATCAGGGTCCGGACCGAGACTTTGAGGCTCTGACGGCAGGCCAGGTAACCCACCAGGCATACGGTCGCCACCATGGCAAAAACCATTGCTGCCACCCAAAGAATGTTGGGGTTGTAGGTCAGATTGAACTGGGCCTGATAGATCAATAGTCCCGCGCTCCAGGTGCCCGCGATAGCCCCAGCGGCGGCGATCAGGGCGGTAACGCCCCAATCATAGAAATTCAGCCTCAGGCAATCCGTATCCCTAAGCCCCATGCTTATCAGCAGGCCATTTTTCTGGCGATCATCGGCGCTGAAGCCGCTCACCGATGCCGCGAGCACGAAGAGCGCCAGCAAAAGCACCATGGCGGCATAGCCGCTCGTTACTTTCGTGACGATGCCAAGCGTCTGGTCGAACCGTTCGGTCAGTTCCTGAAGCGGGACCAGCGAGAGGGTGGGATATTGTTGCCACAGGCCCGCCAACGCACCCCATGCCGGTTCCGGCAATTCCATGCTGCCCATATAGCGGGTCGGGGCATCAATATGCGCCCTCGCCGACAATGGAACCTGGAACCAGAAGGTGATCGATCCAGCGCCCGGTTGGTAGGCGTGGCTTGCCACCAGGGTAAAGTCATAGGCTTTGCCACCGATCTGGTAGCTGAGCGTGTCGCCATAGTCGAACCCCATGTCGGTCATGACTTCGGGTTCGGCGGAAATCTGCCGCCAGTTGTCCGTGCCTGCCGGCCACCAGTCACCGCCGACGAGACGGTTGTTCTTAGGGATGGTGTCGGTCCAGCTCAGCCGGATCGGATCTTTGAGCGTGGCCAAGGTGTCGCTGGGTTTCTGGATGTCTGCAAGGGCTTTGCCGTTCACGGCAACCAGCTGTGCAGACACAAATGGGCGCAGGGATCGCACGCTGCTGCCCGTCTCCCCGGCCCAGCGATGGATCGCGTCAATCTGGTCTGTCTGGGCTTCGGCGATCATCAGATTGCCATCATGGCTACGGCCATAGCCTTCCATGGTTGTGCCCAGGTCCCGCATCAGCATCAGCGAAAACAGCAGGAGAAACCCGCACAATCCCAGTCCCATCACCTGCGCCGATTTGGCAAACAGCCGCTGCCGCATCATGAAAAAGGCGAAGGGCAGCAGGCCCGCGCGGCGGCGGCCCCAGTGATCGCCCAGCCGGATGACGGACCACGTCAGCACCACCATCAGCGCGAGCGCTGCGGCGATGGCCGCCAGCGTCATGCCGGTCAGCAGTATATTGTCGGAATAGGCGGCGGCGAGCAACGTTATCGATGCGATGCTCCAGAACAGCCGCTGCCACACATAACTGCTTTCGGCCGGATTGCGGATGAGCGAAAGCAGCGACGCGCGGGACAGCTGGATGAAGCTGGGAACCTGAAGCGCGAGCAGCAGCAGGAAGAAAAGGCCGATGGTCTTCACGGCCGGTGCCACATGCCATGCGGCGCTAAGCCCGGGGAAATATCCTTGCAGTTCGGCGACGATCAGCCCGTATGCAAATATGGTCAGCGTGCTGGCGATGGCGATGGACAGAATGAAACCGGCCAGCCATTCGCCCAGCGCCATCAGCATGGCGGTGCGGGTGCGCGTGCCAAAGCTCGCGTAAATCGCAAGCCGATAGCGCATTTTTGCAAGCCAGCGGCGATTGGTCATATCAAGGGCCACGGCGCCCATGAAAAACAGGATCACCGATGCCAGGCCGAGAAAATTTTCGGTCCGTTGCCAGAAACTGGCCAGCGGGTGCTGGCCACCGAATTTCTTGATCACGCTGGCGCCAGGCAGGGTCTTGCGCGACCATGTTTCAATCGCCTGCTGCTGGTTTTCATCCGCAGCGACCAGATAGCGCGTGCGGTCCTTACTGCTCTTGATTGATGCGCCCTTGAAGCTCTCGCTGTGCACCATGGCGCGCAGGGCCGTGCTATGGCCTTCCATGATGCGGTCGGGTTCATGAAACAGGATGGCACTGAGGCGTAAGTCTGTGCCGCCGATGGTGAGGATGTCACCCACCCGCGTCCCCAGCTTGATGGCGAGCCGCGAATCGATCCAGATCTCGCCGACCCCCGGACCTCGGCTGACGGCGCGCTGCGTGGCGGCCGGGGTGTTGCCAATCTGGAGATTGCCCTGCAACGGATAGGCGTCATCGACCAGCTTCAGCTGAACGCGCGCCCATTCATCCTTGTGGGTAAGGGTGATGTCGGCCAACTGCGTCACCGACAGCCCCGCCGCTAGGGATTTGAATGCGGCTTCCTCACCCTTTGTCAGGGGAGAATGGCTTTCAATCACCAGGTCGGAGCCCAGCATCTGGTCGAGATTGTCGGCCAGATAGCTTTGGATCGACGCGCTGGTGAGCGTCAGCGTCATGAGGAAAAACAGCAGGGCGGTTTGCGTGGCCAGGCTGATGCGCCCGTCGCCGCCCTTGAGATCACGCAAGCCATTCTCGAGGATCAGTTTGACTCTGTTCATGCCGTTGCCTTCAGCTGTCCGCTCTCCAGAAGCAGGCTTGCGTCGGCACGCATGGCCAACTGTCGGCTGTGGGTCACGATCACGAGGCCGCACCCCGTCTCGCGGGCGCAATCGAACATCAGCCCGGCCACAGCTTCGGATGTGTGCATGTCCAGATTGCCGGTGGGCTCGTCGGCGAAGATAAACCGCGGGGCGGTAACAAAGGCCCGCGCCACCGCAATGCGCTGTTGCTCGCCGCCACTCAATTGGTGGGGGCGGTGCCGGGCACGATCTTTCAGCCCCACCTTTTCAAGCCAGAGGGCGGCGATGTCGAACGCGTCCCGATAGCCCTTCAGGCGAAGCGGCAACGCCAAATTGCCGATGGCATAGAGCTCCGGCATCAGATGGAATTGCTGGAAAATGAAACCGGAATTGGCGCGCATCGTCAGTGCGTCCACCGGAACACCGTCGATGGTGAAGCAAACATCGCCCCCCGCCGGCATCTCCAGCCCCGCGGCGATCGACAGCAGGCTGGACTTTCCCGCGCCCGAAGGGCCGATGATGGCCAGCGTTTTGTCCGCACGGATCGTGTATGAAAGGCTATGGAACAGCTCGATCCGTTCGCTGGCCGTATCAAAATGGTGGCTGATGCTGTTTAGTTCGATCGAATCCCGCATAATCTGCTCCTGTCGATCGGTTGCGGCAATCACCGCCTGCGAAAACGCAATCTGGTGCCCGTTTGAGGCGGCAGACGCATTGGAACAACGCGCCTGCCGATCGTCGATCATTGCATTTTTGCGAGCTTGCCGCGGGCTTCGGCGATGGCCGTGGTCAGTTCCGGCCGTTTGAAATGCGGCGAGGTCAATTCCATCACTTCGACCGCATGCGTCAGCGCGTCGCGATCCGACCCCGCCGATTGCGCCCGGAAAAAACCCCACATGGCAATCAGCGGGACATCATATTGCGAAGGGTCGGCGTTAAACGACGCCCGCGCTTTCGCGTTGTCGTCGCCTAGCATCTGGGAAAGCAGCGCCATGCTCCGTTCATCGGCCCATGGCTGGCGCGGCGCAAGCGGGCGTCCCATCGCCTTGATCACGGCTTCTGCCGCAGCCGCAGTGGAAGAGGGATTTTGTCCCGTCACCAGCCGGCCATCGGTCACCACATGACTCAACATCATCGGCGCCTCGCTGAATTTTGCACCCGAGCCGCGCAATCCGCTTTCCAGAAGCACGGGAAATGACGGGGCCCAGCCCTTGCCGAACAGGGCCTCTTCCTCGTTGGAAAAGCCGGTTACGGACCGCCCTTCCAACAGCGATGCGCCACCTTTAAGTGGCACATTCATGAACACGGCCGGGCCATGGCAGACGGCACCGACGACACCACCGGCCTGATATGTTTCGGCCAGCATCGTTTTCAGATTGGCGTTCACCGGCAAATCAAACATCGCGCCTTTGCCGCCAATGATGAAGATCGCTGCATATTTCTCATTGCCTACGCTTGCGATCGCGCGGGTGCTGGTCAGTTTCGCTGCGGCCTCGGGGTCGGCCAGGAAACGACTATTATAGGGCTTGTTGGGATTGAATCGGTCGGCCACGACCGCCCCGCCGGATGGACTTGCAATATCGACCTGAAGGCCATTGTCCGCGAACACAACATAGGCCTGTGACAGCTCGTCCATTTCGAATCCAGGGCGCGCCTTGCCTTCATCCAATCCATGACCGCTGACGACGAGCAGGACGCGATTGTTGGCTTCGGGTGTGGCGTTGGCGGGTGCCGCGACAAGCAAACCAAGCGCGCATGACAGCATCATTGTTATCCGGAATTGCATCTTCTGCCTTTCACATGTTTTATGATGCTGGTGGCTGTCGCGCAGAGCACGTCATAACAATGTGAAATTTCTTTCCCACTTTGGCAAAAATGTCGGACTGGATATTGTGGGACACTCAGGGATCCGAATCGCTTCTCGAACCCGCAGCAACGCAAACGGGCCAGAAACGGTTCGGGAAAATGTGGGATTAGAGTTTGGCGGACAGGGTGGGATTCGAACCCACGGTGAGCTTGCACCCACGGCGGTTTTCAAGACCGCTGCCTTAAACCACTCGGCCACCTGTCCGCACGGTCGCCGCCATAGCGCGATGCGGCTTTGCGGCAAGAAAAACCTTGCCGGCTCGGCCCGCCGTGCGAATGACTCGGCTCGTCCCGCCATCGCCTAGCCAAGCCGCTCGCATCTGTGCGAGACACGCCTTATGGGTGGGAACATCATGCACGCTATCAGTTTAAAAATCGGACGCCTTTTCGCTCTCACCGCTGCCCTTCTGTCGGCATGGCTGCTCACCGCATCGGCCCCGCTCCATGCGCAGAGCAGCGACAGCGGCTTTGACGCCTATGTCCAGTCGCTGTGGCCCAAGGCGCAGGCGCGCGGCGTGTCGCGGCAGGTGTTTGATCGCGTCACCGCAGGGCTGCGCTATAATCCGCGGGTGATCGCGCTCGACCGCGACAATCTGGGCAGCCCGCCAACCAGCGACACCCCGATCCCGAATTTTGCGCCGTATAGGGCCAAGCATGTCGATGCGGCGCGGATCGGCGGCGGACGCCGCGTTCATGACCGCCTGCTGCCCTTGCTGTCGCGTATCGAGGCGCGCACCGGGGTGCCGACGAGCATCATGATCGCGATCTATGGCCATGAGACCGCTTATGGTCAGGTCACCGGAAGTTTCGACCTGCCCGAAGCGTTGGCGACGCTGGCCTATGAAGGACGCCGCCGCAGCCTGTTCGAACCCGAATTCATTGCGACGCTGGAGATGGTCCAGCGCGGGGTGCCGCGCGAAGTATTGAAGGGCAGCTGGGCCGGCGCCTTTGGTTATCCGCAGTTTCTGCCGTCGGTGTATCTAGCGGTTGCCGAGGACGGCGACGGCGACGGGCGCGCCAACATCTGGTCGAGCGAAGCCGACGCGATTGAATCGATCGGCGCTTACCTGCGCCGCGCCGGCTGGCGTGCGGGGCAGCCATGGGGCGTGGCCGTGACCGTGCCGAGCAGCTTTGACCGCAATCGTTTTGCCAGCCGCCTCGCGCCCACCCGCTGCGCCCGCGTTTTCGCTCGTCATAGCCGCTGGCGCACGATGGCCGAATGGCGCGCCGACGGCATCCAGCCGATCGGCGGGCGCTGGCCCGACGGGCAGGTTCAGGCGGTGTTGCTCGAACCCGACGGCCCTGGACGGACCGCATATTTGCTGACCGGTAACTATCGTGCGATATTGGACTATAATTGTTCCAACTTTTACGCACTGTCTGTGGGGTTGCTGGCGGATGAAATCGATCGGTAGAAAAACGGGGCTGATGGCCGGGGCGGTGCTGCTGCTCGCCGGCTGCGGCAGTTTTGGCGGCGAGCGCGAAGGCGGGCCGACCGCCAGCCCGACGCCGGCCCAATCGGCGGGCGGTGTCAGCGATACGCCGGTCAAGATCGGCGATCCTTATACGATCGGCGGCACGACCTACACCCCGTCGGACATCGCCGATTATGACGATGTCGGCTATGCGAGCTGGTACGGCGAGGAACTTGCCGGAAGACCGACCGCCAATGGCGAGACATTCGATCCCGCCGGGATCAGCGCCGCGCACAAGACGCTGCCGCTGCCCAGCTATGTCGAAGTGACCGCGCTCGATACCGGGCGCACGATCCTGGTGCGGGTCAACGACCGCGGGCCGATGGTCGGCGATCGGTTGATCGATCTGTCGCGCGGCGCCGCCGAGCAACTGGGCCTGACCGACGGCGTGTCCGCCGTGCGCGTCCGCCGCACGAACCCGCCCGCCGCCGAACGCGTGCAGTTGCGTAGCGGCCGGGCAGTCCCCGAACGGATCGCGACCCCCGATTCGCTGCTGTCGATCCTGCGCACGAAGCTGAAGGCCATGCCGGTGCCGAAAGTGCTGGCCGCGACGCCGCCGGTCGAGGCGCAGCCCGCGGCGCCGATCGCGTCGGCGAAGGCCAAGCCCGGCGACGACCGCCTGGTGGTTGAAAAGCCCAAGCCCACCACCAAACCGGCCGCGATGGCCAAGCCCGCTCCGGCGGTTGCTGGCAAATATGTCGTCCAGGTCGGCGCGTTCAGCAGCGAAAGCCGCGCTGATGCGGCGGCGAAGTCGGTGGATGGCACGGTCAGCAAGGTCGGCAATCTCTGGCGGGTGCGGATTGGCCCCTTCGCGAGCGACGCCGACGCACACGGCGCGCTGGGCAAGGCCAAGGCCAAGGGCTTCCGCGACGCGGTGGTTCAGCGCGACCGCTGACGGATGACTCTGTGATAGAAATCGCAAGGATTACAAGACAAAGCGCCGCGGTTTTCGCAGGGTTTGCGCTGGTCTTTGCGGCGCCTGCGTCGGCGGTGAACGACACGCGCCCCAAAAGCGCCACCACAGCCCGTCCGCTTTACACCACCCAAGCGCCGATCGTGATGCTCAAGGATCTCGATTCGGGCGAGATCCTCTATTCGCGCGGCGCCGACAAGCGGTTTGCCCCGGCGTCGATGGCAAAGGTGATGACCGCCTATGTCGTGCTCGACCTGATCAAGAAAGGCGAATTGTCGCGCGACAAGCAATTCACCGTCAGCGAAGCGACGTGGAAGAAGTGGAAGGGCGGCAACGGAGGATCGACGATGTTCCTGAGCCCTGGCGAAAAGGTTTCGGTCGATGACCTGCTCAAAGGCCTGATCACCGTGTCGGGCAATGATGCAGCGGCCGTGCTGGCGGTCGGGATCGACGGCAGCGAAGACGCTTTCGTTAAAAGAATGAATGCGATAGCAGGCAGTATAGGGATGAAATCGAGTGTTTTCGGGACACCGAGCGGCTGGCCCGATGGCGGAGTGACGAAAGTCAGCGCCGCCGACCTGATCACGCTCGCCGATCGGCTGATCCGCGATCATCCCGGCGGCTATTCCCGCTATTTCTCGCTACCCAGGCTTCAGTACGGCACGTCGCCCGAAGGCAAGCCGATCGTTCAGGCGAACCGCAATCCGATCCTCGGCCGCTTTGTCGGCGCCGACGGCCTGAAAACCGGGCACACCTCCGAGGCCGGCTATTGCTTCCTGGGGTCGGCGAAACGCGACGGGCGCCGCCTGATCATGGTTGTTGCCGGCCTGCCGAGCGACAAGGCGCGCCGTGACGAGGCCGAACGGCTGATGACTTGGGGTTTTGGGGTGCCGATGCCGTCGATTGACGGCAGCAAAGGCAAGAAGACCGCAAGTGGCAGTGGCCGCGCAGCGCCGTGATGACAAAGCGCGTGCTGGCGGCTACCGCCGCATGATGCACGCGCGCTTCTTCTTTCTCCATCTTTTCAGGCTGGCGGCATGACGCGCGGGCGCTTCATCACGCTTGAGGGCGGCGAGGGGGTCGGCAAATCGACACAGATCGGGGGGCTGGCAGCGGCGCTCGCGGCGCGCGGCATTGAAACCGTCGCGACGCGCGAGCCCGGCGGCAGCACAGGCGCCGAAGCGATCCGGACGTTGTTGATGGAAGGCAGCGACGACCGCTGGGATGCGCGCAGCGAGGCGTTGTTGTTCGCCGCCGCGCGCGCCGACCATGTCGCGCGCACGATTCGCCCGGCACTGGCGCGCGGTGCGTGGGTGCTGTGCGACCGCTTCGTCGATTCGAGCCGCGCCTATCAGGGCGGCGGTGGCGGGATCACCGACACCGATATCATGACGCTGCACGGCGTGGGGTCCGAGGGCCTGCTGCCCGACCGTACCTTCCTGCTCACCGTCAGCCCCAACGAAGCCGCACGGCGCCTGACCGCACGCGGCGGCAGCGACCGCATGGGCAGCAAACCCGCCGACTATCAAGCGCGGCTGGCCGCGCGTTTCGTCGAAATGGCCAAGGCTGAGCCCGATCGCTGGCGGATCGTCGACGCCGACGCGCCCGCCGAAAAGGTCACCGCGGCGATCATGAGTGGGCTTGCCGAATGGCTGTGATCGGCCATCAGGACGCCGAGGCTGCCTTTCTCGAGGGCTGGCAGGGGGGCAGGCTGCACCACGCCTGGTTGCTCGCCGGGCCGCAGGGGATGGGGAAGGGGGCTTTTGCCGCGCGCGTCGCGCGCTTCCTCGTCACCCATGGCCGCGGCGGCGATGGGCAGGCTGTTGCGCTCGATGATCCGGGCGATAGCGCCGCGGGTCGGCTGGTCGAGGCGGGCAACCACCCCGAAATTCTCCACCTGACACGCCAGCTCAAGGACAAGAGCAAAGACCTCGCGCGGAACATCACGATCGATCAGGTGCGGACGATGATCCGCCGCCTGCATCTGTCGCTATCGCTCGGGGAGTGGCGCGTCATCATCGTCGACGCGATCGATGATCTGGAGACCGATGCCGCCAACGCCTTGCTCAAGACGCTCGAGGAACCGCCAGCAAAAACGCTGTTCCTGCTCGTCAGCCATTCGCCGGGGCGCTTGTTGCCGACGATCCGGTCGCGGTGCAGAACGCTGCGTTTTCAACCAGTTGATCGTGACGTCATGACCGCATGGCTGCATAATCTGCGCCCGATGCTCGAGATCGCCGAGGTGCGCGCGATCGTCGCCGCGTCGGGCGGCGTGCCGGGCAAGGCGCTCGCGTTGATCGACAGCGATGTCGCCGCGATGGAGAAAAAACTGCTCGCGATTGCCGCGACCGGCGATCCCGAGAACCGGCTACGTGAGGCGCTGGCGCGCGAGGTCGGCGGCACCAGCAATCGCACGAAGCTCGAACTCGTCATCGATATCGTGCCCGGACTGCTCGCGCAGCTGGCGCGCGAGCGTTCAGTGGCCGAGATTGCGCCGATCCTCGCGCAATGGGACCGCGTCCAGCGGACCGCGCGCGATGCGATCCGCGGCTCGTATGACGGCACCATGGTAGGGTTCGAAATCGGCAACTGCCTTGCCGAACTGGCGCCGCGCTCGGCGCAAGCGGTACGCTGACGCTTTCCCTCGCGCGCGCCAGCGGCTAAGGCGCGCCCATGTCCGAAAACAGCGCCCCTTTCTACATCACCACCGCGATCAGCTACCCCAATGGGCGCCCGCATATCGGCCACGCCTATGAAGCGATCGCCACCGACGTGATGGCGCGGTTCCAGCGCGCGCGCGGCCGCGACGTGCGGCTGATCACCGGCACCGACGAACATGGGCTGAAAATGTTTCAGACGGCGCGCGACCAAGGCCGCGAAACCATCGATTTAGCTGACGAAATGTCGTCTTATTTCCGTGATATGTACGCCAAACTGAACATAAGCTATGATAATTTCATGCGCACGTCGGACGCGGCGCATCACGCGGCGTCGCAGGCGATCTGGCGCGCGATGGAGGCCAATGGCGACCTCTATCTCGACCGCTATGAAGGCTGGTATTCGGTCCGCGACGAGGCTTATTACGACGAAAGCGAACTCGTAGACGGGGAAGGGGATAGCCGCCTGTCACCGCAGGGCACCCCGGTCGAATGGACCGTCGAGGAAAGCTGGTTCTTCCGACTGTCAAACTATCAGGACAAGCTGCTTGCGCTGTACAACGACCAGCCGGATTTCATTCGCCCCGAAAGCCGCCGCAACGAAGTGATGCGCTTCGTCGAAGGCGGGCTCAAGGATCTCAGCGTCTCGCGCACCAGTTTCGACTGGGGCGTGCCGGTGCCCGGATCGCCGGGGCATGTGATGTATGTGTGGGTCGACGCGCTCACCACCTATCTCTCGGGGCTGGGCTATCCCGATCTCGACGGCGATTTCGGCAAATTCTGGCCCGCGAATATCCATATGATCGGCAAGGATATTGTGCGTTTTCATACGGTTTACTGGCCGGCCTTCCTGATGAGTGCCGGTCTGCCGCTGCCGCAGCAGGTGTTCGGCCACGGTTTCCTGCTCAACCGCGGTGAGAAGATGTCGAAGTCGCTCGGCAATGTCGTCGACCCGATGGCGCTTGCCGATACCTTCGGGGTCGATCCGCTGCGCTATTATCTGCTGCGCGAAGTCAGTTTCGGGCAGGACGGTACCTATTCGGCGGAAGCGATCGTGCGCACCGCCAATGCCGATCTGGCGAACAGCTTCGGCAATCTCGCCCAGCGCAGCTTGTCGATGATTTTCAAGAATTTGGATGGCAAAATTGAAAGGTTTTCTTCCGCCGCGCCCGATGATGAACTGGCTGCCAAGGTTGCGATAGCGACGCGAACCGAATTGCCGCGAGAGTTTGAGAACCTGAATTTCTCGGTCGGTATCGAAGCGTGGATGCGCGCCGTGTTCGCCTGCAACCAATATGTGGATGAACAAGCCCCTTGGGCGCTCAAGAAGACCGACCCTGATCGTATGACCGCGGTGCTGATGACGTTGTTTATGGTCGTCCGCGATCTCGCGATTGCGATACGTCCCGTCGTTCCGGCAGCGGCTGATAATCTGCTCGATCAAATGGGCATCGCGGCGGAGGAGCGGGATTTTGCGGCGCTGGCCGATGCGGATTGGTTCGTAAAACTTGCCGACAGCGGCTTTTCACTCGGCCAGCCAACCCCCCTCTTCCCGCGCCTCGACCTGCCAGAAGGGGAAGGGGAGGCCTAATGCTCGTCGATTCGCACTGCCACCTCAATTACAAGGGGCTTGCCGAGCAGCAGAGCGAGGTGCTGGACCGCGCCCGCGCCCGCGGCGTCACCGCGATGCTCAACATCGCGACGCGCGAAAGCGAATGGGACGATGTGCTGGCCGCGGCCGAGGCCAATCCCGACGTGTGGGCCAGCGTCGGCATCCATCCGCACGACGCTGACCATCATCCCGACATCGATACCGCCAAGCTGGTCGAGCGCGCTGTGCACCCGCGCGTGATCGGCATCGGCGAAACCGGGCTTGATTATTATTACGACAAGAGCGACCGCGTTCGGCAGCAAGACAGCTTCCGCCGCCATATCCATGCGGCGCAGCAGACGGGGCTACCGATCATCGTCCATACGCGCGACGCTGAAGACGACACACTGTCGTTGCTTGGCGAGGAGATGGGCAGGGCGGCCTTTCCCGGCGTCATCCATTGTTTCACCGCCAGCGACGATTTCGCGCGCCGGGCGCTCGACCTGGGGCTGTTCATTTCGATTTCGGGCATCGTGACGTTCAAGAACGCCGCCGATCTTCAGGCGACCGCGAAATGGCTGCCGCAGGACCGGCTGCTGATTGAAACCGACTCCCCTTTCCTCGCCCCCGTCCCGCACCGCGGCAAGACCGGCGAACCGGCGTTCGTTGCAGACACGCTGGCGTTTCTGGCAACCCTGCGGGGCGAGGACGAAGCGGCGTTGGCGGCGGCAACCAGCGCCAATTTCTATGCGCTTTTCAACAAGGCCGCGCCATAATGTCACACCGCGTATGAAGGTCCGGATCCTCGGCTGCGGCACCTCGTCGGGGGTGCCGCGGATCGGCAACGACTGGGGGCAATGCGACCCCGACAATCCGCGCAACCTGCGCAGCCGCGCCTCGATCCTGATCTCGCTGGGCGGCTTTCGCCTGCTCGTCGACACCAGCCCCGACATGCGGCTGCAATTGCTCGATGCCGAGGTCGGCGCCGTCGATGGTATTATCTGGACCCACGAGCATGCCGACCATTGCCACGGCCTCGACGATCTTCGCCAGATCATGCACCTGCGCGGCTCGCTCGTGCCGGCCTATGCCCGCGACCATGTACTCGACACGCTCAAATGGCGCTTCACCTATGCCTTTGCCGGAAACGCCGGCTATCCGGCATTGGTCGATCCGATCGATTTGCTGGATCACCAATCGATCGGGCCGATCGAGGTTTCGGCAATCGAGATGCCGCACGGGCCGATCAAGGCCAGCGGCCTGATCTTCAGCGATGGTGTTCACAAGATTGGCTATGCCACAGATTTTTCTAAATTTACCGACGAAATGGTCGACTTCTTCCAAGGGGTCGATCTGTTCGTCATCGACGCGCTCCGCCGCTATCCGCATCCGACGCATCCGCATCTGGCGATGACGCTGGCGGCGCTTGAAAAATGCGGCAGTCCGCGCGCGATCATCACTCATATGGACAATACGATGGACTATGACGATCTGGCGGCCGAATTGCCGCCGGGTGTCGAGCCGGGCTATGACGGGCTGGAGGTACAGCTATGAACGGCGATACGGGGGTGCAACTGGTCTGGTTCTTCGGCGCGCTGGCGCTGGTGGTCAGTTCGTTGTTGGCGAGGCGGCTGCCCGCGGCTGACTGGGTCAAGATGGCGCTGGCGTGGGCGGCCATCTTTGGGTTGGTGTTCCTCGTGATCCGCACATGGCAGATGGTCACCTGATGAAGCTGCGCCAAATCGACGCGGCGTAGAAAATCATCAGATATCAATGGCAGGGGGGTCAATCTCTGCCCGGTTATCTATAAATTTAACATAATATATATTATCGGATAAATATATGCCCGACGCGATCTCCCAGTCCCCCATCGATCGCATGCTCGCCGTGATGGCCAAATTGCGCGATCCCGACGGCGGGTGCGAATGGGATCTCGCACAAAACTTCGCGACCATTGCACCCTACACGATCGAGGAAGCCTATGAGGTCGCCGATGCGATTACTGGTGGCGATCCGGCCGCAATCTGCGACGAACTTGGCGACCTGTTGCTTCAGGTCGTGTTCCACAGCCAGATCGCGGCCGATGCAGGCCTGTTTAAGTTTGACGATGTCGCCACCGCGATCAGCGACAAGATGGAGCGTCGCCACCCCCATATTTTTGGCGGCAGCCAGACGGACGATGTTCGCGAGCAATGGGAACAGATCAAGGCCGATGAGCGTGCGGCCGATGGCCCCAAAGGCGCGCTGTCGGGTGTAGCGTTATCCTTGCCCGCCTTGCTGCGCGCCCAAAAGCTCCAGTCCCGCGCGGCGCGCGTCGGTTTCGACTGGCCTGACGATACTGGTCCACGCGACAAGATCAGCGAGGAACTGGCCGAGGTCGCGGTCGCCGACAATGACGCGGCGCGCCACGAAGAGGTTGGCGACTTGCTGTTCGCCGTCGTCAATTACGCGCGCCACCTGGGCGTCGATGCCGAAACCGCGCTTCGCGATGCCAATATCAAATTCGCCCGGCGCTTTGCGGCGATGGAAGATCGCGCGGGCGGCAGTCTGGCGGGCCTGTCGCTCGACGCGCAGGAAGCCCATTGGTTGGCGGTCAAGGCGTCGGAGCGCCTTTCTTAGGCCACAGCCGCTCGAACCGCGCGCTGTCGGCGGGATCAAGCCGGACGGTCAGCACATGCCCCTCACCCTCGGGCTCGTCGGCTAGCACCTCGCCGCGCGCGTGCAGCCACGCGGCGGCTTCGCCGTCCTGATAGCCGAGATAAATCCGCTGGACCTTGTGCAGCGCGGTCAGTTGCGCCGCCATCAGCACGCGCGCGGCTTCGACGCCCTCGCCGGTCACCGCGGAGATGACTGCGACGTCGGAGCGGCGCGCTGCCATCTCCTCAATCGCGGCGCGACCGTCGGCGTCTGCCGTGTCGATCTTGTTCCAGATTTCGATCTGCGGGATCGCGGGCGGTGCATCGCCCTCACCGCCGTCTTGCGCCCCATTGACGCCGAGCGAGCTCAGGATGGCGCGGACATCGTCATATTGCGCGTCGCTGTCAGGATGGACGATGTCGCGGACATGGACGATCAGATCGGCCGTCGTGACCTCCTCCAGCGTGGCGCGAAAGGCGGCGACCAATTCGGTGGGCAGGTCGGACACGAAGCCCACGGTGTCGGACAGGATCGCCTTGTCGATTCCGGGCAGCCGGATTTCGCGCATTGTCGGGTCGAGCGTCGCGAACAACATGTCTTCCGCCATGACGTCACTTCCCGTCAAGCGGTTGAAAAACGTCGATTTACCGGCGTTGGTATAGCCGACGAGCGCGACCACCGGCCATGGCGCGCGCTGGCGTTTCGATCGCTGGAGCTGGCGGGTGCGCCGCGCATCGTCGAGCGACCGGCGGATGCGCGCCATGCGGTTACGGATCATCCGCCGGTCGGCCTCGATCTGCGTTTCGCCCGGACCACCGAGGAAACCAAAACCGCCGCGCTGGCGTTCGAGGTGGGTCCAGCTGCGTACCAGCCGCCCCGCCTGATAATCGAGATGCGCCAGCTCAACCTGTAACCGTCCCTCGGCGGTCGCAGCGCGCTCGCCAAAGATTTCGAGGATCAGACCGGTGCGGTCGATCACCTTGGTGCCGAATGCGGTTTCCAGATTGCGCTGCTGGATCGGACTCAGCGCGGCATCGACGACCACCAACTGTACATTCTTCGCCGCGATGTCGGGCGTAATCGCTTCGATCTGCCCGACGCCGAGCAGCGTGGCTGCGCGCGTCTGGCGCAGCCGGAGCGTATGCACCGCGACCACATCCAGCCCGATCGCCAGCGCAAGCCCCCTTGCCTCCTCGGCGCGCGCGTCCAGGTCGCGCGCCAGGCGCTGGCTATGCCATTCGGGCACGACAAGGAGTGCCGCGGCGCCGCGGGTTACCTCGTCTTCATTGTCGATTATCGGGTCGATCAGGCGTTGTCCGCTTCTGCGTCGGGCTCGCTGTCGGTCAGGTTGATCGGCCCGTTCGGCTGCACCGTCGAGATCGCGTGCTTATAGACCAGCTGCACCTGCCGCTCGCGCTCAAGCAGCATGCAGAACAGGTCGAACGCGACGATGTCACCCTGTAACATCACGCCGTTGACCAGAAACATCGTCACCGATTCATCGGATTTGCGCACTGCGTTCAGGAACACATCCTGCAAAGCCTTGCCCTTGCTGGCCGGCGCATCGCGCAAATTGCCGCCAAGCAGCGACAGGTCGAAGTCGTGCGACGGCATCACCGTCGAGATCGCATGTTTATAAACGAGCTGGGACTGTCCATCGCGGCGCAGCAGCAACGAGAAATTGTCGAACCAGGTGATGATGCCCTGAAGCTTCACACCCTTGACGAGAAACATCGTCACGGGCGTTTTACTTTTGCGTAGCGCGTTTAGGAAAATATCCTGGAGATTCTGATTTTTATCGGACACATTTGCCTCCTGTTTTTGGCGGTATAACCGCGGGTACAACACCGGTTTTCCGGCTTTCAAGACCTTCTTCTGTCCAACAATATGCGGCAAAGCATACGCAAGGTCTAGCGCAAAGCCTTTACCCCTCGCCCTCCGAACTCTCGGTAAGCCCCAAAAGTTTCAGTTTTCGATGCAAGGCCGAGCGTTCCATGCCGATAAAAGTCGCGGTGCGCGAAATATTGCCCGAAAAGCGGTTGATCTGGATCCGCAGATACTCGCGTTCGAAATTCTCGCGTGCTTCTTTCAGCGGGATCGCGGTGATCGATTCCGAATTAGGCAAGATATCGGTGCCGCCGCGCACCAGTTCACCGGGTAGCATATCGGCGTCGATCCGCGCCAGCCGGTCGCTTGGCGCCAAGATCATCACCCGCTCGACAACGTTACGCAACTCACGGACATTGCCCGGCCATTCATGTGCCTGCAGCGCCGCCATCGCCTCCGAACTGATCTCGGGCGGCGGCACCCGGCGATCGGCGGCATAGCGGCGGATATAATGATCGCACAGGCTGGCGATGTCGTCGCGCCGCTCGCGCAGCGGCGGGATATGCACCGGGACGACATTGAGCCGATAATAAAGGTCCTCGCGAAAGCGGCTCTCGGCGATTTCGGTCATCAGGTCGCGCGCCGATCCTGAAATGATCCGCACATCGACCCGGATCATCGTGCGGCCACCAACCCGCGTAAAGCTCTGGTCGGTCAGCACGCGCAGGATCTTGCCCTGCGTCGTCAGCGGCATGTCGGCGACCTCATCGAGAAACAGGGTGCCCCCATGCGCCTGTTCGAGCAACCCGACGCGGATCGACCCGTCGTCGGTTTCGGCTCCGAACAACTCGGTCTCGACCGTTTCGGGGTCCATGCGCGCCGACGAGATCACCCGGAACGGCGCATTGTGCCGCCCGCTCCACCCGTGCAGCACGCGCGCCGCGACTTCTTTGCCGACGCCGGGCGCCCCGGTGATCAGGACGCGGCTTCCTGTCCCCGCGACGCGTTTCAGCGTGGCGCGCACATTGTTGATCGCGGCACTGGTGCCGGTGAGTTCATCCGATGGCCCCGCCTTTTCGCGCAGTTGCTCATATTCGAACTTCAGCCGCTCATTCTCGGTCGCGCGCGCCACCAGATGCAGCAACCGCGAGGCCTCGAAGGGCTTTTCGATGAAATCGAACGCGCCGCGGCGGATCGCCGCGACCGCGGTGTCGAGCCCGCCATGCCCCGAAATGACGATGATCGGCAGCGTCGGGTCGAACGCCTTGATCGCTTCGACCAGCCCCAGCCCGTCGAGCCGCGAGCCCTGGAGCCAGACGTCGATCAGCGCGAGCGACGGGCGCCGCTGGCGGATCGCCTCGAGCGCCGAATCGCTGTCAGAGGCGGTGCGTGCCTCATAACCTTCGTCTTCCATGACGCCGGCCACGAGTTCGCAAATGTCGCGCTCGTCATCGACGATCAGAATATCAAGCGCCATGTTCTTCTCTGTCCTGTCGGTTGCGGATCCGCCCCGGAACCGATTCCGCTTGTCCCATGCTTATTTCTTCGCTCGTTCCGGCCAGTGCGCGCAGGCGGTCGGGGTGCAGCGTCAGCGTGACGGCCGTCCCCTGCCCCGCCGGATTGTCCGAAAATTCCAGCTCACCATAATGCTGCTCGACGATCTTTTTGACGATCGCGAGGCCCAGGCCGGTGCCGCCCTGCCGCGTTGTCATGTAGGGCTCGGCGATCGCCTCGCGCGCCTGCGGAAGTCCGATGCCATCGTCCGCAATCCGGATCACCATCTCGCCGCGCAGCCCCATCACCAATTCGGCGTCGATATGACCGACGGGGATCGCTCCCGCATTTTTCGATTTTTCTTCAATGGCTTCCACGGCATTTTTGACGATGTTCGTCATGGCCTGTGACAGCAAAAGGCGATCGCAAACGAGCGGCTCGATCTCGTCCGGGGTTTTCACTGCGAAGACAATCTCGGGTTTGGCAACCTCGAACAGGAACACCGCCTGCCTCAGAATGTCGCGGACATCTTCGACCCCGAAAGTCGGTTTGGGCATGCGGGCAAAGCTGGAAAACTCGTCGACCATCCGCCGCATGTCGTGAACTTGGCGGATCACCGTATCGGTCAGCTTTTTAAAGGTGGCGCTGTCGCCCTCGATCTTGTCGCCGAACCGGCGCTGGAGCCGCTCGGCGGCGAGCTGGATCGGGGTCAGCGGATTCTTGATCTCGTGCGCGATGCGCCGCGCGACGTCGGACCAGGCGGCGCGCCGCTGGTCGAGCAATTGCTGGGTGATATCCTCGAAACTCAGGACAAAACCCTCACCCTGCGCGACCGCCTTGGCGGCGAGCGTGGCGGGTTCTGCATTGGCGCGGGCCAACTGGACGATCGCTTCATGCTCGTCACTGGTCAGCAACCGCGCCAGCTCGGGGGCGACTTCGACCAACGGCCGTCCGGTAAGGCAATCGGTCGACTGGCAGATCAGGCTTTCGGCCGCAGCGTTGGCGAGCAGGATGCGGTGATCGGCATCGACCGAGATCACCGCCGACGATACGCCGCTGAGCACCGCCTCGATAAAGCTGCGCCGCGCTTCGAGCTGTTCGTTGACGCTCACCAGCGCCCCGGTCTGTCCTTGCAACTGCTCGGTCATCCGGTTGAATGCGCGGGTCAGCACCGAAATCTCGTCGTCGCGCGCCGGCGGCGTAACGCGCACCGACAGATCGCCACCCGCGGCAGTGCGCGTCGCGCCGATCAGCGTGCCGAGCGGACGGACGATGCGGTCGGCAACCACGATTGCGGCGATCACGGCAAGCGCAAGGAGCAGCAGCGAACCAAGGTAAAGCGCGCCGTTGAATTGCAGCTGCAACAACTGAGAGCGCTGGAATAGGGCATTGTAATCCGCCAAGACAGTACCGGCACGGATCGATTGCTGAAAACCGGGGACATTGAAGTCGCGCGACGCATAGACATAGGCTCGCGTGGCGCCGGGCAACCGCGTGGCCGCCTCGATACGGTCCGCTTCGCGGACGACGACGACCTTTTCCCCCTTATCGAGCCGATCAACCATAGCGGGGGAAAGACGGTTCTCGACCGAGCGCGCATCGGGATCCAGCGCTGCAGCGGTGCGCGCGACGCCATCAGCGCCAATCTCGATGATCGCTGATTCATTCAAGCTGCGGACAACGACCTGTTGAAAAAAATAATTGGAAAAAGCCGGATCGTTGATCGACACACGGTCAAGGAAACCGCCAAGATCGGTTGCCATCGCCACAGTGTTGTCGCCGACATTGCGTTGATTTTCCTGGTAATAGCCCTCAGCAAGGTTGGCCGCATTTTCAAACATGCCGCGCGATCGGTCCGAGAACCAGAAATCGACACCAAATTGGAACAGCAGCGACGCAAAGATCACTACAAGCAACGTCGGCGCCGCAGCGATCAGCGAGAATAGTGCAACGAGCCGGACGTGGAGCCGCCCATTGCCGCCCTCCATGGACCGCACGGCGCGAGCGCGCGCCACGCGGCTGCCGACCAGCACGATCAGCGCCATCGCGGGGACGAGATTGGCGACCATGATCGCGGCGACCAGCGCCGGGGTCAGCAGCCGCTCGCTCTGCGCGTCACCGGTAACAAAGACATAAGTGGCGACGCCGATGCTGATGATCAGCGCCAGCGTGTAATATTCGGGCGCGGCGAAGCGCCAGAAGCCCGAGCGCGCGTCCTGATCGGCGGAATCGATGTCGTGAGTCAGGGGAGCCGCATGCGCCATTGTTGCTATGCTACGACAAACCTGTTGCATAGAAAACACACAAACGTCGCTCGCGGCGCTCGAATGTCGCGATTATGCGCTAGTTCGTGCAGCTCACAGTTGGCTGGGATCGATGTCGAGTTGCCCCAAGCGCTTGCGCAGCGTGTTGCGGTTGATCCCGAGCCGCCGTGCTGCCTCCAGCTGGTTGCCGCGCACATCGCGCAGGATGCGGCGGAACAGGGCGGCCTCGACGATCGCCTCGACCTGGCTGTACAGGTCGCCATCGCCTGCCCCGCTCGCCATCTGCTCGCGCGCCCAATCGTCGACCGCACGGGCAATCAGATCGGCGGGCGCCGCCGCGCCGCCGCCCTCGCCATTTTCGTGCAGCACGGTTTCGACATCGCGCACGGTGACGACGGTGTCGCGCGACAGCACCGCCAGCCGCTGGACGACATTGCCCAGCTCGCGGACGTTGCCGGGCCAGTCATAGCGTTCGAGCCACTGCATCGCGGCGGGCGCGAACTGGCGGTCGGGCAATCCCGAACTGCGCCCTGCGTCGACAAAATGGCGAACGAGCGCGGCGATATCGCTGCGCCGGTCGCGTAGCGGCGGGAGCGTCACCGGAATCACGTTGAGCCGATAGAACAGATCCTCGCGGAACCGGCCATCGGCGACCAAAGTCCGCATGTCGCGGTGCGTCGCAGCAATGACGCGGACATCGGCGCGCAGCGCCTGATTGCCGCCGACGGTCGAATATTCGTTGCTCTGCAAGACACGCAGCAGCCGCGTCTGCGCCTCTAGCGGCATGTCGCCGATCTCGTCGAGGAACAAGGTGCCGCCTGCTGCCTGCTCGAACCGCCCCGCATTGCGGCTGTGGGCGCCGGTGAATGCGCCCTTTTCGTGCCCGAACAGCTCGGCTTCGATCAGCTCGCGCGGGATCGCCGCCATGTTGATCGCGACGAACGGCCCGGCCCGGCGCAGCCCTGTGGCGTGGATCGCGCGGGCGACGACTTCCTTGCCGGTCCCCGATTCGCCCAGGATCAGCACCGCGAGATCGTTCGACGCGAGGCGCGCGATCGTGCGGTAAACCGCCTGCATCGCGGGCGCGCGGCCGACCAGCCCGTGGCTGTCCGCATGCGCCGGGTCCGTGCCTGCCGCCGGCTCGGCCCGGCGCTGCAAGGCCGCACGGACGCTGGCGGTCAGTTCGTCGAGATCGAAGGGCTTGGGCAGATAGTCATAGCTTCCGATCCCCGTCGCGCGCACCGCGGTATCGAGCGTATTCTGCGCCGAGAGCACGATCACCGGCGTATCGGCGCCTATGCGTAACGAATCGATGCCGTCGCCGTCGGGCAGGACGACGTCGGTGATGACAAGGTCGGGGCGGTTGTCGGCCAGCCAGGCGTTGCGTTCGGCGATGCTGGCGACCGATGCGAAATGGCCACATTCGCCGACCAGCGTCTCGCGGATGATCATCGCGATCGCGGGATCATCCTCGACCAGCAGGATCGTCTTGCGATTGCTCATGCGGCGTGTCCCTTTTGCGCGACCGGCAGATGGACGCGAAAGCGCGTCCATTCGCCGTCGCGCATATGCTGGACGGTGCCGCCCATGTCGCGCGCCAGCTTGGCGACGAGCGCGAGGCCGAGGCCCCGCCCCTCGCGCTTGGTGGTCACGAACGGATCAAACAGGTCGCCGCGAATGTCGGCGGGGACGCCCGGGCCATTGTCGCTGACGCTGACCTCAATCGGCAGCGCAATACGCCCGCACCCGTCGCCATTGTCGATCGACAGGCCGTGGCGATAAGCGGTGGCGAGCCGTACCACGCCATCGTCGCGGCCGCCCAGTGCCTCGCAGCCATTGGTGACGAGGTTGAGCAAAATCTGCACCATGGCGTCATGGTTGCCGTGTACCAGCGGCAGCGACGGGTCGAAATCCTCGGCAAAGCGCACCCCGGGAAACTGGCGCGCGCGCGCGGTTTCCATCGCCTGATGGATCGGCTGATACAGGTTGATCGGGCCGCAGGCGATCGGCTGGCCGCGGGAGAAATGCTCCATCTGGTCGATCAGCGTCGCGATCCGGTCGACCTCGGCGCAGATCAGCGTCGTGAAGCGTTCGCCGCTGGCGTCGGTCTTGCGCGCCAGCAATTGCGCCGCGCCCTTGATCCCCGCGAGCGGGTTCTTGATCTCGTGCGCCAGCATCGATGCAGCGCCGCCCGCGGCGCGCCCCGATCGCCCGATCGCGCCGCCCATCAGCTCGGCGTCGCTCTGTGCCGGGACCAGCGCCAGGATGCGGTGGCCGTTTTGGCCATAAGGCACCATCTGCATATCGACAAAAATCGCCTTGCGGCCGCCGACCGAAATTTCGGCGCGATGCGCGAACAAGGCCGCCGTCGCGGCGTCGCTCATCCGCTGGCGATAGCTGCGATCCATGTCGATCACGTCATAGACGACGCGCCCGATCATCGCCGACCGGCTCATATTGCACATCTGCTCGGCGGCGGCGTTGACGAACAGCACCACCGCGGCCTTGTCGATCAACAGCGTCGGGACGGGGTGCGAGTGGATCAGCTCGTCATGGTCAAAGGTCGGGATGCTCGACGTGAGCGCGCTCACGCCGCAGCCCTGGTCAGAAACGGGGTGTAAAAGCGTTCGAGGGCGTCGAGCACGTCGCGGCTGCTGGGGATCTGGTTGACCATGTTACGGAACTCGGCCGATCCATGCAGCCCCTTGACGTACCAGCCAAGGTGCTTGCGCGCCATGTTGACCCCGGTGATTTCGCCATAATGGTCGATCATTGCCCGATAATGCGATGTAATGACGTCATATTGTTCGTCGATGCCGGGATCGGGGCGTTCTGCCTCGCCACGTAGCGCCGCCATCACCTGCCCCAGCAGCCACGGGCGACCATAGGCGCCGCGGCCGATCATGACGCCATCGGCACCGCTCTGCGCCAGCGCGGTGCGCGCGTCGTCGGCGGAACAAATGTCGCCATTGGCGATCACCGGGATTGAGACCGCATCCTTGACCGAGCGAATGAAGCTCCAGTCGGCCTCACCGCGGTACATCTGATTTCGCGTGCGGCCGTGGACGGTCACCAGCTTAGCGCCCAGATCCTCGGCGATATGCGCCAGTTCGGGGGCGTTCAGGCTGTCGTGGCACCAGCCCATCCGCATCTTGACCGTCACCGGCACCGACACCGCCTTGACGCAGGACTCGATCAGCGCTGCGGCGAGCTTCAAGTCGCGCATCAGCGCCGAGCCCGCGTCGCCGCTCGTCACCTTGCGCACCGGGCAGCCCATATTGATGTCGATGATCGCGGCGCCGCGATCTTCGTTGAGCTTCGCCGCCTCACCCATTTCATAGGGGGTGCAACCGACGAGCTGCATCGACACCGGCTCCTCGACCGGGTGCCACGCCGCTTTCTGGATCGACTGGCGGGTTTCGCGGATCGCCGCCTGGCTGGCGATCATCTCGGTGACGTTGAGCCCCGAACCATAGCGGCGTACCAGGGTGCGGAACGGCATATCGGTGACGCCCGTCATCGGCGCCAGGATCACGGGATCCGCGATGGTGATGTTGCCGATCTGGATGGGCCGCAGCGGCGCCATGGCGAGAACTTTCGTCTGATTGCCTAAAATTTGAGCAGCCCGTACACGCTAAGCCGCTTTCCCGCAAGCCGCGGCTGCGCTACCCGGCCCGCATCATGACCGAGTCCGCTCCCTCCACCACGCCGCGCGCGATGGTCATATTGCTCGCTGGCGGTCAGGGCAGCCGGGCCGGTTTCGCCGTACCCAAGCAGCTAGCGACGCTTGGCCGCAAGCCGGTGCTGCGCTGGAGCCTCGATGCCTTTTGCGCCCATCCGGCGATTGGCGGCGGCGTGCTGGTGGCCAATGATGACGTCATGGCGGCGCTCGGCACGTTACCGGAGGGCTGGATTTCCGCCAATCCCGGGGAAGAACGCCAACAGTCGGTGGCCAATGCGCTCGCCGCGCTGGCTGACCGCGAGGACGAGACTCCGCTGCTGGTGCACGATGCCGCGCGGCCCGGGGTGACCGCCGCGGTCATCGACCGCCTACTTGCCGCACTGGGCGTGGCCGAAGCGGTGATCCCCACCCTCCCCGTTCCCGATACGCTGGTCGAACAGGCCGGCGGCAGCGCGGGCGATGTCATCGACCGGAGCGCGCTGGCGCGGGTCCAGACCCCGCAGGCGTTCCGCCTTGGGACTTTGCGCCGCGCTCATGCCGCGGCGGTCGAGGCGGCAGCGACCGACGACGCGCAGCTGGTACGGCGGCTCGGCCTCGCGGTGGCGGCGGTAGCAGGCGAAGCGCGGCTCCACAAACTGACTTATGCCGAGGATATGGCGATCCTGTCGGGGCTGTTGGGGATTGAGGCGATGACACGAACCGCAGTCGGCATGGGGTATGACGTCCACCGCCTTGTCGCCGACAAGCCGCTGTGGATCGGCGGCATTGAAATCGCGCATAGTCATGGACTTGAAGGCCATAGTGATGCTGATGTCGGGCTTCACGCGCTCACCGATGCGATCCTCGGGGCGCTGGGCGACGGCGATATCGGCGATCATTTTCCGCCCAGCGACCCGCAATGGCGCGGGGCGGCGTCGCATCGTTTTCTGGATTTTGCCGCAACCCGCGTGACGGCGCGCGGCGGACACATCGGCCATGTCGACCTGACAATTATCGCCGAGGCGCCGAAAATCGGCCCGCACCGTGCCGCTATGCGCGCGCGGATTGCCGAAATCCTTGCGATTCCGCTCGAACGGGTTAGTGTGAAGGCCACAACGACCGAGCGGCTGGGGTTCACCGGCCGCCGCGAGGGGATCGCTGCCCAAGCCGTCGCGACCCTGCAACTTCCGGAGAATTGACGCCGTGCTGCCTGACGATGAATCGCGCCTTTTAGTGCGCGACGAGCTTGCGACGAGCGTGCTTGCCAACAACCGCGCCGCGGGTCGCAAGATCGCGGTCGCCGAAAGCTGCACCGGCGGCATGGTCAGCGCCGCGCTGACCGACATTGCGGGCAGTTCCGACGTATTCTCGGCTGGCTTCATCACCTATTCGGGCCATGCCAAGCAAAGCCAGCTCGATGTGAGCAGCGAAATCCTCGAAACCTTTGGCGAAGTGTCGCTCGCCACCGCCTGGGCGATGGCGACCGGCGCGCTGGCGAACAGCGATGCCGATATTGCGGTGGCGATCACCGGCATCGCTGGTCCGGGCGGCGGATCGGAAAAGAAGCCGGTCGGACTGGTCGTTTTTGCACGCGCGTTGCGCGGCCAGGATCCGGACGATTATTTCACCCAGCGGGTACAGTTTGAAGGCGGAGATCGCGCCGCGATCCGCCACCACGCGACACTGTTCGCGCTCGACCTGCTTCAGCCTGAAAGGGACGCGCTGCGTCCCTCGGAGGACATAGCCCTTCCCGCGCCGTAAAGATCGTCGGCGCGCGCTTCAAACGCTGCGATCATCTTGCGCAGCGCCTTGTCGAACATTTGGCCCGCCAAGGCTTCGAACATGCGGCTGCGGAACGCGAAATCGACCATGAAGTCGACGCGGCATCCGCCGCCCTCGACCGGGGTGAAATGCCATTCGTTGTTCAGATGGCGCATCGGGCCGTCGATATAACTGACGATCACCTCGCGCGGCCGCTCCTTGTGGACGCGGCACGAGAAGCTTTCGCGGAGCCCCTTGAAGCCGACGATCATGTCGGCGACCGCTTCATGCTCGCTGTCGCTGCGGATGCGCAGCGCAATCACCCAAGGCAGGAATTCGGGGTAGCGTTCGATGTCGGTGACGAGCGCGAACATCTGTTCGTCGCTATACGGCAGGACGCGGGTTTCGTGGTGCCTGGGCAAGTCGGTATCAGCCAGCGGCGCGCGCCAGCTGCGCCTCGCGTGCCGCGCGCATCCGCTCAAAATCGTCACCGGCGTGATAGCTCGAGCGCGTCAGCGGCGACGAGGCAACCTGCAGAAATCCCTTCGCGCGGGCGATCTGGGCGTAGGCGTCGAACGCTTGTGGCGTCACGAAGTCGATCACCTTGGCATGTTTGGGGGTCGGCTGGAGATACTGGCCCATCGTCATGAAATCGATGTCGGCGCTGCGCATGTCGTCCATCACCTGATGCACCTCCATCCGCTGTTCGCCCAGCCCGAGCATCACGCCCGATTTGGTAAAGATCGAAGGATCGCGGCGCTTGACGCTTTCGAGCAGGCGCAGCGACGCATAATAGCGCGCGCCCGGACGGATCGTCGGGTAAAGCCGCGGCACGGTTTCGAGATTATGGTTATAGACGTCGGGCCGCGCATCGACGATCGCCGCGATCGCGCTTTCGGGCTTGTTGCGGAAATCGGGGGTCAGGATTTCGATCGTCGTCTGCGGGGTTTCGCGGCGCAGCGCCTGGATCACCTTCACAAACTGGCTGGCGCCGCCGTCGGGCAGATCGTCGCGATCGACCGAGGTGATGACGATATGGCTGAGCCCCATTTTCGCCGCCGCAATCGCGGTATGTTCAGGCTCAAGCAGGTCGACCGCGCGCGGCATCCCGGTCTTGACGTTACAAAAAGCGCAAGCGCGGGTGCAGGTGTCGCCCAGGATCATCACCGTCGCGTGCTTCTTGGTCCAGCATTCGCCGATGTTCGGGCACGCCGCTTCCTCGCACACCGTATTGAGGTTCAGCTCGCGCATCAGCTTGCGCGTTTCGGCATAGCCGGGGCTGGTCGGCGCCTTGACGCGGATCCAGTCGGGCTTGCGCGTGCGCTGGCTGGGGGTGGTTTCGGGCGATGCGGGAGCGTTCATTTCGCCCACATAGTCGCGCGCGCGCCTCTTCTCAACCTCTCTACCTATGCTAAGGCGCATCCATGACTCACTTTACCGACATGATCGACGGCTATCGCCGTTTCCGTAACGGCGGCTGGCAGCAACAGCGGCAGCGCTGGGGCGAATTGGCCGAGGGACAATCGCCCAAGGTGATGGTGATCGCCTGTTCCGACAGCCGCGTCGAACCGTCGCAGATTTTCGACACCAATCCCGGCGAAATCTTTGTCGTCCGCAATGTCGCGGCGTTGGTGCCGCCGTTCGAGACGACGCCGGGCCGCCACGGGGTGTCGGCGGCGCTCGAATTTGCGGTCCAGTTCCTGAAAGTCGAAGAAATTCTGGTGATGGGTCACGGCCTGTGCGGCGGCTGCCACGCCGCACTGCATCGGTCGATGGCGGGCGCTGAGCCAGGGCGCGGCGGTTTTATCGCCGACTGGATCGCGATGCTCGACGACGCCAGCGAGCAAGTGCGGCGCGATCATCGCGACATCGACACCCGCGACGCAGGACGGGCGATGGAAATGGCGGCCGTTCAAGTCAGCATCGCAAACCTGCGCACCTTTCCCTGTATTCAGGAAAAGGAACGCCGCGGCACGCTGCGGCTGCGCGGCGCCTTTTTCGCGATCAGCGACGGGGTGCTGCACCTATTGGACGAAGCGACGGGGGAGTTTGCGCCCGCCGCCTGAACAGGAGACGCGATATGAGCAAGAATGCGATGTGGCTGACGCTGATTTTTGTGGCGGCTGTCGTCGGCGCGTTTCTGGGGCCATCGCTGGCCAGCGTGCTGTCACCGGGAACCTTGCTCACCCTGTCGGTGCTGCTGATCGGCGGTATCGTGATCTTTTGTTTCTGGGCGCTGTCGAGCAACAAGAGCGGCGCCAAAGCCGACACCGCGGCGATTGCCGACGCACGAACGATGCAGGCGCCCGCGGGCAAGGCGCGGATCTATGTGACGCGCCGCGGCTTTGTCGCCGCGCTCCAAGGCATGAACGTCACTCTGGACGGCACAGCGAAAGGCCAGATCAAGTCCGGCCAGATGCTGATGGCCGACGTCGAGCCGGGACAGCATCGCCTGCATATAGCAACCGCCAAGGCCAAGCTGGCGCATCCTGCCGAATTTGACATCGACGTCGGCGCGGGCGGGGTCGTCGTGATCGGCGCGATGATCGAAATGGGCGCCTTGAAAGGCAGCATCAAGCTGGAACGCCTCGACGCCGCGAAGGCGCGCGAGGATGTTCGCGCCACTAAGTTGGTGTTGTGGGAAGTGCCGCCCGCGGCAAGCTGATCAGGCACGCGGTTATCGAGTGATGTCATCGTTGGCTTGGCTAGTTAAACGGCCGCGATTGATCGGACTGCGATCTCATTCATCCATGCGGATTAGCCTTCACATGCCCGGGAATGGACAGCCAATGGATCACTTCCGTGCGATATTCCTCATCTTTTTCATTCAAGGCACAAAGTCCCCGTGGCAAATCAATATCGAAGAAAACTTCCGCGTAGTGACCATTCTCCATTCCATCGTCGAAAAATAACTTCATATGCACTACTTGGTCAGCGATAAGTGCGGGGTTTGATTCGATACCCACTGCAAGACACTCGATGCTTTGAGAGAAGGTCCACCCGCTCATCAGGAGAGTGTCGCGAGATCGTAACGGCTTCGGCAGCCAGCCATTGCGCCTGCTTGGTGATGGCGGGATCCCGTAATAGTCAGCCAGCAGTGCCAACAGCCTGTCGCTATCGTGACCTCGTGATCGCAATGTCACTGGTCCCCAAAAGCTATGGAAGGCATCATCCTCATCACCATCAATCTGCTCTTTCCAACCGATCACTGTTATATCGACAGCGAAGCCGACGGGTTCATATGGCGTGGCATCGGCAAGAAAGCTCAAGCGCCAAGTAGATGCGCGCTCATCATAAGTTCTTTCGACGATCTTGAAAGTCATGTCGCACAAAGGCGGTAGGTCGTCGCCTGTATCTTCAAGATTGCAGAATACATGCATTTTTGACCCTTGCGCACATCTATTAGACAAGTTGCAGATATTAGACAGACAGGCAAGCGCGCTTGTCAACGGCAATGGGGTTGTTAGCAGTCGGCGACGCTCACACTAAGGAATAGCGTAGGTTACATTCGCCTGCCCAACGGGCTTGTCGGGATCGTCGGTCCATATCCGCACATCCATAACCGCAAGCCGCTTGCCGAGGCGCAGCATATAGGCGTCTGCGAACAACGGCCCCGGGCGGCAGGGGCGCAGGAACTGGTAATTGAGCGCGCTCGTCACCGCCATCGCGACAGGGCCGATATGTGCGAGGACGAGGGCGTAGGCCGCCATGTCGGCAAAGCCCATCTGCGTCGGGCCGGAGATCAGCCCGCCGGGGCGTAAAGCCAATTCGGTCGGTTCCATCCGGGCTTGAATATGACCCGGCACGGCCGAAACGACGGTGCCCCGCGAACCCGGCGCCGATTGGGGGAAGGCTTCGGCCATGAACGCGTTGAGCGCGTCGGCATCCAGCCGAATCGCGCTCGACGAGATTGGCGGCTGCCCCTCCCCCATTGCGGTCAGCGCGTCAGCTTCTTGTACGACGTCGCGTGCGGGCGCGTCGCATCGTCGCCGAGGCGGCGGATCTTGTCTTCCTCATAGGATTCGAAATTGCCCTCGAACCATTCGACGTGGCTGTCGCCCTCGAACGCGAGGATGTGCGTCGCGAGGCGATCGAGGAAGAAGCGGTCATGGCTGATGACCACCGCGCAGCCGGCGAAATTCTCCAACGCTTCTTCGAGTGCGGCGAGGGTTTCGGTGTCGAGATCGTTGGTCGGTTCGTCGAGCAGCAGCACATTGCCGCCCTGTTTCAGCATCTTGGCCATATGGACGCGGTTGCGTTCACCGCCCGACAGCTGACCGACCTTTTTCTGCTGGTCGACGCCCTTGAAGTTGAAGGCGCCCACGTAAGCACGCGTCTGCATCTCGTGCTTGCCGATGTTCATCATCTCGGCGCCGCCCGAAATTTCCTGCCAGACATTGTTGTCGGGCTTCAGATCGTCGCGGCTCTGGTCGACGAAGCCCAGATGGACGGTGTCGCCGATGACGACCTTGCCACTGTCGGGGGTTTCCTGACCGGTGATCAGTTTGAACAGCGTCGACTTACCCGCGCCATTGGGGCCGATCACCCCGACGATGCCGCCCGGGGGCAGCGAGAAGGACAGGTCTTCAAAGAGCAGCTTGTCGCCATAGGCCTTCGAGATATTTTCGACCTCGATCACCTTGCCGCCCAGGCGCTGCGGCACCTGGATGACGATCTGCGCCTTGCCGGGGATGCGCTTTTCCTGCGCCTCGACCAGCTGGTCGAAGCTCTTGATACGAGCTTTCGATTTGGCCTGACGCGCTTTCGGCGACTGCCGGATCCACTCAAGCTCGTCCTTGATCGCTTTCTGACGACCGGCGTCCTCGCGCGATTCCTGTTCGAGGCGCTTGCCCTTCTTTTCCAGATAGGTCGAATAATTGCCTTCATAGACAAAATAGCGGCCGCGATCGAGTTCGAGGATCCAGTTCACGACATTGTCGAGGAAGTAGCGATCGTGGGTGACGAGGATGACGTTGCCCGGATAATCGACCAGATGCTTTTCGAGCCAGGCGACACTTTCGGCGTCCAAATGGTTGGTCGGTTCGTCGAGCAGCAGGATCGACGGCTTTTCGAGCAGCAAGCGGGTCAGCGCGATGCGGCGTTTTTCGCCGCCCGACAGGCTCTGCACGCCCATGTCGCCCGGCGGGCATCGCAAGGCCTCCATTGCGATTTCAAGCTGGTTGTCGAGCGTCCAGCCGTCGACCGCGTCGATCTTTTCCTGCAGCGTCCCCATTTCCTCCATCAACGCATCGAAATCGGCGTCGGCGGGCGGATCGGCCATCAAGGTGCTGATCTCGTTGAAGCGGTCCATCATGTCGGCGACGCCGCGCACCCCGTCCATGACATTTTCCTTGACCGTCTTGGTCGGGTCGAGCTCGGGCTCCTGCGCCAGATAGCCGACGGTAATCCCCTCGCCGGCCCAGGCTTCACCGGTAAACTCGGTGTCCATGCCCGCCATGATCTTCATCAGGGTCGATTTGCCGGTGCCGTTCGGGCCGACGATGCCGATCTTGGCATCGGGATAGAATTGCAGGCTCAAATCCTTGAGCGTCGGCTTTTGCGCGCCGGGATAGGTCTTGTTCAGACCCTTCATCACGAAACTATATTGGGCGGCCATGGAATATGCTCCGGATATGGGCTGAGCCGCGCGCGCGGCCGGGAGTGTTTTGAGTTGGGCGCCGGTTAGCGAATGGGCGCGGGCTTGGCAATCATTGGGGCAATCGGCGCTTGCCGGACGCGGCGGCCGCGGTGCAAGCTGCAGCGCTCGCCATGACTCGTCTGTTACGGTTCCAGCGGCCGCGTTGGCGATTCTCGCCCATGGCGGCGATGATAGACCACCGTGATTGTTGCGCGGAAATGACAGATTTCCGAGGCGGGCGACCATCTCAATTATTTTTGTTGACGATTCATGCGGAACGGCTAAATCCCGCCGCTCGCGGAACGGGAAAGTTTCCCCGACGCGGATAGGCATTTTAGGGAGCCCACACATCATGAAGAAATTTGCTGCTATCGCCGTTGCTGCCAGCATGTTCGCCCTCGCCGCTTGCGGTGAAAAGGCTGCTGAAGAAGCCACCACGGAAGCCCCGGCTGCTGAAGCTGTTGCTGAAGAAGGCGCCGATGCCGCTGCTGCTGGCGCTGAAGCCGCTGCCGCTGGTGCCGACGCTGCTGCCGCTGGTGCCGAAGCTGCTGCTCCGGCCGACGCTGCTGCGACCGCTGCTGCTCCGGCTGATGCCGCTGCTGCTCCGGCCGACGCAATGGCTGAAGAAAAGAAGTAAGTCACAGCCCTTCGGGGCGTTGACTGAAACGAGAAACGGGCGGTCTTCCTTCGCGAAGGCCGCCTTTTTCTTTGCCGGTCTTTTTCGTCAAACGCGCTCAGGTGGGATAGACTTGCGGCCTCGCGCTGTCTAAGGCGCCCACCAGTAGTCGGGGAGTAGCGCAGCCCGGTAGCGCGCCTGCTTTGGGAGCAGGATGTCGCAGGTTCGAATCCTGTCTCCCCGACCACTGTCCCACACCATTCCGCCCCGCCCTCGATTACCCGGCAGAAGTCGCGATCAGCCGCGCGTAAAAGTCGATCATGCGTTTGAAGCTGTCGATCTTCATATGTTCGTTGGTGCCATGGATCATCGCCGATTCCTTCAGCGAGAAATGCATCGGCATGAACCGGTAAACATCCTGTGACACCGGCTCCATGCTGCGGCTGTCGGTGCCGCCGACGACAAGGATCGGCGACAGCACCGCATCGGGCGCGTCGGCGCGCGCCGCCGCGGCGATCCACTTCCACACCTGCGAGTTCGTCGACGACACGCGCGACGGTTCGCGCGGCGGCTTGACCCATGCCAGTTCGACCGGCAGGTCGCCGACCGCGTCTCTGGCGCGCGCCATGATGTCGGCGGACCGGTTCCACGGCGCGATGCGATAGTTGATCAGCGCATTGGCGGTCTGCGGCAGCACATTCTCCTTCGGGCTACCCTCCAGCATCGTCGGCGCGATCGTGGTGCGAAACGCCGCGGCGGTCGATGGTGTCGCCGCCACCTGGCGCTTCAGGATCGGGCCGAACAGCCATTGGTTGGCCACCGCCATCTTGGTCGTGCCGCCCTTTTCGGCGGCCAGCGCCGCAAGCATCGCCGCACCCGGCCCCTGAATGTCGATCGCAAAGGGCTGGTCGGCGATCGCGGTGATCGCACGCGCCAGCGTCCCGACGCCGGTTTCGGCGGGCGGCATCGAACTATGCCCGCCCGCGGCGTTGGCGGTGACCTTCAGCGTTGCATAGCCTTTCTCGGCGATCCCGATCATGATCGCGGGGCCGCCGATGACCGGCGTATCGGTTAGCACGATGCTGCCCTCATCCAGCGTGAAGATCGCCTTCACCCCCTCGGCCTTCAACTTGGCCGCGGCGGCCAGCGCCCCCGATCCGCCGACCTCTTCGTCGTGCCCGGACACCAGATAGATGCCGCGCTTCGGCTGAAACCCCTGCCCCGCCAGCGCCTCGATCGCCTCGAACAACGCGACGAGCGATCCCTTGTCGTCCACCGTACCGCGGCCCCACACCGCCTGTTCGGCGACGGTCCCCGCGAAGGGCGGGTATTTCCAGTCGCCCTCGGTGCCTTCGGTCACCGGGACGACGTCCTGATGCGCCATGACGATGATCGGCGCCAGCGCCGCGTCGCTGCCCGGCCAATGATAGATCAGCGTCCGGTTGGGCAAAATGGTGCGCGCCATCGCGCGGTGCGTCGCGGGATAGGTTGCGGCGAGCCAGGCGTGCAGCCGGTCCCATTCGGCGACGTCGTTGTCCGTCGGATCCTGATGCGAGATGGTGCGGATCTGCGCCGCAGCACTCAGATGCGCGGTCGCCGCCGCCAGATCATAGCGCGGCGTCGCCGCCAGGCGAATGTCGCTGCCGTCGGCAATGTCGGCCGGCGCAAAGGTCGCGGTGCGCACCGCGACCGTTCCTGCCACCATCGCAAGGGCCGCCAGCCCGCCCATCAGGATTATCCGCCGTTTCCCCATGTCCCTCTCCTTCGCACCGCAATGGACCGCGATCAGTTTCGATTTGCAAGGAAAAGGTGGGGGAAATGGTGGGCCCGGCAGGACTCGAACCCGCAACCTAGCCGTTATGAGCGGCCAGCTCTAACCATTGAGCTACAGGCCCCCCGTTCAAAACCCGGCGGGGTTCGCGGGCGATAGCGGAGCGTGCGCCGCATTGGCAAGCATCAACGATCAGCCAGCCGCGCGGCGTTGCGCCATCGCCCATATCCCGTCGGCGGTCGTTGGCTCGACCCCGCGCCGCGCCAGATGGTCCAGCACCACGTCCCACCAGCGATAGAAGCGATCAAGGTCGGCCTGGCTGCGGACATAGGGGGTATTGCCGGGTTGCAGCGACGGCGAGTGGAAAGAGAAGTTGAGCACCGGCAGTCGCAGGTCGACGGCAAGATCGATCGCCTTGCACGCGCGCGCGGCGGGAATCCCCTCGGGCGTCAGCGCGATCCGCTCGACCAGTCCCAGCCGTGCGAGCGCGGCACCGGCGTGGGTGCCGTTGCGGGCAATGCGGTGGTAAACCTTGCGTCCGGCCCCGCCGAGCAGCCCGCCGAACAGCGTCGTGACCGGCATTTCGAGCACCGCCCCCGCGTCGGTGCGAACCCACCAGGGATGCAATGGCGCGGCGCGATAGTCCGGGCCATGGCCGGCGCGATAATCGAATCCAGCGCGCACCGACGTATCGCAGCGAAAGCCGAGTTCGGCGAGCATCGTCGCGCTATCGGCGCCAAGCCCATAGCGCCCGGCACGGTACACCGTCGGCGAAACGCCAAACCGATCACGGATCGCATCGCGTAGCACCGTCATTTTGGCGCGCTGCAGGTCCGCGGGCAGATTGCCGGTATAGCTGTTGCGCGCGTTCACATCCTCGTTGTGCGGCGGCGTGACCCACGGGTGAAGCTGCGCCCCGATTTCGCAGCCGCCGCTGGCCTGCGCCGCGCCCAGAATCGCGACCGCGCGGTCGTCGGCGACGATCGGCCAGTCGACCAGATAGATCGGTTTCACGTTCGCGCGGGCAAAATAGCTCTGGCAATCAGCGAGCGCGGGGACCGACGCGAGGCCATAGCCGGTGCGGGCAAAGGGCGCCGCCCAGTCGAAATCCTCCTCGGTATCGATCGTAACCCAGAAGCGCGACCGTTCGCCCGTAGCGAGTTCCACCAGGTCGGATGCCGCCGGATACGCAAAGAAATTGCCCGCAGGCTGCACCACGCCCCCCCTTTGCCGCGACGACGATTCGGGCCGACCGGCCTATTCGCCTTGCTGAGCTTCCAGCTCGACCTCGGCCTTCGAGTTGGCGGAGCGCAGATGCAAGGTCAAGGCGTTATGCCCAATGTCGAGCCGCCCACCCACCGTGCGCGCCAGGCTATCGACCAGCCGCAGCGAAAAGCCCAGGCTGAGCACCGCGGCGCCCGGCGCTTCGCCTTCGGGGCTGAAGCCGGGGTCGAGCAGGTCGGCGGCGGTCGCAAAGCGGATCGTCGCCGGGCGCACGATCCTAAGCTGGAGCATATCGTCATGCTGCGATTCGGTGACGAGCTGGCCGACCAATATCGCCCCCGCTTCGGATACATCGACCAGCGCGGTCAGCAGGCGGCCGACCATGCGGCGGGCATTGGCGTCGTTGGCCAGGCCCAGGAACGGGCCGCCAACCCGCGAAATGCTGAGGTCGACGCGCTGTTCGGTCAGCAATGCGGCGAGGTCGTTTTCGACCTGAGTCACGACCGCGCCAATGTCGACGACTTCGCCGGGCGGCGGGTCGATGGCGGCGGCAGAGTTGCTCCGCGCTGCCGTTTCCAGATCGTCGATGATCGTTTGCACCGATGCCGCGTCGGTGACGATCGTGTCGGCCATCGTGCGATAGCTTTGGCTGACCGGGCCGAACATCTGTCCCGCGACGATCTGGGCAAAGCCCGAAATGGCGTTGAGCGGGCTGCGCAGTTCGTGGATCAACTGGCGGATCGAATCGCCCGAATCCTCGGCGACCGGGCGGCCATAGGGTGTTTCGCTGCGATTGGGGCGGCGGGCGCTGCCGCGATAGCCACGAAACTGCCCCGTTGCCGGATCAAACCATGGCAGGGCGGAAAAGCGCCACTCGCCTGCGTCGGCGGGCGTACCCTCGAGCATCATGCGCGCGTTGAGAATCTCGGCGCGCTGACGAAAGCCGCCCGCGGCCACACCGTCGGTGCCGGGCTCGCCGCCAAAGGCCGCTTCGGCGATCGACAGGCCGATCACCGCCCCGCGGGTGACCCCGTCGACCCACTGGATCACGCCATCGGGGCCGGTTTCAAACATAAAGGCCGCCCGCGGCGCGTTGGACAGCCGCGCCGCCGCCGCCGGTTGGCCGCGGGTCGACTGGAATTTGTCGATCCGCCGGACAAGCTCGCTGATCTGGCTGGTGCCGTTCTCCACCGCCGCGTCGGGAGCAGCATAGAGCGGCACGACCTCTGCCGGCGCGGTCTCCTGCGTCATCGCGGCGGGTTGCGGCAGCGCCATCGACGCACTGCCCAGGCTCGCCAGCGCGCGATAAACGCCGCTGGGCAGGTCGGTCCGTCCCGCGAGCACCGAACGCGCCATCGCGCTCGTCGCCGGCAACATCGCCAGCCAGTCGGCTTCGGGCAGCCGCGCGTCGCGCAGCATGATCGCCGAAACCGCCGCCACATCATTGGCATAAAGCGCGACGAGCGGTGCAAACCGGCCATGCCGGGCGATCGCCCGCGCGCAATCGCGGCGCACGGATTCAGGAATGCGCGGCCGCAAAACCGCAAGCGCATGCAGGCTGCGACGAATATCGTCATCATCCAGTTGATTGCCGCGCTGCGCCAGAATATCGGAGAGTTGCCGCCACGCCGCGATGCAGGCGCGGTCATCCGCCGGCGCCTGGCGCAAGATGGTCGCGATCATCGAGTCAGCAGTCACGCGAAGCCAGCCCCACACCTTCTATCATTGGTTAGCATATGCTTACCGGCTAGCGTGAATCCCGCAGTCATGAAAGTGCCTTAACCGGTCACGTCACATTGTGGGACAATTGCAATCGCCTGAAATAATATTATGGTCACCGCAGTTTTGGAAAGCGGATGTTTCAACGATGGCGAGTCAGAAATTCGATCAGATCGATTTGCAGATACTGGGCGAACTACAGAAAAATGGCCGAATGACGAATGTCGAACTGGCCCAGATGGTCGGATTGACGGCGCCGCCGTGCCTGCGCCGCGTGCGGGCGCTGGAGGAATCGGGGGTGATCCGATCCTATCACGCCGATCTCGACGCAGCGAAGCTGGGCTATGGCATCACCGTTTTTGCGATGGTCAGCCTGCGCAGCCAGGCCGAATCCGACCTGAAGGCGTTCGAGGATTATGTCGGCGGCCTCGCCGAAGTGCGCGAATGTTATATGCTCAACGGCGAGATCGACTTTTTGTTGAAAGTCGTCGCGCGCGATTTGCAAAGTTTCCAGTCGTTTCTGACGGCGCATCTGACGTCAGCACCCAATGTCACCAGCGTGAAAACATCGCTGACGATTCGCACCGCCAAGCAGCTGGCCGGGATTCCCGTCGAGTCCTGATCGCGGCGTTTTCACGATCGCAAAAAAAGGCGCCGTTCCCATCCGGAACGGCGCCTTTTTCTATTGATGGCTATCGAACGCTCAGCTTCCGGTGGCGGGCGTCGCAGCGGGAGCCGCTGCCGGCGCCGCGCCAGCCTTGGCCCGGATCGACCATAGCTGCGCCAGCCGCTGCCGATTGCCCTGCACCTTGGCGAAACTGGCGACCGCCGCATCGCCCTGTCCCGCGAGGGCCTGCGCGACGCCCAGGCGATATTGCACGACAGGATCGGTCGGGGTGGCGGCCAGTGCGGCCTGATACAGCGGGATCGCCTTGGCGGCTTCGCCGTTGCCCACCAGCGCGTCGGCGGTGGCGCGCGCCGCCTTGGGGTTGGTCAGCGTCGCCGGCTTGGCAGCATCGGCGGCCACCGCTGCCGCATCGGAGGCTGCGCGCGGCGTCTGCGATTCGAGGATCGTCCCGAAATGCGTGTCGGTCTTGGGAATCGCGCCGCTGTTCTGGCCATGTTTGATCAATGCAACGACTTCTCCAGGAAAGCCCGCTTCGGTCGCGAGGCCCGCATATTCCAGATATTCGGGGCGCTGGGTCATCGAATTGGTCGCGCGCATCAGGCGCAGGATGTCGAGGTTGAGTTCCTTGTCACCCCCGGCCTGCTGCAACAGAATATACAGCGTGTTGCGCCAGGTCGCCGGGGTCGGATAATCCTGGACCCGCATCGTCAGCACGTCGAGCATCTCGTTGGTGCGGCTGGCCTTTTGGAACGCCTGCGCCGGGCGGACATAGAGTTCCTCCGACGGCCTGGTCCCGGCGGCGCGCGCGGCGTCGATCCCGGCCTTGGCGATCGCCCAGCCCTGATCGATCTGGCCGCCGTTCAAATAGCTGTCCATCAGCATCGGAGCGAGCGCGGCTTCGGTCGAACCCGCGGCCTTCGCAGCCTCCAGACGCTGGATCGCCTTGGCGTAATTTTTGGCGCCATAGGCAAAATTGCCCGAATAGAAATTATAAACGCCGACATTCTCGGCCGGGGTCAGGCCCGACTCGATCATGACGTCCAGCCCCTGCCCCTGCAGCGCCTGATCCTTGTTCATGATGCCAAGCTGGAGCTGATAAAAGCCGATCAGATATTTGTCGTCGGGGGTCGTCGCGCTCGCCTGCCCCTCGGTCACCGCCGCCTGCAGCGTCGCGGCGTCCTTTGCCGCGGTGGCGTCGGTCATTTTCTTGAGCGCGGGCGCGAACCCCTTGCTCGCGGTCAACCCCTTGCCCTTGGCGGCCTCTTCCTTTTTCGGCTTTTCCTTTTTCTGGGCGGCAGCGGGCGCGGCGGTCGTCATCAGCGCGCAGCCCAGCACAGCGGCCATGGCCGTCGCAGGCATCGAGCGGAAACGGGTCAACATCGAAATCTCTCCTCAGAATCGGCCGGCTCGCCCAACGAAAACAGGCAATGCAAACAGGGTTCCGGCGCGCGTTCATAACGCGGCTAAACCCGTCGCGTTGCCAAGGCAAGACGGCCCGTATCGATATTTCTTTGGAATGGAGCGGCTGAACCGAAATTGAACCCCGGCGGCGTCAGGCTTGGCCGTGTCAGGCGATGTCGTCGATCGCCTGGTTGATCTGGCGCAGCACGAGCGGATCGCCGGGTGCCCCCGCCATCGCCTGCTCGGCCAACTCGATCAGCGGGATGATCCCGAAGGTCGCGGCAAGCCCCTTCAAGCGCAGCGCCGCCACTTCCCAATTGGCGTCGCAGCGGGCACGGCGCATCAGGTCTGCCAAGTCGCGTGCGCCGCCGGTAAAGGCGCCGCGCAGGTCCATCGCGATCGCCGGATCGTCGCCGATCGCGGCGCTGAGGTAACGGTCAAGAGGGCCACTATCAAAGGACATTCCACAGGGTTGGCAGCTTGTGGTTAAGTTTCCGTTTCAAGACGGTCATTTGATGCTAAGATGGCCGGATGACGGGGGACAAGAAAATCGTCGGATTGTGGCGGGATTCCGCGACAATTCAGGAAGCGGACACCGCCGCGCCGGCAGACGCCGCGCCGCCCGAGACCGCGCGCCCGCCCAAAGCGGAGGCACCTGCCGAACGGGACTGGCTCGACATGTCGTCGCTGACCGACGCCCCGGACGCCGATGGAATTGCCGATGATTCGGTCACGTCGTCGGCATGGCGCGACCGCGTCGCCCCGGTCCTGCTGATCCTGCTGGGGATCGGCTGGACGGGCTTCGCGCTTGCGGTCGCCACCGATGGTTTGACGCGCGGTCCGGCGCTGAATGACTGGTCCGCGCTCATCGCGACGATCACGATGCCGCTGACCCTGCTTGCCGTTTTGTGGATGGCGCTGCTGCGCTCGAGTCGGTCCGAACAGGCGCGTTTCGCGCGCGTTGCCAGCGCGCTGCGCGAAGAGAATATTGCGCTCAATCAATCGATGCACTCGCTCGGGCTGCATCTGGCCGACGCGCAAAAACAGCTCGGTGAACAGGCGAAAATCGTCCAGCAGCTGGGGCTCGATACCGTAACGCGGCTGGGCGAAAGCAGCGACAAGCTCGCCAGCAACGCGTCGGTGATCGCCAATGCGCATGACCAGCTCGCACGATCGGGCGATGTCGCGTTGCAGCGGATGGACGGGCTGCTCGCCGGCCTGCCGCGGATCGACGATGTTGCACAGCGGCTGGCCGTCAATTTCCGCGAGGCCGGGCTTGTCGCGCATCAGCAGGGCGCCAGCCTGGAGGCCAAGCTGGCGGCGCTCGGCGAGGAAGCGGCAAAGGCGGCGCAGACCGGCGAGGCATCGACCGCGACCATGCTGGAAGCGATCGTGGCGTTGCAGGAACAGGTGAAAGAAGCCGAATCGGGGCTGCTTGCGGCTTCGACCCAGGTCAGCGACGCCCATGATGCCGCACTCGCGCGGATGGTCCGTGTCGGCGCCGCGGCGCGCGACGACATGACATCGACCGTCACCGCGGTGACCGGTCAGATGGACGAAAGCTGGCGCCTGTTCCGCGACGGCGTCGATAGTGCTGCGGCTCAGATGGATAGTAAACTTGCCGCGGCGCGTGACGCTGGCGAGGCAATGGGCGCGCAGCTGTCGGCCCACGCCGACGCCAGCGATGCGCTGGCGAGCCGGATCACCGCGCATGTTGCGGATGTTGCGCAGCAGCTTGAGGTGCTCGACGTCAGCGTCAGCGCCAGCAGCGGCGTGATTGGCCGCGCGATCGATGACACCAAGGCGCAGCTCGGCGCCTTCTTGCAGGAAGTGCAGAGCGGCAACGCATCGGCGCACCAACTGATCAGCCACGCCGAATCGCTGCTCCTCGCGCTCGACGCGGTGACGCGCGAACTCGACGAAACGCTGCCTCACGCGCTCGACCGCATGACATTGCACGGCAAGACGACGCAGACTGCGCTGGCGCAGCTGCGCCCGATGCTGGAGGCGTCCGAACTGGTGGCGCAGTCGACGATGTCGCACGTCAATGCGGTGCAGGCGACGCTCAAGGCGAACGAAGACCAGATGGCGGGACACGCGACCAGCCAGCAGCAATTGGCTGATCGCATCAATGGATCGCTGGCCGATGCCGAAGCCGCGCTGGCCAAGCTGCGCGACGGCGCCGACGAATTTGCCGAACAAGGCGGGGCGCGAATGATCGCGACGCTGGGCGAAGTGCGCGCCACCGCCGATTCGGCGGCCGAGGAAGCGCGTCAGACGCTCGAAAAACTGGTATCGGGCGCGCGCGAGGCGATGCAGGCGACCGCGACCGAGGCGATCGACGCCGCCTTCAAGAACGAAATCATGGCGCAGCTGACCGCGATCGAAGAGGCATCGGCGCGCGCGGTGGCCGCCGCAAATGGCGCCGCCGATCGCCTGATGCGTCAGTTGATCACGATCATGGACACCAGCGCCAGCGTCGAACAGCGCGTCGCCGAGGCGGAGCAGGCCATCGCTGCGTCGGGCCGCGATTCGCTCGCGAAGCAGGTCGGCTTGCTGACCGAGGCGCTGAAATCGACCGCGATCGACGTCACCAAGATCTTGTCGAGCGAAGTCAGCGACACCGCTTGGGATGCCTATCTGAAGGGCGATCGCGGCGTGTTCGCGCGCCGCGCGGTCAAGCTGATCGAGAGCGGCGAGGCCAAGGAAATCCTGCGTCTCTACCAGAACGACGATGGCTTCCATGCGTCGGTGAACCAGTTCATCCACGATTTCGAGGCGATGCTGCGGTTGTTGATCGGCGCCCGCGACGGGTCGGCAATCAGCGTTACGCTGCTGTCGTCGGATATCGGCAAACTGTACGTCGCGCTGGCACAGGCGATCGACCGGCTACGGAACTAACCCTCGTTATTGCGAGGAGCGTAGCGACGCGGCGGCTTTCGCAAGATTGTAGACGCTCTCTCTTCCCTTCGTCATTCCCGCGAAAGCGGGAACCCAGCGAGCCAGCGTTGCGCGCTGGGTTCCCGCTTTCGCGGGAATGACGAGGAGGGCGAATGGCCGCAATCCACCCCAAAGCAGGCGAGTCAGATCGGTAATCGAGCCGTCGGGTTCAGGCCCGCCCGCTCAGCACGTCCGGATCGACCCAGCCGTTCACATAAGCGACGTAGTAGATGACGAACCCGATCGTCGCGACGATCGTCATCTGCAACAGAATGCGCGCAGGCCGAAACACCGCGGGTGCGCCGCGATCCTGCCCCCTGACCAGCGGCGCCTCATCGTCGCTCGCCTTTCGACCATGGAAGGGCAGCACGAAAAAAGCGCTGAGCGCCAGGAACAGCGAAAAGATGGCGAGCGCCGAAGTCCATTTCATTGTCGTCGGTCCGTTCAGAGCTGCACGAGCATGACATCGACGACGGGCTTTTTGCCGGTCCAGTCGGTCGCGACGCGGCGCACACTCAGCCGGATCGCCTCGCGCATTCTTTCTTGTTCCTTGGCGGGGACCAGCGCGGCTTTCTCGGCCGCTTCGCGCATCTCGTCGACAAACGCCTCGCGCTCATCCTCGACCGGGACGCCGCGATAGCTGACCGCCACCTCGGTAAAACGTTTGCCGGTAAAGATGACCGCGACGGTGATATGCCCGTGCAGCGCCAGCTTGCGGCGTTCGTTGATCGTCTCGCCATCGGCAGGCAGGATCACATCGCCGTCGAGAATCAGCCGCCCGGCGCGGACGCGCTCGAGGATTTTGGCGGGACCGGGGGCGAGGCGGACCAGGTCGCCATTTTCCTGGATCAGCGCGTCGGGGACACCCCTTTCCAGCGCAAAGCGCGCCTGTTCGTGCATGTGCCGGATCTCGCCGTGCACCGGCACCACCAGCTTGGGACGCAGCCAGCCATAGAGCGCCGCCAGTTCGGGCTGCCCCGGGTGGCCGCTGACATGGATATGCGCCTGCTTTTCTGTAACGGTCAGGATGTCCTTGGCGGCAAGCTGGTTCATGATCCGCCCGATCGCGACTTCGTTGCCCGGGATCTGCTTCGACGAAAAGACGACCGTGTCACCGGGCGCGAGTTTGATCTGGTGACTGTCCGCCGCCATGCGCGCCAGCGCGGCGCGCGGTTCGCCTTGCCCGCCGGTGGCAATCACCATCACCTTGTCGCGCGGCAGGCGCATGGCCTCGTCGAAATCGACCGTCGGTGGAAAGTCTTTCAGATAGCCGACCGAGCGCGCCACGCCCAAAATGCGGTCAAGCGAGCGTCCGGCAACACACAGGGTGCGCCCGGTTGCGGTAGCGACGCGGCCCAACGTCTTGAGGCGCGCCGCGTTCGAGGCAAAGGTCGTGACGATGACGCGTCCCTTGGCATTGCCGACCGCGGTGAGCAGCCCGTCATACAGATCGCCCTCGCTGCCCGATGCCTCAGGATTGAACGCATTCGTCGAATCGCCGACAAGGAAATCGACACCCTCGTCGCCGATCGCGGTCAGTGCCGCAGCGCTCGACGGCGTACCGAGCACCGGATCGGCATCGAGCTTCCAGTCACCGGTGTGGAACACGCGGCCATAAGGCGTGTCGATCACCGCCGCGCTCATCTCGAGGATCGAGTGCGCGAGCGGCATCAGGCGGATGCCGAAGGGGCCGAGCCGGAAATGCGCGTCGATGTCGACAGTCTTGATCTTGACGTCTTTCTCCAGCCCTTCTTCCGCCAGCTTGTTGGCGATCAGCCCGGCGGTGAAGCGGTTGGCGTAAAGCGGTACGCCCAGGTCGGCGGCGAGATAGGGCAAGGCGCCGATATGATCCTCATGCCCATGGGTCAGGACAATGCCGAGCAGATCCTTTTTGCGATCCTCGATAAATTCCAGGTCGGGCATGATGATATCGATGCCGGGATAGTCATGGGTGCCGAACGTCACCCCCAGGTCGAGCATGATCCATTTGCCGTCACAGCCATAGAGATTGGCATTCATGCCGATCTCGCCCGACCCGCCGAGCGCGAGGAACAACAGCTCTTTGCCAGGAACGGTCATGCCGCGGCGCCCCGCTGCGCATAGAGGTGCATCAGGCCGTTCAGCGTCAGATCGGGTTCGATCCGATCGAACAGGTGCGCCTGTTCCTGGAACAGCGTGGCGAGGCCGCCGGTCGCGATGACGGTGAGCGGTTTGGCGATTTCGGATTTCATACGCCCTATTAGGCCCTCCATCATGGATACATAACCCCAATAGACGCCGATCAGCATCTGGCTTTCGGTGGTCCGCCCGATCACGCTTCCAGTTGCCGGGGCTTCGATTGCGATGCGCGGGAGTTTGGCGGCGGCGGCGACCAGCGCCTCGAGCGACAGGTTCACCCCGGGCGCGATGATGCCGCCCAGATAGGCGCCGTCGGGTCCGATATGGTCGAGCGTCGTCGCGGTGCCGAAACTGATGACCAGCTTGTCCTTGCCGGGCTCGACCGCCTGCGCCGCGATCGCGTTGACCGCGCGGTCGGCGCCCACCGAGCGCGGCTCGTCGACCTTGAGCGCGATGCCCCACGTCACCGGCTCGCGCCCGGCGACCAGCGCGTCGACGCCGAAATATTTAACCGCGAGGAGCTGGAGATTGTGGAGCGCGCGCGGCACCACGGTCGAGATGATCACGGCATCGACCTGCGCGCGGTCATGCCCCTCGATGCGCAGCAACTGATCGAGCCACACCATATATTCGTCGGCGGTACGGCGGTCGTCGGTCGCGATCCGCCAGCGCGCGAGCAGTTCGGCGCCGCGGAACAGCGCGAATTTGGCATTGGTGTTGCCGACATCGATCGCGAGCAGCACTTCTATCTCCCCTCTTCGACCGGGCGGCGCAATTCGACATCGCCGGCGTGTACCAGCATGGTCTCGCCGCCACCCAGGCGCAAGCGCAGCGCACCGTCCTCGGCCAGGCCATCGAATGTCCCGTCGATGGCCTGTTCGGACACATGCAGCGGCGTGCCGAGCGGATGCGCCAGCGGCAGCCAGGCGCGCACGATGCTCGCCACGCCTTCCTGCCGCCACGTCCACAGCGCGTCGATCATCGCGATGCCCAGCGCCCCGGCGAAATGATCGCGGTCGAGCGCGACACCTTTGTCCATCAGCGTTGCGGTCGGTCGATCGGGCAGATCAGGTGCGGCGACCAGATTGACGCCGATGCCGATCACCACCGAATTGCCGGTGCGCTCCATCAAGATGCCCGCGCATTTCGCGCCGCCCACCAACAGGTCGTTCGGCCATTTCAGCTGCGCGTCGATGTGCGGTGCGAGCGCGGCGACGGTCTTGGCCAGCGCCACCCCGGCGACCAGCGCCAGCGTCGCCGGTGACGGGTCGCCAATTGTCAGGTGAACGACGGTCGAGCCCATGAAATTGCCCTGCCCGTCGTTCCAGCCGCGCCCCAGACGGCCGCGCCCGGCGGTCTGGCGGTCAGCGATCAGCCAATGGCCTTCACCGACATGCTCACCGCTGGCCAGCCGCGCCAGCAGGTCGGCGTTGGTCGAACCTGTCTGCGCTATCCGCTCGATCGGCGGGATCAGAACAGCACCGCGGCGGCGCTGGCCGAAACCACCGCCAGCACCGGAATGAACAGATAGCCGATGACCGACAGCCACAGCGCGCTGGCCGTGATCACCGCATCCTCGACAATCGCACCGCCGCCGGCGGGGATTTCGGTGTCCGATTTATCGTCGAAATACATCGTCTTGATGATCGCGATATAATAGAAAGCCCCGATCACCGACGCGACGATCCCGGCGACCGCCAGCGGCACCAAATTGGCGTTCACTGCGGCCTCGAACACCAGATATTTCGGCCAGAATCCGAACAGCGGCGGGATGCCCGCCAGGCTGAACAGGAACACCGCCATCGCCGCGGCTAGGCCCGGGCGGCGCTGCGACAGCCCCGCAAGCGCCGGGATGCTCTCGATCTGGTTGCCATCAGCATCGCGCAATTGCAGCACCACCAGGAAGGCGCCGAGCGTGGTGACGACATAGACGAGCAGATAGGTCAAAACCCCCTCGACCCCTTGCTGCGTTCCCGCTGCAAGGCCGACGAGCATGAAGCCGACATTGTTGATCGACGAATAAGCGAGCAGGCGCTTGATATTCTTCTGCCCGATCGCGCCGACCGCGCCGAGGATGATCGAGGCGAGCGCGAGGAAAATGATGATCTGTTGCCACGCGCCGACCGCGGGCCCCATCGCGTCGATGACGACGCGCGTCATCAGCGCCATCGCCGCCACTTTCGGCGCGCTGGCAAAGAAGGTCGTCACCGGGGTCGGCGCGCCTTCATAAACGTCGGGGGTCCACATGTGGAACGGCACCGCGCTGATCTTGAAACCAAGCCCCGCGAGCACGAACACGATGCCGAAAATCAGCCCGATATTGAGCTCGCCGCCCATTACCTTTGCGATCCCGGCAAAATCGGTGGTGCCGGTAAAGCCGTAGAGCAGCGAGATGCCGTAAAGCAGCATGCCCGACGCAAGCGCGCCGAGGACGAAATATTTGAGCCCCGCTTCGGTCGAGCGTTCGTCGGTCCGCATGAAGCTGGCGAGGACATAGGCTGCCAGGCTGTTGAGTTCGAGCCCGACATACAGTGTCATCAGATCGCGCGACGACGCCATGATGCCCATGCCGAGCGCGGCAAACAGGATCAGCACCGGATATTCGGCGCGCATGCCGCCGTTGAAAAAGCGCGGCGCGATGATGATGCAGATAAAGCTGGCGGCATAGATCAGCAGCTTGGCAAAGCCGCCGAAACTATCGACCGACAATGTGCCGGAAAAAACCGTCGTTTCGATACCGAACAACGCGACGACGGATGCCGCGGCCGCGGCCAGCGTCAGCAGCGCGCTGAGCTGGTAAAGGCCGACTTGCCGGTCGCCCATGAAAGTGCCGAGCATCAGCGTGATGAGCCCACCGATCGTCAGGATCAGTTCGGGCCAGATGAGCGCGAGATCGGCGGTCATTGGACGCCTCCCGCATGGCTCGATCCATGGGCGGTTTCACCATGGGCCTTGGCCGCCTTTGGTTTGCCGGCGGCGAGATGGGCATCGCCCGCGGGCTTGGCCGGCGCCAGCCGCGCGACAACCGTCGTCACATCGCCGCGCATCGGGGCAAGGAAACTTTCGGGATAAACGCCCATCCACAACGCCACGGCGGCCAGCGGCACCATGATCGTCCATTCGCGCGCGTTGAGGTCGGGCATCGCCTTTACATCGTCCTTGGTCAGTTCGCCGAACACGACGCGGCGGTAGAGGTAGAGCATGTACGCGGCACCCAGGATGATCCCGGTGGTGCACACGAAAGCAACCCAGCTCGACGCTTCATAAATGCCCGCCAGGCTCAGGAATTCGCCGACGAAACCGCTGGTCCCCGGCAAACCGATCGACGCCATAGTGAACAGCATGAAGAACAAAGCATAGGCCGGCATGTTGACCGCCAGCCCGCCGTAGCGGTCGATCTCGCGCGTGTGGAGCCGGTCATAGATCACGCCAACGCAGAAGAAGAGTGCGGCCGACACGACCCCATGGCTGAGCATGATGATCAACGCGCCCTCGATGCCCTGCTGGTTGAACGCGAAGAGGCCCGCGGTGACGATCGCCATATGCGCGACTGACGAGTAAGCGATCAGCTTCTTCATGTCGCTCTGCGCCAGTGCGACAAGGCTGGTGTAGACCACCGCGATCATCGACAGGCCGAACACGATCCACATCAGCTGCGCTGACGCGTCGGGGAACATCGGCATCATGAAGCGGATGAAGCCATAAGCGCCGAGCTTCAGCAGCACGCCCGCCAGGATCATCGACCCTGCGGTCGGCGCCTGCACGTGCGCGTCGGGAAGCCAGGTGTGGACCGGCCACATCGGCATCTTGACCGCAAGGCTGGCAAAAAAGGCGAGCCACAGCCACGTCTGCATTTCGACCGGGAAGTCGTAGTTGAGCAGCGTCGGGATGTCGGTGGTCCCCGCTTCGGCGATCATCGCGATCATCGCGACCAGCATCAGCACCGACCCGAGCAGCGTGTAGAGGAAGAATTTATACGCCGCATATTTGCGGTTCGCGCCGCCCCAGATGCCGATGATGAAGTACATCGGGATCAATCCGGCTTCAAAGAAGATGTAGAACAGCAGCAGATCCTGCGCGCAGAACACGCCGATCATGATCGTTTCCATGATCAGGAACATTGCCATGTAGAGCCCGACGCGCTGCTTGATCGCGTCCCAGCTGGCCAGGATGCAGAGCGGCATCAGGAACACGCTGAGCATGATCAGCATCAGCGCCATGCCGTCGATGCCGAGCGCCCAGCTGAACCGCCCGAACAGGTCGGCGCGTTCGGTGAACTGCCACTGCGGCCCGCCGATGTCGAACTGCGCCCACATCACACAGCCAAGGACGAAGGTGACCAGCGTCGCGCCGAGCGCGACCCAGCGTGCCATCTTGTCGCCCACGAACAGGCAGGCGATGGCGGCGACCGCGGGGACCGCCAGCATCAGCGGAAGGATCGGAAAGCCGCTCACAGGAACTTCACCATGGCCCAGCTGGCGAGGCCGACAAGCCCGAGCAGCATCACAAACGCATATCCATAAACATAACCCGATTGCAGCCGCACCGCGAGCCGCGTGCCCCCCTGAACGAGCGCCGCCATGCCATCGGGACCGAAACGGTCGATGGTCTGCTCATCACCGCGCTTCCAGAAGAAGCGGCCGATCGCGAACGCCGGTTTGACGAAGAGGATGTTGTACAGCTCGTCGAAATACCATTTGTTGAACAGGAACTGGTGGAGCAGCTTGAACTGCGCCACGAAGCGCGCCGGCAGCGTCGTGTTGCGGATATAGCTGTTCCACGCCAGGAACAGCCCGATCGCCATCACCGTGAACGGCGTCCATTTCACCCACAACGGCACTTCATGCGCGGCGTGCATCAGATGTTCGTCGAACGCGATACTGCCGTTCCAGAACGCCAGCCCCTCTTCGGGGTAGATGAACGGGTGGTGGAAGGCGATACCCGCGAACACCGCGCCGACCGACAGCAGGATCAGCGGGATCAGCATCGTGACCGGGCTTTCGTGCGGCTTATAGCCCGCGGTGCCATCGCCGTGCGTGTCGTGGTGGTGCACATGCGCATGATCGTCGGCCGAATGCTCGTCCGAGGGATCTTCATGCTCGCCATGAACAGCGTGCTGGATATGCTCGCTCTGTTCCCAGCGCGCCTTGCCGTGGAAGGTCAGGAAGACAAGGCGCCACGAATAGAAGCTGGTGAGGAAGGCGACAAAAATGCCTACCCAGAAAGCCACCACGCCGCCGCCGCCGCTCGCGAAAGCGGCCTCTAGGATGCCGTCCTTTGAATAGAAGCCGGCAAAACCCGCGACGCCCGCGATACCGACGCCGGTGATCGCCAGCGTGCCGAGCATCATCGCCCAATAGGTGATCGGGATCTGTTTCCTTAAGCCGCCATAATAACGCATGTCCTGCTCGTGATGCATCGCATGGATGACCGAGCCGGCGCCGAGGAACAGCAGCGCCTTGAAGAAAGCGTGCGTGAACAGGTGGAACATCGCGGCGCCATAAGCGCCCGCGCCCGCAGCGAAGAACATGTAACCGAGCTGCGAACAGGTCGAGTAAGCGATGACGCGCTTGATGTCCCACTGTGTCGTCGCGACGGTCGCGGCGAAGAAGCAGGTCGCAGCGCCGACGAACATCACGACGCCCTGCGCGACGTCGCTGGTTTCAAACATCGGCGACAGGCGGCACACCATGAAGACGCCCGCGGTGACCATCGTCGCAGCGTGGATCAACGCCGACACCGGGGTCGGGCCTTCCATAGCGTCGGGAAGCCAAGTGTGCAGGCCCAGCTGCGCCGACTTGCCCATCGCGCCGATGAACAGCAGCAGGCAGAGGATCGTCATCGTGTCGAGACGCATCCCCATGAAGCTGATCGTCGAACCCGCCATGCCCGGTGCGGCGGCGAGTATCTCGGGAATCGAGACGGTGCCGAACACCAGGAAGGTGCCGAAGATGCCGAGCATGAAGCCAAGGTCGCCGACGCGGTTGACGACGAACGCCTTGATCGCCGCGGCGTTGGCGCTCGGCTTTTTGTACCAGAAGCCGATGAGCAGGTACGACGCGAGACCGACGCCTTCCCAGCCGAAGAACATCTGGACCAAATTGTTCGCGGTCACGAGCATCAGCATCGCGAAGGTGAAGAGCGAGAGATAGGCAAAGAAACGCGGCTGATCCGGGTCTTCCTCCATATAGCCCCAGCTATAGAGGTGGACGAGCGCCGACACCGTCGTAATCACGACGAGCATCACCGCGGTCAGCGCATCGACGCGCAGTTCCCAGTTGAACTGGAGCGCCCCCGACGACACCCAATGCAGCACCGGCGTCACGCCCGCTTCGCCGCTGCCGGTCACGAACGACAGAAAGATCGGCCAGCTCAGCGCACAGCTGGTGAACAGCGCGCCGGTGGTGATGAGCTTGGCCGCAAAGGGGCCGATGGCCCGCTGGCCCAGCCCTGCGACAAGCGCCGCGAGCAGCGGCAGGAAAACGATCGCCTGAATCACCGGCTTACCCCTTCATCCGGTTGGCGTCATCGACCGCAATGGTGCCGCGGCCGCGGAAATAAATCACAAGAATGGCGAGCCCGATCGCGGCTTCGCCCGCCGCCACCGTCAGCACGAACATCGCAAACACCTGCCCGACAAGATCACCAAGCGCCGCGCTGAACGCGACGAGGTTGATGTTCACCGCCAGCAAAATCAGCTCGATCGCCATCAGGATGACGATGATATTCTTGCGGTTGATGAAGATGCCGAGCACACCGAGCGTGAACAGCACCGCCGAAACGGCGAGATAATGGCCGACCGAAATCATGCCTGAACTCCATTTCCGTTCGTGTCGAGCGAAGTCGAGACACCGTGAAGGCCTGACCGAACGATGGGCATCTCGACTGCGCTCGATGCGAACGGGTTGGGGGTGAGCAGCGAAATCACAATTCCATCCCCTGCCCGACGCCCGGATCGACAAGCCGCGTCGCATCCTGCGGCCGGCGCTGGTTCTGCAACGAGATATTCTGGGTGCGCACCCCGCCGCGCTGGCGATGTGTCAGCACGATCGCGCCGATCATCGCCACCAGCAACACGATCCCCGCCGCTTCGAACAGGAAGATGTAGCGCGTGTAGAGCAGTTCGCCGATCTGCTGGATATTGCTCTTGTCGCTGACGACCGGCGCGGCGCGCGCGGCCAAGTCGACCCCGCCCGCGCTCCACGCACCGACCGCGAAGATCAGTTCAGCCGCCAGGATAATCGCGACGAGCGCACCGAGCGGCAGATAGCGCACGAAACCGGCGCGCAGCTCGGCGAAATCGATGTTGAGCATCATCACGACGAACAGGAACAGCACCGCGACCGCACCGACATAAACGATGACGAGCAGCATCGCGATGAACTCGGCCCCCGCGAGCAGCATCAGCCCCGCCGCGTTGAAGAAGGCGAGGATCAGCCACATGACGCTGTGGACCGGGTTGCGCGCGAAAATCACCATCGCGGCCGACGCAATGACGACGGTCGCGAACAGGTAAAAGGCGGTGAGTTGGATCATATGCGCGCGCCCTTATCGATAGGGCGCGTCGGCGGCAAGATTTGCCGCGATCGCGCGTTCCCATTTGTCGCCATTGGCGAGCAGCTTGGCCTTGTCATACAATAGTTCTTCGCGCGTTTCGGTCGCATATTCAAAGTTCGGCCCCTCGACCACCGCATCGACCGGGCACGCTTCCTGACAGAAGCCACAGTAAATGCACTTGGTCATGTCGATGTCGTAACGCGTCGTGCGGCGCGAGCCGTCCTCGCGCGGCTCGGCCTCGATCGTGATCGCCTGCGCCGGGCACACCGCCTCGCACAGCTTGCACGCGATACAGCGTTCCTCGCCGTTCGGATACCGGCGCAGCGCATGCTCGCCGCGGAAACGCGGCGACAGCGGGTTCTTCTCGAACGGATAGTTGATCGTCGCCTTGGGCTTGAAGAAATATTTGAGCGTCAGCCAATGGGCTTTGACGAACTCCCACAGCGTGAAGGATTTGATGAGATGGGCGATGGTGGTCATGAATACCTCGTCAGCATCAGATAGCCGGAGATCAGGAAGATCCAGATCAGCGAGATCGGCAGGAACACCTTCCAGCCCAGCCGCATCAGCTGGTCATAGCGGTACCGCGGCACGGTCGCCTTGACCCAGCTGAACACGAAGAAGAAGAACAGGATCTTGCCGAACAGCCACACCCAGCCCGGAATGTCGAACCACGGGATCAGGTCGATATTCAGCGGCGGCAGCCAGCCGCCCCAGAACAGCACCGCGTTGAGCGTGCACATCAGCAGCACATTGGCATATTCGCCGAGCCAGAACAGCGCGAAGGCCATCGACGAATATTCGGTCTGATACCCCGCGACGAGCTCCGATTCTGCTTCGGTCAGATCGAACGGCGCGCGCGCGGTTTCGGCAAGCGACGAGATCAGGAACATCACCGCGAGCGGAAAGAGCAGCAGGTTAAAGCCGAACGCGTTGACGAAGCCGAGCCCATGGCCCTGCTGCGCCTTGACGATCTCGTTCATGTTGAAGCTGTCGGCAAAGAGCACGACACCGATCAGGATGAACCCGATCGAGACTTCATAGCTGATCATCTGCGCCGAGGCGCGCATCGCCGAAAAGAAGGGATATTTCGAGTTCGACGCCCAGCCCGACAGGATCACGCCATAGACGCCGAGCGACGAGATCGCGAGGATGTAGAGCAATCCGACATTGATGTCGGCGAGCACCGCGCCCGAATTGAACGGGATCACCGCCCACGCCATCAATGCGACGGTGAAGGTGATGATCGGCGCGATCAGGAACAGCCCGCGGTTCGCGCCGGTCGGGATGATCGTTTCCTGCAGGAACACTTTCAGCCCGTCGGCAAAACTCTGCAGCAGGCCGAAGGGGCCGACGACGTTCGGACCGCGGCGCAGCGCGATCGCCGCCCAGATCTTGCGGTCGGCATAAATGATCATCGCGACGCTGAGCATCAGCGGCAGCGCGATCAGCAGGATGCCCGCGATCGTCGCGACACCCCACGCCCAAGTCGGGTCCATGCCCCAGGAGATGAAGGTCTCGGTCATTTCCCTGCCCCGTCCTGGTTCCGCCAGCCATTGTGCGGCCCGGGCTTCTCGGACTTGTTGCGCGGATTAAAGCCGCGCCACACCGCAAAGCTCATCCCGGCCAGCATGACGCTGGCGATTGCATGTACCGGGGTCATTCCGCGGCCTCCGCATAGTCACCGCCATGGAGGATTTCGTCCGAGCAGCGCTGCATCGTCGGCGACGCGCGGCAGATGGCGTTGGTGAGGTAGAAATCCTTGATCGGCGACGGGATCGCGCGCGCTTCGGGCTTGGCGGGCAGCTTGGGAGCCGACCAGCCGTAGTCGGCAAGACCTTCGACCCCAAGCGCGGGCACCGCCGCGACCATCGCGGCGCGGCACGCAGCGAAGCTGTCGAAGCCAAGCGACACGCCGAGCGTATCGGCGAGGGCGCGGAAAATGCTCCAATCCTCGCGCGCGTCGCCCGGTGCGAACACCGCCTTTTCGCTGCGCTGGACGCGGCCCTCGGTGTTGACGGTGGTGAAGTCCTTTTCGGGCCATGCGGCCGCGGGCAGGATGACGTCGGCGGCGTGTGCCCCCTTGTCGCCATGGTGGCCGACATAGACCTTCAGCGTCTTGGAAAAACCGGTGAAGTCGACCTCGTCGGCACCGAGGAAGAAGGCCAGCTTGGGCTTGGCCGCGACAATGTCCTTGATGCCGCCGGGCTGTGCATAGCCGAGCATCAGCCCGCCCATGCGGCTCGCCGCCATATGAACGACCGAAAAGCCGTTCCAGCCATCCTTGACCGCGTTCACCGATTTGGCGAGCGCCAGCGCCGCACCATGGACACCGGGAACCGCAAGGCCACCACCGCCAACGATGATCAGCGGGCGTTCGGCACCCTTGAGCGCGTCGAGCGCCGCGGCGGGTAGCTTGGCGACGAGCGAGGCGTCGTCGCCGAGCCATGACACCTTGTACGTCTGGTCCTTCTCGGGACCGATCGCAAAGACCTTCGCACCCTTTTTCCACACCGCTTTGCGGATGCGCGTGTTGATCAGCGGCGCTTCCCAGCGCAGGTTCGTGCCGACGAGCAGAATCACGTCGGCATTTTCGGCCTCGGCGATGGTCGTGTTGAAATTGACCGCCGACAGGCTGGTGACATCATAGTCGAGCCCGGTCTGGCGTCCCTCAAGCAAAGTCGAGCCGAGCGCATTGACCAGTGCCTTGGCAGCAAACATCGTCTCGCAGTCGGCCATGTCGCCCGCGATCGCCGCGACCGACTTGCCCGCCTTCACGGCCTTGATCGCGTCGAACGCCTCAGCCCAGCTAGCTTCGACCAGCTGGCCGTCGCGGCGCACAAAAGGCCGGTCGAGGCGGCGGCGGGTCAGGCCGTCGACATGGTGGCGCGTCTTGTCGCTCGCCCATTCCTCGTTCACATCGTCGTTGATCCGCGGCAGCACGCGGAGAACCTGACGCCCGCGCGCGTCGATCCGGACATTGGTGCCGACCGCGTCCATCATGTCGATGCCCAGCGTCTTGGTCAGCTCCCACGGCCGCGCTTCGAACGCATAGGGTTTGCTGGTCAGCGCCCCGACGGGGCAGAGGTCGACGACATTGCCCGACAGCTCGCTCGCCACCGCGCGCTCCAGATACGAGGTGATCTGCATATTCTCGCCGCGCCCGATCGCGCCGATATCTTCGACCCCGGCGACTTCCTCGGCAAAGCGGACACAGCGCGTGCATTGGATGCAGCGGGTCATCACGGTCTTGACGATCGGGCCCATATATTTCTCGGTCACCGCGCGCTTGTTTTCGTCATAGCGTGTCGCGCCGCGGCCATAGGCGATGCTCTGGTCCTGCAAGTCGCACTCGCCGCCCTGATCGCAGATCGGGCAGTCGAGCGGGTGGTTGATGAGCAGGAACTCCATCACCCCTTCGCGCGCTTTCTTCACCATCGGGCTGTCGGTCTTGATGATCTGCCCCTCGGCGGTCGGCAGCGCGCACGACGCCTGCGGCTTCGGCGGCCCGGGCGCGACTTCGACCAGGCACATGCGGCAATTGCCGGCGATGCTCAGGCGTTCATGATAGCAGAAACGCGGAATTTCCTTCCCCGCCAGCTCGCACGCCTGCAGAACGGTCGCGCCCTGCGGAACGTCGATTTCTACGCCATCTACGGTTACTTTAGGCATGATCAATCCTCGACTGCCGCAGCGGGCTGACTGGCGTTGGCCGACAGACGATAAAGCGCCTCGCCGATTACGCCGCGGAATATGGCTTTAGAAAAGGTCACCGTGGACCCTTGCACGATGCAGGACGACATTGATGGCACGATCTTATCGAAGGCGGCGTCTTCGCCATTGCTCGCGACCATGCTGAGCACTAGCGTGCGGGAGGCTTCTGGCGATTTCCGAACGGTGCAATCCGCCAGTTTGCGAAGAGTAATCTTCGGCCCTGCGGGGCTATATGCATCAGCCTCACTCCCCACCGCATAGTCGATCGCCGGGACCGCGCTAAAATCCAGCGCCCCCACCTTCTGGAACCTCTTTCGATACAAAACGTCGTAAATCCCGCCCCGAAACAACGACTCGCTAAACTGCATCTCGCCGGTCGAAAGGCACTCATCCACAGATAATTTGTTCGCCATCTCGCGAGCTTGCGTGGAGCCCGGGAATGTAACGAGATAGGCGTCGACCCGCGCGCGCCATCTATCAACCACGCATTCGGCATACCGATACATGGCGAGACGGCTGCGATCGTCCTTGCTCATCCCAACATGATCCGGAATCTGCGCCGGCGACGGCCCGATACGGGTGCCTGTATTTTGCGCGTGGGCAGCCGCCACGGTTGCAAGCGCGCCAATCGGGACCACAATCAAGATCATTGATCTGAGAATCACTCCGCCGCCTCCAGCACGCCGCCATTGTCGCGGATGCGGCGTTCGATTTCGGGGCGGAAATGCTTGATCAGCCCCTGGATCGGCCACGCCGCGGCATCGCCGAGCGCGCAGATGGTGTGGCCTTCGATCTGCTTGGTGACATCGTACAGCGTGTCGATCTCGCTGATGTCGGCGTCGCCGGTGCGCAGCCGTTCCATCACGCGCCACATCCAGCCGGTGCCTTCGCGGCACGGGGTGCACTGGCCGCAGCTTTCATGCTTGTAGAAGTAACTGATGCGGCTGATCGCCTGAACGACGTCGGTCGATTTATCCATGACGATCGCAGCCGCGGTGCCAAGCCCCGACCCGACGGCTTTCAGCCCGTCGAAGTCCATCGGCGCGTCCATGATCTCGGCCGCCGGAACCAGCGGCACCGACGAGCCGCCGGGGATCACCGCGAGCAAATTGTCCCAGCCGCCGCGGATGCCGCCGCAATGCCGGTCGATCAGTTCGCGGAAGGGGATGCTCATCTCTTCCTCGACGACGCACGGCGTGTTGACGTGGCCCGAAATCTGGAAAAGCTTGGTGCCCTTGTTATTCTCGCGCCCGAAGGAGGAGAACCAGGGCGCGCCGCGGCGCAGGATCGTCGGGACGACCGCGATGCTTTCGACATTGTTGACCGTCGTCGGGCAACCATAAAGCCCCGCGCCCGCCGGGAACGGCGGCTTCAGCCGAGGCTGGCCCTTCTTGCCCTCCAGGCTCTCGATCATCGCGGTTTCTTCGCCGCAGATATAGGCGCCGGCGCCGCGGTGGACGAAGACGTCGAAGTCGTAACCCGACTTCGCCGCATTCTTACCGAGCAGGCCGGCGTCATACGCCTCCTGCACCGCCGCGAACAAAGTCTCCGCCTCGCGGATGAACTCGCCGCGGATGTAGATGTAAGCGGCACGCGCGCGCATCGCGAAGCCCGCGATCAGCGCGCCTTCGATCAGCTTGTGCGGATCGTGGCGAATGATCTCGCGGTCCTTGCACGAACCCGGTTCGGATTCGTCGGCGTTGATGACGAGGAAGCTCGGGCGATCGGCGCGCGGCTCCTTGGGCATGAACGACCATTTCAGGCCCGTCGGGAAGCCCGCGCCGCCGCGGCCGCGCAGGCCCGACGCCTTGATCTCTTCGATGATCGCGTCCTGGCCGCGCTTCATCAGATCCCTGGTATTGTCCCAATCCCCGCGCATCTGCGCCGATTTGAGGTTCCACGGCTGGAAGCCGTAGAGGTTGGTGAAGATGCGATCCTTGTCGTGGAGGCTCATGCGCCTTCCCCCAATTTCGTCATTGCGAGCGCAGCGAAGCAATCTCCAGCGCACAGGTCAGACGCAGCGCCAAAGACGATAGCTGGAGATCGCCGCGTCGCTGCGCTTCTCGCGATGACGGTGAATGGCGGCATGCTCACCACTCCTTCCGATAGTCATGGTTGACCTTGACCATCTCTTTCAACGTCGTCGGCCCGCCTTCGGGCTCGCTCGTATGCCGACCCGCAATCTGCGTCCCCGCCTTCGGCGTCTCGCCCGCGGCGAGCGCGTCGAGGATCGCGGCCATGCGGTCGAAATCAAGGTCTTCGTAATTATCGTCGTTGATCTGGACCATCGGCGCGTTGGTGCAGGTGCCCATGCACTCGACCTCGGTCAGCGTGAACAGCCCGTCGGGGGTCGTCTTGCCCTTGGTCATGCCGCGATTCTTGCACGCGGCCATGACATCGTCCGACCCGCGCAGCAGGCACGGCGTCGTGCCGCACACCTGGACATGATAGCGGCCGACCGGCGCCAGATTATACATGGTGTAAAAGGACGCGACCTCATAGGCGCGCATGAACGGCATATCGAGCTGCGCCGCGACATATTCGATCACCGGCACGGGCAGCCAGCCCTGCGTCTGCGTCTCGGCACCGACCTGCCGCTGCGCAAGGTCGAGCAGCGGCATCACCGCCGAACGCTGGCGCCCTGCGGGATAGCGCGCGATGACGGTCTTTGCCTTTTCGGCATTTTCGGCGCTCCAGGCGAACGCGCCCCAGCGCGCGCGGGTTTCGGCTTCGTCGGGGATTTGGGGTGCGTCGGCCATTATCGGTCACACTCTCCGAAAACGACGTCAATGGCGCCGATAATTGCAGTGGTGTCGGCGAGCATGTGGCCCTTCGACATCATGTCCATCGCCTGAAGGTGGCTGAACGCCGTCGGACGAATCTTGCAGCGGTACGGCTTGTTGGTGCCGTCGCTGACCAGATAGACGCCGAACTCGCCCTTCGGGCTTTCGGTCGCGACATAGACTTCGCCCGCGGGGACGTGGAAGCCCTCGGTATAGAGCTTGAAGTGATGGATCAGCGATTCCATCGACTGCTTCATCTCGCCGCGCTTCGGCGGGACGACCTTGCGGTCGAGGCTGGCGATCGGGCCGGTCGGCATGTCGCGCAGGCACTGCTTGATGATCTTCGCCGACTGATAGACTTCCTCGACGCGGACCATGAAGCGGTCGTAGCAGTCGCCGCGGGTGCCGACGGGAATGTCGAATTCCATCGCCGCATAGGCGTCATAGGGCTGCGACTTGCGCAAATCCCATGCGATGCCGCTGCCGCGGATCATCGGGCCGGAGAAGCCCCATGCCAGCGCGTCTTCCTTGCTAACCGTCGCAATATCGACGTTGCGCTGTTTGAAGATGCGGTTGTCGATGACCAGGCTCATCGCGTCGCCGAACAATTCGGGCAGCCGCTTTTCGCACCATTCGCCGATGTCGACCAGCAGCTTTTCGGGGATATCCTGATGGACGCCGCCGGGGCGGAAATAGGCCGAGTGCATGCGCGCCCCCGACGCGCGCTCAAAGAAGTTGAGGCAATCTTCGCGCAGCTCGAACACCCACAAATTCGGGGTCATCGCGCCGACGTCCATGACGTGGCTGCCGATGTTGAGCATGTGATTGCAGATGCGCGTCAGCTCGGCGAACAGGACGCGCAGATATTGGGCGCGCGCCGGGACTTCGAGGTCGAGCAGCTTCTCGATGGCCAGCACGTATGAGTGCTCCATACCGAGCGGCGAACAATAGTCGAGCCGGTCGAAATAGGGCAAAGCCTGCAAATAGGTCTTATACTCGATCAGCTTTTCGGTGCCGCGGTGGAGCAGCCCGACGTGGGGATCGACGCGCTCGATGATCTCACCGTCGAGTTCCATCACCATGCGCAGCACGCCGTGCGCCGCGGGATGCTGCGGGCCGAAGTTGATCGTATAGTTGGTGACCGCCTGATCGCCCGCGGTGTTCGCGGTGTCGATCGGATAGCCCGCGAACATGTCGCTGCCGTGGTGCTTGACCTCAGGAGCATCGGTCATGCGTCGCCTCCCTTAGGCTTGCGCGGCGCGCGCGGCTTGGCCGGCGCCTTTTCGGCCTTTTTCGTCGCCGGACTCTTCGCCTTCGCGGCGGTCGTCGCCTTCGCGCCGTCGCGGCTCGTCTTGGCCGCAGCCTTGTTGGCCTTGGCCCCTGCGCCCGTCTGCGCCGGGCTGTCGGTCGTCTTCGGGGTTGGCGGCGGCGCGGCCTTGGCCTTGCCGTCGTCCTGCTTGACCTCTTTGGCGGTCATCGGGGTCGGCGCACCCTTGCCCGGCGCTTCGCCCGTGCCGCCGGCCTTTTCATCGCCCGGGAGCACATAATCGGCGCCTTCCCATGGGCTAAGGAAGTCGAAATTGCGGAAATCCTGCGCCAGCTTCACCGGCTCGTACACGACGCGCTTGTCCTCTTCGCTGTAACGCAGCTCGATATAGCCGGTCAGCGGGAAATCCTTGCGCTGCGGATGCCCCTGGAACCCATAGTCGGTCAGGATGCGGCGGAGGTCAGGATTGCCCGCGAACAGCACCCCATACATGTCGAACACTTCGCGTTCGAGCCAGCCGGCGTTCGGCCACACCGGGACGATCGTTGGCACCGGGGTCGCCTCGTCGGTCGACACCCGGACGCGCAGGCGGTGGTTCCGCGTCACGCTGAGCAGATGATAGACGACCTCGAACCGCTCGGCGCGGTCGGGGTAATCGACCCCGGCGATCTCCATCATCTGCTGATATTCTAGGTTGTCGCGCAGCGCGATCATCACCCCGGCGATCGCATCGCGATCCACGGTGATGCTGTCTTCATCGGCAGCAAAATCATGCGCCAGCAGGTCGGTGCCAAGCAGTTTTTTCAGCTCAGCCGCGAGGGTTGCGCGCGGCGCGATCAGGGGAGCGGCGTGGGCCATCAGCGTTCGATCGTCCCGGTGCGGCGGATTTTCCGCTGCAACTGCATCACGCCATAAAGCAGCGCCTCGGCGGTCGGCGGACAGCCGGGGACATAGATGTCCACCGGCACGATGCGGTCACAGCCGCGCACCACCGAATAGCTGTAGTGATAATAGCCGCCGCCATTGGCGCAGCTGCCCATCGAAATGACATATTTCGGGTTCGACATCTGGTCGTAAACGCGGCGCAGCGCGGGCGCCATCTTGTTGCACAGCGTGCCGGCGACGATCATCACGTCCGACTGGCGCGGGCTGGCGCGCGGCGCGACGCCGAACCGTTCCATGTCATAGCGCGGCATGTTGACGTGGATCATTTCGACCGCGCAGCACGCGAGGCCAAAGGTCATCCACCACAGCGAGCCGGTGCGCGCCCAGTTGAACAGATCCTCGGTCGAGGTGACGAGAAAACCCTTGTCGCCGACCTCGCTGTTGAGATCGTCGAAATAGGACATGTCGGGGTTCGTCCCCGGAGCGACAGGGCTTGCAACCGGCATCTGGCCGGGCGGCAGGATGATCGAGCTGCTCATTCCCAGTCCAACGCCCCTTTCTTCCATGCATAAACAAGGCCGATCGCGAGTTCGGCGAGGAATATCATCATCGTGGCCCAACCCGCCCAGCCGATTTCTTCCAGGCTGACCGCCCAGGGAAACAGAAATGCCGCTTCGAGGTCGAAAATGATGAACAGGATCGCGACGAGATAGAAGCGCACGTCGAACTGGCTGCGCGCATCCTCGAACGCCGGGAAGCCGCATTCATATTCGGTCAGTTTCGCCGGGTCGGGCTGGTGCGCACCGGTCAGTCGCGCCACGCCCATCGGCAGGAACACGAACGCCGAAGACAACCCGACCGCAATGACCAGGAATATCAGGATCGGCAGATATTGCGTCAGATCGACCATGGGAGCTCGCAGTCTTGTTTTGAGGTGTTTGACACCCGTTTATGCGGGCGCTTTAGGCCAGCGCGCCGCGCCTCGCAAGCACCGCGGGCATGATTTTCACCGCCCAAGCGAGCAAAAGCACAAAGGGTGCTGGCGACAGCGCCTATCGCTGTGATACGCCACCGGAAAAGGGGAGCAATGCTGCGCTTCTGGAGCGCAGTTTCGCCAGCGTTTCAAATAGGGGGAGTTTCATGAGATCATTTGCCACGCGTGCCGCCTTTGCTTTTGGCGCATCCACCCTGTTGCCAGCAGCGCCCGTCCACGCCGAACTGGTCAACGCCACCAATCCGGCGACGATCGAGGCGATCGTCGAGTCGCAAGGTTGGCCAGCGACGATCGTCGCCAAGCCCGGCGACGACCCCTATATCGAAAGCAATCGCAACGACCTCAAATTCCTCGTCCTGTTCATGAACTGCACCGACGGCAAGAATTGCAAGACGCTGCAATATTATATGGGATTCAACGACGCCAAGGACGTGTCGCTCGAAAAGCTCAACCAGTGGAACAAGGACAAGCGCTTTGCGCGCGCCTATCGCGACAATGAAGGCGACCCGGTGCTGGAAATGGACGTCGACCTCGATTTCGCGGGCATCCCGCGCGAAAATGTCGGGGAGACCTTCAACACCTGGGCCACGCTGATGGACAGTTTTCGCGAGTTTATTTTCGAGAAGTAAGGCGTATCAGCCTCAAAGTTTTACGTCATTGCGAGCGAAGAGAAGCAATCCAGAGCGGCCTACGCTACTCTGGATTGCTTCGCTTCGGTCGCAATGACGAGATCATTTGACGTTTGCGCTGTCTGCGCCAAACGGTCTCAGGCGTTGCGCAGCGCGCCCGCGACGAGTTTCTGCAGCTTTGAATGCACCGCAGCGCTGCCCGCGATGAACTCGCTGCGCTCGATCGCGCGGTCGCCGCCGCGGAAATCGCTGACGAAGCCGCCGGCTTCGCGGACCAGCAACATGCCCGCGGCGACGTCCCAGACCTTGAGGTCGCTTTCCCAGAAGCCGTCGTAGCGCCCCGCCGCGACCCAGGCGAGGTCGAGGCTGGCAGCGCCAAAACGGCGGATACCGGCAACTTCGGGGGCGACCGCACCAAAAATGCGGCTCCACTGCGCCATATTGCCATGGCCCATATAGGGAATACCGGTCGAAATCAGACATTCGTTGAGGTGGCGCCGCGACGCCACGCGCAGGCGCCGGTCGTGCAGCCACGCCCCGCGGCCGCGCTCGGCCCAATAGCTTTCGTCGGTGACCGGCTGATAGATCAGGCACGAGGTCACGTCGCCCCAGCCGCCGCCGATCTTGGGTTCCTGCACCGCGATCGAAATCGCGAAATGCGGGATGGCGTGGAGGAAGTTCGAGGTGCCGTCGAGCGGATCGATGATGAAGCGCGGCTTGCCCGGATCACCCTCGATCACCCCGCCCTCTTCGAGCACAAAGCCCCAGCCCGGACGGTCGCGGCCCAGTTCGTCATACAGGGTGCGTTCGGCGGCCTGGTCGGCCTTCGACACGAAATCGGCGGGGCCTTTCTGCGATACCTGCAGATGTTCGATCTCGCCGAAGTCGCGGCGCAGCTTGGTCCCCGCCTTGCGCGCGGCGCGTTCCATGACGGTGATGATGCCGGATAGGGCCATGAATTTTCTCCCCCCTCCCGCTTGCGGGAGGGGTCGGGGGTGGGCAGAAACA
>NZ_SCOT01000040.1 GCF_005502465.1 Sphingopyxis sp. L1A2A
CCTTGGCGATCGTGCCGCCCTCGGCGGGGAAGGTCACATTCTGTGCGTCGATGTTCACGCCGTTGGGCGCTGACCACGGCCGATGTCGAGCGCGTGCTCGCACAAGCCATAGCCGAAGCGCAGGCGCGCAGCCTGCCGTCGGTGATCGCGGTGACCGATCGCGTCGGCAATGTGCTGGGCGTGTTCCGCATGACCGGCGCGCGCGCCACCGCGACGACGTCCGCAGCGCCCAACGGCGTGAACATCGACGCACAGAATGTGACCTTCCCCGCCGAGGGCGGCGCGATCGCCAAGGCGGTGACCGGCGCCTATCTGTCGAGCGGCGGCAACGCCTTTTCGACCCGCACCGCCAGCCAGATCGTCCAGGAACATTTCCCGCCCGCGCCGACCACCGTCGGATTAGAGAGCGGCCCGCTGTTCGGGGTGCAGTTCAGTCAGCTGCCGTGCAGCGACCTGTCGGCGCGCTTTGGCGCCGTGGGCGGCGCGGCGCTGATCGGCCCGAAACGCTCGCCGCTCGGCCTCGCCGCCGATCCCGGCGGGCTGCCGCTGTACAAGAACGGCGTGCTGGTTGGCGGCATCGGGGTGATGGGCGATGGGGTTTATGGCAGCGATCCCAATATCCTCGACATCGACAACGACGCCGAGGAATTCATCGCGCTGGCGGGAACGCGCGGGTTCGAGGCACCATCGACGATCACCGCCGACAAAATCACCGTTGACGGGACCAGCTTGCGCTTTTCCGACGCGACTTTCGCCGGGGTGATGTCCAGCGGCAGCGCGAGCTTTGCCAGCCTGAACGGCAGCGCGGGCAATCTGGTCGCGGTGATCGGCTATGCCAATGCCGCGGTGACCGCGGGGATCGCCTATGGCAGCGAAGCGTCGGGAATCCGCGCATCGACCGCGGCCGAATTTTCAAACCGCGATGCCTTTGTGCTGACCAACGGCAGCGGGACAAACCGCTATCCGCTGCGCGCCGGAACCGACGGCGCGACCAACAGCGCGCCGCTGACGCAGGCCGAGGCGCGCGCGGTGCTGGAAGAAGCCTTCACCGTGATGAGCCGCGCGCGCGCGCAGATCCGCCGCCCGCTCGACAGCCGCGCGCAGGTGACGATCAGCATCGTCGACACCCATGGATCGGTGCTGGGCATCGTGCGGTCGCCCGACGCGCCGATTTTCGGCACCGATGTGTCGTTGCAAAAAGCACGCACCGCGGCGTTTTTCTCCGGCGCGCAGGCCGCGACCGAGCTCAGCGCCAACGCCAGCGCCGACATCCGCCAATTCGTCCCCGCGACGCGCAGCTTCCTGAACGACCCGGTGGCGCTGACCGGCACGGTCGCTTATGCCGACCGCGCGATCGGCAATCTTGCGCGCCCCTATTTCCCCGATGGCGAGGTCGGGCGGCCGCACGGCCCGCTGTCGCGCCCGATCGCGCAGTTCAATCCCTTCTCGACCGGACTGCAATCGGCGCTGATCATCGGCAATCTCGGCGCGCATCTGGGGTTCGTTTCGGGCGCCAGCCCGACCGATACTCCGGCGCGCTGCACGACCCTGCCCGACGTCGCGGCGGGGCAGAACCGGCTCCAGAACGGCATCCAGATTTTCCCCGGATCGGTGCCCATCTATCGCGGCAACCAGCTGGTCGGTGCGATCGGCGTGTCGGGCGACGGCATCGATCAGGACGACATGATCAGCTTCCTGGGCGCGCATAATGGCGGCGCGCGCGTCGGCGGCATCGGCAATGCGCCCAAACCGCTGCGGTCGGACAATGTTGTCGTCAACGTCGGCGCCGGAGTGCGGCTGCGCTACATCAGCTGCCCCTTTGCGCCGTTCCTCGACTCGTCGAGCCAAAATGTCTGCGACGGGCTTTAGGTGATGATGGCGGGGGGCAGCCTTTGGCCGATCATCGCCAGCCTCGCGGCGCAGGGCGCGCCGGGGGGCGAGGTGACGCCGCCACCGCCCGCGCCAGATGATCCGACCGTCGGCGGCGACGCCGCGACCGCGCCGCAGCCGGCCGTCGAGGAATTGACCCCGCCGCCGCCGCCGGTCGACTGGCAGGACATGATCAAGGACGATCTGGTCACCCAGATCATCGAGGGTCGCCGTCGCCCCGGCTATCGCCCCGACCTGCCCGATGCGTTGACGCAGGACAATGTCGGCGCGCTGCGCCCGCCGCCGCCACAGGCGTTTCCCGGGATGGAGGATCAATTGCCGGTCCCCGATCGCTGGCGGCTGATCGAGAGCCTGGGGGTGGTCAAGGAACGCTGGTTCGATCCCTATCACCAGAACACCTACAAGGGCGACCGCGCGATCGACCGCAGCAAAGTGCCATGGTTGCCGATCAAGGGCGACGACTGGTTCATCGTCGCCAATGCGGTGTCCGACACGGTGTTCGAACCGCGCACCTTCCCGATCCCGGTCGGCGTCCAGACCACCGAGCGGCCGGGCAGCCTCGATGTGTTCGGCAAGGACCGCAGCTTTGTGTTCGCGCAGACCTTCATTGTCGGCGCGGCGCTGATCAAGGGGTCGACCGCATTCAAGCCGCCCGACATCGAATATCGCGTCACCTTCGCTTATCAGGCCAATTATGTCGACGCCCCCGAACGCCGCGTGCTCGACGTGCGCCCGTCGAAGGCGAGCCATCGTTATGACTCGTTCCTGGGGGTGCAGGAATTGTTCGTCGACAAGCATCTGGGTAACACGTCGGACCGCTATGATTTTTACTCGGTGCGGCTTGGTATCCAGCCGTTTCAGAGCGATTTCCGCGGCTTCCTGTTCAACGACAGCCAGCTTGGCATCCGCCTGTTCGGCAATCGCGACAACAATCGTTTCCAATATAATTTCGCGGCCTTCTGGCGGCTCGAAAAGGACACCAATTCGGGTCTGAACGACATCACCCAGACCCCGCGCGACGATTTCATCCTGACCGCCAACCTCTATCGCCAGGATTTCCCGTTTGTCGGGCTGACCAGTCAGGTCAGCGTGACCTACAACATGAACCGCGAAAAAAATGACGTGCAGATCGACCACAACGGCTTTCCGGTGCGTCCGGCGCTGCTTGGCGACCTGCGCGGGCGCGAATATGATGTTGTTTATCTGGGTTACAGCGCCGACGGGCGGATCGGGCGGATCAACCTGACCGCGAGCTTCTATGCCGCGCTGGGTGAGGACCGGAACAGTTTCTTCACCAGCAAGCCCGCGCAAATCCGCGCGGGCTTTGGCGCCGTCGAACTCAGCTACGACTATGACTGGATGCGCTTCCGCCTGTCGGGGCTCTATGCGACCGGCGACGGCGACCCGTATAACAACACCGAAGGCGGCTTTGACGCGATCTTTGAAAACCCGATCTTCGGCGGCGCCGACACCAGCTACTGGATTCGCCAGACGATCCCCTTCGCGGGCGGCGGCCGCGTCATTTCGATCAACGGCCGCAACGGCATTCTCAATTCGCTGCGCTCGTCGAAGGAAGAAGGGCAGTCGAATTTCAACAATCCGGGCACGGTGTTTGTCGGCGCGGGCGCCGATTTCGACCTGACCCCCGAGTTTCGCGTCAGCGCCAATGCCAATCATCTGTGGTTCGCCGACACGTCGAGCCTGCAGGCGCTGCGCACCGAAGGATCGATTCCCAGGGACATCGGTTTCGACCTGTCGGTCGCGACGATCTGGCGGCCAAAGGCGACGCAGAATATCGTCGGGCGGCTCAGCGGCGCGGTGCTGCTGCCCGGCAAAGGGTTCAAGGATCTGTTCGATAACAAGCAGAAGAACGACGCCTATGTGTCGATCCTCGCCAATGTGATTTTGAGTTTTTGATGATGATGCGCAAACTCTTTGCCCTGCTGGCCTTCATCGCGATGTGCGCCGCTTTTGGCGCCAGCGTCGGACGCGCTGCCGAGGAAGAAAAACCGCTCAAGATCACCTATCGCTTCACCCCGCCCGCCCCGCGCGAACAGACCGAAGCCGATGTCAGCACCAAGTCGGAGGGCTGCTACAGCTGCCACACGCGCACCGACCAGCCGTCGATGCACGCGACCCCCGCGGTGCGATTGGGCTGCACCGACTGCCACGGCGGCGACGCGAGCCAGGTCGGCACCCCGTCGCTCGGCTACACCCATGCCACCAACAAGGCGGTGATGGCGCTCGCGCATCCGCAACCGACCTTGCCCGGCGCCTGGCACGACAGCTCGGCGAACCCGCAGCGCAGCTATACCTTGCTCAACAAGGAATCGCCCGAATTCATCCGCTTCGTGAATCCCAGCGATTACCGCGTCGCGCGCGAGGCGTGCGGCGCGTGCCACCTCGAAGTGATCGAGGCGACCGAACGCTCGCTGATGTCGACCTCGGCGATGCTGTGGGGCGGGGCGGCGTATAACAACGGCATCGTGCCGTATAAGAATTATGTGTTCGGCGAGGCTTATACGCGCACCGGCAAGCCCGCCTGCATATTGTCGCCATCGTCGCGGCTGACCGCTGAGGAATATAAGGAGGCGTGCAAGCCCGAGTTCGGTTTCGACAAGATCCTGACCGATGAGGAGAAAAAGCGTGGCGCGCTCGCCAAAATGTACCCTTTGCCGCGGTGGAGCGTCATCCCGCCGGGCGACGTGTTCCGCGTCTTCGAGCGCGGCGGGCGCAACATCGCGACGCAATTCCCGGAAATCGGCCTGCCCAACCCGACGGGCAGCATCCAGCGGCTCGAGGAGCCCGGGCGTCCCGACCTCAAACAGTCGAACCGCGGCCCCGGCACCGGGCTGCGCGTCGCGATCCCGGTGCTCAACATTCACAAGACGCGCCTCAACGATCCGCTGATGTGGTTCATGGGGACCAACGACCAGCCGGGCGATTATCGCCATTCGGGCTGTTCGGGCTGCCACGTCGTCTATGCCAACGACCGCGAACCGCGCCACAGCCTGACCTATGCTAAATATGGCCGCGACGGCGAAACCGACACCGTCGATCCGACGATCCGCGACAAATTGTGGATCGGCGCGGGCGATCATGGCGCCGAGAAAAAGCCCGCTGGCGGCGGTCATTCGGATGCGTCGCATATGGCCCCCGACGACGGCTTTGTCGGCGGGACCGGACATGGCGGGTTGATCGACCCTGCCGCCGCGACCGCCGGGGCGCCGCAGCGCGAACCGCGCCCACGCCGCGAATCGGGGCATCCGATCAGCCACGCCTTCACCCGCGCGATCCCGACCTCGCAGTGCATGACGTGCCACATGCACCAGCCGAACATCTTCCTGAACTCGTACCTCGGCTACACGATGTGGGATTATGAATCCGACGCGCCGCAGATGTGGCCGGGACCAGATAACACCGCACCGCGCCCGCCGGGGATGAGCGACGAAGAGTATCAGAAGACATACAAGCAGCAGCGCTATCCGACCGCGGCCGAGGCGCATGCGGTGCTCGAACGCAACCCCGAGGCCGCGGCAACGCGCGGGCTGTGGGCCGATGTCGAATTTCTGCGCGACGTCTATGATGTCAACGACAGCAACAAGGACACCCAGTTCGCCGATTATCACGGCCATGGCTGGAATTTCCGCGGTATCTTCAAGCGCGACCGGACCGGCAATCTGCTGAACGCCGACGGCAATATGGCAACCTATGGCACCGACACCGCGAACATCATCGACCCCAAGGATCCCGAAAAATGGCGCAAAAGCTGTAGCCATTACACCGATCCCAAGGAGCGCGACCTGTGTCTGGCGAGCGCCGATCCCGGCAAGCCGGGCGTCGAAGGCAAATTCGTGCCTCCCGGCATCAACCCCGGCAAGTCGGTCCATATGATGGACATTCACGCCGAAAAGGGCCTGCAATGCGCCGATTGCCACTTCGCGCAGGACAGCCATGGCAATGGCTATATCCAGGGCGAAGTCGCCAACGCGGTCGAAATCAGCTGCAAGGATTGCCACGGCACCGCCGACGCGTTTCCGAACCTGCTAACATCGAACGTCGCGGCGCGGCCGCAGGGCAATAATCTCGCGCTGCTGCGCAACCCCGATGGGCGCCGCCGCTTTGAATTCCAGTATAATGACGATGCCGAGGTGATCGGGCTGATCCAGCGCTCGATCGTCGATCCCAAGCTCGAATGGCAGGTCAGTCTGGTCAAGCAGGCGGTGACCCCGGGACCGCATTTCAACGCCAAGGCAGCGCGTGCCAAACTGATGGCGCGGGCGGGTAGCGACGACGGCAAATATGAATGGGGACCGGGGGTCGCCAAGGAAGACCGCGCGCATGGCGACGACAAGCTGACCTGTTTCACCTGCCACCTGTCGTGGACGACGAGTTGCGGCGGCTGCCATTTGCCGATCGAGGCCAATTGGAAGACCAAGATGCACCATTTCGAGGGCGAGGAGACGCGCAATTTCGCCACTTACAATCCGCAGGTGGCGCGCGACGAGATGTTCCAGCTCGGCCGCCATCAGCTGACCAAGCCCGGCGAGCCGGGTCCGAACGGCGAAGTGCGCGGCATCATCACCCCAGTGCGCTCGACCTCGGCGCTGATCCTGTCGTCGACCAACATCAACCGCGAACGCATCTATGTGCAGCAGCCGCCGATTTCGTCGGCGGGCTATTCGAGTCAGGCCTTTGCCCCGCATTTCCCGCACACGGTGCGGCGTTCCGAAACCAAACAGTGCAGCGACTGCCATGTTTCGGCGACCGACGATAATAATGCGATCATGGCGCAGCTGAACCTGCTCGGCACCAACTTCGTCAACTTCGTCGGCCTCAACGTCTGGTCCGGGATGGAGGATGGCTTCCAGGCCACCCGCGTTACCGAATGGGACGAGCCGCAGGCGGTGATCGGCAGCTACCTCCACAAATATAGCTATCCCGATTTTTGGAAGCTGCACGTCGATCAGAACGGCCGCGAGCTCAAGAAATGGGTGCGCGGCAAGACCTTCGACAAACAGGGCTCGGGCGAGACGCAGGCGCTCGAAGAGTTCGAGAATATCGTTCAGGACACCAGCGGCCGGGTGAACTGCCTGCAACAGCGCGGCGAATATATGTTCGTCGCCGAGGGCAAGGGCGGGTTCCGCATCTATGACGTCGCGTCAATCGGCAACAAGGGTTTCTCCGAACGCATCGTCCGCGCGCCCTTCTCGGCGCTCGGCCACGATACGCACGTGAAGACGAAGAATGCCACCTGCATGGCGATTGCGACGACGCAGCCGATCAGCGTCAGCCGCAACGAAAATATCGTCAAGAATTTCCCCGAAAACCACGAACAGGTGATGCACGACATCTACCGCTACGCCGTCATCACCGACAGCGTCGAGGGGCTGGTGCTGGTCGACATCGACACGATGGCCGACGGCGAATTCCGCAACAACAAGCTGACCCGCGCGCTGACGTGGAACGCGGGCAACGTGCTGGCGGGGGCGCGGCATGTGACGCTCGCGGGCAGCATCGCTTATATCACCACCGATGCGGGGCTGGTCGTGCTCGACCTGTCGACGCCGCTTGCCCCCAAGGTCACCGCGCAGCTGCCGCTGACCGACGCGCGCGCCAGCGCGGTGCAGTTCCGCTATCTGTGGGTCACCGATGCCGAGGGGGTGAAGCTGTTCGACGTCACCAATCTGGCGCAGCCGGTCGCGGTGCCCGCAGGCACGGTTCCACTCGCCAATGCGCGCAAAATCTATCTGGCGCGCACCTATATGTATGTCGCGGCCAAGGCCGACGGGCTGGTCATCGTCGATGTGACGCGCCCCGCGGCGCCGATCGTCTGGCCGGGGCTGACCTTTGGCGGCGCAATGACCGACGCCGAGGACGTCATCGTCGCATCGACCAATGCGTCGCTGTTCGGTTATGTCGCCGACGGGCGCGGCGGCATCAAGGTGATCCAGCTGACCAGCCCCGACAATCCGGGCCTCTATGGCTTCTCGCCGAAACCGACCCCCGAATTGATCGCCTGGGCCAAGACCCCGTCGCCCGCGCTGGCGCTGTCGAAAGGCCTCGACCGCGACCGCGCGGTCGACGAGACCGGCGGCCAGATGGCAGTGTTCGGGCGGCTCGGTTCGCGCCCGTTCACCCGGCCCGAGATGGAGAAGCTGTTCCTCAACAGCAAGGGGCTGGTGTACAAGGTCCGCGACGAGGTCGATCAAAGCGGCTGGCGGCCGCCGCTGTACGCGAATTGATGGCTAAGGCAGTTTTCGACCGATAGCGGTCTTAAGCAATCCTCCCCATCGACTTGCGATGGGGAGGTGGCAGCCCGTAGGGCTGACGGAGGGGCTGCGACGTTGCTGCCCCTCCACCACCGCTTCGCGGCGGTCCCCCTCCCCATCGCAAGTCGATGGGGAGGATATGCAATGTCCACTTCCCACCCCAAAGCCGCCATCCGCAGCTAAAAAACGCTGTCCTACATTATTCCGCTGTGCCAGCCTTCATAGCAGCTCTTTCAATATGTGGAAAAACGGTCAGCGCCCGGCTTACGGATACACCCAGGATTCGGGCGCAGCCTGTTCGCCCGGCGTGACAAATGCGGCGTTGCACCAGGCTGAACTTTACTGAACTTTGGCACGATGGCCGGTCCATGCGCCGACCGGACCGCAGCCCCGGCCCGGGATAACCGAAAACGGCAATGGCTCTCGCCACCCCCAAACAGACGCCGCCGTCCCGCCTACTGCCGCTCCGCCTGAACCACGCTGTCCGACGCGCGCAGCGCCGACAAAATTCGCATCACATGATGGACGTCGCGCACTTCGACGACGACGTCATAGGTGTGGAAACCGCCCTCGCGGTTCGATAGCCGCAAATTGGTGATATTCGCCATATTGGCCGCAAGGATGCCTGACATTTCGGCCAGCGTGCCGGGTTCGTTGAGGATCACGATGCACAGCCGGGCATTGCCGCCCTCGCTGTCCTCTTGCCACCGAAGGTCGATCCAGTCGGCATCGACCCCGTCGGCCAGGCTGGGACAGTCGATGACATGGACTTCGATGCCTTCGCCGGGGCGCGCCAGCCCGACGATGCGGTCGCCGGGCACCGGGTGGCAACAATCGGCGAGCTGATAGGCGACCCCGGGGGTCAGCCCGGCGATCGACACCGCGGCGCCTTGTCCGAACTTGCCGGGTTTGGCCTTCATCTCGGCGGTGATGCCGGGGACCAGGGCTTCGAGCACCATATTGTCGGTCAGCCGCTGCTTGGCGATCGCGACATACAATGCGGCGTCGCTGTCGAGCTTGAGCCGGATCAGCGCCGCGGCACGCGCCTTGTCGCCGACCTTGTTCGGCAGGCGCAGCGCAATCTCGTCGTACATCTTGCGGCCGAGCGCCGCGAGCTCGACCTTTTCCTTGGACCGCACATGGCGGCGGATCGCGGCGCGCGCCTTGCCGGTGACCGCAAAGCCCAGCCACGCCGGCTGCGGCTTCTGTTTGTCGGACGACAGGATTTCGACGGTGTCGCCGTTCGCCAGCTGGGTGCGGAGCGGCACCAGGCGGCCGTTGACCTTGGCGCCGACAGTGCGGTCGCCGAGGCCAGTGTGGACGGCATAGGCGAAATCGACCGGCGTCGCGCCCTTCGGCAGCTGGTGCAGGCTGCCCTTGGGGGTGAAGGCAAAGATGCGATCCTGGTACATCGCGATGCGCGTGTTTTCCAGGAACTCCTCGGGATCGTGCGTCTGTTCGAGGATTTCGATCAGGTCGCGGATCCACCCCGCCTGCCCGTCGGGGGCCGATCCGCCTTGCTTATAGGCCCAATGCGCCGCGAAGCCGAATTCGGACTGCTGGTGCATCCCCAGACTGCGGATCTGGATTTCGATCCGCATATTCTGCTGGTGCATGATTGTCGTGTGCAGCGATTTATAACCGTTGCGCTTGGGCGTCGAGATATAGTCCTTGAACCGCCCGGGGACCATTTTCCACTTGCGGTGAAGCAGGCCGAGCGCCGCATAACAGTCGGCGTCGGTCGGGGTGATGATGCGGAACGCGATGATGTCGGTGACCTGTTCGAAACTGACGTGGCGTTCCTGCATCTTGCGCCAGATCGAATAGGGGTGCTTTTCGCGCCCCGACACATCGGCGTCGATGCCGTTTTTGGCCAGCAGCTCCTTGAACTCGCGGCTGATTCCGGCGACCTTATCCTTGCCGCCCGCGGTCAGCTTGGCGAGGCGGCCGGTGATCGTCGCATAGGCTTCGGGCTCAAGCTCGCTGAACGCGAGCAGCTGCATCTCGCGCATATATTCATACATGCCGATCCGCTCGGCGAGCGGCGCATAGATATCCATCGTTTCCTTGGCGATGCGCCGCCGCTTTTCCGGGTTCTGGATGAAATGCAACGTCCGCATATTGTGCAGCCGGTCGGCCAGCTTGACCAGCAGCACGCGGATGTCGTCGGACATCGCGAGCAGGAATTTGCGCAGATTTTCGGCGGCGCGCTCATTTTCGGTCTGCGCCTCGATCTTGCTCAGCTTGGTCACCCCGTCGACCAGGCGGCCGACGTCGGCGCCGAACAACCGCTCGATCTCTTCGGGGGTGGTCAGCGTATCTTCGAGCGTGTCGTGGAGCAGCGCGGTGACGATCGTCTCGCAGTCGAGATGCAGGTCGGTCAAAATCCCCGCAACCTCGACCGGATGGCTGAAATAAGGGTCGCCCGAGGCGCGCTTCTGGCTGCCATGCTTCTGGACGGTGAACACATAGGCGCGATTGAGCAGCGCCTCGTCGACGTCGGGATCATAAGCGCGCACGCGCTCGACAAGTTCATATTGGCGCAGCATCGCGTCCAATGTCGTTCATGTCGGCCCAATTGCAACGTGAAATTTGATTGCGCGGTTCCCCAAGGCGTTAGCAACTTTGGTAAAGGCGATTGGAAGCATCGTTCGTGGCGGGTAGGACAAGCGATTGATGGGGACCGAAGCTCTCGATTCGACCGCGCCGCCGCGGGTGTCGATGGTGATGCCCGTGCACAATGGTGCGCGCTGGCTGGCCGACGCCATTGATTCGGTGCTGGCGCAGGATTTTACCGATTTCGAACTGATCTTGGTCGATGATGCGTCGCGCGACGCATCGCCCGCGATCATGGCCGATGCCGCGGCGCGCGACCCGCGGGTCCGGTTGCTGCGGCTGGACAGCAATGTCGGGCTGCCCGCGGCGCTCAATCACGGCTTTGCGGCGGCGCGCGGCGACCTGCACAGCTGGACGTCGGACGACAATCTATTGCGGCCGCCGATGCTCGGTCGCCTCGTTGCGACGCTTGCCGCGCATCCCGACGCCGACGTCGTCCACGCCGATTTCATGCTGATCGACGAAGCCGGGGTCGAGCTCGGCCGGTCGCGGGTCGGGCCGGTCGAGCGGCTGCTGTACGGCAATAATATCGGCGCTTGCTTCCTTTACCGCGCCCGCGTGACCGAGGCACTCGGCGGCTATGACACCCAGTTGTTCGGGGTCGAGGATTATGATTTCTGGCTGCGCGCTGCGCCGCGCTTTGCCTTCGTCGCGCTGCACGAGGATTTGTACCTCTATCGCAAGCATGGCGGCAGCCTGACGAGCCAGCGCGCCGAACAGATCCAGGCGCTCACCGCGCAAATTGTCGAACGCGCGCTGCCGGCCACGCTGCCCGCGCGCAGTCGCAGCGAAATCCTGCTGGGTCTGGCGCTCCGCAGCAGTCGCCGCTGGCGGCTCGATTTGGTGCGCCGTGCCTTTCGTGCCGATCCTGGGCATGTCGCGGCGCAGTTGCCCGCGCTGGCGCGCTGGTGGCTCGTGATCGCGCGCAACCGGATGACTTCCTGAAGCCTCCGATTGAGCCGGAAGTGGCGGCATCGATGGCCGCGCGTTTGCCGGGCCTGGTTCGCGTTGCGAAATGCAACGCGAACCCCTATATTTTTTTGGCGCGAGGGTCGATTTTACGTTAGGGCTTGGGGCATGGCAAAATTACGCGAACTGCTGAACGACATGGATGGGGGCAATTGCGCCCTGCCGCTGGCGCTGGAAGCGATGGGCGAACGCTGGTCGTTCATGATCCTGCGCGCTGCCTTTAACGGCGTCCATCATTTCGAGGAATTTCAGCAAGAACTGAACATCGCGCGCAACATCCTGTCGAACCGGCTGTCGCGGCTGGTCGATCATGGCATCATGGCGCGCGAAGTGATGACCGAAGACCGCCGCAAGGTGCGCTACCAGCTCACTCAAAAGGGCATCGAGCTGCTTCCCGCGATGATTGCGCTGCGCCAATGGGGCGAAAAATGGGGCGCCGGCGTGCCGTCGACCCCGGTGCTGGTCGATGCCCGCGACGAACAGCCGATCGGGCCGGTGACGCTGACCGCGCATGATGGCCGGGTGATCAATTACAAGGAATTGCTGTGGAAGCACCGCGCCGAACTGCAGCCGCTGGGCCAGGCGCGGGTCCGCGCCGACGCCGGACTGGCGCCGGTGGCCGCCGAATGATCGGCCGCGACGGTTTCCGGCCGCGTGCGCGCGGGCGCTGACCATCGCTACCTTACGGACCCCTATGCCGCTGTTTCGCCTGTCTTCGCCGGGACCGTTTTTCGACAACAAGGTCCGCGCCTTCTGGAACCTGCAGATATTGGGCTGGGCGGCATGGCTCGGTCTGCGCGGGGTGTCGGGTCTGGCCAACGGCCAGCCCTTTACCTTTCTGATCCCGCAGACGATTTCGGCGATCACCGGCTTTTCGCTCTCGCTCATCCTGTCGGTCTGTTATCGCTCGCTGATCAGCCGCCGGCCGCTGCTCATGTGGGGGGTCAGTTTCGGGCTGTCGGGGCTGGCCACGGCCTTGTGGGCGTTTATCGACGCCTGGGTCGCGCAAATCCAGAATCCGAACAGCGAGGCGGGGTTCACCAGCCTGCTGCTTGGCGCAGTCTATATTGATGCGACGTCGCTCGCCGCCTGGTCGGCGCTTTACTTCGCGATCAATTATTTTCTCCAGCTTGAGGAACAGAATGACCGCGTCATCCGGCTCGAGGCGCAGGCGGCGTCGGCGCAGCTGGCGATGCTGCGCTACCAGCTCAACCCGCATTTTCTGTTCAACACGCTGAACAGCATTTCGACGCTGGTGCTGCTCAAACAGTCCGAACCCGCCAATGCCATGCTGTCGCGGCTGTCGGCGTTTCTGCGCTACACGCTGGCCAATGAACCCACCGCGCAGGTCACGCTGGCGCAGGAGATCGAGACGCTGAAGCTCTATCTCGACATTGAAAAGATGCGGTTCGAAGAGCGGCTGCGCCCGCATTTCGCGATCGATCCGCTGGTGGCGCGGGCGCGGCTGCCCTCGCTGTTGCTGCAACCCTTGGTCGAAAACGCCATCAAATATGCGGTCACACCGCAGGAGGACGGCGCCGATATCACGCTGTCCGCACAGCTGGCCGGTCAAAATGTTCGGATTACCGTGTCCGACACCGGCGCGGGATTGCCAGCCGATGGCACGGACCCCACCACAGGCCCTGCAACGGAATCGACCGGCGTGGGTTTAGCCAATATCAGGGACCGTCTGGCGCAGGCTTTTGGCGACCAGCACCGGTTCGATGCCCAACGCGGCGCTGATGGCGGATTCACGGTGATTATCGAGTTTCCGTTTCAGCCCGATGGGCAAATGACGATTGGAACCGAACCGACATGACGATCAGAACCATCCTGGTGGATGATGAAAAACTGGCCACCCAAGGCCTGCAACTGCGGCTTGAGCCGCATGCGGACGTCGAAATCGTCGATACCGCACAAAATGGCCGCGAAGCGATCCGCAAGATCAAGACCCACAAGCCCGACTTGGTGTTTCTCGACATCCAGATGCCTGGGTTTGACGGCTTTTCGGTGATTCAGGGACTGATGGAGGTCGAACCGCCGCTGGTGGTATTCGTCACCGCCTATTCGGACCATGCGATCCGCGCCTTCGAGGCGCAGGCGGTCGATTATCTGGTCAAGCCGGTTGAACCCGAGCGGCTCGCCGATGCGCTCGACCGGGTGCGCCAGCGGCTGACCGAAAAGCGCGGCGTCGCCGAGGTTGAACGATTGAAAACGGTGCTGGCCGAGGTCGCGCCCGATGCCGCCGACGATTATGGCAGCGAAAATGCGCCCGACGCGCATGCCGCCGACCGCTACGAAAAGATGATCAATATCAAGGATCGCGGCCAGATTTTCCGCGTTGACGTCGATAGCATCGAACGCATCGACGCCGCGGGCGACTATATGTGCATCTACACCGCCGACAACAGCCTGATCCTGCGCGAAACGATGAAGGATCTGGAAAAGCGGCTCGACCCGCGCAATTTCCAGCGCGTCCACCGTTCGACGATCGTCAACCTGTCGCAGGTCAAGCAGGTCAAGCCGCACACCAACGGCGAATGCTTCCTGGTGCTGGGATCGGGCGCGCAGGTGAAGGTCAGCCGCAGTTACCGCGACGTGGTGGCAAGGTTCGTGCATTAAAATGGCGTAGCCCCCGCGAAGGCGGGGGCCGCTATCGGCCTATTCTGCCTTGTCGGTATAAACCCGACAACGGCCCCGCCTTCGCGGCGGCGACGTGTTTAAAGCTGGTGCCCGGTCCGGTCGCGCTTTGTCGCGAGATATTGCTCGTTATATTTGTTCGTCGGCAGCGCGAGCGGCAGGCGTTCGACCACCTCGACGCCTTCCTTTTCCAGCCGCGCGACCTTTTCGGGGTTGTTGGTCATCAGCCGGATGCGCGGAATGTTGAGCAAGTCCAGCATCCGCCCGGCAATCGCAAAGTCGCGCGCCTCGACCGGAAAGCCGAGCCGCAGATTGGCGTCGACCGTGTCATAGCCCTGATCCTGCAGCGCATAGGCGCGCAGCTTGTTGACCAGCCCGATGCCGCGCCCCTCCTGCCGCAGGTACAGCAGCACCCCCCATGGCGCGCCCGCCATCGCGTGTAGCGCGGCGTGGAGCTGTGGTCCGCAATCGCATTTCAGGCTGCCGAGCACGTCACCGGTCAGGCATTCGCTGTGCAGGCGCACCACCGGCGGACCCGCGTCACGCTGGCCGATGACCAGCGCGACATGGTCCGACGCTTCTTCGGGGCTTCGGAAAGCGATGATTTCGGCGGTTTCGCTGGCCGCGACGGGCAGGCGCGCGCGCGCCGCGATCTGGAGCCGCGCGGGATCGAGCAGCGCCGCAACGTCGTCGGCGGTGCATAAAGTCTCGGCCTCACCGACAGCTTCGCGGACAAAAAAGGCTGGCAGCAGCCCCGCGTGGCGCGCCATCGTCATCGCGGCGGCGGCGGCGCTTTCGCCGCCCGTCGCGACGGTACGGAACGGTCCTTTCAGCGGATGGGCGAGATCGAGCGCCGGATCGGCAATCGCCAGCGCCGCGGTGACGGTGGCGGCGGCGTTGGCCACTCGCACCGCTCCGGGCGCCGCGGCGGCACGCTGGTTGGTCAGCTTCAGCGTGACCGCCCGTTCGCCCGACAGCAGGACATCGTGACTGGCAAATTCAGCTAGCGCGGCATCGCGCGCGCTTTCGACCGCCAACAGGTCAAGTGCGCCGTCGCTGCCGACGACCCGGAACGGCCAGCCGCGCCGCAGCGCGTCGATCGCGCGCGCCGCCTGACGGGCGCCAAGACCCGTCCGGCTGTCGGTCAAAAGGCGAACTCCGTCACCAGCGGGATATGGTCCGACGGCCGGTCCCAGCTGCGCGCCGGTTGGACGATGCGGTGCGACACCGCTTTTGCCAGCAGGTCGGGGGTTATCCACATATGGTCGAGGCGGCGGCCGCGGTTCGACGCTTCCCAATCCTTGGCGCGGTAGCTCCACCAAGTGAACAGCGGGGTCGGCGCGGCGATGAAATAGCGGCCAAGGTCGACCCAGTTCGACGCTGCCTGCAACCGCGCGAGCGTTTCGACTTCGACCGGGGTGTGGCTGACGACGTCGAGCAGCGCCTTGTGGTTCCACACGTCGCTGGCGAGCGGCGCGACGTTGAAGTCGCCGGTCAGCACCGTGGGCGTGCCGTTCAGCGCCCCCGACCATTCGGTCATGCGGCCAAAGAAATCGAGTTTTTGCCCGAATTTGGGGTTGAGTTCGCGGTCGGGAATGTCGCCGCCCGCGGGGATATAGACATTGTCGAGCCGGACCCCCGACGGCAGGGTCACCCCGACGTGGCGTGCCTCGCCATTCGCCTGCCAGTCATATTTGCGCACCTCGGTCAGCGGCACCTTGCTGACGATCGCGACGCCATGGTGCATGCGCTGGCCGTGGGTGACGATATGCCGATAACCCAGCGACTGGAACATATCCTTGGGAAAGGTGCCGCATTCGACCTTGGTTTCCTGCAGGCACAGAATCTCGGGCGCCTCTTCACGCAGGAATTTTTCGACGATGCCGATGCGGGCGCGGACGCTGTTGATATTCCACGAAGCGATGCTGGTGCGAGTCATGCGGTGGCTCTATCGGGGCGCGTGCGAGGGTGCAACGCCGCGCGGACGAATCTTGCGCTCGGGGAGCGGGCTGGTGCCGCAAAGCCGCGTTGGCGGCAAAAAACGCCGGACAAACTAAACCCCCGTTCCAGGGGCGGTGGAACGGGGGTTCAAGGTCAGCGTTCGTCACGCTCTTGAATGAAGACACCGGACAATCCGGGTGGGGCAACAGGGGGAAACCCAAATCCGGGAGCCGTGTTGGCGTCTTCGAGAGTTGAAATAGCGAGCCTTCCCTGTCGCCAAGCTGAACAAAAATCGGCGGTTCACCGCCAGTTTTGCAGTTCGTCGATGCTGGGCGGCGGTTGGACGGAAAAAGGCCGGGAATTTCTGAAAAAATAATTCCCGGCCTGAATATTCCGTTCAGCTTTGGTCAGCGACCGCGCTTATTCGGGCGCGGATCGGTCCAGCGGAACGCCGAATCGGCGACCGCGACGTTGAATTTCTGGTTGCTGAGATCGATCCGCGTCCGATTGTTCTGCGAATCGAGCGCGACCCAGCCGCGCAGGCGCAGGCCGCCGGGCGCCGCCCCGTCGCGCACAAACACCATCGTGATCGTGCCATATTCGGGGCGCTTCGTATCCTTCACCTCGACGCTCAGCACATCGTCGCTGCCGGTCGGCACGACTTTGGCATATTTGGTCAGGTCGCGATCGGGATCGAGCAGCGCGCCGAGCGGCGAGTTTTTCACCGGCCAGCGCTGCACCTGCCGCACTTCATAGTCGATCATCGTCAGCGAGCTGCCGTCGCCGACGATCAACAGCGGCACCCCCTTTTGATATTGAAAGCGGATCTTGCCGGGGCGCTTGAGGGTCAGCTTGCCCGAAAGACGCTGTCCGTTGCGGTCGGTCTGGACAAAGTCGGCGGTCATCGACCCGGTCGATTTCAGGTGGGACTGCACCGCCGCCAGCGTCGACGACGACTGGGCGATCGCGGGGCCGCCGGTTGCAAGGCCGAGGACCGCGAGCGGGGTCAGCGTCCAGGCGGCAAGGCGGGTGAGGGGCTTTTTCAGGGTCATTGGGTTCTCATTCTGGTTTACTTCGGGCCGTTCCATCGCAGGCGGGCATTGAACCCGCCGTGAACCTGCCGGTTAGACGCCGTTCAAGCCGCGAGGTCGGCAATGGTTCCCTACCGCTGCTGGCCGTACTGGTCGGTGAGCACGTCGCGGCGGCCGACGTGGTTGGGCGGGCTGACCAGCCCCTCCTCCTCCATCCGTTCGATCATCCGCGCGGCGCTATTGTATCCGATCCGCAGCTGGCGTTGCAGCCAGCTGGTCGACGCCTTCTGGCTTTCGACGACGATCTGGCACGCCTTGGCATACATGCGGTCCTCGGCGCTGTCGCCGCCCGCGGGGGCACCTTCCATCGCGAAACCGCCGTCCTCGGGGTCCTCGGTGACGCTGTCGACATAGTCGGGACGGCCCTGGCCGCGCCAGTGATCGGCGACCGCGCGCACCTCGTCGTCGGACACGAAGGGCCCGTGGATACGCGTGATCTGCTTGCCGCCGGGGACGTAGAGCATGTCGCCCTTGCCGAGCAATTGTTCGGCGCCCGCCTCGCCCAAAATGGTGCGGCTGTCGATCTTTGACGTCACGTTGAAGCTGATCCGCGTCGGCAAATTCGCCTTGATGACGCCGGTGATGACGTCGACCGAGGGGCGCTGGGTCGCGAGGATCAGGTGGATGCCCGCGGCGCGCGCCTTCTGGGCGAGCCGCTGGATCAGGAATTCGACCTCCTTGCCCGCGGTCATCATCAAATCGGCAAGTTCGTCGACGACGATGACGATCTGCGGCAGCGGCGCGTAATCGAGCGCCTCCTCCTCATAGATCGGCTGGCCGGTGTCGGGGTCGTAGCCGGTCTGGACGCGGCGGCCCAAGGATTTGCCCTTGGCCAGGGCGCCGCGCACCTTGTCGTTGTAGGACGCGAGGTTGCGGACCGACAGCGACGACATCATCCGGTACCGGTCCTCCATCTGCTCGACCGCCCATTTCAGCGCCCGGATCGCCTTTTTGGGTTCGGTCACGACGGGCGCGAGCAGGTGCGGGATGTCGTCATAGACGCTGAGTTCCAGCATCTTGGGATCGATCATGATCATCTTTACCTGATCGGGGCCAAGGCGATAGAGCAAAGAGAGGATCATCGCGTTGAGCCCGACCGACTTGCCCGATCCGGTCGTACCCGCGATCAGCAGGTGCGGCATCGGCGCCAGGTCGGCGATCATCGGGTCGCCGCTGATATTCTTGCCGAGGATGATCGGCAGCGCGCCGGTCTGATCCTGAAACAGCGCGCTGCCGATGATTTCGTGCAGCACCACCGCCTCGCGGTGCGCGTTGGGCAGCTCGATGCCGATGACGGTGCGCCCGGGGATCGGTGCAATACGCGCCGACAGCGCCGACATGTTGCGCGCGATATCGTCCGCCAGGTTCGACACCCGGCTGGCCTTGGTGCCCGGTGCGGGCTCGAGCTCGTACATGGTGACGACGGGGCCGGGGCGGACCGCGGTGACGACGCCCTTGACCTGAAAATCCTCGAGCACCGATTCGAGCAGGCGGGCGTTGCGCTCCAACCCCGCCTTGTCGATCTGGCCGGTCGGGCCCGGCGGCGGCGGCGCGAGCAGGTCGATCGACGGCAGCTGGTAATTGGTGAACAGCTCGGTCTGCGGCTTGGGCCGAGGTTTCGACGGCGCGGTGCGCTGCGCCGGATCGGCGATCTCGGGCGGCGCGCGGTCGCTCGGCTCGGCGATCGCGCGCGGGCGCACGACGCGCTCCATCAGGTTTGGTGCCCCGGCGCCATCGTCGGCGGGGGGCGCCGGCTCGGCGATGCGGCTGCGCTCGGCGGCGGGCAAGCGGAAGCGTGCCGCCCACCCCTTTTCCAGCCGCAGCGCGCGCCATGCGAGCCACAGCCCGGTGGTGACGAGCAACAGGATGGTGGCGATGCGGATCAGCGCCGCGGCGGGTTCGCCCGCGGCAGCGAACAGCGGCGTGATCGCGCCGCCGATGAGCAGCGCGATGATACCGCCCCAGCCCGCGGGCATCGGGGCGCTGGTGGCCGGCGCCCACAGTTCGGCGCCCAGCCCGACGAGCAGGATGCCGACGAAGCTGTAGGCGAGCTGGCGCGGCCAATAGGGCTGCGCTTCGCCCAGCCACAGCCGCCACGCAAGGAGCCCGAGCAGCGGCAGCAGCAACGCGACCCCAATGCCGCCGATCGACAGGCCCAGATCGGCGAACCACGCGCCGATGCTGCCCATCCAGTTGGCGGCGGTGCCGTCGGCGGCGGTGTTGAGCGCCGCATCGGTGCTGTCATAGGTCGCGAGCGCCAGGGTCAGGAACAAAGTGAACAGGCCGAGCGCCGCCGCCGCGCCGATCACCAGCGATCGCGCGATGCTTTGGCGGAAAACGGTGCGCCAATCGGCCTTCACCGGTGCGCCCTTGCGGCTAGCCATGCTGTCTATGGTCCCCATCAATTCACCACGGCGATATGCACATGCGGCGGACTCGCCGTCAAGCGCGGCCCGGCGCTCGCCCACAGGCTTTCCAACCGCCCTGCCGCGCGCTAGGGCCGGTCCATGAGTGAAACGCTGCGCAGCGATGTCCTGATTTCGGGGGGCGGCTTGGTCGGCCAGGTGCTCGCCCTGGCCCTGTCGCATCATGGCCTGTCGGTCCAGATCGTCGATCCCGCCGACCCGGTGGCGACGATCGCGCCGGGGTTCGACGGCCGCGCGTCGGCGATCGCCAGCGCGACGTGGCAGATGTTCGAGGTGCTGGGAATCGCGCCGCGGCTGGTCGGCCATGGCTGTCCGATCCGCGCGATCAAGGTGGGCGACGGCGCCCCCGACAGCGGGCGCGGCGGCGACCTCGACTTCGTCACCGCCGATGGCGATCCGCCGCTCGGCACGATGGTCGAAAACCGCCAGCTCCGCCTCGCGCTGGCCGCGGCGCTCGCCGATGCGCCGCTGGTGCGGCTGCACATGCCGGCGAGCGTCACCGCGCGCGACGTCGGCGGCCATGGCGTCACGCTGACCCTCGCCGACGGCACAAGGCTTGCCGCGCCGCTGCTGATCGTCGCCGAGGGCCGCCGCTCGCCGACCCGCGACGCGGCGGGGTTCAGCATCGCCAACTGGTCGTACCACCATCATGCGCTGATCGGCGCGGTGGCGCACGAACGGCCGCACGGCCATGTCGCGCACGAAATCTTCTACCCCTCCGGTCCCTTCGCGCTGCTGCCGCTGGTCGACGATGCCGAAGGGCGGCACCGCTCGGCGTTCGTGTGGACGGTCTCCGAAAAGGACGGCCCCGGCTTTGCCAAACTCGGGCCACGCGGTTTCGTCGCCGAATTGCAGAAGCGCGCGGGCGGGGTACTCGGCGCGATGGAGCTCGTCGCGCCGCGCATGACCTATCCGCTGGGGTTTCACCACAGCGCGTCGATCGTCGCGCAGCGCATCGCGCTGGTCGGCGACGCCGCGCACGGCATCCATCCGATCGCCGGACAGGGGCTGAATCTGGGCCTGCGCGACGTCGCGGCACTGACCGAGGTGCTGGTCGAGGGGGCGCGGCTCGGGCTCGACCTGGGCGATGCGGCCTTGCTCGCGCGCTATCAACGCTGGCGCGGGCTCGACAATATGATGGTCAGCCTGGCGACCGACGGGCTCACCCGTCTGTTCGGCATCCCCGGCCGCACCGCCGCCGCGGTGCGCCGCACCGGCCTCGGCGCGGTCCAGCGCATGCCGCTGCTCAAGCGCTTCTTCATGGACGAGGCGCGCGGCGAAGCCGGCGATTTGCCCCGGCTGCTCGCGGGGACGGAGGTCTGAATATCCGTTCGTATCGAGCGAAGTCGAGATACCTGTCGTCCGCGCACGCCTTCACGGCGTCTCGACTTCGCTCGACACGAACGGCAAATGAGGAAGCGCCCATATAGGTATTTCTACCTAGTCCCTCAGCAGCCCGCCGCTCACCCTATTTCCCTATCCCGGCTCCAGCGGCACCCACGCCGCGGCACGAGGGGGACAGGACCATGTCGGCAAAAAGCGACGCGCTCGAAGCAGCGGTGACGGACTATATCCAGGCGCGAACCGCGCTCGATGCGGCGCCGGGGGCGCGGGCGCGGGCGCTCGCCGACCGGGCGTTCGCCCGGCTGGCGGCGCTGGCGGCACCGCGCATCCGTTATTTTACCCGCAGCTACGGTCTCGCCGATGTCGCCGACGATGCCGATCAGGTGTGCGCGATTGCGCTCCACCGCGCCGCCGAACGCTATGATCCGGCGCGGGCGCGATTCACCACTTTTGTGAACTGGCAGCTGCGCGCCGAGCTGCAGGCGCTCCGCCTGCGCCTGCACGGCGACCAGCGCGCGGCGGGGCGGCGGCACATTGCGGCGACGCTGTCGCTCGATGCGTTGCAGGCCGACGGCGCCGACGACTGGCTGATCGACCCGGCGGCCGAGGCCGCGACCGAGGCGCGCGCCGCCGACGGGCTGGCCACGCGGGCCGCCGATCGCCTGGTCGCCGATTGGGCGACGCGCCGCCGCGCCGGGTTGCTGCGGACAGCGCGGGGTGAGCGCGACCGAGTCGAAGCGCGGGTCGCCGCCGAGCAGGCGCTGGTTCGCCACCAGTTGACGGTGCGCGAAGCGAGCGAACGGCTCTGCGAAAGCGACCGCCATATCGTGCGCCGCGCGCTGGCCGACATCGTCCGTCACGCGGTGCCCCGGAAGCTGAACTAGGGGACGCTTATTGCAGCGTGGCGCGGCCGTCGTCGCTGTCGTAACGCCCGAAAAACTGCATCAGCTGGACGACCAGCTCGGCGCGCGCGTCGATCGGCGTCGCTTCGAGCAGCGCCTGTTTCGCGGCGGCATCGAACGGCGCGACCTGCGCGATCCCGTTGACCAGCGTCGCATCGTCGAGCTGGCCGACCGAATCCCAGTCGACGACATAGCCCTGCCGCGCCGCAAACCGCTTCGCCTCGCGCTCGAGGCTCGCGCGCTCGACGCTCGACAGCACCGCGTCGTCCTCGATCTCGGTCTCGATCTCGGCCTCGACCTGGCGAAACGGGGTGATGACGTCGAGTTCGCGGCGGACGCGAAAGCGCGCGACGCCTTCGAGCACCAGGTTGAAGCGTCCTTCGTCGAGCGCCTCGACATCGACGATCCGTCCGACGCAGCCGACGTCGTAGAGCGCGGGCGGTTCGCGGCTTTCTTCGCCGGGCAGCACGCGCGGCTGGATCATCCCGATCTGGCGGTCGCGCGCCAGCACCTCCTGCACCATCGCCGAATAGCGCGGCTCGAAAATATGCAGCGGCAGGTGCAGACCGGGAAACAGCACCGCGCCGGATAGCGGAAAAATCGCGATCCGCTGGATGGTCAAGGGCGCTTCGGCGTTCATCAACCGAACAGGATCAGCGACAGGCGGCGGCGCTGCGCCGCGACCCATGGATCTTCCAGCCCAACGGCTTCGAACAGCGACAGCAGCTTGGCGCGTGCCGCATCCTCCTGCCATTCGCGGTCGGCGGCGACGATGTGGAGCAGATTGTCGGCGGCGGCGTCGCGCTGCCCGGCACCGATCTGCGCGCTGGCAAGGTCGAACCGCGCCTGATGGTCGCCGGGATCGGCCGCGACCGCGGCCTCGAACGCCGCAAGTTCGCCCGCGCCGGGCGCATCGGCGGCGAGCGCGAGCGCGCTTTTCGCCTGCGCGATCGCCGGATCGTCGGCGATCTCGGCGGGCACCATGTCGAGCACGCCCTGCGCGCTGGTCAGGTCACCGGCGAGAACAAAGGCGCGGATCAGCCCGCCATGCGCTGCGGCATTGTCGGGCGCCATCTCGAGGATCTGGCCAAAAATGCCCGCCGCGCGCTCTCCGTCGCCCTCGGCGAGGACGGTTTCACCCATGTCGATCAGCGGCGCGATCTCGACCGCGCGCGCCGTCGCGGCGCTTTCGATCGGCAGCTGCGCGAGGAGCTGGTCGAGCATCGTCTTCAATTGGCTTTCGGTGCGGGCGTTGGTCAGATTGGCGACCGGCTGGCCCTGGAAAATCGCATAGACGGTCGGGATCGACTGGACCTGGAACTGCCCGGCGATGAAGCGATTCGCGTCGACATCGACCTTGGCGAGCAGCACGCCCTTGTCGGCGTAATCGGCGGCGACCTTTTCCAGGATCGGGGTCAGCTGCTTGCACGGCCCGCACCATTCGGCCCAGAAATCGAGGATGACCAAATTGGTCATCGACGGCTCGACGACATCGCGGCGGAACGCTTCGACGGCTTCCTTCTCTTGTGGATTCAGACCCAATGTGGCCACGCAATCATGCTCCTGTTTTTCGTTTCCGGTCGCTTGCACGCCGACGGAAAAGACTCTGACCCCGCTTATGTGGGATTTGCAGGCGATATGCCAACCCTTCGGCAAAAAACGCAAACAGGGCTTGCCGAGTCAAAAAGCCGGTGCTAATCGCCCGCCTCACCCGCTGGAACCGACCGGTTTCAGCCGCCAGAGCGGGCGTAGCTCAGGGGTAGAGCACAACCTTGCCAAGGTTGGGGTCGAGGGTTCGAATCCCTTCGCCCGCTCCAGTTTTCCACTGAAAATAAGTCACTTAGTGTCGCGCGGTCAGCGCGTTTTGTGGTGACACGGGCAATGACACGCCGCTTTGTCTCCACAATGTCTCCAAAGAATATCGCAGATACGGATAGGCGCGGTAGCTTTAGGGTGGCCAGCTTGTCTCGCGCGGCATGCGCCGCGCCAGTCCGCGGGCCCGGCGCGCTACGCCCGCTGGCCCATAGAGTGAGAGGGGAACGGGGAAACCCGTGACGGGCAAGGGCTTGGAGAGAGGCTCCGAGCGCTCGTCGCGGAGATTTGCCATGACCCACCCTATCCAAGCGGCGCCCGCCGATCACGCGCCGGGCTACAAGGTCGATATCTCGCGCGGTCAGCGCCTTGGCCGCGTTTCATCCGAATGGTTCTCGCGCCCCGAGGACGAGCGCTACCTTTCCTTGAACGAGCTTTTTGACGCGGTCCGCGCGCGTGCCGAGGCCGCAACGGCCCGGACAGTCGAGACGCGCGCGATCCGCGTCGAGGCCGCCACCGACAATCCGGAGCGGCTCACCCTCCTGCTTCCTGACCGCGACGCGCCTGTGGCGCCGACCCATTGGTCCTTCGGCCAGCTCTGCAGCCTTGTGGGCGCACCTTCGGGCTATTTGCGCCAGCTGCCTGCGGCCCTGGCGGGGATCAACATGCAGCACGGGTTGCTCGCGCATCGCGGCGAGTTGGTGAAAACCCTCGAGACGGGCGACGGCCGCACCGAACTGCGTGCCGTCACCGGCCCGGATTATGGGCGCATCTGGGACCATGAGCTGGTGTCGGCGGTTATGAAGATCGCGGGCAATGGAACGGGCGACACGCGCTGGAAAGTGCCGGGCATGCTCGACTGGTCAACGATGCGGCACAATCCGTTCGTCGAGGTCACGAAGGACACGACGACGCTCTATGCGAGTGACCGCGACGTGTTTCTCTTTCTCGTCGACGATGCCAATCCGATCGAGGCCGGGCGCCTGCCCAATGGCGATCCTGACCTCTTCTTTCGCGGCTTCTACTGCTGGAACAGCGAAGTCGGATCGAAGACGCTCGGCATGGCAACCTTCTATCTTCGCGCCGTTTGCATGAACCGGAATATCTGGGGTGCGGAGGGTTTCGAGGAAATAAGCATTCGTCACAGCAAGTTCGCCGCTGGCCGCTTCGCGCAGGAGGCGGCGCCCGCGCTTGAGCGGTTCGCTGCGTCTTCGGCGGGTTCCTTCCTGAATGGCATCAAGGCCGCGCGAGCCGCCATCGTCGCGCGCGACGGCGACGAACGGCAGAACTTCCTGCGCAAGCGCGGATTCTCGAAAAGCGAGACCGACAAGATCATCGCCACTGTCCTCCAGGAAGAAGGGCATCCGCCATCGTCGATCTTCGATTTCGTCCAGGGCATCAATGCTGTGGCGCGCGATCGCCCGCATCAGGACGCGCGGCTGGAGCTCGAAGGAAAGGGAGCAAAATTGCTCGCGTCGGTGCGCTGATCCGGCGTCGACTCTCGGTTCGGCGTGGTCCGCTTCCCTAGAGGAAGAGGGCTGCGCCGGAGCCATGGCGGGTTGAAAGCCGGGAGAGAGTCTCGCGGCGGCCCGTCATGGAGACGAGTCATGACGAAACATGCGAAGATCACGCTCAGCGGCGCGCGGGACATCCCGTTCAGCGCCCTCATGCTGAGCCAGGCTAATGTGCGGCGCGTTAAGGCGGGTGTGTCGATCGACGGCCTTGCGGCCGACATCGAACGGCGCGGCCTGCTCCAGAGCCTGACGGTTCGGGCGCAGCGCGACGAAGAAGGCAACGAGACGGGGCGCTTCGAAGTCCCTGCCGGCGGGCGCCGCTTCCGGGCGTTGCAGCAACTCGTGAAGCAGCGCCGCATGGCGAAGACCGAACCCGTGCCCTGCATCGTGCGCGACGATGACACCGTGTCGGCCGAGGAAGATTCGCTGGCCGAAAATGTCCATCGCGAGCCTTTGCACGCGCTCGACCAGTTCCGCGCCATGCAGAAGCTCGTCGAGCAGGGCAGCGACATCGAAACCGTGGCGGCGACCTTCATGGTTACCCCGGCGGTCGTGAAGCAGCGCCTCAAGCTCGCCGATGTGTCGCCGAAGCTGCACGACATCTATGCCGAGGACGGCATGTCCCTCGATCAGCTTATGGCCTTCTCGGTCTATATAGAACCAGTTTGAGGCTTTAATTTCTCAATCGCCTCGCCGACGCGCCGCATCGTGTCGCGCGCTTCGAGCGCTGCATGGGGGTCAGGGCCGGCGATATCCTCATCCTCGAAACTATGGTGCTGCGACGTCAGACGCGCAGTGTCTGCGCGCGCCCGATCGGTGAGCAGGTTGCGGGCGGTGCTGACGAGATAGGCTCCGGGCTTTTCGATCAGTGCCAGCTTTCCGCCCTTCGCCATGGCAAGGCGGCGGAAGCATTCCTGGACGAGATCGCCGAGGTCCTGCTTCGGCGCGCGGCGGCGCAGATAGCGTGCGAGCGCCGGCTGATGCGCAGTGTAGATCGCTTCCATGCTCGCCAATGGACCAAAGCCCGTCCAATCGGACGGCGGCACCGGGTCGCCGCTGCTCAAGGCGTGCGCGCGATTCTGTTCGTCGTCGAAATCCATGTCCATCGCCTCCGGTCGGACCGGAAGAACGGTGTGCCGGGCGGTAAGAACATACTCGGAAAAATATGCGCCGCCGCCTTTAGCCCGAAAGCCTGGACATACGCGTCGGCCACCCGGCAACGGATGGGAATATCATAAAGGCCCGAGCAGAATTCTTACGTTCCGGCACCGCGCGCCTTCTGGCCCGGTGCCCGGCCAGCATAGCCGGACGTAACGTCAGGGCAAGCCCGCGCCACGCAATTGGATCCAGAATGAGTCTTTTTGGCTGAGGACCTCGATTTGTCGCCTCGACCTCGATTTGTCACGACGATCCTTGTCTTTGCCGGCCTGCTCGGCCGGTCCTATTTCGTGTTGCGCTGCAACGCTTGTTATTGATTTGTTCGCACCCGTACCCTATGTGGGCATCAATCGCACCCGCCCGGCCTCTGTTCGCAAGGACATGCACACTGGGCGGGTCTTTTATTTTGGGCTCCGCTGACGCATGAACAGGCTTCATGTCACGATCCTTTAACAAGCCCACCCTCACCTACGCGCAGCAAATCGCCCATCTTCGTGCGAACGGAATGGAAATTGCCGACGAGCCTGCAGCCGAGGCCTGGCTTCGCCATGTGAGCTATTATCGTCTCAGCGCTTATTGGCTCTATTTCGAACATCCCAAAGGCCATCAGGGGCCGCGCTTTTTCCCCGGCACGACTTTCGAACGCGTCACCGCCCTTTATGATTTCGATCGCCTGCTCCGGCGCCTGCTGATGCGCGGAACCGAACATGTCGAGGTCGCGCTACGGGGAAGCTGGGCCTATCATCTCGCGGAACTCGGTGATGGCCACAGCTATCTCGACGCCAGTCTCTACAGCGATCGCAAGGACTATCATCTCCGCCTCTCGAAACTTGCCGGCGAAGTCGGGCGCTCGAACGAGACCTACATTAAACATTACCGTCAAAACTACGATGTGCCGGCGTTGCCGCCGGTCTGGATGGTCGCCGAAATGATGTCGTTCGGCCATCTTTCACGCTGGTATTCGAGCCTCGCCGACCGGGCGCTCCGCAACCGCATCGCGGTGCCGCTCGGCCTCCCCGAAACGGTTCTCGTGCCGCTTGTCCGCCATGTGACCGATATCCGGAACATCTGCGCGCACCACGGCCGGCTCTGGAACCGCGGCTTCCTCGCGCCGCCGAAGCTCGCGCAGAAACCGAAATCGCTACAGGCCACGATCGATCAGAATGCGACACAGGCTCCGGCGAAGATCTATAATGCGATTTGCATGATCGGACATGTCGTCCGCACCGTGGCGCCGGGCTCGACCTGGATCGCCGACATCGCAGCGCATCTCGCGACCCAACCCGAAGGGGACTTTAGATCGATGGGGTTCCCGGTGAATTGGCAGCAGCGCCCCTTGTGGTTGCCCTGAAAAGGTCGTGACGCGCTAGCGGCCGCGATAGGGCTCGCACGCAATGCCGTCGCCGTCGCCGTCCATTTCGGGCCGGTAACCGGGCTGGCCTCGCCGCAGCGGGGCCGCGCCCGCTGCCCAGGCCTCCTTACAATTGCGGAAATAGACGCCCGAAGGAGCGGGCGATGGCGCGCGGTCCGGCGCACGCGCTCGCGCCGCATCGCGCGAAAGGCCCGGTGTCCGCTGCCCCGGCCTCGGATGCGCGGCGCGATAGTCCGCTGGCATCTGGAACGTGCCGTTCCACAAGCCGACACTGGCCGCGCGGGCGCGAGCCTCGGATGCGACATAGCGGTCGCTGAAATGTGGCAGGGCGACGGCGAGGCCCGCATCGACCATCGCACCGCCAAGATCGATCGAACCCGCGCGGCAGGTGGCGACGATCCGTCCATAATCGTCGATATCCTTCTGCTCGCACACGACCGATTTCCCGGCGACGAGGCTCGCGAGCTTGGAGGCCGCCTGCTTTCCGCAAGTCCAGAGCGCGCCGCCGCGTTCACAGCTTTGCGCCAGCTCGGGCGCATCGACGCCGAAGAGCCGCACCGATATTCCGCTGAGATCGAGCGAATCCCCGTCGGCCGCGCGGGCCGGGCCGCTGACCTGCTGCGCCGAGGCAGGGAGCGCGAAAAGAAGGAAGGCGGCGGTGATCGTCGGTCTCATGCGCTGCCCATAGCGTGCTCCGGTGAGCAAATCCTTGCCGTCCATCGCCATTCCGGCACGCACGGTGCCAGCCGGTGCAGATCCGGCGAGATGAATGGCGCGTCCGCGCGCGCAACGGCGCCGCACCGCCTTTTTCCCCGGCCATGCGGCCTCCTCGCAGGCGCTTCGCGCGCAAAAAGCCGGTGCGGCGCCGTCCTTCGCTGTCGCTTCGGCCCTTCGGGTGCACGCGCGGGCCTGTCGCCATTCCCTGGCCGCCGGTGCCCCGGGGATGGCCCCGGGCTTCGCAGGAGTATCATCATGGCCGCAATCGGTCTTGTCAGCGGAACGAACGAGAAGGGCTTTGTCGGCCAGCTCGCGACGATCTCGATCCGCGTCCCCATCGAAATCCGCCCCAACCCCAGCAAGAGCGGCGACGTGCAGCCCGACTATCGCGTTTGGTCGAACGGCGTCGAATGCGGCGCCGGCTGGCTGCGGCGCAGCGAGGCGACGGGCAACCTCTATGTATCCTTGACCCTCGAAGCTCCCGAGTTCGGGCCGCGGCGCATCTATGCCAATCTCGGCCGCGCGGCGGGGCAGGACAATCCAGACGTCTATGCCCTGCTGTGGAATCCGGCAGATTGACCGCGGTCGGCGGCATCCTTGAGGCTGGTTCAATCTCGGCGTGCAAGGGTGTCGCCACCTTGTTAGGGTGACCGCAATGCGCAGCAGTCTCGATCATCTCCCCCCGCACAAACAGCGCGAACTCGAACGGATCGTCCAGATCGTCTTCGAGGAATTCGAGGATGCGCTGGCGCTCGCGACGCAGGACTGGAAGCGCAAGGGACGGATTTCCAAAATCATTCTCTACGGCAGCTATGCGCGCGGCGGCTGGGTCGACGAGCCGCACACCGCCAAGGGCTACCAGTCGGACTATGACCTGTTGATTATCGTCAACGACGATCGGCTGACGGACCGCGTCGAATATTGGTCGAAGCTCGACGATCGGCTGATCCGCGAGCTTTCCGTCACGAAGACGCTGCGCACGCCGGTGAACTTCATCGTCCACAGTGTCGGTGAGGTGAATGCCGGGCTGTCGCAGGGACGCTATTTTTTCATGGACGTCGCGCGTGACGGGATCGCGATTTATCAGGCGGTCGACGATGAACTGCCCGAGCCACAGCCGAAGTCGCCACATGCTGCGCTTGAGCTGGCGCGAGAGTATTTCGACGAGTGGTTTCCGAGCGCCGACGAGTTTGCTGATGATTTCCGCTCAAATCTTGAGCGAGAGAGGCTGAAGAAGGCAGCATTTGAGCTGCATCAAGCAACCGAACGCTACTATCATTGCGCACTTCTCGTCTGCAGCTTCTATACTCCGCACGTTCACAATCTCGCATTCCTGCGTACACAGGCCGAGCGCCTTGATCCTCGGCTCAGCGATGCGTGGCCGCGCGAAACGAAAGCCGATCGCTCGCGGTTCGAGAAGTTGAAGGAGGCCTATATTAAGGCACGCTACTCGAAGCATTATCGCATCACCGACGATGAATTGGTGTGGCTCGGAGAGCGGGTGGGAGTACTCGCGAAGATCGTCGAGCAAATATGCAACGAGCGAATCGCGCAGCTTGAAGCGACCGCCCGCGAAGCAGGATAGCAGCGACGGGCGCCGCTTTTTGCACGCACGAGGTTTGATTGCCGATTTTTAGAACTGTGACTTGAGCGAGTTCGTGACTGTGAATCGCGGGAAAAAGGGCTTCGCAGTAAGCGTGGTCAGGAAACCGCCATCGCTTAGCTGTCGCGGGATTTAGCGTCGGTGTAGGCGGCTCTTCCCTGTGCCCGTCGCTTGGCGAGCTTCGCCATGCGTGCGTTGAT
>NZ_SCOT01000041.1 GCF_005502465.1 Sphingopyxis sp. L1A2A
GATCAACGCACGCATGGCGAAGCTCGCCAAGCGACGGGCACAGGGAAGAGCCGCCTACACCGACGCTAAATCCCGCGACAGCTAAGCGATGGCGGTTTCCTGACCACGCTTACCGCTAATCTGCTTGGCAATAGTTACAAATACACCGCAACCGGCGGTGCCAGTATCCATCTCGCGGTCGCCGGGGGGTGTGCGGTGATCACTCTTCGCGACAGCGGCTGTGGCATGCCTGGCGAGGTCGTTACCGCACTCAACGACGGCACTGTGACCCGGCTGCGCGCGAACGAAACGATGCAAGGAACCGGCTCCGGCTTCGGCGCGGCAAAAAAGATCATCGAAACGCTGTGCGGGTCGCTCGAGATTCTGTCCTCGAGCACTTCCGGAACCGAGGTTCGCATCATGCTGCCAGCAGCTTTTGCAAAGGTCACCCCGATGTCTGCCGAAGAGCTGGAGCATAACCTCCCAGCCTGGACTGTGCTCGATTTCGATCAGCGCCCCGCTTTCGAGGCGAGACTAAGCGCTCATCAGAACAGGGCACAACCGATCATCGCGTTGACCTATGATGACACCACGGTCACGCGCGGCCGTTTGAGCCAGCTGGTGGAGATGATGGCCATCAAGCCGACGTGCCATGAACTGCTGCAGCACCCTTTGCTGGTGGCAAGGTCAGAGCAGCTTTAGCTCGTTCGCCCGTTCCACGATCTTTCGATTAGCCGTCGCGCAGATTAGCGGAACGAGCACAGAGATGATCGAACGTCACTATGGCCACCTCAACCGCGGCGCGGCCGCCCAAGCGCTTGCGACGCTGGATCTCTGAGGCGCGGGTGGTGCACGAAGAATGGTTCTGACAACTTCGTGACGCCACCGCATCCATTATCGCGTGCAGCGCATCGCCATCTGGGGGTGGTCCAAGAGATCCGTAAAAGTCGCAATTCCACGGATACTCGGCGATGCGCTGCGACGCATTCGCGGGGTTACGCAATTCAGGTTGATTTTGCGCTAACAATGAAGTGCGCTCTTTAGGATCAACGTCCGGAGAAGGCTTCCGGGACGAGGCTCCAAGATATGCGCAGGTAAGTGCGAAATGTTCAACTGATTCCGCGGTTCACAAGGCAAGGTCGTCATACTAGGAATTTGCAGGACGGCAAAAAGGCCGCGCCAGCCAGACACGGCCTTTTCGGCATATGACAATGCAGCCCCTCGGCCACGCTCCAGGTTGTTGGGTCGCCAAAGTTACGAAATCATATCCGAAACGTTTTGCTCGTCAATCAACCAAACGGATAGTCGCGATCATCCGGGACAGGGTCAATTTCTAGCCGGCTCGGCGACCACCCTTTTCAGCTTCTTCAGATTCGGGCTGGCGCTGCTGGATTTTGCAGTTTTTGCCGTCTTGACCGCGCGTGGCTTCAATCCAGCGTGCGCCGCATCGCATGCGCCTGCGATCGCCAAAGCTAATTTTCTTCCGTCTTACGTCCGCCTTGCAAGCGTCCGGTCATTCCGCGTTGATGCAAATTTAACGGTCCGGCTGGCACTTCGGTTCCAGAAAGGTCTGCATTGATGGCATTGAAACCACAAAAGGCAATTATCGAATTTTCATTGGATCAGCGGGGACGTAGTCGGCGCAAGTTGCGTCTCGAAGTCAATGCGCAAGCGTCGGGGCTGGCGTCGAGCACAGCTATTGTTCACGACATATCTGAGACTGGACTACTAATCGAAATCAGCGCCATTCTGGAGGTGGGAGATGTTATCGACGTCGAACTCTCGAAAACGAATATAAAACTTGCGGAGGTTGTCTGGGCTAGTGGTGATCTGGCAGGCTGCAAGTTTGTCGAGCATCTCACTGCGGGCACGATCAGTGCGGCACTTCTGCAAGGAAGTTTCACAAAACCTGCATCCCACGCGCAAATTGTACACAAGGCCTCAGCCCTCAGCAGGGAAATTGATTCGACAGTCGCACGCAAGCGGTGGCAAATGCCGTTTCTGAACAAAATGTTGGTGATTTTCGGTCTGACGTCGTTGTTGTGGACGGCAGCGGTGGCACTAGTGGTTTGGCTTATCCCCTAAGAGCAGCACATAGACAACGGCAGCGACAGTCCTGATATTCGTGACTATGCCTTCAAAGACCTTAGTAGTAGCTGGGATAGTCACGAGGATCAGGTTACTGGCTGGGCACCAACTTGCATGGCAGCCGCGCGGGACGACCTTCGACAAGCACGCGACAATACACTAAATTCAGATGCCGGTTTGCGACCAACGCGGCAACCTGCGGCTGACTCGATTCCGTTTCTGGAGAGCCTTATATGAAACCGATCCGCAAAGCCGTTTTTCCCGTTGCCGGTCTCGGCACCCGCTTCCTGCCGGCGACCAAGGCGATCCCGAAGGAGATGCTGCCGATCGTCGATCGCCCGCTGATCCAGTACGCGGTCGACGAAGCGCGCGAGGCGGGGATCGAGCAGATGATCTTTGTCACCGGTCGCGGCAAGAGCGCGATCGAGGATCATTTCGACATCGCCTTCGAGCTGGAAAAGACGATGTCCGAACGCGGCAAGGATCTGTCGGTGCTGGAGCCGACGCGGCTTGGCCCCGGCAATTGCGCCTATGTCCGCCAACAGGAACCGCTGGGCCTCGGCCACGCGATCTGGTGCGCGCGCGCGATCGTCGGCGACGAACCCTTTGCGATCTTCCTGCCCGACGAGTTCATGCACGGATCGCCCGGCTGCATGAAACAGATGGTCGATGCGTACCACCAGGTCGGCGGCAACCTGATTTCGGTGCTCGAAGTGCCGCGCGACCAAGTATCGAGCTATGGCGTGATCGCGCCCGGCGCGCGCGACGGGTCGCTGACCGAGGTCACCGGACTGGTTGAGAAGCCGTCGGTGGCCGACGCGCCGTCGAACCTGATCATATCGGGCCGCTACATCCTCCAGCCCGAGGTGATGCGCGTGCTCGAGGGGCAGGAAAAGGGCGCGGGCGGCGAGATCCAGCTGACCGACGCGATGGCGTCGATGATCGGCACCCAGCCGTTCCACGCCGTGACCTTTGACGGGGCGCGTTACGACTGCGGGTCGAAGGCCGGATATATCCAGGCCAATCTGGCGGTCGCGCTCGAACGCCCCGACATTGCCGCAGAAGTGCGCGCCTTTGCGGTCGATCTGCTGAAGTAGTACTGGGCAATCGATCTACCTCGTTTGCGGTCATTGACCGCCTCCGATTTCGGCGCGCATGCAGGTACCGTCAGAGATTTGTATGCGTTCGTTGACGTGGTTGCGGTCGAAGCGGATAAGTGAACTAAATGTGGGTATAGGCTGATCATATATGGCAATTTCGGGTGTTCTCGATTTCCCGGCCTCAACGGGCGGGCTGCTTCGGGTTGCGCTCCATGCAGCGCCGCCGCGCGAAGGATGGCGCCAGGTTCCAGTGCAACTGCATAGTCTTTCGACTTCGGGCATGTTGATCGAAAGCGGTCATCCGCTGAAGTTTGGCGGAAAGATAGAGACGGAGTTTGGTGATGCAGCGGTTGCGCTCGGTGAAATCACGTGGACCGGGGCGAAGTTGTTTGGCTGTCAATTTGATGAGCCGGTGGCCGCGGACCTTCTCGAAAGGGCCGTTTCGCGCAAGATTGACGTTGAGTTAGATTCGCAGAGCCTTTCTGACCCCGTCGAAACCTTTGGAGCCAGACTCCTGCGACTAAGAAAAGCCAAACGGATATCTCAGATAGATATTGCCGAAAAACTCGGCGTTACCGCGGTGGCCATCAGCAATTGGGAGAGCGATCGGTCGCAGCCGCGCCGCCATCGAATGGCAGAGTTGGCCAAGATCTTAGGTGTTCCCAGCCAGCAGCTCATGAGCCATTCTATACCACTTCTCGAAACCCTCCCCGAAGTGCTCGCAGCGAGCCGGTATCAGATCGCGGCGATCATGGGAGTCGAGCCAGACTGCGTGAAGATCAATATCAACCTTTGAGAACTTCGCGAGAATTGGAGCCCCGCTCGACGTCGTCAGCTGCGCTACCCAGCATATCCGGCGCGCATGACCATTCCGAACTGCGGATCATCTCGTCGCACGTGGCGGACCAGCGCTTATAGCGAAGGCACCACCGTCGCTGGCTGCCGAGCATAGGCACATCAGTCTGGAAAGCGCTCGACAAGGGTTAGCGCGACCCACACACCTAAGACAATCGGACAAGCAAAAAAGGCCATTTTCGACCAGACCTCGACGCGCCGTTCACCAGCAGTCGGCCGGATCGTTCCGTGCCGGAGCACCCGATAAGCCAATGCGGACAAGAGGCCAATGAAAAAGCTGCACGCAAAAACCATCAGCCAGCCTTCTTTTCCACCAGCGCCGACTTTACCAGTGTACCGAAACTCTCGTCAATGCCGCTCGCCGGACGGCAACGCGCGCAACTCCTGATCGCGATTCCCACCCGTGCCGCCTTCTCTGCCATCCGTTCCCCGCTTCTCTGCCATCCGTTCCCCGCAAATCCTTGCCGCACGAGTCATTCCCGGATCACGCGAGGGTGGCAGCGATCTGTCAGCCCGAGCGGCATCGCCGTGTACTGCGCGTCGGAATACTTCTCGCCCGCGTTCGCAGCGCAGCAGTCTGGCCTTTTTCGGGGTTAACGCGGTTGACCTTTGCCGTAGAGGGCATCATCGCCCCAGCGTAAACTCGGAACGGGAGTGACTGCAAGTGACAAGTGATGCCCTCACACCAGATGCGAACATGCGCGGGCATCCGCGTCAGATGGCATTTTTTCCGGTCGTGCGGTGACAAGCCGATGGAAATCACTCCGACACTGCTGCCCGACGTCAAATTGCTCTCACCGCGCGTCTTCAGTGACGACCGCGGCTTTTTTTTTGAAAGCTGGAACGCCGATACCTTCGCCCGCGCAGGAATAGATTTTGCCTTCGTCCAAGACAATCACAGCCGATCGCAGCGCAATGTTCTGCGTGGATTGCATTATCAGCTGCCAGGGGCGCAGGGTAAGCTTGTGCGGGTGACGAACGGTGCCGCGTTCGATGTCGTCGTCGACATAAGGCGGTCGTCGCCGGACTTTGGGCGTTGGTACGGTGTCGAACTGAGCGCTGAAAACAAGCGCATGCTATGGGTACCGCCGGGGTTCGCCCATGGCTTCCTGGCACTCGCCGACGATACCGATTTCCTTTATAAATGCACCGCTCCATATCAGCCCGAATGCGAGCATTGCCTCCTTTGGAATGATCCGAAGATCGGGATCGCATGGCCAATGGATAACGGTGCCGCCCTCCTGTCGGGCAAGGATAGCGAAGGCAAATTGCTTTGCGAGGCGCCGGTCTACCCATGACGATTGTGATTACCGGTGCGAATGGCCAGCTCGGGCGGGCCCTTTTGGCGAGTGCTCCCGAGAGTCAGACAGTCATCGCTCTGGATCGTAACACGCTTGACCTCGCGCTGACCGATCGGATCGCCCCACAATTGATCGCGCTCAATCCGACGATGATCATAAATTCGGCCGCTTATACCGCGGTCGACAAGGCGGAAAGCGAACCCGACCTTGCGTGGAGGATCAACGCTACAGCCGTGACGGAAATGGCACGAGCCGCACGGCAGACCGGCGCCCGTCTGATCCAAATTTCGACAGATTTCGTATTCGACGGCAGCGCGTGCCATCCGATTGCGCCAGACAGCGAGCCCCACCCGATCAATGTCTATGGTGCGAGCAAATTGGGCGGCGAGCAGGCCGTGGCTGCAAAGGATTTGATCGTCCGTACTGCCTGGGTCCATGCCGCAACAGGAAGAAATTTCGTCAACACGATGTTGCGGCTGATGGGCGAACGGGACGTGCTGCGCGTCGTAGCAGACCAGCAGGGCAGCCCCACTTGGGCGACCCATCTGGCGCAAGCAGTCTGGGATCTGTCTCGAGCGGGCGCGACAGGCATTCACCATGTCACCGGCGCAGGCGGCACAAGTTGGTTCGCATTTGCCGAGGCCATTCGCGACGAAGCGATCAAATGCGGCTTGCTCTCGCCCGCCTGCGCGGTAGTGGAGCCGATTGGCAGCGCGGACTATCCTACGCCAGCGCGACGTCCCGCCTATAGCATTCTCGACTGCGCCAGCAGCATCGCCGCGATCGGTCGCCCCCTACCTGGCTGGCGCGACGGACTGTCAGCGATGTTGGGCGAACTGGCCGCGCAAGCATCAAAAAGCGGAACATGAAGGACCTCTCCCATGGCTAGCATCCTGATCACCGGCGGGGCCGGCTTCATCGGCACGAACTTCGTACGCCATTGGCGACGCGCGCATCCCAACGATGAAATCCTCGTGCTCGACGCCCTGACCTATGCGGGGAACGCCGCCAATCTGGATGGACTCGATCAGGTGCGGTTGGTCGTAGGCGATATCGGCGACACCGAACTGGTGAGGCAAATACTGCGCAACCATGACATTTCGACGGTCGTTCACTTCGCTGCAGAAAGCCATGTTGACCGATCGATTAGCGGGCCGGCGGCGTTCATCGAAACCAATGTGGTCGGCACGCACAGCCTCCTGATGGCGGCTAAGGCCGAGTGGCTCGACCGGGGTTCGGGCCGCCCACATCGCTTTCATCATGTGTCGACCGACGAAGTCTATGGATCGCTGGGACCCGATGACCCAGCGTTCAGCGAAACGACAACCTATTCGCCCAATTCACCCTATTCGGCCTCGAAGGCAGGGTCCGACCATTTGGTCCGCGCCTATCACCACACGTATGGGCTCGATACAACGATCAGCAATTGTTCGAACAATTACGGGCCCTATCAATATCCCGAAAAACTGATCCCTCTTTTCCTACTCAACTGCCTTCGCGGCATTGCCCTGCCCATTTACGGCGATGGCATGAATGTACGCGACTGGCTGCACGTCGACGATCATTGCCAAGGCATTGAAAAGGTGATCGCAAACGGCCGCTCCGGTGAAGTCTATAATATCGGCGGTGGTCAGGAACTGACCAACATCGCGGTCATCGACGCAATTTGCACTGCGCTGGATCGCGCCTTCGTCGATACACCTAGCCTTGCACAGCGCTTTCCTGCCGCGCCCGCAGCGAACGGTCAGCCGAGCGCTTCGCTGAAATCCTATGTCACGGACCGGCAGGGTCATGACCGCCGCTATGCGATCAACGCCAGCAAGATCAGCAACGAACTCGGCTATGCGCCGCGACGCGATTTTGCCGCCGGCTTCGCCGAGACGCTTGCCTGGTATCTCGAAAACGGGGATTGGTGGTCCGCGCTGCTCGACAAAGCGCAGCGCTGAAATCTTCACCATTTCCTAACCGATTTCATCAATAAGTGGGTCTTGTAGAAGGGGACCTGCCTTGCATGCCTTCAGATATCGCAACGACCGGGACTATGTGCGACCTTCTCGGCGTCAGGCGAGATCCGACAAGATTGTGGTCGCTGACGAGAACAGCGTTGCGACGCCTTCTCCGGTTCATGCTCTGTACGCGACGCTGGAATCCCAGATGCAACAGCATGTGAAGGCTCCGACGGACTCGATAGCGGCGCGGCTGCACCAGAGCCGCCTCACTCTGATCACCGGGCTGGCGGCGCTTTGCTGGGCCAGCATCGGCGCAATCACCTGGCTAGCATTTTCCTGAAAAACGACGCGTCGATGCTGCCTTTTGCGTCATCATTCGCCCTCTGAAATTTCGGTCTCACCCTTGCTGTTCGGTAAGTCGCGGCGCAAGCTGGAGAAACTTTCATTTACATTACGCGTTAACCGATTAATGATTAGCTGAAGTCGCTCGTATAGAGGCGACGCAGCGGTAAGGGTGTCGCGATATGGGTTTGAAGCAAGGGTCAGGCAGCCCGGTTGTTGATCACTTCTTTGAAGAGGTCCCCAGCGCGTCATTTCACCATAAATTCATATCTTTGGAGCGTATTGCCTCACGCTATGTTGGCTATCTGACGTTACTGACGGCGCTCGCACTGTTAATTTACGCCGCGGTTCGGATTTTCTGATCCCCGTTCGGCCCGCCGTCGGGCTTGTCATTGGTCAAAGTTGACCAAAAACGGGACGGAAACGTGTCATTTCTCATTGAAACTTAACAATCTGGCGCTAGACCTCAGCACCGCTATCCCGCCATGACCATAGCGAACGGCCAGTTTCATAGTGAATGCACCTATATCCCGAAGTGCTGAGGTCAGATTTCAGACATCGAGTCCGAAACGTGTCCCACGCTATGTGTGGCGAATTGCAACCTACAGCAGCTTGGTGGTGATCGACATTTTATCGATCCTGCTGGGGTTCTTCGTCGCTCAATTGATTCGCAATCCCCAATATCTGATGGCCGAGGGACTAAACCTTAGCCTCGTGGTTGCGGTGACATATTTGCTGCTGACCGCCAATCAGAACAGTTATGCGCTTGAGACCATCCGCAATCAGTTCGAGGCCATAAGGCGACCGATTGCAGCGCTGCTACTCGCGGCGCTGCTCGTCATTCTCTACACATTTTTGACCAAATCGGGCGTGCAGGTGTCACGCGCGGGATATATTGTGGCGATTCTCTTCAGTGCAATCGGTATGATCGCGGGGCGGCTGGTTGTCGACATGGCGATCGGCAGCGCGTTCAAGCACAGGCTGACCGACGAACTGCTGATCATCGACGGCGGGATCATGCCGGCCGTCCATGGATTCGCAGGCCTTAGCATCGTTGACGCGCGAATCGAAGGCTTGGTGCCCGATGTCAACAATCCCGCCATGCTCGACCGGATCGCCAACGCGATTCGCGACTATGATCGTGTGATCGTCTCGGCATCCCGCGATGACCAGACCCGCTGGTCGCTCGTTCTCAAGGGAACTGGCGTCATGGGCGAGATCCTGCTGCGCGACGAAAATCGGCTGGGCGCAATCGGGGTCGGCGAGTTGGCGGGTCAAGACACGATCGTGGTGTCGCGCACGCCGCTTAGTCTCAACAACCGGATAAAAAAGCGGCTTTTTGACCTCGCCGTTGCCGTCCCACTGCTTATTGCGCTCGGCCCCTTGCTGATCGTTGTCGCAATTTTGATCAAACTTGAGAGCCCAGGCCCGGCGATCTTTAAGCAGCCGCGCGTCGGCCAGTCCAATTCGATGTTTCATATTTGGAAGTTCCGCAGCATGCGGCTAAATGGCGAAGGTGCCGATGGCTCGCAGTCGACGCTCCGCGACGACGCTCGCGTGACCAGAATCGGGCGTTTCATTCGCGCGACGAGTATCGACGAGCTCCCGCAGCTGATCAATGTGTTGCGCGGCGAGATGAGCATCGTTGGCCCGCGCCCGCACGCGCTGGGATCGCGCGCGGGCGACCAGCTATTTTGGCACATCAGTCCGCAATATTGGATGCGCCACACGCTGCGCCCGGGAATCACTGGCCTTGCGCAGATTCGGGGCTTTCGCGGCGCGACGCACCGGACCGAAGACCTTGAACAACGGCTGCAGGCCGACCTCGAATATGTTAACGGCTGGCGGCTGTCGCGCGATATCACGATCCTGCTCGGCACGGTCCGCGTCCTGATGCACAGCGAAGCTTATTGAGCGGCACGAGCCGCCTGCACTTCGGCAATGATATCGCGTATAAAGCTAATGAGTGCTTGGGGATCTGTTGTTGCCATCGCCGCTGAGCGCGTCTTTACTGATCGCAGGGCAGCGTCAAGTTCGGCCTGGTCCCGTGCGACTTGGACGAACCCACGATCGGCCAAAGCGCCGGCTATCTCGAGCTGATGATCGTCATAATGCTCGCGCAGTTCAAACAGGCGCGGAACCGCGATTACGTGGCAGCCCGCCTGGAGCGCCGTTATCAGCGATCCGGTGCCGGCATGGCAGACGACGACGTCGGCGTCCTGCAGTGTCTGGCGGATGCTATCGAAGGTCATCGCTTCGACCGCGTCAAGGCCTTCAGGCATCGCTCCTCCCTCACCGACCTGGACAAGCACGCGCTCAGGAGTCAAGCCGCGGCACTTAGCGCTCGCTACCATGGTGACAAGCCGGTCGAAGGGCAACGTCGCTCCCACGGTGGCAAACAGAAGATCCTGTTTTTCGGGCCTCGGGGAATCGACGAGACGAAAAGGGTCGAAGATCGGGATATCCGTTCGACCCCCGGCCGCACCCTGCGACTGCGCCACGCGATAATGTGCAAGCGGACCCACGAGCCGAGCAAAAGCAGACGGAGCCCGCACTCGTGCAAAACTGTCGACGAGTACGAGCCTCGCACCGGACAGACGGCCCCACAGCATCCCGAACGCCATCGACCCGGCGCCGGTCGAAACAATGATATCGGGCCGCTCGTGCCGAATAATGCGGGCCGACTGAACCGCGTTGCGCACAGCTGCGGCAATCATTTTGAAGGGGTTTCCGAGCCGCGCTTGGCCGAGTGCGACATGGTCGACAAAATAGGTCGGAAATTCGGAGTTAATCGATTGGCCAAGGGCTGTGGATTCAGTCATAAAGAAGCATTGATGCCCCGAGAAGGCGGGGAGCAGGTCGAGAAGTTGACGAATATGTCCGCCGCCGGATGCTGCAAGACAAATTTTGAGAGAAGACATGACCAATCTTTCATAAGGCAGGAATGGCGTGAACGCCTGTTCTGGAACCAGCCATAGCCGCAATCCAAGGACTAGACAGAATTCGCAAGAGGAACCGGCTTATGTGATGGCTGAAATCCCCCAGGGTGCCCGCACGCCGCTGCAGCTGTTTATCTATCGTACAAAAGGCAACTTAACATGAAATCTTTATCGACCACATTGATGCTGTCCTGCGTCCTCGTGCTGACCGGGTGCAATTCCGCTTCTGAGCCCACGGGCCAAGTGGTAGCAACCGTCGACGGAAAGGAAATCACCTCTACGCAGCTGGACGCCGAAATGGGACCGCTGCGCGCCGGCTCGACCGAAGAGCAGCAGCAGATGCGCCGCGCCGCGCTCCAGCAGATCATCAATCGCTATCTGCTTGCGGATGCCGCCGAAAAACAGGATCTCGCCAACACGCCAACCGGCGCGATCGCCAAGCAGAAGGCCGAGCAGATCGCCTACGTCACACTGTTGCAGCGGTCGCTTGGCCGAAATGTGCCGGTGATATCCGCCGACGAAGTGCAGCAGTTCATTCTCGACAATCCTGATCTGTTCGGTTCGCGGAAGATTTTTCTCGTAGAACAGATCGGCATCGGCTCGCCAAGCCCGAACATCATCAAAGAACTCGAACCGCTTACCACGATCGAACAGGTCCAAGCCGTGCTCGCAAAATACAACTTGCCGACCCGCACCTCAATGGGAGTGATCGATGCGCTGGCGATGGAGCCAGGGGCAGTGCGGCAAATTGCTGCGCTGAAGCAGAACGAGATTTTCGTGCTGCCCAAGGAAGGCGATTTCACGGTCAATCAGATTCGCGAAACCCGAATCGAACCTGTCACCGGCGAAACCGCGGCCAAGATCGCAAGTGACCTGCTGCAAACCGCCCGTACCAACCAGCAGGTCTATTCCCGACTTTCCGAAATTCTTCGCGACGGCATGAAGACAGTGCGGTATAACAAGGCGCTCGACCTCGCCCCGCGCAAGGGAGAGACACAGCAAAGCCTGGGTCCTGCTCCAGCAACGGCCGCGAATTGACCTCGGTACCGCACCAGGCCGAACAAAAGTGACATCACGCTATGCGTATTGACGATCGACCGACGGGATCGCCTGTCATCGACTCGGTCGTGGACGGCCAGCTGTGCGCGGGATGCGGGCTGTGCGCCGGGATCAGCCAGGGATCGATTGAGATGCGCCTCGTTGATCCCGGATATGCTCGACCGACAGTCGTCAAGCCTCTCCCGCCAACGGTCGAGGCGCGTATCGCTGCTGCCTGTCCCGGCGCGGTGGTCGCGCCATGGCGCCAGACGCAGGCGATGCATCCCTATTGGGGTCCCTATCACCGAGTGATGACGGGACATGCGAATGATCCCGACTTACGGTTCGCGGGATCGTCGGGCGGACTCTTGTCAGCGCTGGCACTCCACGCGCTTGAAAGCGGCCAAGTCGATGCCGTCGCGCACATCCATGCAGACCCCGATCGCGCGACGCACAACATTCTTTCATTATCGCGAACGCGCGCTGACATATTAGCCGGCGCCGGCTCGCGGTATGGCGCCACCAGCCCGCTCAGCACGATCGACGCGCTACTTTCACGCGACGAGCGCATTCTGTTTATCGGCAAGCCTTGCGACGTGTCCGCGCTGCGCCTGCTCGGCGAGCAGGATCCTCGCGTAGCGCGCCGTATTCCGTTCATGTTTGCTTTTTTCTGCGGCGGCATGCCGAGCCTAAAGGGCACCGACCGCGTTATCGGTGCGATGGGTCTCAATCCCGCAGACGTTATTCGCTTCCGCTATCGGGGAAACGGCTGGCCCGGGGAAGCCCGGGCGGAAACACGAGGTGGGACGATCGGGACGATGAGCTACCATGATAGCTGGGGCGGTCATCTCTCGAAAGAGGTGCAGTTCCGGTGCAAAATCTGCCCCGATGCGGTTGGCGGCGTTGCCGACATTGCCTGCGCTGACGCTTGGTACGGCGGCGAGAGCGGCTATCCGATGTTCGACGAAGCTGATGGGCGTAGCCTTGTCTTGACTCGCAGCGGAGCGGGCGACCGCCTGCTCAATGATGCTGTCGCTGCGGGCATCTGCGAGGTCACCGACTGCCCGATCGCCGAGGTGGACCTGATGCAGCCCGGGCAAGTTCGCCGCAAACGGGTGATTTTCGCGCGGGCGGCGGCGGTGCGGGTGACCGGACAGCCGCTGCCTCAAATGCGCGGCCTGCTGATTGGACGCGCGGCTTGGCGTGCGGGGATTGGCGAGGCAACCCGCAATTTTGCCGGTACGATCCGGCGGATCATTTTGGGCCGCCGATAGCGTCATGACGTCGCTTTTCATATCGACGGCAATCCGCTAGTCGCGCCTCTCGACTACGCGAAAGCTGAGTACCCCGCAGCCGGGGAAAATTACGGAATTGGACGCTAAAACAGGACCTCCACCAATGCAACGCCATGCCGCCTATTCCAAACAGATGATGCTTCTCGCGTTAATAGGGACAGTCACCACAGGATTGTCTACGCCCACTCTCGCGCAGTCCGACGTCGCGCCCGTCAGCGATATCAAGTTGGAAGTTACGGCTGAATTTAACAGCAACGTCGCGCGGTCGGATGCGGCGCGCGCCGCGGCGCGCGGCCTCTCGCGATCGGATCAGCGGATCACGCCGAGCCTGTCGGTCGATCTTGCGCGCAATCTAGGGCAAACGCGGTTGTGGCTGAACGGGTCAGCCGGTTATGATTTCTATCGTCGAAATTCTCAGCTCAATCGCGAACGGATCGGCCTCGAAGGCGGTGTCAAGCAGCCCGTTGGTCCATGCCGCGTTGAACTGACGGCGGGAATCAGTCGTCGCCAGTCCGACCTTGGCGACATCGCATTCGTCAACAACAGTCCGGCCTTCGCCGTCAAAAACGCCGAGACGCTCCAGGAATATCAGGGCGATATCACCTGCGGCCGAGACTATGGGCTGCGTCCGATCGCCCATCTCGGCTATGTGATTGCGCGCAATAGCAACATCATTCGTGACCGAGCCGAATATAATGAGCTAGAATATCAGGGAGGATTATCCTACTCCACGCCCAACTTCGGTGATCTGACCGCTTATGCAGGGCGCCGCGACATCGACCTTTTGAACCAGCCCGCCCTGGCGGGCCGTAAGGTGAGCTATCATATCACAACCATTGGCGCGCGATACCGACGCGACATCGGATCGCGATTGGACGCTCAGGTCTCGATCGGCCGCAGCGCTATTGGCGGCGGCGGCGTGCTTGTGCCTAACACCTCGGGCCTGACTTGGGACGCCGAAATAACCGCCCAGTTCGGCGAGCGCCTGCAAGTGACGGCGTCGACGGGTCGGCAGTTCGTCAATAGCCTATCGAGCGATGCCGCCTATTTGCGCACGCAACCGAATCTGATCCAGCTGACTTATGCGGTGAACGATCGCATGCGCCTGCAGGCCAATTATCTGTATGAGAAAAAATCCTATCGCTATGCGACCCCGCAAGTGGGCACGTTCATTGATCGAGAAACACGGCAGCTCGTTGGAGGCGGCTTCACCTACGATTTCGGGCGCCGGTGGCAGGTTGGTCTCTCCGGCGGCTATGAACGGCGCAACGCGAACGGCACATTCTTCGACTATGACGGTGCATTTGCGCGTGCTACCCTATCGCTTTCGCTTTAAGCCGACCAGCTAGCTGTTTTTTGAGGATTATTATGAACGTCCGTGGCTTTATTTCGCTCCGTCGGCTCGGCCTGATCCTGGTAGCTCCGGCTCTTGCCTGCCTTTCGCTTCTGCCCTCCGCGATGGCGCAAATGGCTCCGGGGGCGCCGCCGCCGCTCTCGGCCGCGCCGGTGGCCCCGAATACCCCTGCTGCCGATGCTGGGTCGCTCAGCGAAGGCTATGTGCTCGGGGTCGGCGACGTGATAGAGGTGAACCTCGTAGGCCGGACCGATTTTCAAGCGCGCGTCCAGATCCAAGCCGACGGAACGGTGCGGCTGCCGCTGATCGGCGACGTGCGCGCGGTCGATCGCACCGTGCTACAGTTTCGCGAAGATGTGCACCGCGCGTTGATCGATGGTGGCTTCTACACGTCAGCGCAGGTCGCCGTCGTCGTAGCGACTTTTGCGAGCCGGTATGTTACGGTGCTGGGCGAAGTCGTAACCCCGGGCCTCGTTCCAGTCGATCGGGCCTATCACGTGTCGGAAATTCTCGCCCGCGTCGGTGGCACCCGACCGACAGGCGCCGATGAAATCGTCATCCGGCGCGAAACCGGTGAGGAACTGACGCTTATCATTCGCGATGTCGCGATCGGCGGCGCCGAGGCCGATCCGATCGTCAACCCCGGTGACAAATTGTTTGTCGCAGCGGCAGCGCAGTACTTCATCTACGGGCAGGTCAATGCCCCCGGAAGCTATAAGGTCGAACGTAGCATGAGCCTGCGCATGGCACTCGCGCGCGGCGGCGGGCTGACGCAGCTCGGCTCGGAAAGCCGGGTCAAGGTATTCCGCGACGGCGTCGAGTTGCGCAAATTCGATCCGGCGGCACCGATTAAGGGCGGCGACGTGATCGTGGTGGGTGAACGGTTCTTTTAATTTTTCCTGCCAGCACGGCGACAAAGGGATCAAGGCATGAGCGTCCAACAATTTTTCCGGATTCTGTGGGCACGCCGGGCCATTACCGTGACCTCGCTCATCGCGTGCCTAATTGGGGCGCTGCTGGTAATCCAGCTCGTCCCGTCGCGGTATGAAGCCTCGTCGCGCCTAATTCTCGATATCGTGCGGCCTGATCCAGTGTCCGGCGAAGCCCTGTCGTCTTCTTTCGCGCGCGCTTATGTCAAGACGCAGACCGAACTGATCAAGGATTATCGAGTTGCGGGCCGTGTCGTCGATGCATTCGGCTGGACCGGTTCTCCCGAGCTGACGGCGCAATATCGTGCCTCTGGATCCGATCTACCGCTGCATCGCTGGTTGGCACAGCGCGTTATCGACCGCACCGATGCGAAACTCATCGATGCGAGCAATATCATGGAAATCACTTACACCGGCGAGCAGCCGGAAACCACTGCGCGCATCGCAGATCAGCTGCGGCAGGCCTATTCCGACCAGACAATGCTTTTCAAGCAGCAGGCCGCACGGCGAAATGCCGACTGGTTCAAGCAGCAGACGGAAAAACTCAAGAAAGAGGTGGCGGACGCCGAAGCGAGCAAAGCCGCGTTCGAGCAGGCCAATAATATTGTCCTGCAGGACAATGACACCGACGCCGAATCGGCCCGGCTTGCGGCACTCGCTAGCACGGCGCCGGCCCCGCCAACCATGACGGCACCGATCGCCGCGCCGGTTGCTTCGCCCTCGCAGACGCAATTGGCGCAGATCGACGCGACGATTGCGACAGCCTCCCAGACGCTTGGACCTAACCACCCCGACCTCATCGCAATGCGTCAGCAGCGCGCCGTAGTGGCCGCAAACGCCTCGCGCGAAATGGCCGCCGCCCGCGCTGCGGCCGGGAGCGGCGGAAGGATGACGGGTCCGTCGATCGGTGCGATGTTCAACGCGCAGCAGCAGAAGGTGCTCGCGCAGCGCGGCAAGGTCGCGGAAGCACGCCAGCTGATGGTCAATGTGCGCGTGGCGCGCGAAGAGCTGGAACGAACCGCGACGCGCGCTTCGCAGCTCGATCAACAGGCCGAGTCAGATGAAACGGGGCTGACCTTTCTGGGCAGTGCTGTGGCGCCGCAGGCCCCGAGTTTCCCCAAAAAGATTCCACTGCTGGCGGGCGCGATCGCGCTCGGCTTGGCGTTCGGCGTGTTGACGTCGTTGATCATCGAACTGCTATTTCGCCGCGTGCGCGCGATCGACGATATCTATATCGAAGGCGTGCCGGTGCTCGGCATGATGGCGGGGTCACTTCCCGCTCCCAAGAGCAAACTGACCCGCCTTCTGCCGGGATCGGGCAGTGGGTAAGGTGCATGCCCGCAGGCGCCGACCCCATCCCTTGATCATCCAAGAAGCATCTTTATGACGTATGAACAGCGAACAGGCACCGACCTTAGGCCGGCTGCGGTAAACAACGGACGGTTCGGCTTTAGCGAAAAGCTTGTCGTCCTGCACGACCCGCATTCGCTTGAGGTCGAGTCGATCGCGTCTCTGCGCAACCAACTAGTGAGTAAGCATCTGCAGGATGGCAAGCGTTCGTTAGCGATCTGTGGCGCCACTGCGGGGGTCGGTGTGAGCTTCGTTGCGGCCAACCTAGCTGTCGCCATGGCGCAGGCCGGCGTGCACACTTTGCTGCTCGACTGCAATTTGCGCGAACCTTCGCTCGATCAATATTTCCTGTCCGAGCAGCCGACGCGGGGCTTGTCCGATTACTTGGCGAGCGATCAAGATTCGGAGCTCGCGCTCATTAATCCAGACGTCATTCCCAATCTGTCGATCATGTTTTCAGGATCCCCCACCGAACAGGCACAGCGCCTGCTTTCGAAGACGCGATTTCAGACCCTAATCGAAAATTGTGTCCGCAGTTTCGATCTCACGATCGTCGATTGCCCTCCCGCGAGCAGCAGTGCTGACACGCGGCGCATTGCCGCGCTAGTTCGCCATGCTTTGGTTATTGCGCGTAAGGATCGCAGTTATTTGTCGGACATGCGGCGGCTGATCACCGAGTTGCAGACCGACCGGGCCAATGTCATCGGCTCCTTTCTCAATGTCATCGAATAGGCCGCCCGTCGCGACCTTACCGCCGGAAGGCGCGGCAGCCGGTAACGGGCAGAATATTTCCTGGCCCCTAATCGCTGGGGTGCTGCTGATCGGGATACCGACGATCATCACGCTTGCGGAGCAAAGCTGGACCACGGAAGCCGGCTCACATGGGCCGATCGTTATTGCGACCGGAGCTTGGCTGATCTGGCACCAAGGCCTGCTTCGGTCACCGGTGACCCCCGGTCCCCGTCAGTCCTGGCCAGCCTATTTGCTGATCGGGTTCGCACTCGCGAGCTGGATTTTCGGACGCGCTTATGACCTTCTGCTGCTCGAGGGGAGCGGGTTTTACGGCGCGTTCCTGGCGATGGTCGCGCTTCGGGTCGGTTGGAGACGTATCTTCTCCAACTTGTTTCCTTTCTCCTATCTGGCCTTTCTCATCCCGATTCCGGGATGGGTGCTCGATTATGTGACTGCACCCCTGCAACAGCTGGTGTCGATCTCGGCATCATCACTACTTTCGATGCTCGGCTATCCGGTGTTTCGCGAAGGCGTCGTTATCACCGTAGCCCAGTATCAGCTGCTGGTCGAAGAAGCCTGCGCTGGCATGAACAGCCTAATGGGGCTGATGTCGGTTAGCATGTTCTATATCTATCTGCTGCACCGCGCGAGCTGGAAGCACGCGGCGCTACTCGCCCTGTGCATCATTCCGATCGCAGTGGTCGTTAACATCATCCGCGTGTCGATCCTCATCCTCTTGACCTATCATTACGGCGATGCTGTTGCGCAGGGCTTCATGCATGCCACCACGGGCATGCTACTCTTCGCTGTCGCGCTCAGCCTCATGGTTCTGACCGACAAGCTGCTGCGGATGTTGCTTGGGTCCGCCAAGGTACGCATATGAGGATTGATCGGCGCGACATCCTGATTGCCCTCGCTTGCGCAGGATCGCTCGCTACCGCAGAATGGCTGCGTCCTCGCGAGCATCGGTTGCTACTGCCGCCAAGCAAGAAGCTCTCATCGATCATTCCCGTTGCCTTCGGCCGCTGGCACCAAGATCCGAACGACAACATCGTTCTGCCGCCCACCGAAGGAACGCTGGCGGGCCGACTCTACGACGAAATGCTCGTACGTAGCTATGCCGATGGTTCGAGCGCGTCCCCTGTTATGATGCTCGCGACCTATGGCAAAGAGCAAAGCGACGGGCTGCAGCTGCATCGCCCTGAAAGTTGTTATCCCGCGGTGGGCTTTGCCATTGTCGGGCGCGCGCTTGGATCGCTTGACTTGGATTCCGGCGTCTCAATTCCGGTTGTCCGGCTCACGGCGCGACTTGGCGAGCGCGTCGAGGATATCGTTTATTGGACGCGGCTTGGCGATGCGCTTCCGCGCACAGCAGGTGAGCAGCGGCGTGTCCGGCTCGAAACCGCAATGGAGGGTTATATCGGCGATGGTGTACTTGTTCGCGCTTCGGCGGTCCGCACAAACGATCAGCCCGAGTTCGCGCGCATCGACGCCCTGCTAATCACAATGCTGTCGGCCGTCGCACCCATATCGCGGCAGGCGCTGGTGGGAACCAAACGCGCGGCGCAGCTGGCACACCGATCGTAAAGAAGAGAGGGCGCCGCATGACGAAGTGTGCCGGCGCGGCGTTTTCTTCTGTCCGCTATCCAGAGCTAGGCGTGCAAGGCCCATTCGATCTGCTCGGACATGTCTGGCCTGAAGATATAATGCCTAAGTCGAATACAAACGGTCGGCGTCTGCCACACGACGATCGGACGGGATCGCGCCTAAGAATTTGATCCGGGCATGAAAAAGCCCGCACCGAGAGGTGCGGGCTTTTTCTAATCGGTTTAGCGTCAGGCGTAGGCGACGCGCACAGTCTGCTTCGAACGGCGGCGCAGCCCAGCACCGACAAGACCGAAGCCGAGGAACATCATCGCCCAGGTCATCGGCTCAGGAACGCCACCGAGCGTGGCCGTACCGGTGTAGAACCCATCGGGACCCGCAGAGCCGCGCACCGTGATGGTATGCGTCCCAGCCGCGAGCACGGTAGTGATGTCGCGGATTTCGGGGTTGCCTACGCTGGTATTAGCAAACTGTACTCCGTCGAGGCGAACGCCGTTCGATACGAAGTTTACGTTATCGACCGGAAAATTGACCGCTTGCGAAAAAATCTGGCCGACGAATGTGCGCGCATAGGGCAGAACGAAAGTGTAGCTATCGTTGAAAGGGCCCGCAACGACCGTCGGATCGGCGTTACCGAAGGTGCAGCTTGTGGTGGTGCAGGAGATTACCGGCGCAGCCGCTGCTGGCGCCGAGGAAAAGCCAATGCCGATTACAGAAGCCAGAGCTGCTGCCTTAAGTGCCTTCTTGTACATATTATCGCTCCGCCTGTTGCTTCAAACTGATAGCCTGAGAGCCCAATCGACTCGCAAACCGTTTAATCGTTGATTGTCAGTGCCCTTAATCTCGTTGCGGTGCAATAAGATTTTGTAAACCATTTGCCCTAGGATGATAATTTACGTCTCGATTTAGGACAAGTTTTTAACATCGGGGTTTTCGAGCGATTTCGCCGTCAGCGGTTACGGCCAACCAGATATATGAGGACACGCCATCCTCGATGAATTGCCACCGCTCAAGCGGATCGCCGTCAACGGGCAGAACCAGCCCTTTGAAGGCCGCTCCTTCGTCAGACAGCTTAGCGATCAGCGCAGGGGAGCTAATCAATCCGTCATTCTCGATCGCATCGGCAGCGCATGACCACAAGAGACTGCCAGGTTCGCGCGCCCGCTCGTCCCGGAGACTGTGCGTCACCAGTGGCGAAAGGCGGCTCAGAATATCTGCAGCAGCTCGCTCGGTCGCGACGCTAACATGGTCGGCGGTCACTTCCGGCGATTGCTGCTCGATAGCTGCAATCGCGGCATGCTGCCCAATCAGCGCTGCAAGATAGGGCAGGCCCGCCGACACTCTCGCCAGCGCTTCGACTGCCGCGGGAAGAAAAGCCGGACCGCCATTTTTGTTAGCGATCGTTACCATCTCGCGAATTTCGTCCTCGTCCATATTTGGGACCGCAATGCCGATGATATTGCGTCGGATCGAGGGAATATGCGCGATCAGGTCCGTGAGGTTCGACGCAACGCCCGCGATCATGATCTGGACGCGGATCGACCTGTCCGACAGATTCTTGATCAGCTCTGCGATCGATGCACGGAACCGGGGCGATTCAGCGCGATCGAATTCGTCGAGCATGATCAATACGCGGGTACCCGAAATACCCTCGAGCACTTCAGTCAGTTGCGACGCGGTGAAGTCGCCGACAGGCAGCCGGTCGGCGAGCGTCCCGCCGCGCTCGACATCCTCGTCGCCGGGGTCGAGCGAACCGTCATAGAGTAGACGGATCTGGCTTGCCACCGAACGAAATGTCTCAGAAAATTCGCTTTGCTCGCCGCAGGAAGTGAAATGGACAATATAACGGGCGCTCTTTGCCAGTTCCGCGACCACGCGCATTAGCGAAGTTTTCCCGATCCCGCGATCGCCGTAGATGATTACGTGCAGTTGCTGGTCCTCGATCGCACGGATGACGCGGTCGAGGAGTGCGCTACGGCCCGCAAACCGTTCGATCGAGGACACGGGCTGTGAGGGGGTGAACGCCTGTGCCGGGACATGCCGGGCGCGACCAACTCCACGGCGCCCGGTCAGCCCTTCAAGTGCCGTTGCACTGACCGCAAATCCTGGCCGCGAAGCCGCCGCCGTCGGGAACGGACTGACCTCGACGTGTTCGCCGGGTTCCTCGGCGGAACTCGTCCAAGTGTCTTCCCGCCCAAGAGAGAAAATTCGCGTGAGCCAGTTCATTTTAAATCGCTTTTCTGATGCCGCCCGCAATGATCGAGCCTGAAAGAATATAGGCATGCGCCCAAATGATCGTCCCCGCTCTGCAATTGCGCTGGCTTGGGACGAATGTCGACCTTTTATCGGCTTGCGACTCTATGCCTACCCTGTTTGTTGGCCGCGATCGCGGCGCATTGCGCTACAGACGCGTCGCATTAAAGCGGCCCCACTTCGCGGCGCTGCGCCGTAAAACAGTCGAGACGGCCCGCAAAGTCATTTTCGACCCAGTCGTGAAAAATCGTAGCCGCCGGAAAACCGGCGCCGACAAGCAGCATGTGCACCGTTTTTCTGTCCCCCAGCGTAGCAATTCAGTGGGAAGAAAAGGGAAGGCATGCTGGATCGCTGCCTTAACCGGCGTGTGGATAATATATAAAGCGCATAAGGCATCCTCCCCAGGCGAACCATCCTCGTAGGCGGCGCGACTCCTTCTCTGTCGCCAGCAATCTGTAGACGACGAATTCGAACACCGGTCCCAGCGCGAGCGATCCAAAGACAGCAAGCGGGGAGGAATTATCGGCAAAGGTGAAGTCGCGCGGCGCCCAAATGGCGAAGCAGTTTCAAGGACGGCGTCAGCGGGCACAACGCGATCGGCTTCGGATGGTAAGAAGGTCCGAAAGCAAATATGTGGTACAAAACGCATGCCCATTCCGACCATGAAATCGAGGACATCGGCCGAGAGGAAAAAGGAAGCCTGTCCCGTCAGTCCCTACCGGAAGCCCAGCTATCCACTCAGGCGCCGGGCATACGGACGTGCAGCACGCGGATCAGATACACCCCCACGGCAATCAGCACAGCCACCGCCGGCACGACATAGCCTTCATTGCCGAGATAATTGGCGAGCGCGCAGCCGACGGCAGGCGGCAGATACTGCCAGATAGAGTCGGGCGGTTCATCCATCGACGATCGCTGGAGGAAGAGGACCACCATACCGGCAAAAATGATGACGGTGACCCAGTCGAAAGGCGTTTCCATGTTGTCTCGTAATCCCAATCGCTAACCCACCTGGGCAAAGAGTGCGGTAATACAAAAACTTGCCTTTTGCCACGGGATTTACCAAAGCATCGTCATGTCGCGGCCAGCGGATAAGCCGGAGGGCGGAGCGGCGGCGGGAGTGACCATGCGCCACAATATAGCCATCGCCGGCTTGCTTGCCCTGTTAGGTTCCTGTTCGGCCGGAGCCCTACAGAACGTAGATGTCGACCGCGAGATCGCGTCGGCACGGGGCGGCGAGACCATCGCGTTGCCAGTCGACATGACTGGCGTCCTCACGATTCGTCGCAAGACTTTCAGCCCGGCAATCACCATCGACGCCAAGGCTGCGACGCTCTCCGGCATTGTGCTAGATCAGGTCGATGGGGTAGTGATCAAGGGCGGCACGATCATCGGCCCGGGCGGCCGAAGCTACGGCGTCTCGATCCGCTCCTCCGCGAATATCCGGATCGCCGATATGCAGATCACCGGAGCGCATCGCGGCGTCGTTGTGAACGAAAGTCATGACATCGCGTTGACCGGGCTGAACCTCGTTGGCCTGATTTCCGACGGCATTAACATCGCTCTATCGCGCAAAGTTCTCGTCGAACGCAATCGCTGCCGCGATTTCCGACCTAACATTGCTACCTTTGATGCGACGGGCAAGCGCATCCGCGACGGCGATCATCCCGATTGCATCCAAGCTTGGTCGCGGCCAGCTGCGCCGCCGGTTTCCGACATCAGCGTTATCGGCAATGACATGGATGGCGCGATGCAGGGCATATTTTTCGGCAATCATGTGCGCGGCGGTGTTGACGATGGCGGGTTCGACCGGATCCTTATCAAGGATAATTTCGTTCGTGTGAGCTATCCCCATGCGATCGCGCTGTTCGATGTGCGCGGCGCCACCATAACGGGCAACCGTATTTCGACGGTCCCCGGCGCGATGCTGCCCAACCGGCCCCACCGCCCTGTCGTCGCTCGCATGAACCTCAGAGGATCGGGCATCGAGGCCTGCGGGAACAGCGTTCAGCGCGTGGGCAGGGAACCGCAAAACCCAGGGACGTCTCGCTGCCGATGACGGACCGGGGGCTCGCCGCCCGGCTGATGGGGCTCGGGCGGCATCATTTTCAGTCGGTCACGGCTCTTGGGATCCGCGGGCTATCGGTGCTCGCGGGCTTTGCCCTGTCCTTCGTCATCGGCCATCGCTTTGGACCCGAAGCGAACGGCACTTATGCGCTCCTCACCCAATCGGCGATGTTTCTGTCGGTGGTGGCGGTCGGTGGCCTCGACCTTGCTGTGGTCCGGCAGTTTTCGAGCGTGATCGCGCGGCGCCAGCTGCTGTCGGCCGCCACGCTGCTACGCGTCATCGGGCTGTCGATATGCTTTGCGGCAGCGATCATCGCCGGGCTGCTCGCGGGCGGCCCGGCGACTCTGCACTGGGTCGTCGGCGGGATTTTGCCTGCGGGCGGCCTTTTCATCCTCTGCATCTTGCTCTGGTCGCGCGCGATGACGCGCATTAGCAGCGCGGTGCTTCGCTCGCAGAAACGCTATATCCTTGGCCAATCGGTCGAGGTACTGATGATACCAACGCTCGTACTCGGCATGATAGCCACAGGATGGATCAATGGCATCGGCTCGATCCTGTGGCTCACCGCGGCGGTGTCGGCGGCGGTGGCTATCGGCGGGATCGTAGCGAGCTTCGCGGGATCCAGCCGCGCCACGGAGGCCGCAACGCTGCCGATCCGACCCATGATACGCATCGCGCTGCCGCTGTGGGGCGTCGCGATCGCGCTCAATATCGCCGACTGGTATGGGTTGGTCGTTGTCGCCAACATCGCGGGTATCTATGATGCGGGTCTCTACCGGATCGCGATGCAGTTCGGCACCAGCCTCGCGATCGTGTCGATGGGACTGTTCAGCGTCTTCTCGCCGCAGATTAGCGCGGCTTGGGCGAACGAAGACCTCGCCGGGGTCGCAAGGCTAGGGAGGACCGCGACGCGGCTCTCCGCGCTGTTCACGCTCCCCCCCGCCCTTCTAATACTGGTTGCCGCCGAGCCGCTACTCGGACTGATAGGGGCCGAGTTCACGGCCGCGGCGCCCATGCTGCGCATCATTGTCGTCGGTCAAATAATCTATACGATCACTGGACCCGCCGGACTGGTGCTCGCGATGACCGGCCACGAGCGGGTCAATTTTGCGATTACCCTGACGAGCACTTTGTCGCTTATCCTTTTTGCGCCGCTGATCGCGCAGGCCTTCGGCGCCGCAGGGGTCGCGACCTGTGTCGCACTGTTCCTCGTCGGCCGCAATCTCGCCAGCCTCTATTTTGTCAACCGGCTCTGCGGGATCAATCCGCTGACGGGATCGGTTCGGACGCGAGAGCATGACAACTAACCTGATGAACCGGCGTCGTGGGGACGATAGTCCGAGACGCCTTGCGGACCCGCCGCTTTAGTCGTCGCCGCGCGTGCATATTGAAGCACGGGGAAGTCCCCCCCGGACCGTTTCAGGGCAAGCTGCGCTGCGCCTTTTTCGGAGGCGAAACCGTCGGCGGCAGGACGGTGATCGAACTGTCGCGCTGCTGCTTAATGCGCCATGCGAGCACGACGACCGCTCCCATCATCACGAACGCGAGCGCGTGGTTCTCCTGCTGGCTGAAGATTGATTTAATCACGAGAAAATTGGTCAAGGCAATCAGCAATGGTGCCAGCATCGCGCCATCAGTGTCGGTCGCGCGCACGCGAATGAGCTGCTTTCCGCCCCCGACGATCGTCGCGATAATCATACCGAAATAGATGAGGAAACCCAATATCCCGAACTCGAGTGCGACCAGCAGATAATAAGTGTCGATCGTCAGGATGCCGGCGAGATTTGTGAAACCAAGTTCCTCGGCACCGCGCCCGATGCCGTTCCCCCATGGCGTCTTGAATATCTTGGGCAATCCCATCGCCACCTGGAGCTTGCGCGATTCGGTACTGAATTGCTGCGCGCCGGTTCCCCACACCATCGCGTTGAGGCGCCCGACGAAAAGGGTGGCGGCAAAGAAGGCACTGAGCGTGATCGGATAAGCAATCACCACGGCAGGGCCGAAAAGACTGTCGCGGTCACGGTACCAGCGCAGACCGCCCCACACCAGCATATAAAGCAGGAGTGTCATGAAGAAGCCGACGACGCCAAGCCGACTGTCGGTGAGCCGAATACACCAGAATTGCAAGGCCAGCGTCAGAGCAGCCGCCACGATGATCAGCACATTCTTGCTGCGCATCATGATGTGTAGGATGAAGGGGGCAGACAGCGCGAGAAATTCCGCGAAACCGAGCGGCGTCGTGAACTTGCTCTGGACTCGGTAGATACCCGTTGCGGCGCGCGAGCTGCCCGACAGAATTCGCTGCACACTCTCGTCTTCGATCTTCAGGAAGCTCGGAATGTTTCCGGCCCAAGGAACGACGCTGTGGCGCCATTCCTGGATCGCGATCAGACAGACAAAAAGCACGATCGCCCACAGGAAATAGCCGAATTGCGTCGCCCGGTTCGGTTGACGAAAAACATAGATTGCGACGAAGAAAGGTAAGGTCCAAGTGAGCTGCGCGACGACGAACTTGTTGACCGACAATCCAATGTCGCTTGAGAAGACGATGGAGATCAACGCGATCGCGGCAAAGGCGACGACACCCTGCCAAACGATCGGAAGACCTGTCATAAGTTCCTTCATTTCGGCCCGAAACTGTCGCGAACCCGACAGGCAGAACAGCATGACGAGGGCCAGCGGAACCGTCACGATCCGGATCGCGGTCAACCACGGCAGTCCGGGAAGCGCCAACGCGAGATAGTCGGGCCAGCACAGCAGGGCGATCATGAAGGCGATGCCGAGTCGTCCGAGCCAGCGGGTGGGGACCTGCCGCGCCTCGGGCAGCATCCAGATGACGAATAGGATCATTAGCATCAGCGGGGTGAGGAACTGCAGCACCATGAAGCGCCCGATGAGCGTGAACGTCATGCTGTAAAAGAACAGCGCCAAGCCGAACAAGAAAAGCAGCTTTTTCCGGTGCCTGTGAGCGAAGGTTGGCGAAGCATAGCCGCCAAGCCGGAGGTTCGCCCGCGCAACAGCAAGCTTCGCCTCGCGCCGATCGCGCAGGCGCGCCCATAGCTTCAGGAGGGGGTTATGCTCCGCCATAACGAGCATTTCCGAAAGAAGCGCCGCCCGCCGTGATCCTCGCGGGATTGCCTATCGCCTCGCTGCCGTCCGGCATGTCGCGGTTGACGAGCGCTCCCGCTGCCACGACACAGTCGTTGCCGATCGAAATACCCGGCAGGATCATCGCGCGCGGCCCGATGATGCTCCGCTCGCCTATCCGCGTATCAAGATAGAGCCCTCGGGTGAGGTCGTGCGAGAGCACGACCGCTTCTTCGCCGATGACCGCCCCGGCGCCGATATGAATGCCCTTCGGCCAAGTCCGATCGATCAACGCCGTGTCGGCGATCCAGGCAGATGCCGCGATGTCAGACCTCCAGAGAATCTTTCGCACCGCCGCTTGCCAGCGCTGGATCAACGTGCGCCGGCGAGTGCGGACATTTTTTCCCTCAGTCATGATCGGGGCGCTATAGCAAATGAACGGAGAATCAAGGCGGGAGTTCGCACCGGATGGCTATCTTACGTTCGCTCAACAGCCTCCGCCGCGTCCGGTCGCTGGTCACCGGCATACGTCGGCGCTGGCTCACGCGTAGCGGCAGGATCGAGATCGCCCCCTCGGCCAGCCTGTCGCTGTCCAGCCGACTTATCGGGCGCCAGCCGAGCGCAGTCATCGTCGGCGCAGACACGCTCATTGCCTTTAAAACGCTTATCTTGGGTTATGACGCGACCGACAACCGCGACGCGCCAGTCCGGATCGGAGAGCGCTGCTTTATCGGCGGCGGGTCGGTCATCCTTCCCGGTGTCAAGATCGGCAACGAAGTGATAATCGGCGCTGGCTCCGTGGTTTTCGACGATGTTCCCGACCGCTGCATCGTTGCCGGCAATCCCGCGCGTATTCTGCGCCGCGACATCGTCGTCGGCCGCTTCGGCCGCCTTGAGGGCGCCGATGACAACAGCAGACGGCTTTGGAAACCGTGATCGGCGCGAGAACGGCGCGGTGCGCACGAACCGGGATGACCGGCCGATGACCAGGGCTTGGGAAACCGGTCCTTTCGAAACGCACGCTATCGATACCGGGCCCGGAGAACAGGCGCCTCCCCCCTCACGTTTGCGCGACCTAATCGCGGCGCAGCCTTCAGGTCGGCGTACGCTGGTGGTCGTCACCGTGCTCAGCGCCGCGCTCAACCTGCTCATGCTGGCGGGATCGATCTATATGCTCGCGGTCTATGACCTGGTCCTGCCGTCGGGCAGCATTCCGACGCTTGCTGGCCTTTTCGTCATGGTGCTGGTGGCCTATGCCTTCCAAGGCGCGCTCGATCATGTTCGCAGCCGGGTATTGATCCATTTTTCGACGCTGGTCGATCATAGCATGAACCCCGCGGCGCGCCGCCTGATAGCGCACCGGGCCCACATGGCGCCTGATGAGGACGCGTTACAGCCGTTACGCGACAGCGACCAGATTCGGCAGTTCCTGTCGGGCAACGGCCCGGCGGCGATCGCCGACATGCCATGGGTTCCGTTGTTCCTGATCGCCCTCTTCCTGCTGCATCCGCTGCTCGGCCTCACGGTACTGGTCGGCGGCGCGTTGCTCGTTGCGCTGACCTGGACCGCCGACCGGATCACCCGCGACGAGACTTTAGAGCTTGTCCGCGCGACATCGGCGCGCGCGCGACTCGCCGAGACGAACCGGCGTAGCGCGGCAGCCATCGCGGTGATGGGTTTGGACCGCCATATGGCGGCACACTGGTCGCGCGCGTCGATTCGGCTGCTCGCTGCCAATGAGCGGCTCGCCGGCACAACAGGGTCGATCGGTAGCTTCAGCCGGGTCTTCCGGCTCGTACTGCAGTCGATCGTGCTCACTGTCGGCGCGATCCTCGTGGTCAACGGCTATGCCAGCGGCGGGGTCATTTTCGCCTCGTCGATTCTTTCGTCGCGCGCGCTCGGACCGATCGACGGAGCGATCGCCAACTGGCGAAGCCTCGTCGCCGCGCGACTTTCCTGGAGCCAGTTCGCAGCCGCGTTGGCCGCCTTACCCCAAACGCAGCGCGCCGTTGCTCTTCCGCCGCCACGGGAGCGCCTCGACGTCGCGGGATTAACGGCGAGCCCGCCTGGTGCGGATCCGGATATCATTCGCGATGTGAGCTTCACCGCGCTCGCGGGCGAGGCGATTGCGATCGTCGGCCCCAATGGCAGCGGCAAATCGACGCTGCTGCGCACCGTCGCGGGTCTTTGCCCGATCCGCGCCGGTGCGGTTTGCCTCGACAAGGCCGACTTGGCCGATTTTGCGCCCGAAAACCTCGGCGCGAGCCTCGGCTATGTGCCGCAGGATGTCGAACTGATCGACGGCAGCATCGCGCAGAATATCGCGCGGTTCGATCCGGCCGCCGAGCATGAGGCGATCGTCGCGGCCGCGCGAGCGGCGGGTGTCCATGAAGTGATCACGGCTATGCCCAACGGATATGGGCGCGAGGTCGGCGTCGGCGGATCGGCACTGTCAGGTGGCGAAAGGCAGCGCATCGCGCTTGCGCGCGCGCTGTTCGGCGACCCATTCCTGATCTTGCTCGACGAGCCCGATGCCCATCTCGACGACGAAGCCCGCGCGACGCTCGGCGCCGCGATCGCCGCTGCGAGAAACCGCGGAGCGATCGTCCTCGTGGTGGCGCATGGACCTTTGCTTCTGCCTCATGTCAGCCACATCCTCGCGATGCGCGACGGCGCCGCGCTCGCCTTCGGTCCTCGCGAACGGATGACCGGCCGCGCCGATCGCGCATCGCGAGGATGTGGCTGACATGAGGC
>NZ_SCOT01000042.1 GCF_005502465.1 Sphingopyxis sp. L1A2A
GCCTCGGCGGGATGCTCGGCAATGTGCTGGGCGGCGCGGTCGGCGGCGCCGCGCCGCCGCCGACCGCGCCGCCCAGCACATTGCCGAGCATCCCGCCGAGGCCGCCGCTGCCGCCCGCACCGCCCAGCGCGCCGCCGATCAGGTCGCCCAAACCGCCGCCGCCCTGCGACTGGCCGCCCTGCTTGGCCATATAGCCCGCGACCATCATCGCCAGGATCGGCAGCATTTTCTTGAGCAGTCCCGCATCGAGCCCGGTCTGGGTCGCGGCCTGCCCCGCGACGGTACGGCTGACGTCCTTTGACCCGAAAATCTCACCGAGCACATCATTGCCTTGGCTGACCGGGGTCGGCTGCGATCCGAGCACCGAATCGAGCAGGCCGCCGCCGCCCAGCTGCCCGAGCAGGCCGCCCAGCCCTTCGATCCCGCCCGATTGCGCCTGTTTCTTGAAGCCGCCAAGGATCGCCGGGAGCAGCGCCTCGGCGCCCTGCTTGGCCATCGCGGGCGGCACGCCCAGCTCTTTCGCCATCGATTCGATGCCGCCGGCCTGCGCCAAAATGTCGGTCAGGTTCATCTGTCTTGCTCCCACTCCGGCGCCGGTCACACGGCGCCCGCGGCGCCGACTATAGCAGCGCGGGCGCGCCCGGCGAGCCGTTCATTTGACTGTCATTTTCAAATGCATAGTCCTAGCCTGCGGTCATCCGACTCGCCCTTTCCGGGCTGGGCCGCGCGATAGTGGGAGTGAAATCATGGGCATTTTCAGCAGCATCAAAGACGCGATTTTCGGCAAGAAGGCCGTCGCGGCGGAGCCCGCCGCACCCGCCGCACCGAACCCGGTCGGCAGCGCGCTCGACGCCGCGACGAGTGCCATGGCCGCGGCCGCCGCGGCGCCGCCCGCCGAGGTCGATGTCGACGCGATCCTGACCGCCGAGGCGGCGGGCAAAGACCTCAACTGGCGCACCTCGATCGTCGACCTGATGAAGTTGCTCGGCATCGATTCGAGCCTTGCAAATCGCAAGGAGCTGGCGACCGAGCTGGGCTATACCGGCGACCTCGACGGCAGCGCGGAGATGAACATCTGGCTGCACAAGGCGGTGATGCGCGAACTCGCGGCGAACGGTGGCAAAGTGCCCGCCGATCTGACCGACTGACGAACAGCCGACAAAATTCGATTAGGGGCGGGCAAGCATCGGCTTTCCCGCCCCCTTTTCGTTGACCCCCGTGAAGCGCCGCCTAGACAGGTTTCAGCAGAAACAAAGTCGCAAGGGAGCCGCCGCGTGCATCATCGCCTGTCCACCCCGTTTACCCGCCGCCAGACGCTCGCCACGCTGGGCACGGGTGCCGCCACGCTCGCCTTGGCGGGCTGTTCAAATCAGAGCGCGATCGTGGCGACTCCCACCGCCCCAGCGCCGCCGACGTTCGGATATCCCGAGGTCAGCTTGCTCGACGATATTGCCGACAGGCTGCTTGCCCATTCTCCCGAGGGGGCAACCTCGTTGGGCATCGATACCGGCGCGCGCGCCGCAATGCGCGGCGCATTGAGCGATCGTTCGGCCGCCGGACAAAAGGCGATTGCCGACACGCTGAAAAATGATCTCGAACGCGTTCGGCTAGTCGGACGCTCTGGCCTCGACCACAAGACGCGCACCAGCCTGGCGGTGATCGAAAGCGCATACAGCGTCGCGCTCGATGGCTTTGCCCTGCCCTATGGCGATGTCGCGGTCGGCGGCTGGCGCAACACGCCCTATGTCGTGATCCAGAATGTCGGCGCCTATCTCGACGTGCCGAAATTTCTCGACAGCGACCATCCGGTCAAGACCGCCGCCGATGCCGAAGCCTATCTGGCGCGCCTGAACGCCTTTCCCGGCGTCCTCGACGGCGAGACCGGGCGGCTGCAGGCGGCGGGCGGTCAGGGGATGATCGCTCCGGCGTTTCTGATCGACAAGGCGGTCAAGCAGATGGAGGCGAGCCTGGCCGATGCGCGCGCCGGCGGCGGGCTGGTCGAAAGCCTCGCCCGGCGGACGCGCGAGGGCCAGATCGCGGGCAATTGGGGTCCGCGCGCCGAGGCGATCACGCGCGGCGCGGTCGTCCCCGCGCTCGAACGCCAGCTCGCCGAACTGAAGGCGCAGCGGACGAAGGCGACGATGGACGCCGGGATGTGGGCGCGGCCGGGCGGCGACGAATGGTATGCCTGGGGACTGCGCGCCAGCACCACGACGCGGATGACCCCCGACGAGGTGCATGCGATGGGCCGGAGCGAGCTGGCCGAGCTGCACGGCCGGATGGACCCGATCCTCAAGAAACTGGGCTATACCAAGGGGTCGGTCGGCGACCGGATGAACGGGTTGGCGCAGGATCCGCGTTTCAAATTTCCCGACAATGACGCGGGCCGCGCCGAAATTCACGCCTATATCCAGACCTGGCTCGGCAAGATCCGCGCCGAGTTGCCGCGCGCCTTTCGCACCCTGGTCAAGGGCAATGTCGAGGTGAAGCGGCTGCCTCTGGCCGAGGAACCCGGCGCGCCAGCGGCTTATGGCGGGGCCGGGTCGATCGACGGGACCGTGCCCGGAAAATTCTGGATCAACCTGCGGACCACCGAATTGCATAGCAAATATTCGCTGCCCGACCTGACGATGCACGAAGCGATCCCCGGGCATGTGTGGCAGGGCGAATATGCCAACCAGATGCCGCTGATCCGCACGATGCTGGCGTTCAACGCCTATAGCGAAGGCTGGGCGCTCTATGCCGAACAGCTTGCCGACGAGCTGGGGCTGTACGATGATTTCGAGGTCGGGCGGCTGGGCTATCTCCAGTCGCTGGCGTTCCGCGCCTGCCGGCTGGTGGTCGACACTGGGCTGCACGCCAAACGCTGGACACGCGAACAGGGGGTGGCGTTTTTCGTCAAGGAGAACGGCTCGAACCCGCTCGAGGTCGCCAGCGAGGTCGACCGCTATTGCAGCTGGGCCGGGCAGGCGTGTGGTTACAAGGTCGGCCACAGCGAGATCGTCCGCCAACGCGGATTGGCGCAGGCGGCGCTGGGGCCGAAATACGACCTGCGCGATTTCGACAATGTCGTGGTCGAGGGGGGCAATGTGCCGCTTGATGTGCTGGCGCTGAATGTCGCGGATTATGTGGCGGGGGCGAAGGGCTGATGCGACGGCGCATGGCTTTGTGGACACTGGGCGCCGCGCTGCTCGCGAGCGGCGCAGGCCATGCCGCCGATGCCCCTGCCCCGTCGCCGAAAACGGCACGTGTCGTAGTTGTGACGTCGGACGTCGATCGCTTCTATGCCTTGTACGACGACCCGGCGATCGCCGCGCAGCCCGACGTGCTGGCGGCGCGCTACCTCGCCGATGCTTCGCCGGGGCTTGTCGAGTTCATGGCGATGCGCCGCATCACGCCCGAACGCGTGGCGAAGGCGCTGCGCGACAAGCCCGATCTGTATCGCGACGCGCGCGCCTGTGCAGCGACGCTGGGCAATGTCCGGGGGCGGTTGGCCGCGTCGGCCGATCGATTGGCGGAGCTCTATCCTCCGGCGATCTTTCCGCCGATCACCATCGCGATGAGCCGCGGCGCGCCAGTCGCGGCGGCAAATGGCAAGGGGCTGTACGTCTCGCTCGAAGCGCTATGCGCGGCGAAATTTTTCGAAGCCAATGACGAAGATCGCTTCGTCCATGTCATCGCGCACGAATATGTCCATGCCCAGCAACCGCTCGCGCAGATCGAAAGCGATAACGAAACCGTGCTCCACGCTGCGCTCGTCGAGGGCGCCGCCGAATTTGTTGCCGAACAGATCAGCGGGTCGGTCGCTTACACCCATCTGCACCGCTGGGCGGCCGGGCGCGAGGCGGCGGTCGAACGCGACTTCCTCGCCGAGAAGGATGGCAAGGCGAATGATTCGCGCTGGGTTTACAACCAGCTCGGCACCCCGGACTGGCCGGGAGACCTCGGCTATTGGGTCGGCTACCGGATCGTCAAAAGCTATTACAACCGCGCGCCCGACAAGGCGGCGGCGCTCAAGGCGATCATCGAGATGCGCGATCCGGCGGCCTTCCTCGCGGCAAGCGGCTGGACGCCGGGAATGAAGCTCTAGGCGGGCAGCGGCGCCAGGTCGGGCTCGACAAACCCCCGCCGCGCCGCGACCGAAAACAGCAAGTCGCGGCTGTAGAAGCGCAGCGGCCAGTCACGGCGGCCGACGTCGGACAGCAGCATCGCGTTGACGCGCGCCGCCAGTCCCATTTCCTCGGTCTCCGACAGGAACAACCGCACCCCCGCGACATAGGCGCGGGTGATGCTGTCGTGATAGCCCTGGGTGTCGTCGTTCACCCCGCCGACGCTGGTGTTGAAGCGGCGGATGATGGTGTCGATTTCGGCATCAATGTCGATATCGGGGCGCTCGGTCAGCAGCCACAGGCAGGCGCCGAGATGCGCTTCGTGGGTCCAAGCTGCGCGCGGCAGGGCGCAGGCGAGCAGGCCGGTGCCGATCGCGCGGATGTCGGTGTCGCGCGCGAACAGGCGCGGGGAATATTCGGTGGTCATGGGTCCGGTCCTTCCGGGTGAATTGCCACCCGGAAGATATCCGGGCAAATTATGCTGCGACGGCCGCCTGCGGTGCGGCCTGGCGGACACCTTCGTCGACATGCTCCGCAAATTGCGCAAAATTGTCGATGAATTGGCCGACGAGCACCTGCGCGGTGCGGTCATAGGCCGCCTTGTCGGCCCACGCTTCGCGCGGGTCGAGCAGCGCGCTGTCGACGCCCGGAACCGCGACGGGAACCTGAAAGCCGAAGTTCGGATCCTTGCGGAACTCAGCGTCGTTCAGGCTGCCGTCGAGCGCCGCAATGAGCAGCGCGCGGGTCGCCTTGATCGGCATCCGCTTGATCCCGTCCATGGTCGCCATGCCGCCGGTCCAGCCGGTGTTGACGAGCCAGCACTGGACGCCGCCCTTGGCGATGCGTTCCTTCAGCAGATTGCCGTAAACCGACGGGTGGCGCGGCATGAAGGGGGCGCCGAAGCAGGTCGAGAAGGTCGCCTCGGGCTCGGTCACGCCGATCTCGGTCCCCGCGACGCGCGCGGTATAGCCCGACAGGAAATGATACATCGCCTGATCGGGGGTCAGCTTGGCGATCGGGGGCAGGACGCCATAGGCATCGGCGGTGAGCATGATGATATTCTGCGGCACCGGACCCATATTCTGGTCCGACGTGTTCGGAATGAAATCAATCGGATAGCTACCGCGGCTGTTCTCGGCGAGGCTGGCGTCGTCGAAGTCGAGTTCGCGGGTCACCGGATCGATCACGACATTTTCCAGCACCGTGCCGAAACGCTTGGTGGTCGCGAAAATTTCGGGCTCGGCTTCGGGCGACAGGCGGATCATCTTGGCATAGCAGCCGCCCTCGAAATTGAAGACCGCGGTGTCCGACCAGCCATGCTCGTCGTCGCCGATCAGGGTGCGGCTGGCATCGGCCGACAGCGTCGTCTTGCCGGTGCCCGAAAGTCCGAAAAAGACCGCGGTGTCGCCGTTCGGACCCATGTTCGCCGAGCAATGCATCGGCATCACGCCCTTCACCGGGAGCAGATAGTTGAGGATGCCGAACACCGACTTCTTCATCTCACCGGCATAGGCGGTGCCGCCGATCAGCACGAGCTTTTCGGTAAAATTCACCGCGACGACGGTTTCGGTGCGCGTGCCATGCTTCGCCGGATCGGCGCGGAAGCTGGGCAGGTCAATAATCGTATATTCGGCCGCGAACGCCGCCAGTTCCTCGGCGGTCGGGCGAACGAGCAAAGTGCGGATGAACTGGCTGTGCCAGGCAAATTCGGTGACGACCTGTACCCCGACGCGATGCTCGGGCTGCGAACCGCCGAACAGCTGCTGGCGGAACAGGCGCGGGCGCGCGGCGAGGTGGGCGAAAAAGTCGGCCTTGAGCGCCGCGAAATGATCGGGGGTCATCGGGACGTTGGTCTTGCCCCACCAGATGGTGTCGGCGGTTTCGGCGTCCTGGACGATGAACTTGTCCTTCGCGCTGCGCCCGGTGTGTTTGCCGGTTTCGACGACCAGCGGGCCGTCCTTGGCAAGCAGGCCTTCGCCATGACGGATGGCATCTTCGATCAGCGCCGAGGTGCCCCAGTTTTCGGCGACCTCCGCCTGCGTTTCGACCGCAATATTGCCGATCACTATCGTCGTCATAGCCTTGCCTTTCCCGATCGCGCCGCAGCCCCATTGCATAGGTATGCAAAATCTGCCGAGCAAAAGGGCAGGCCCGCATTACCATGGGTGCCGACGTGACGCCGATTCCGTAAATATGGGCCGCGTTAGCGATGATGATAGAGGAGGTCAAAAGATTAAAGGGCGAATCGCGGCCCGGCCGTGCGCGGTTGTCGCTGGGCAGCAGATCGGCTATTTGCCTGCGGTGCCCGCCAACGGAAAGAGCATGACGGCAACCATCGCGCTGGTCGACGACGACCGCAACATCCTGCAATCCCTGTCGATCGCGCTGCAGGCCGAGGGCTTTGTGACGCGCGTCTATTCGGACGGCGAGGCGGCGCTGCGGCCGCTGATCGACAATCCGCCCGATCTGGCCGTGTTCGACATCAAGATGCCGCGCATGGACGGGCTCGAACTGCTGCGGCGGCTGCGCGAGAAAAGCCAGCTGCCGGTGATCTTCCTGACCAGCAAGGACGACGAGATCGACGAGGCGCTGGGGCTGGCGATGGGCGCCGACGATTATATCGCCAAACCATTTTCCCAGCGCTTGGTGATCGCGCGCATCCGCGCCATCCTGCGCCGCGTCGAGCTGAACCAGAATGCGCCCGCGGCGGACGACGAGCCGGTTGCCGAACCGATCACCCGCGGCCGGCTGAGCATGGACCCGGCGCGGCACAAGGTCGCGTGGGACGGCAAGGATGTCACCTTGACCGTCACCGAATTCCTGATCCTCGAAACACTCGCCGCGCGCCCCGGCATCGTGCGAAGCCGCAACCAGTTGATGGACGCCGCCTATCAGGACGATGTCTATATCGACGACCGCACGATCGACAGCCACATCAAACGCCTGCGCCGCAAGTTCCGCGAAGTCGATCCCGAATTCGACGGCATCGCCACCCTGTATGGCGCGGGTTACCGGTTCGCCGACGATGCCTGAACCGCTCAAGCCCGACGCGAGCATCGCCGAACAGGAAGAATCGCCGCTGGTGTGGTCGGCGCGCTGGTCGCTGACGACGCGCATCCTGGCGGTCAATATATTGGCGGTCGCGCTGCTGGCGGGGGGATTCTATTATCTCGACACCTATCGCAGCCGGCTGGTCGATACGCGGATCGAGGTGATGAAGGATCAGCTCGCGATGCTCGACAGCGCGCTCGAGGCGGCGCGCCCCGACCAGCGCGGGCGGCTGATCGACGAATTTGCCGCGGCGACCGAATCGCGGCTGCGCTTCTATGCCGCGGACGGACGGCGGATTTCGGACAGTTTCGCCACCGGTCCCGCCACCTATACGCTGCGCGACCCGAATTTGCAGGCGTGGCAGCGCGACGCCGCGCGCGCGATGGACCGCGGTATCGACTGGATCGTCGGCGCGCCCTCCTATCCCGATTTTCACGAGCCCGCGGTCGATCGCGCCGCGTCCTGGCCCGAAGTCGCCGATGCGCAGCGCAGTGGCCTCGCCGCGAGCCGCTTCCGCTACGCGCCCGAACGCACGCCATTGCTGAGCGCGGCGCGCGTCGTCGATTTGGAAGCGCCGCAGACGGTGCTGATGACGCTCAACGCCCGCGACATCACGCGCACCGTGCGCGCCGAGCGTTTCCGGCTCGCGGTGGTCGTGGCGATGGTGCTGATCACCTCGGTTCTGTTGTCGCTGTTCCTGGCGCGCACCATCGTCCGTCCGCTGCGCCGGCTGGCGCGCGCCGCGGTCCGCGTCCGCCTGGGCCGCGCGCGCGAAGTCGTCGTGCCGCGCCTGCCCAGCCGCCGCGACGAGATCGGGACGCTGGCGCGCGCGCTGAGCGACATGACGCAGGCGCTGCGCGAACGCATCGACGCCGGCGAACATTTTGCCGCCGACGTGACCCACGAGCTCAAGAACCCGATCGCGTCGGTGCGCTCGGCGATCGAGGGGTTGGGCCGGGTCACGAATGACGCGCAGCGTGCGCAGCTGCTGAACATCGCCGACGAGGATGTCCGGCGGCTCGACCGGCTGGTCAACGACATCAGCGAAGCGAGCCGCGTCGACGCCCAGCTGTCGCGCACCCTGTTCGAGGCGATCGATGTCGGGATGATGATCGAATCGATGCTGGCGGCGCGCGCGGCGCGCATCGATGCCGACACGCCGCACCCGCGCATCGCCTTTGCCCGCCCGCGCAAAGGCACGACATTGGTGATGGGCGACGGCCACCGGCTCGAACGCGCGATCGACAATGTCATCGACAACGCGATCAGCTTTTCGCCGCCGACCGGCCTAGTCTGTATTGCCGCGACGCGGCTGGGCGACGAGGTGCATGTGCGCGTCGACGACGATGGTCCCGGCATCGACCCGGCGCAGCGCGAGGCGATTTTCCGCCGTTTCCACAGCGAACGCCCCGCCGGCGAGGCCTTTGGTCGCCACAGCGGGCTGGGCCTGGCGATCGCGCGGACGATCATCGAGGGGCATAGCGGCACGATCAACGCGAAGGACCGCGACGACGGCAAGCCCGGCGGCAGCCTGCTGATGACGCTGCCCGCGTGCGAAGGTGGGACAGGCGCTGGCTAAATATCCTCCCTGTGGCGAAGCCATGGGGAGGGGGACCGTTCGCGAAGCGAATGGTGGAGGGGCGGCGACGGCAGCGCCAAAGCCCCTCCGTCAGCGCTTCGCGCTGCCACCTCCCCATGGCTTCGCCACAGGGAGGATCGGTTTGCCGCCTTGCAGCCCCGCTTCGTCACCGGTAAGCCTTGCGCGATGCTGCCCAGCCGGACCCGACCCGACATCGTCAATATCCACGCGAGCTGCGTCGCGGCGGGCAGCCGCGGCATTTTGTTGCTCGGCCTGTCGGGACAGGGCAAGTCGGACCTGGCGCTGCGGCTGATCGATCGCGGCGCGCGGCTGGTCGCCGACGATCGCTGCGACATCTGGTTCGAGCGCGATCGTTTGTGGTGCCGCCCCCCCGCCGAACTGGCGGGCAAGCTGGAAGTGCGCGGGCTGGGCATCGTCGAACAGCCGTGGACCGCGCCGGTGCCGCTGGCGCTCGCGGTGCGGCTGGCCGACCGTTATGAACGCATGCCGCCCGAACGCGCGGTCGAAGTGGTCGCGGGACACGACCTGCCGTCGCTGACCCTGTCGGCGTTTGAGGCTTCTGCGCCGATCAAGATCCTGCTCGCGCTCGACCGGCAAGCGAACGGCGCATGAAGGACGCCGCCGAACCACGGCTGCTCCTGGTCACCGGCCTGTCGGGCGCTGGCAAATCCACCGTGCTCAAGGTGCTCGAGGATCTGGGCTGGGAAGTCGTCGACAATCTGCCGCTGGCGCTGCTCGAAACCCTGATCGACGCGCCGGTGAAGCGCAGCGAGGCGGGACGACCGCTGGCGATCGGCATTGACAGCCGCAGCCGGGGGTTTCGCCCGGCGCTGCTGGTGCAGCGGATCAAGGCGCTGCGCGAAGCCGGTGGGCGCGACATCCAGACCTTGTTTCTGGACTGTGCGGGCTCCGAGCTCGAACGCCGCTTTTCCGAGACGCGGCGGCGCCATCCGATGGCCGAGGATCGCCCCGCCGCCGACGGCATCGCGCGCGAACGCGAGATGATGGAGCCGCTGCGCCGCTGGGCCGAACATGTCATCGACACCACCAATTACAGCAGCAACGACCTGCAGCAGGAAGTCCGCCAGCGCTTTGGCGAGACCGGCCACAACGACCCGGTGCTGAATATATTGAGCTTTGGCTTTGCCCGCGGCCTGCCGCGCAACGCCGACCTGGTGTTCGACATGCGCTATCTGCGCAACCCGCATTGGGATGCCAAGCTGAAACCCGGCACGGGACTCGACCCGGACGTCGCCGCCTATGTCACCGCCGATCCGGCGTATGAAAGCACCGTAGCGCAGATCGAAGCGCTGCTGCTCGCGCTGCTGCCGCGCTACCGGGCGGAGGGCAAAAGCTATGTCACCATTGCCTTTGGCTGCACCGGCGGCCGCCACCGGTCGGTCCATGTCGCGGCGCGTGTGGCCCAAACGCTACGCGCCGCGGGCCATGAACCGACGCTCACCCACCGCAACCTTGACTCTGCCCCGCAAGATGGGCTTGAGGGCAGACCCCCGCCCGCGTCTCCTGCGGCCGGCGGCCAGATATAAGGGTCTCGCAGTTCATGCCCACCGATAAAGCATTGCCGTTGCTGGGCATGGTCCTTGTCACCCACGGCCGTCTCGCCGAGGAAATGGTGCGCGCGATGGAGCATGTCGTCGGCCCGCAACGCGCCATCGCAACCGTGTGCATCGGCCCCAACGACAATATGGAGATGCGTCGCCGCGAAATCGCCGACGCGATTCGCACGGTCGACGAAGGCCGCGGCGTCGTCATGCTGACCGACCTGTTCGGCGGCACCCCGTCGAACCTGGCGATCAGCCTGCTCGAATCGGAGCGCACCGAAGTGATCGCCGGGGTCAATCTGCCGATGCTGATCCGCCTGGAAAGCGCGCGCAAGACGATGGAATTGCGCGCCGCGGTGATCGCCGCCAAAGAAGCCGGCCAGAAATATATCTCGGTCGCCTCCGAAATGCTGGGGGTTGGTCCGTGAGCGAAATTTCCGAAACCGTCGAGATCACCAACCAGCGCGGGCTGCACGCGCGCGCCAGCGCCAAATTCGTCACCTTTGTCAGCCGCCTGCCCGAAAGCGTATCGGTCGAGGTCGAAAAGAACGGATCGCGGGTCAACGGCACCTCGATCATGGGATTGATGATGCTGGGCGCCGCCAAGGGCGACACGATCACCATCCACACCCGCGGTGAAGGCGCCGATGCCGCGCTGCTCAAACTGGTCGGGCTGGTCAAGGACAGCTTCGGCGAGGATTGACCGGATGACCGGTCGCCGCTGCCAAATCGAAAGCCTGTCGAACCCGCTGATCAAGCGGATGCGGTTGCTGCGCGAGAAACGCCACCGCCGTGCCGAGGGGCTGTTCCTGGCCGAAGGGCTGCGCATCGCGACCGAGGCACGCGAATCTGGCGTGCTGCCTTTATGGCTGTTCCTCGGCCCCGACGGCGCCGCGCACCCACTCGCCGCGGCGCTGATCGCCGCCACGCTGGCGGCGGGCGGCGAGGTGATCGACACCACCCCCGCGATCCTGTCCAAATTGTCGGGCAAGGACAATGCCCAGACCGTCGTCGGCATTTACGCCGAGCCCAAAACGACCCTCGCCGACCTCGACCGCACGACCGCACCGATCTGGCTGGTTGCCGAGCGGCTGCGCGATCCCGGCAACCTGGGCACGATGCTGCGCACCGGCGATGCGGTCGGCGCGGGCGGGCTGATCCTCCTCGACGAGAGCACCGATCCCTATGCGGTCGAGGCGGTGCGCGCGAGCATGGGGGCGATATTTACGCAAGCGCTGGTGCAGGCGCGGTGGGACGAATTTCTGCCGTGGCTGCGGCAGGGGCCGGGGCAGCTCGTCGCGACCTGGCTGGGGGGCGACACGCAGGATTATCAGGCGGTGCGCTATGCCGCGCCGACCTTCATCCTGACCGGCAATGAATCGCAGGGGATGCCGCTCGAATATGCCGATGCTGCGGACGTGCGGGTCAAAATGCCGATGCTGGGCAAGGCCGACAGCCTGAACGCCGCGGTGGCGACTGCGGTGATGGCGTATGAGGTGTTGAACCAGCGGCGGGGCTGAACCGGGGACGGCATTTCGGTTCAGCCTCCCGCCAACATCATGCTACTATCGCGTCCTCTCTTCCCGTTCGCATCGAGCGAAGTCGAGATGCCTCTCGACCTTGCGCAATGCCGACGGGTGTCTCGACTTCGCTCGACACGAACGGAGTAAAGGAGCTTGTGATGATCCGATATTTGCCCCTGCTCGCCCTTCCCGCGCTCGCCGCCTGCGCGCCCGCGACCGAATCGCCGCCGCAGACTCCCGGCGAGCAGCCCGCCGCCTATCTCGCGCTCGGCACCGAACCCGGCTGGACGCTCGAAATCACCCCGGCGCGGCTGAACTATGACGGCGATTATGGCGCGACCAAGATCATGGTGCCGAACCCCGGCGCCAAGCCGTCGCTGAACGGCCGCACCTATGTCAGCGACCGGCTGTCGGTGGTCGTCAAGCAGGCGCCGTGCAGCGACGGGATGAGCGACCGCCGCTTTGCCGACACGGTGCGCGTCGTCGCCGACGGCAAGACGCTGCAAGGGTGTGGCGGCGCGATCCTGCCGCCCGATACGCTCGCGGGATCGAGCTGGAGCTTTGTGTCGATCGGCGGCGTCGCGGTGGCGAAGGACCGCCCGACCGCGCTCCAGTTCGACGGCGCGCGGCTCAGCGGCAGCGCGGGCTGCAACCGCTTTTCGGGCGGCTATAAGACCGCGGACGGCACGCTGACCGCCGGGCCGCTGATGGCGACTGAAATGGCGTGCCCGGGCGCGGGCATGATGCAGGAAGATATGTTCTTCAAACTGATGGCAGCGCCGGTGCGCCTGACCTTCGCCGATGACGGGGCGCTGATTTTGACCGGGAGCGAGGGGCGGACGGCGGTGTTGAAGCGGGTGATTTGAGAACAATCCCTTGGTCCGTTCGTGCCGAGCGAGTTATGGGTTTGCTTACTCCCCGTCATTAACCGCCGCTGGCGCTGCCGCCAGCTTCGCCAGCGGACGCGCCGCCTGTTCGACGACCGGCAGCACCGCAATCTCCTTGTCGCCGGTTTCGATGTCGAGCGCCTCGAAGCGCTTCGCCTGCGTCAGCACCTGCGATTCAAAACTGCCGACGAAGGCGTTATAGGCGCCGGTCGCCTGATCGAGATTGCGCCCGACCTTGGCGATGTGCGATCCCATCACCGACATGCGCGCATACAGCTCCTTGCCGAGTGCGGCGATCTCGCGCGCCTGATTGGCGAGCTTTTCCTGCCGCCACACCGCCGCGACGGTGCGCGCGATCGCGATCAAATTGGTCGGGGTCGCCAGCAGCACCTTGCGCTCGAACGCATAGTCCCAGAGCGCCGGATCCTGATCGAGCGCCGCGGCGAGGAAATGTTCGCCCGGCACGAACATCACGACAAAATCGGGGGTGTCGTCGAACTGATTCCAATAGGCCTTGGCGCCCAGCGTGTTGACATGCGCCTTCATCGCCGCGGCGTGGGCGGCGAGATGCAGCGCCTTTTCGCGCTCCTCGACCGCGCCGAACGCGTCCTGATAGGCGTTCAATGACACTTTGGCGTCGATCACCAGGCTCTGCCCGCCCGGCACCTTTACCACGACATCGGGGCGCAGCCGCCCGCCATCGCCGTCGGTCACGCTCACCTCGGTCTGGAAATCGGCATGTTCGGACAGGCCGCAGCTTTCGAGGACGTTCTTGAGCTGCTGCTCGCCCCAGCGCCCGCGCGCCTTCGGCGCGTTGCGCAGCGCGTTGACCAGCTTCGCCGCCTCGCTCGACACCCGTTCGGTGCCTTCGCGCATCGCGGCGATCTGACCGTGGAGCAGCCCGAAAGCATCGCGCCGCTCGGCCTCGACCTTGCCGACCGCCTCCTCATATTTCTGCAACCGCTCGTGGACCGGCGACAGCAGCGCCTTCAGATTCTGCCCCGCGGTCGTCTCGCTTTCCTTGAAGCGCGCCTCGGCGCGTTCGAGGAAAGCCTTTTGCGCGCCGTCGAGCATCACCTGCCCAACCTCGCGAAACTGCGTCGTGAGCGCCGCCTGTGCATCCTTCAGCTGCGCGATCTGGGCATCATGCGCGGCGTCGCGCGCGCGTTGTTCGCTGAGCAGCGAGGCGAGCTGAATATCCGCCGCCTTGCGCGCCTCGGCCTCTGCCGCAAGGTCGGTGACCGCCGTCTTGAACCGATCGGCCAGACCGTCGCGCTCGGCCTTGAGCGCGCCAGCCTGGCGACCGGCGAACAGCCAGCCGATCAGACCGCCAATAGCAAGGGCAACAAGGGCGACAACGAGCGAGCTTCCATCCATGGCCGGAACATAGATCGAACAACCAACCTTTGGCCAGCGAAGAATGGCCGCCATGCCCGGCCCCTGCGCCAGTGAGTTTTTTGCTGGCCCGAAAGGCACCGACCGTTGCCGCCGGGATTGCATGTGCCGCACTTCCAGATACAGATGCGCTGGACATGACACGACAGCGGCTCTTTCGATCTCTGCTCCTGCTGTTCGCGGCGGTGCTGCTTGCGGCCGGACCGGGTAGCCCGCTGTGCACCGCAGCCGCGGCAACCCAGACCGCGGGGCTCGCCATGGCAGGCTGCAACATGTCCGGGCCGGCAAAGACGAAGCCGCTGCCCGCGCATCCCGACTGCGCCTCGCCCTGCATCGGGATCGCGTGCCTGGCTCCCGACATGACGCCCATCGGCTTGATGAAATTCACGCCGTCCGTCATCGCGATGACGCGGCTCGACGGTCTTGACCTGGCTCCCGAAGCCGAACCGCCACGCTCCTGAATGCCATCCCGATCTGATCATTCAAAGGAGACATAGCATGAAGAAAATATTGTTCGGACTGGCGATCGCGCTGGCCACCCCAGCGGTCGCCCATGCCGCAGAGGCGCCCAAGAAGGCGTGCTGCTGCAAGGACATGAAGGATGGCTGCTGCTGCGACAAAAAGGGCGAGGACAAATCTGACCACGCCGATCACAAGGATATGCAGCACTGATAATCCGGGCCGGGGGGCGGTTGCCGCTCCCCGGCCTTTTCCTACTCGAGCATCGAAGCGGTTATCCGGGCTCGGCCCATTCGGTCGGCAGGATCGCGCGATACGCCTCGACCCCCGGACCGCCACCGACGACCATGCCCTGGGTGAGCAGCCAGTAATGGCGGACGATCTCCGCCTGTTGTTCCAGCCCATAGCGGGTGAGCAGCCAGCCGGGCTTCAGGCTGTAACTGTACGTCGCGAACGGGTGGCGCATCAGCACCAGATACCAGCGGCCGCGCGTCTGCGCCTGCCAGACATGCGTCATTTCGTGGATGAACAGGCCCTGCAGGCGCTGCGACGCGGCGCTGAAATCATCGCAATAGAGTTCGCCATGCGGGTTGAAGTGCAGGCTGCCCATCGGCGCCATGACGACGCCGCGCGGCTGGAAGAATATCCATTTGTGGTGGCAGATGCGGACGCGGTCATAGGCGACCGCGCCGCCGAACACCGTGCGGGCCAGCGCGATCTCGCCTGTGGTCAAAGGCCGCGAAGATCGCAACATCAGAACCTCGTCATTGCGAGCGCAGCGAAGCAATCCAGGGCGGGTTACACCACTCTGGATTGCTTCGCTGCGCTCGCAATGACAAGCTGTTGGAGCGCACCCTTATTTCTTCGCGTCCGCAGCCTGTTCGGCGCCCTTGTCGGCGCCCATATCCATCGAACCATGGTCCATCGCGCCATGGTCCATCGCGCCATGGTCCATTTCGTCCCCTGCGGTGCCTTCGGCGGGCTTGATCACCATGTCGAACAGGATGCGTTCATTGTTGTTGTTGGTGAACACAAACGCCATTGGCAGCTTGCCGGCGCGGACCGCGGCGGGATTGATGCCCCAGATCATCAGATGCTTGCCGCCCTGTTTGAACGCCAGCTCACCCTTGGCCGGGACGTCGGCGCGGGCCAGCGGTTTCATCGTCACGACGCCGTTTTCGCGCACGCTTTCATGCATTTCGACGCGCTGGGCGAGATCGGCGGTGACCGCGACCAGCTGCACCGGCTGCGGCCCGCCCTGAACCCGGAAATAGCCGACCGCGGGGCGATCGGCGGTGGCGCCCATCACGATATGGCCGCTGACGACATTGAGCGGTTGCCCCTTGCCCAGATTTTCCCCGCATGCCGACAGGGTTAGCGCGGTGGCGGCAAGAGCGGCGAGAGCGAGAGGTTTCATTTTGGGAGGACTCCGTGATGGCGTGTCATTTCCTGTCCCCGATAAGCCCTCAAAACCCTTGTGCCAAGGATTAGCGCACCTATATCGCGCCCAGAACCTCCATATCAGGCGTGCCTTTTCAGGGCGCCGCAGAAGCAACAAGGACGAGTGAAGTATGGCCAAAGTGATCGGGATCGACCTCGGCACCACGAACAGCTGTGTCGCGGTGATGGAAGGCGGCAAGCCCAAGGTAATCGAAAATGTCGAAGGCACGCGCACGACGCCGTCGATCGTCGCCTTTGCCAAGGATGGCGAACGCCTGATCGGCCAGCCGGCCAAGCGCCAGGCGGTGACCAACCCCGAAAACACGGTGTTTGCGGTGAAGCGCCTGATCGGCCGCCGTTTCGACGATCCGATCACCAAGAAGGACACCGAGCTGGTCCCCTACACCATCGTCAAGGGCAGCAACGGCGACGCATGGGTCAAGGCGGGCGGCGAGGATTATTCGCCGTCGCAGATCAGCGCCTTCATCCTGCAGAAGATGAAGGAAACCGCCGAAGCCTATCTCGGCGAAAAGGTCGAGCAGGCGGTGATCACCGTCCCCGCCTACTTCAACGACGCGCAGCGCCAGGCGACCAAGGACGCCGGCAAGATCGCGGGCCTCGAAGTGCTGCGGATCATCAACGAGCCGACCGCAGCGGCGCTCGCTTATGGCCTCGACAAGACCGAGAACAAGACGATCGCGGTCTATGACCTTGGCGGCGGCACCTTTGACATCTCGATCCTCGAGGTGGGCGACGGCGTGTTCGAAGTGAAGTCGACCAACGGCGACACCTTCCTGGGCGGTGAAGATTTCGACAGCAAGATCGTCGAATTCCTGGCCGACACCTTCAAGAAGGACGAAGGCATCGACCTGCGCGGTGACAAGCTCGCGCTCCAGCGCCTGAAGGAAGCCGCCGAAAAGGCAAAGATCGAACTGTCGTCGGCCGCGACGACCGAGGTCAACCTGCCCTTTATCACCGCCGACGCCAACGGGCCGAAGCATCTGGTCAAGACGATCACCCGCTCCGATCTCGAGAAGCTGGTCGAGGAGCTGGTCAAGCGCACGCTCGAACCGTGCAAGAAGGCGATCAAGGACGCCGGCATTTCGGCGAGCGCGATCGACGAAGTCGTCCTCGTCGGCGGCATGACCCGCATGCCGCGGGTGCGCGAAGTCGTGAAGGATTTCTTTGGCAAGGAACCGCACACCGGTGTGAACCCTGACGAAGTCGTCGCGATCGGCGCCGCGATCCAGGCCGGCGTGCTGCAGGGCGACGTCAAGGACGTGCTGCTGCTCGACGTCACCCCGCTGAGCCTCGGCATCGAGACGCTGGGCGGCATCATGACCAAGATGATCGACCGCAACACCACCATCCCGACGAAGAAGTCGCAGGTCTATTCGACCGCCGACGACAATCAGTCGGCGGTGACGATCCGCGTGTTTCAGGGCGAGCGCGAAATGGCGCAGGACAACAAGATCCTCGGCCAGTTCGACCTGGTCGGCATTCCCCCCGCGCCGCGCGGCGTGCCGCAGATCGAGGTGACCTTTGACATCGACGCCAACGGCATCGTGTCGGTCCACGCCAAGGACAAGGGCACCGGCAAGGAACAGCAGATCAAGATCCAGGCCAGTGGCGGGCTCAGCGACTCCGACATCGACCAGATGGTCAAGGACGCCGAGCAGTTCGCCGAAGAGGACAAGGTGCGCCGCGAGGCGGCCGAGGCGAAGAACAACGCCGAAAGCCTGATCCACTCGACCGAACGCCAGCTTGTCGAGCATGGCGACAAGGTCGATGCGGCGCTGAAGGCCGAAATCGAAGCGGCGGTTGCCGAAGCCAAGACCGCGGTCGAAGGCGGCGATCCCGCCACGATGACCGAAAAGAGCCAGGCACTCGCGCAGGTCGCGATGAAGCTGGGTCAGGCGATCTACGAAAAGGAACAGCAGGCCGCCGCGTCCCCCGGCGCCGACGATGCCGGTGAGGCGAAGACCGACGAAGATGTCGTCGACGCCGAATTCTCCGAAGTCGAAGACGACAAGAAGTAAGGGCTGACCTCTCATGCCGTTCGTGCTGAGCTTGTCGAAGCACCGTTCTTCCTCTTCCGCTGCGAAGAAAGGACGGCCCTTCGACAGGCTCAGGGCGAACGGATTTGAGAGGGAAGGCTAGGGGCCGACGACCTATGTCACTCGACATCGATTATTACGAACTGCTCGAATGCGAACGCACCGCCGACGATGCGACGCTGAAGGCCAGTTACCGCAAGCTGGCGATGAAGTATCACCCCGACAAGAATCCGGGGTGCCACGACAGCGAATCGCGGTTCAAGGCAATCAGCGAGGCCTATGACTGCCTGCGCGATCCGCAAAAGCGCGCTGCCTATGACCGGTTCGGCAAGGATGGCGTGCGCGGCGGCAACGGCGCCGGCGCGGGGGCCGATTTCGGCGACATCGGCGATATTTTCGAATCGATTTTCGGTTCGGCGTTCGGCGGCGGGCGGCAACAGCGCGGCCCGGCGCGCGGCGCTGATCTGCGCTATGACATGGAAATCCGTTTCGAGGACGCCTTCACCGGCTGTAGCCGCGAGATTCAGGTCGATGTCGCGGCGCGCTGCGAGCCGTGCGACGGATCGGGCGCCAAACCCGGCACCCAGACCAGCCGCTGCGCGACCTGCGCCGGGCATGGCAAGGTGCGCGCGCAGCAGGGTTTCTTCATGGTCGAGCGCACCTGCCCGGCCTGTCAGGGCGCGGGCGAGGTCATCGCCGACCCGTGCAATTCATGCCATGGCGAAGGCCGCGTCGACCGGCGCAAGACGCTGACCGTCAACATCCCCGCCGGGGTCGACGAAGGCACCCGCATCCGCCTGTCGGGCGAGGGTGAGAGCGGCGCGCGCGGCGCGGCGCCGGGCGACCTGTATATTTTCCTGCACATGGCGCGGCACAAGCTGTTCGAGCGCGAAGGCACGACCTTGTTCACGCGCGCCCCGATCAGCTTTACCACCGCGGCGCTCGGCGGCGAGATCAGCATCCCCGGGCTCGACGGCACCAGGCACGATATCCACATCCCGGCGGGCATCCAGTCGGGCAAGCAATTGCGCCAGCGCGGCGCCGGGATGCCGGTGCTCAACGGCCGCGGTCATGGCGATCTGGTGATCCAGGTCGATGTCGAAACCCCGACCAAGCTCAGCGCCCGGCAAAAGGAATTGCTCGCCGAATTCCGCGAGACCGAGACCGGCGACGAATGTCCCGCAAGCCAGGGCTTTTTCGGGCGGATCAAGGATATGTGGGACGATTTGCGGGATTGAGGTTTCTTCCCTCTCCCCTTGCGGGAGAGGGATGTGGAGACTTGGCAGCTTGCTGCCTAGTCGAAGCTGGGTGAGGGGTCTGCGGTTGCAAGGCAACCGCGCGAGCTTCGCTCGCAACCCCTCATCCAACTGCGGCTAGTTCGCTTTGCTCACAAGCCTTCATATCCTTCTCCCGCAAGGGGAGAAGGGATTAGCGCTCGCCAATCTCGACTCTCAACTCCGCAATCAGCCCGGCAACCTTCGGCAACCGCCCCTCCTCTTCATCCAGGATCGCGTGAAACGCCCGGCGCTTCAGCGTCTTCAACTCCTCCGCCGACAGTCCTTTTTCGCCGCCGACGCTGCTCGCGACGATGTCGATCAGCCGGTCGGCGCCGTGCAGCCGCCCCCATAGATAATCATTCTCGCGGTACGCGCGGCTGAAAAAGGCGCCGAAGCTGTTGAACTCGATCCCTTTCAGCATCGCCGCGGCGCCGCCGGTGCGGATCGCGGTCGCATCGGACGGCGAGATGCGGTCGATCTTGATCGGATCGAACTCGTCGAACCCCTCGCCCTGCAGCAGCGGCAGCGTTGCGATGTCGTAAAAGGGATAGCCGAGATAGGCGAGCAAGAGCGTGCGCCGGTCATCCTTGGGCATTGCCGCCAGCGCGGCGGCGATCAACGCGTCGGCCTCACCGTCGATCGCGGTCAGGTCGCGCCGCGCCGCTACCGCGTCGATCCAGTCGCCCGGCCCGGCATCGGCGGGCAGGTCGAGACCCGCCAGCCAGGCGTCGCCCTGGCGGTCGAGATAGAGGCCGAGCGCGGTAAAGATCGCGGCGCGCATATCCTCGCACGCCGGGTCGCGGCCGTCGCGCGTCGCCTCGACCGCGGTGTCGAGTTCGCGCGCCAGAAAGCGCAGGCGGCGGATGCGGAAACCCAGATCGTGGGTGCGGAAAAAGGCGATCGCGTCGCCGCTCGCCCCGGCGCCGCGCTTGCCCGAAATCCGGTCGAGCCCGCGCGCCCGCGCTTCATCCCACAACGCGCGCCGCCGGTTCGCCTGATGGACGCTGCCCTCCGCCGGTACCAGCCGGTCGATCAACGCCGCCAGTTCCTCGATCACCGCCGACAGTTTGAGGTGACCATAGGGCGCATAAGCGAAGCCGGCGCGCGCCGCCGCCTGATCCTGCGCCTTGGCGCGCCATTTTTCGAGCCGCGCCACCGTCGGGGTGTCGAGAAAGAAGGTGCTGCCGAACAGCGCCGCGACCTGTTCCTCGACCTCGACCTTCATCGCGTCGACGATATGCTGCATGCGGCGGATGCGGCGCGACATGAGTTCGATCGCTTCGACATTCTCGCGGATCGGCTGTTCGCGCGGAATTTCGGAGAGGGCGCCAAGGATCGTTGCCAGAAAACCGGGCAGCCGCGCCGCTTCCGTCGTCGTGGCCGCCGCCGCGGGTTTGCCAAAGCTGATCGCGCGGTAATCGGGCTTGGGATCGATATAGACAAAGCGCCGGTCGATTTCGCGCCGCGCCGGGCGCTGTTTCAGCGCCGCGATCGCGGGGCGGAACGGCGCATTGGCGAGCACCGAGCCGTCGATCAGCACCCGGTCGGCGGGATCGCCCTCGGCCGTGGCGGGCAATTGGGTGCGGATGAAGCTGTCGCGGTCGGGCCACGCGATGCCCCGCTTGCCCAGCACCCGGTCGAGTTCGCGCAGCGTGAAGGGCGGGAAGGCGCCCGGAAAGCTGGCGGTCGCACGCGCCGCGGCGGTGAGCCCCGGCACATCGTCGAGCCGCGTGCCGGTGCGGTCGTCCTCGCGAAAATGCAGCATCAGCCGATGTTCGTCCTCGCTCACCCGCGCCGGGCTGTTGAGCGCCAGCGGCACGCTGTGCCCGGCGAAGTCGGTGACCGACACGAACAGATCGACCGGCTGGCCGTCCGGCACCAGCACCGGCCCGCGCGGCCCCTGCTCCATCGCGTCGAAGGCGTCGAGCAGCAGGTTCACAAAAGTCTCGCCGCCGAATGGCGGTTCGAACCAGCGCGCGCGGACAAAGCGCGACAGCTTGGCGCGCACCTCGTCCTGCGCCCCCGCGCCGACGGTGCGGTCGATGGTATTGCCGCGCTTTTTCATCATCCACCCGGCGATCGGCACCGCCCAGAATTTGGTCGCCGCCGACAGCGGGCGCGCGTCGGGATCGATCAGCTTGTCGACATCGGCGCTGTCCAGCCACAGGTCGGTGAGCGGATCGAGCGACTGCCCCGTCGCGAGCGCGCGCGCCAGGAAAATGCCGTTGATCCCGCCCGCGCTGGCGCCTGCGACGATGTCGGCAAGGACGCGCAGCCGGATATTGCTGCGCGCGGCCAGATCGGCGAGCAAGTCGGCATAGACCGCGCCCGCCCCGGTCGATGCGGTGCCGTCGTGAAAGGCGCGCGACGCGGCGGCGAGGCGCCACACTTCCTTGGTGATGCCGTGCATGTAGACGGCGAGGCTGATGCCGCCGTAGCAAATCAGGGCGAAGCGCAGTTCCTTTTCCCGCATCACGCGAATGATAGCGCGGTTTGGGGAGCGTGGGGAAATTTCCTTCTCCCTTGATGGGAGAAGGATACGCAGCCTTATCGCGCAGCGATTAGGCGAAATTGGATGAGGGTGATGGTGCGTCATCGTGCCGCCGCGTCAGGCCGAGAGCCCACCCCCTCCGCTGCGATTAACCAACAAGTTCGTAAGTCTCGCTGCCTCCTCCATCGAGGGGGAGGCAGCGGAGTCTCGGGCTACCACGGCTGCCTTTCCTCTTGCATCTGCAAATCGCTCGCATTAGCGGCACTCCGAACAGGAGTTAAGAATGATTCGCAAATTGCTCGTCACCGCGCTGGCCTCGACCGCGCTGTCCGCCCCCGCCTTCGCGCAGGAGGCCCCCGACGACGCTGCCGCCGGCGAAGATACGATCATCGTCACCGCGGCGCGCACCATCCTGCCGCCAAGCGCATTGCCGCTGACGATTGACATCATCGACAAGGATGCGCTCGACCAGCAGCTCGCGATTTCGGGGTCGGTGACCGACGCAGTGGCGACGCTGTCGCCGAGCTTTTCGCCGACGCGGCAGAAATTGTCGGGCGCGGGCGAGACGCTGCGCGGCCGCTCGCCGCTCTATGCGATCAACGGCATCCCGCAATCGACCCCGCTGCGCGACGGCAGCCGCGACGGGTTCACCATCGACGGCTTTTTCATCGACCGCGTCGAGCTGATCTTCGGGTCGAACGCGTTGCAGGGGATCGGCGGCACCGGCGGCATCGTCAACCAGGTCACGGTTGGCGCACCGAGCGAGGACGGCATCAGCGGGCGCACGTTGGTGCAGGGCACCGCCGACAATGATTTTTCCAAGGCCGGGATGGGCGGCAAGCTCGCGGGGCTGGTCCAGTACAAGGCGGGGCGCTTCGACGCCTCGGTCGGCGCGACCTATGAAGTGCGCGGCATCTTTCGCGACGGCGAGGGGCGCCCGGTCGGGATCAACCTGACGCAGGGCGAGACACAGGATAGCAAGACGCTCTCGCTGTTCAGCCGTTTCGGCTATGCGGTGAGCGATACGATGCGCCTCGACCTGATCGCCAGCCGCTTTGAACTGGAAGGCGAGGGCGATTACATCGTCGTCGCCGGCAGCCGTGCGACCGGCCTGCCGACCAGCCAGCGCCGCGGCACCCCGCCGGGCGTCCCCGCCACCGGCCGCACCGAAAGCGTCGCTCTATCGCTGACCGATCCCGAGTTGGGCGGCGGCAATTTCGTCAGCCAGATTTTCTGGAACCGCAGCCGCGACACCTTTGGCGGCGAGCCCAATCCGATCGCGACCTTTCAGGACGCGGCGATCGCGCCGGTCGGTACCTTGTTCGACCAGTCGCAGAACCGCAGCCGCAAGATCGGCGGCAAACTCAGCTACGAACGCGAAGTTCCGGGGTTCGAGGCGCTGACGCTGATCGCCGGGTTCGACGCGCTGTGGGACACGACCGAACAACGGTTGATCGCGACCGACCGCGCCTGGGTGCCGCCGACCGATTTCCGCAGCCTCGCACCCTTTGCTCAGGCGAACCTGAAGCTGGCGGGCGGTATCGTCCGCCTGGCCGGCGGGGCGCGCTATGAAAATGTGAAGATCACGATCGACGATTTTAGGACGCTCGCCTCGTCGGGCAGCACGTTCGTCGCGGGGGGCAGCCCGACCTTTGACGACATATTGCTCAACGGCGGCGTGATCGTCGAACCGATCAAGGGCATCCGCGCCTATGCCAGCTATGCCGAGGGCTATACCGTCCCCGACGTCGGCCGCATCACCCGCGCGGTGCGGACCCCAGGGGTCGATATCGACGATTTTCTCGACATCTCGCCGATCATTTCGAACAACCGCGAACTGGGGCTGGAGGTGAAACGCGGCCCGCTCGATGCCAGCGCCAGCTATTTCTGGTCGTCGAGCACCAAGGGGCAATTGCTGATCGCGCGCCCCGACGGCATTTTCGACGTTGTGCGCCAGCGCGTCGAGATCGAGGGGCTGGAGATCAACCTGGCGGTCAAGATGCCGATCGATGGGCTGACGCTGTCGGCGGGCTATGCCCATATCGTCGGGCAGTTCGACGACGACGGCAATGATGTCGTCGAAACCGACCTCGACGGGGCCAACATCTCGCCCGATCGCCTGAACCTGGCTGCCGCTTATGCCAAGGGTGCGTTTTCGGCGCGGGTGCAGACGCAATTTTATCTGTCGCGCAGCTTTGAAGGGCCGGGCCGCGATCCGCGCAACGATTTCGGCGGCTATAATCTGACCGACGCAATCGTCCGTTACCAGACCGGCATCGGCGGCATCAGCCTGGCGGTGCAGAATCTGTTCGACAAACAATATATCAGCTACGCCAGCGACACCCAGCGGCCGACCGACAATTTCTTCAACTTCGCCGGCCGCGGGCGCTCCTTCACGCTTGGCTGGGATTATCGGTTTTAAATGATGAAGCTGCTCGACACGCTGCACCGCTGGACCGGGGGGCTGATCGGCCTCGTGCTGGCGCTGCTCGGGCTGTCGGGGGCGATTCTGGTCCATAAGGAAGAGTGGGTCGGCCTGCCGCACGCGGGCGACGCACAGGTCACCGACCTCGCCACCGTCGCCGCAACGACCGAAAAACTGATGGCGATGCCCGGCGATGCGCAGGGCATCATTTACGCCAGCCAACGCCTCGGGCTGCATCAGCTGCGGTTCGAGGAGGGCGCGGGGCTCTACGCCAGCCAGTCGGGCGAGGTCGTCACGCGCTGGGCCAGCCAGTGGGAACGCCCCGAAATCTGGCTGTTCGATTTCCACCACCATCTGTTCACCGGCGACGCCGGCGAATGGGTGATCGGGATCGCGGGGCTGGCCGGATTGTTCTTCGTCATCTCGGGGGTGATCCTGTGGTGGCGCACCCGCAAGACGTTCAAGCTGCGGCTGTGGCCGAAACGGATGACCCGTCCGGCGATCGTCATGCAGCACCGCGACATCGGCGTGGTCGTCGCGCCGCTTCTGCTCCTGTCGGTCGTCACCGGGACGATGATGATCTTCCGCCCCTTTGCCGCGATCGTCGTTGCGCCGTTCGGGCCGGTCGCCGAGACCGCGAAAGCGCTCGAACCGCCGAAATACAAGGGCGGACCGCTGGCCGCCGATCCCGACTGGACCGCGATGCTGACCACCGCGCGCGCGCGCTTTCCCGATGGCGAGTTCCGTATCCTCAGCCTGCCGCGCAAACCCGGCGACCCGATCAGCCTGCGCATGAAACAGCCCGGCGAATGGCTGCCCAACGGCCGCTCGACCCTGTGGTTCGATGCCGAGACGGGCACGTTGCTCGGGGCACGCGACGCGCTGGCGATGCCGCCAGGGGCACAAGCGTTCAACATGGCCTATCCGCTCCACGCCGCGAAGGTCGGCGGGCTGCCCTATCGCCTGCTGATGACCGCGTCGGGGCTGGTGCTGGCGTTGCTGGGGAGCCTGACCGTGTGGACCTTCTGGTTTCGGCGACCGAAAGCGGCGAAGCGGGTGGTGAAGACGGCGGCGCTGGCTTCGGCATAACGACAAGCAAGCGTCTGCTTTGGGGTGGATTTAAGACGTTCCCCTCCCTTTCAGGGAGGGGTTAGGGGTGGGTGCGAGCGCTAGCGAGCCGAGGCAGAGCGCCGCCTTCGGCGGCCACCCACCCCCGACCCCT